>CABQJU010000001.1:0-158194 GCA_902464575.1 uncultured Collinsella sp.
CTCGTATGTATCGAGGTATTCCTGCTTGAGCGTCTGCGAGGACGACTTGATCTTTTCCACGAGCGTGCCGGCCTCGATGAAGTAGAACGAGTCGGTGAGGTCTGCCAGGTCGTCGAGCAGATGGCTTGAGATGAGCACGCTGCGTCCCCGCTCCACCTCGCTGCGCATCGCGTCGCAGGAGGTTTTCCGTTTTCCCGGATCGAGGCCGTTCAGCGGTTCATCGAGGATGAGGTACGGGCAATCGGTCGCTATCGCCATGGCAAGCTTTACCTGCTGCTTCATTCCTGTCGAGAGTTTACGGGTCGGCTTGTCGAGATATGGGGAGATTCCGAGGGAGTTGCAGAGCGAGTCGATGTCGGCGGCCGATTTCCACGCCTCCCTAACGAAAGAGAGGTGCTCGCGGGCCGATAGCGTGGGGTAGAGATCCGCGCCGCCCGAAAAGCTCAGGTAGACGAGTTCTGCGAATTCGGCTGATCGACGTTGGTAGATTCCGTCTGCCAACAGGCTTCCCGAGCGGATGCGGGTGGGAAATTGGCCCGACAGCGCTTCAAGAAGGGTGGTTTTCCCCGAGCCGTTGGGAGCGACGAGCCCCGCCGCCGTTCCCGGGCCCAAGGAAAGCGATCCGATCGAAAGTATCGTCGTGCTCCCGTATCCCACGCTCGCGTCCAGGAGCTCAAGCCCATGGTGCTTTTTAGCGGGTCCAGCCTGTTTGGGCGAACGCGTCACAACGGCGCCGACCGCGAAAAGGACCGCGACGTATACCAGGGCCACGGCAAGCATCGATGCGCCGCCCGAACCGGAGCCAATGAATTCTGTCGGGAAGCATCCTACGTAACCCGTTGCCTCGATAGGCGAGAACACGGCCAGCGGCAGGAGCTCGAGCGCGGCATTATGCCCCAGTGCCGAATCGGACAATAACGGGAATGCCGGGGCCGCGACAAGCAACGCGGAGGTAAGGGGGCCCGCGAAGACGCGCCTCGTTGCGGTCGATAGGACGACGGAACAAACGGATATCAAGGTTCCGCCCGCGAGCAGCGCGAGAAGTATGGTCGTGAAGACGTTTCCCGCGGTCGTGGTGGTAAGCGCGCCGTTATGGAAGAAGGCGATCGGGTACCCAATTTGCCCGAAGCCGTTTAGGACCGAGGCGTAAATACTCCCGGGCGCAAGGCCGGCGAGGAGCATCGCGGTCCCCGCGCCAATTATCGAAAACACGGTTTGGATAAGGCGCCAGAATTTGGGCACGGGCGCCTTTGCCGCCAGGGTCCCGGGCCTTGTGGCGCCGAGCACGAGTATCGACGAGAGAAGGAAGGGGATGAAGGGGAGGAAGGACGGCGCCTGGGCAATGGCGTAGGGCAGGAAGGAGAGGAACGGCAGGTCGTTTGCGGAGGCCGGGATATCCGCGATGCCGGAGCTGCTCAGAGCGCGGCAATATGCGAGCTCTGCGTCATTGGTCTCCTGGTCCCCCACGATGGACCCGGATTGGAAGCCCTCGTCCATGAGCGCGTAGTAGCTCTCGGCAGAGTCGAGAAAGGCGGCGTCGGTTTGAGCGGCGAGGGCGGCGTTCGCGTATCTTGCAAGCTCAGCGTCATCTTGCTGCTCTGGCGATAGGTCTGTGCCGCTGGCCTGGGGCGCGCGCGTATTGAATGCGTCGACAAAGCCCTGCATGCCCTGCTTCATAAAGAAGGGGCCGTAGATGGGTGAATTGAACGCAATGGGGACGGAAAAGGCTGCAGCAAGAACGAGCGTGGAAATCCATACGGCCTTGTCTCTTAGGATTAGTTTGAGAAGAAGTCGACAGTACATTTAGAAGCACCTACATTTCTCAAGTCATCGTTAGATTGATAATGACAGACCGAATGAAGATGCATGCGACGGGGGCGAGGCGAATGGCTGAGCGGTATCGATACGCGGGTTCAACGGCATCACATTGACCACATAGATTTTTAACTTGCATTTCTACCCGCCTTTTTCGTAGAGTCGCCGATACGTGCTTAGCGCACCCTCGGCGCGTCCGGCAGGCTTTGCGAAATGGGATCCAGGAGACTTCGGCGCAGCATCATCTTGCGGAATGCTTCTAATGAGCCTCCCATCCTTCAAAAACAGAATCTCATCGCACAGCCTATCGACCGAATCCAAGATGTGGGATGACATGATGATGCACGTACCAGAATCGGCCAGCTTCCTGAGGATCTCTGAATGCAAGCCCACCCTGCTGGGGTCGAGCGCGTTCATGGGCTCATCTAATAGAAGGTACCGCGCACCCGTCGCATACGCAATCGCCAGGGTAAGCTGCTGCTTCATGCCCTGGCTCAGAGTGCGGATCCTCATCTTCGCGAACTCGCCTATCTGCGTTTGTTCCACTATCTCTTCGATATCGCGAGCATGCGGCCACATATCGCAAACCATCTTGAGGTGATCTTCCGCACGCAATCCGGGATACAGCAGCGTCCCCTCACCAGGTGCATAGAAGATCATAGAACGGACCTCTCTCGCACCCGTACCCTGCACCTCATCCAGAACGATGCTCCCGTCCACGCGAGGACCCGGCAAACCTGCCATCGCACGCAGCAACGTCGTCTTTCCATGCCCGTTCGGAGCGACGAGACCGTAGACCGTACCCGGGGCAAACTCAGCGTCCACCGAATCTACGAGCACCTTCTTTCCATAAGAGATCGTCAGCGTTTGAAGGCCAATCATCGAGATCATCCCCTTTCGATCTTTGGAACACTCAGGCGCACCATCAACGGAGATACGGCGCCCAAAACCACCAGCAGAGCGCCCGATGCGCCGACGACCTCTCCAAAAGGCATCGCGTTCGTCCCTCGCCCAAGGAACCCAATCGTCCCCACCTGGGAAGCGGGATCAAACGAGGCGAATGGAGCCAGCAGCGCGACGCCCATGCCCGCGCTTTCAACATGAGCGCTCAACGAACCCAACACCAGGAGAACCGCGCAAACCACCCCGGTGACAACGGGGTTGCGGCTAATCGCTGCTGTCAACGCAGCGACGACGGAAATCACGCCGTATGCCATGACCAGCAACGGAATACTGCACAACACCGCCTCCCCCACCATGGACGTTGTCGAAGCTCCCGCCCGAATGAGAGCGACGGGATACTCCGATCCACCCGCACCGTTCTTAATCAAGGACACAACCGCAGCGGGAACCATCGACACCAAAAGCAGCGCCAGGCCAAGCAGGAGAGACAGCGCAACAGCCGTCAGAAAACGCACATGCGCTGTTGCGGGGACTTGGAAAACCAGAAGGGAACGGCACCGCAGGTAGGTGCACGCAAGCGATGTGACAACCACGGGCAACAGCCAAAACAAGGAAGGAAGCGCTGCCTGGAGATACGAAAGAAGGATTAACGGGGGCATCTTCGTACTCAATTCGTAAACCTTGGGGTCCGGCAAGCTTGCGATCGACTCGAGCAGAAGGGCGCGCGCCTCCGCACGAGAAGGAGTCTCTGGCTCGATTCCAATCGATTGCAGGAGGGTCGCATCTGCCGCGCTCAGCTCGCCTCGAGCGCGCTCGTATGTCGCAAGGCTTCGAAACCCCTCCGCAGGCGTAGGTGCATACACGAAACCCGAAAGAGCATCTCGCATGTTTTCCAGGGCCGTTTTGCCCTCGGCGTCCATATTCGCAGCGTCGCGCTCTAGATACCGATCTATTGAACGAAGCTCGCCATCCCTATACCGACCAGCGGAAACGCCATCGGTGTCGGGAAACATCTCAACCAGAGCCGGGACCAGCATCGCCGTCGACATTGCAACCGCGCATACGGCGAGGACGGGAGAATGCAGGAGCAGCTTTCCCATCGCTCTTACGTATGCAACGGCGGCGGTATAAGGGCCCGAACGAGTTGTCGTTTGCGAGGCGATGAAGGCACCCCTGTCAAGACCAGTCGGGAACATCGGACGCGCGCAGCCGCTCTTTCCAGCAACGCAGAGCAAGAAGATTGCCAGCACCTCGATCGCGATGGCGCATACGAGGGTAATTGCCCCACGCTCGAAGCAAAGTCCGGGCAGATTCACTAACTGTGTTGTTGGGTACGGGCTATAGGCGCCTACGGTCAACTCGGTGTTTGCATACGTAAGGGGATTTAACAGGGCGAATTCACGTAAAGCCATGGATCTTCCGTAATACCCGGGAACCATCGTCACCCCCATCAGGGCACATACGAACACGATTCCAAGCGCAGGGCTATTGGCAATCTTCACGGCAAGGTGAACGACGAGCGAAATGAACGCCGCCATCAAGAATTGCAAGATGGTCGTCTGCGCGAACACCAGCCAAGCCGGTTTGATAACCGGAGTCGCAAATTGAATGTAGCCTATCGGATAGAACGGCGAGCCCGGGCCATTCTTCACGAGCGCGGCGATTATCCCTGGAAGATTGATGGCGAAGACGGCAAGCATTGCAAAAGCACTCGCCCATACGCTCGATGCAACAAGCCTACCCGGCTCACCCATCGGTGCCTGGATGATGAGCTTTCCACGTTTGTTAAGGCGCGCGGCAAGGAACGAGACGGCAACGGCCGTTGCGACCCATAGCAAGTATTCCTTCGATCCGTCATAAAAGGAGTACCCTCCGTCCGATATCTGCAGAAACGGAAGCAGAGGAGAGAGCGGCGCCAAGATAAGTCGCCCCGTGTCAAGAGGGTACAGAAGTGCAGGCATGCTTGATGAAGAGGTATAGACGCCCTCCTCTCCCGCATTCACAAGCGCGTCCGCATAGGATGCTGACAATTCCTGCTCAACGCGGGTTATTCCCGACTCGAGGTATTCAACCCGTCCGTCGATGCCAGCCGCACTCCTGAAGACTGGCAAAGCACAAAGAACCATCAACGCAGCAACGGCAACACGGAGCGACCTAGAGGAGAGGAGCGACCTAAAGATCACCTTCGAGATTTTGAACATACGTATCACCAGCTCGTTTCAACACGATTCAGCCCGATGCGCGGGGTTACGGTTGCAGCATGCTGTGATTACTTGCCGGCAAAGTCAATTTAACATAAACTGTTAAAAAGTAACCTGAGTTTTTTAAATTCTTCGGAGGTTATTATGAGTTCCGACAATCGCACTCCCCGGCTTCATTCCTTCCGCATCGCATGTGCGATAGCCTCTGCGACCCTTTGCGCCACCGCCATCGCACAAGTGGCGTTCTCCTTAAAGCCAGCAATCGAAGTGCTCGACAACCCTGTAATTGCAGACTCCCCCGCGTATCCAGCCCTTGCGATCTCGACATTGGTCCCTGCCGTCATCGGTATCGCTACGACCATCCTCAGCGCCGTTCTCGTGTGGACGATCAAGAGCGGAGACCCCTTCAAGAAAGGGTCTGCGACATGCTTGAAGGTGCTCGGCATTCTCTTCGTTGTTCAAGCTGCCACCAGCCTCTACGCCGGCTCACTCAAAACCTCCGTTTCGATGTTTGGCGGCGAGGGGGCCGTCGGCGCCCAAGAGATCGCTTCATCATTCGACTGGACCTCTCTGGTTCTCGGCATCGTCCTGTTCATGCTTTCCCAGCTCTTCCTATACGCTCGGGAGCTGTACCTCGACTCCGACGAGATTGCGTAAGGAAACGTCATGCCCGTAATTGTTCGCCTCGACAAGATCATGGCCGAGCGAAAGATTTCCTCGAACGAACTTGCCGAAAGGATTGGAACCACGCCCGTGAACCTGTCCCGTATTAAAAAAGGGCATATTCGCGGCATTCGTTTCAACACGCTCGAGCAGCTATGCCTCGCCCTTCGTTGCCAACCTGGAGACCTTCTCGAAGTCATGAGCGAAGAGGATGCCCGAAAGGAGTTCGGACTCGATTGGTCCGCCGAGGATTAGAGGGCGGTCGTACTCGCCCTGCACACGGGGATGCGAATCGGCGAGGTCTGCGGCCTTCGGTGGTGCGATGTGGATTTCGAGACGGGCCTGATCTCGATCAGACACTCGGTGGCGTACGCGAAGGGAATGGGTTCGTTCATCAAGGACACCAAGACCCATGACGCCAGGGGTATCCCCATCGACCCGGTCGGCCTACTCCCCTTCCTGAAGGAGACCCACGAGATCGACTGCGGAAAGCTGCGCTTGCGCGGCCTTACCGGGGCGGTCGAGATCGGGGACTGCTACATCCTGTCGGAGCCGGGCGCGACCTTCGCGACGACAAGCTATATCCGCAGGGCGTTCAAGACGTTCTCGGAGACCAACGGCCTCATGGGCACCAACGACGAGCTGATCACGTTCCACGGCCTTCGCCACACGTTCGCAACGCAGTGGATCCGCCAAGGCGGCGATATCAAGGCGCTCCAATCGATCCTCGGCCACAAGGACGCCATGGCGACGCTCAACGTCTACGCCGACATCGAGCCCATCTCCAAAATCCATAACATGCTGCGCGCCACGCCGTGCCTTTGGCGCGGGCACCTCGGGCCGAGGGTCGATCCGGGTCCCATGTTCCAACAGAGGATCCAGGAGTCCATCGAAACGCTCCAGGCGTTCGGCTACGGCATCACCGAGCCGGACGACCGAAATATCGCCATACGCGACGTGAAGACGAACAGTTGGCTCTAGCTCACCGAGTACGCGGCAGTGCTGGGCCCATCCCAACTGAGGTCACGGTGGTCCGATAGGGGCGCCGCCCGCGGCATGCGCCGCGGAGCGGTATCCCCTACCGAAGGGCGGGGATGCCCTCCGCTTCCAGTTCGGAATCAGCCGTCGGAGGCGTTCGGCTGACTGCGGGAACGGCCTGTCCGCTCAATGTGTTCGGCTGAGATCGGAAATCAACCCAACACGAGCCGGACACGCGCCAGACGGCTCTTCCCCGTACGGCCTTCCCCCTTACGCTCATGTTGCAGGCATGTAACGCCGCAGCGAGCGCGCCTTTTTTGCGCCAGACAGGTACAATGATGAACACTGTACCGTAGCGGAGCGCCCCGCGCGCGCCGCAATCACGCGAAAGGGTTTCCCATGGCCGAGATCTCGTCCTCCCGTATCGTCATCACCGTCCTTGGCAAGAACCGCCCCGGCATCGTCGCCGGCGTCACCCGTGTCCTAGGCGAGGCCAACGTCGACATCCGCGACATCACGCAGTCCATTATCGAGGACATCTTCACCATGACCATGCTGGCCGATACCGCCGAGTCCAAGCTCGACTTCGCCGAGCTGCAGAAGGCGCTGGCCGAGGCCGGCGAGCTTTCGGGCGTCAACGTGTCCATCCAGCGCGAGGACGTCTTCAACTTTATGTACCGCCTGTAGCGAGCAAGCCGCTGGGGATAGCCTGACGCGCGCATGCCCATGCAAGTCACCCCGATGCGGCCCGGAGAGGAGCGCACATGGCCTACGACGCCAAGAAAATCTATTACCGCTTCGACGACCACTTGAGCCGCCTGGTTCTGGATTACGAAGCAAGCCGCCAGATTTCGCCTGAGAGCGAAAGCCTCTACCACGGCCTGCCGACCGACCCTTATGACGAGGGCCTGTTTGTTGAGCACAATGTCAAGCGCGGCCTGCGCAATGCCGACGGCTCGGGCGTGGTCGCGGGCCTCACTCGCATCTCGGATGTGCACGGCTACAACAAGGTCGACGGAAAGGTCGTGCCCGATCAGGGCAAGCTCACGCTTCGCGGCTACAGCATCGAAGACCTGGTCAACAATGCCCAGGCCGAGAATCGCTACGGCTACGAGGAAGTCGCCTATCTGCTTATCACGGGTTCGCTGCCCAACAAGGAAGAGCTCGACGGCTTTTGCGAGCGCCTGGGCGCCTTTAGACATCTGAGCGACGAGTACGTCAAAGAGTTCCCTATGACCACGGTGTCGTCGAGCATCATGAACGTGCTCCAGCGCGCCGTGCTGCTGCTCTACGCCTTCGATGCCGAACCAGACGTGATCACGCCCGAGCACGAAATCGACGTCGCCATTTCCATGCTCGCACGTCTCCCGCGCATCGCCGCCTTCGCACACATGGCCTCGGTCGCCAAGCTTCGCGGCTCCGAGGTTCACGTGCCGCACCCCACGCCCGGTCTCTCCACCGCCGAGACCATCCTACAGGTCCTGCGCGGCGGCATGGCGTTTACCCGCGATGAGGCGATGCTGCTCGACGTTATGCTCATGCTGCATGCCGAGCACGGCGGCGGCAACAACTCCACCTTCGCCTGCCGCGTGCTGTCGTCTTCGGCCACCGACCCGTATTCCGCCTACGCCGCGGCTATCGGCTCGCTCAAGGGCCCGCGCCACGGCGGTGCCAATGCCAAGGTCGTGTCCATGCACGAGGACATCCGCGCGCATGTTTCCAACTGGGAAAACGAGGACGAGGTCGCGGCCTACCTGGGCAAGATCCTCGACAAGCAGGCCTTCGACGGCACGGGTCTTATCTACGGCATGGGCCACGCTGTCTACACGCTGAGCGACCCGCGCGCCGAGGTCTGCCGTCATTACGCGCGCTCGCTGGCGGCCAAAAAGGACCTGGGCGAGGAGTTCGCACTCATCGAGTGCATCGAACGCCTGGCGCCGCAGGTGATGCGCGACCACGGCATGACCAAGCCCATCTGCGCCAACATCGACCTGTACACGGGCTTTATCTACAAGATGCTCGGTGTGCCCGAGACGCTCTTTACGCCGCTGTTCGCCGTCGCCCGCATGGCCGGCTGGTCGGCGCACCGCATGGAAGAGCTCTTCTGCGCACACCGCATCATCCGCCCGGCATATCGCCCGGTAATCGAGCCGCTAGAGTACAAGCCGCTCGCCGACCGCTAGGACGCGGACCGTTATAGATCCAGAGCGTGGCCAGGGCCCCAAGCCCTCGGCCACGCTTTTTATGTCTCTTGGAAAGGACAACATCAGATGATCGTGTTTTCCGATATGGATGGAACGCTGCTGACGAGCGACAAGCAGATGAGCGACGCCACCTGGGCGATGCTCGATGAGCTCGCACGTCGCGGCATTGAGTTTGTGCCCTGCACGGGCCGTCCGCTGTCGGGCGTCTTTGAGCCCATCCTTGCCCACCCCGCCGTGCACTACGCGGTCTGCGCCAACGGCGCCAGCGTCTGGCAGCTCGACGAGAATGCACCCACCGATGCCTCGCGCGCCACGTGCATTCTGAGCCGTCCGCTCGACCGTGACATTGCCCACTGCATCCATCGCATTGCCGCCGGCCACGACGTCACCTTCGATATCTTCGCCGACGGCCAGTGCTTCCTCCCCCGCTCGCTCTACGAGCGCCTGGACGAGTTCTGCGGCGGCGACCCGCATATTGCCGGCTCGCTCAGGCGCACGCGCACGCCCATCGACGTGGACGTCGACAGCAAGATCGACGAGGTCGAGACGCTCGAGCGCATCGCCATGTACTGGCACGACCCCGCCGACCGCGACGCCATCGCGGCGGCGCTCGGCACGCTCGACGGGATCGAGGTCACGCGTTCGTACGAAATGAATATTGAGGTCATGGGCGAGGGCGCCACCAAGGGAACGGCTCTGACATGGCTGTGCGAGCATCTGGGCGAGCCCCTGGCAGATGCCTGGGCCTTCGGCGACAACATCAACGACATCCCCATGCTGCAGGCCGCAGGCCATGGCATGGCCATGATCAATGGCGAGCCCGAGGACCGCGAGGCCGCCGGTGCCATCACCGAGTTTGACAACGACCACGACGGCGTAGCCCGCACCATCATGGCCGCCCTCGCCTAGCAGCAGCAACCCAGCAGGGCAGCTAATTTGGGACGGGGCTATTTTAGCTACCCGCTTGTGGGGTAGCTAAAATAGCCCCGTCCCAAATTAGCTACCCCGAAAAACCGCAAGGAGTGTCCCTAACTGCAGGATTAGGCGAGGCTCTCCAGCACGTGGCGAAGTTCTTGCTGGACGGCATGGTCGCGGTTGCAGCCCACGATGCGGTCGGCAACCGCCTTGAGCGCAGGACGCGCGTTTTCCATCGCGCAGCCCGTGCCGACAAAGCGAATGATCTCGTAGTCGTTCATCGAGTCGCCAAACGCCATGACCTCGTCGCGTCCAATGCCGTAATGCTCCGCGAGCTGCGCGATGCCCGAGGCCTTCGACACACCAGGCTGCATGGCATCGATCCACGCGTTGCCCGAAGGCGCAAAGGAGAACAGATCGCCCAGCTCGCGCTGAAGCACGTAGGCGTTATCCATCACGTTGCCGTCATCGCAGATAATTGATGCTTTGATGATATTCACATGTGGATCGGGCAGCCCCCAGATGCGCTCGGCATTAGGCAGGTCCTTGTCGATCTCGCGGACAAACTTGTCCTCGTCATCGAGCAAAAAGGACTTGGTCCGGTCAAAGAGCGCCAGATGCATGTTGGGAAACATCTTGACCGTGCGTGCGAGCTTGCGGATGGCGAGATGCGAATAGACCTCGCGGTCGACCTCGACACCGTCCGCATAGACCTGCGCGCCGTTCGCCGCGACAAAGTCCATCTTGTCGACCACGGGCGCAAAGAACTCGCACAGACGGTCATAGCGACGCCCCGACGACGCGGCAAAATGCACGCCGCGCTCACGCAGGGCCACGATAAGCTCGTAGGTCTCGGGCGGCACCTGGCTATTCTCATCGAGCAGCGTGCCGTCCATATCGGATGCGATTAATTTGATCATAGAAAAGCTCCTTTCGGGCTTGATGGAATCAGACATAAATCCAACTCAACCGTACCCAAAAGGAGCTCGTGCAGACCGCTCAGGCAAAACCATTACAAGGGCCTGGCGGACGCTTCACATGTCCTCAACGCCGCGCACACTTGCAGCGCCAAGGAGCTTGTCAAGGAGTGTCCCCGACTGCCGGCAAAAAAGGAACGTCCCTAACTGCCGGACTAGTCGGCGTAGGTGAATGTGGTGACGTCGAACATGCCCTCGGGGCGGATACGGAGCGTCGGGATGACCGGCAGGGGCAGGAAGATGATGCCCATGATGGGGTCGAGCGGCGGCTCAATACCCATGGCGCGCGCCTTGACCATAAAGTCGTCGTGCTGCGCGGCGACATCCTCGGCCGTGCCTTCGCTCATCAGGCCGCCGAGCGCCAGCGGAATGCGCGCCACGACCTCGCCGTTGCGCACCAGCACGTGACCGCCCTGGCCCACGGCCTCGACGGCAGCCATCATATCGGCGGCGTTGTCGCCCACCACGCACACGTTGTGCGAGTCGTGGCCAATCGTCGAGGCGATAGCGCCGCCCGTGATGGTAAAGCCGCGCACCCAGCCGCGGCCAATGTGCTTGCCAACAAGACCCAGGCCCGCAGGGCCATCACCGTCGGCGCCCTCGGCCTGCAGTGACAAGCCGCGGCCGTGGCGCTCGATCAGCATAATGCGGCGCAGGCCCTCGGCATTCTCGGGACGAGCCATACCCGTGATGGCCTTGCCCGGCACCACGTCAATCACGGCCTCGCCCGGCTTAAAGGCATAGTCGAACACGTCGAGCGATAGCTTCGGCAGCTTAACGGAAGCACGCAGCTCATCGGCAAGGGCCGCAACCTCGGCCATCTCGGGTGCGATCTCGCCCACAAAGGTGCCGTCCTGCGCCACCAGAGCACCGGCGGCATATACGCGATGCGGAGCCGTGGCAAACGTCAGGTCGTTGAGTACCAGCAGGTCGGCACGCTTGCCCGGGGCAATGGCGCCACGCAGCTCGTGCGGGTCGCGACAGCCGTGGTCCAGGCCAAACGCCTCGGCCGTGGAAAGGGACGCCATAGAGATGGCGACCACGGGGTCAATACCGGCCTCGATAGCCACTCGGCAGGCGTTGTCGATCATACCGGTCGAAAGCGCATCGGAGGGAGCGCGGTCGTCGGTCGCAAAACAGCAGCGACGGGCGCGGGCGGGGTTTTCCAGCAGCATCGGCGACAGGTTGGCCAGGTCATGGCTGCACGTACCCTCGCGCAGCATCACGTACATGCCACGAGACAGCTTGTCGAGCGCCTCCTCGGGAATCGTCGACTCGTGGTCGGCGATAATGCCCGCTGCGGCATAGGCGTTGAGGTCCTTGCCGGCAACGAGCGGCGCATGGCCGTCGACCTGTTTGGACGGCGTCTGGTTGGCAGCATCGATACGAGCGCAGGTCTCGGGATCGGCCATAAAGACACCCGGCAGGTTCATCATCTCACCCAGGCCAAAGACATCGCCCGGATGCTCGGCGAAAAACGCCTGCATATCGGCAGCGGTGATGACGGCACCGGCCTGCTCGTCGGGCAGCGCGGGCACGCACGAGGGCATCATGTACTTGATGGAAATAGGAGCACGACGACCGTCCTCGATCATAAAGCGCAGGCCGTCGAGCCCCGCAACGTTGGCGATCTCGTGGCTGTCGGCAATGGCAGTAGTGGTGCCGCGTGTCGCCGCCATGCGCGCATACTCGGCGGGACGGATGTTCGAGGACTCGATATGCAGATGTCCGTCGATAAAGCCGGGGGCGATATAGCGACCCTGGCAGTCAATGACCTCGGTCGCCTCGTAGGTGCCGGCGGCATCGTCGCGACCGTCGTAGAGCACGCCGACGATCACACCGTCCTTGACGGCAACGCTACCGGGCGCCACGCGCTGGCCATATACGTCGACAATCTGCGCATTGGCAAACAGCGTGTCGACGGGCACGCGGCCCTCGGCTGCATCGATCACAGACTTCATGACCTCAACGGACATACATACTCCTTTAACTGTAGAAATAACTGCGGAGCGGACGAGCCTTCACCGCAGCAAGCCAATAGCAATTGTATGCCCAAAAGGAGGTCCCGCTAACACCCCATCCGCTTAACGGCACCGCCAAATGATCCCTTGGGTGTGGAAGAAAAGTTGCGGTGGAATAGTTCCTGCCTGGGCGCCGTATGGCATTTTTAGGAACTATTTCACCGCAACTCAAAGGGCCGCAGCCGGAATCGTTCCGGCTGCGGCCCTATTGCACATGTTAGGTTGACCTACTTGCTAGACCAATTTAAAGCCCTTGCGCTTGCCTACGGAGAGGGTGTCGCCCAGCTTGAGGGCGCTCGGATCGATGTTGTAGCTCTTGGGAGCCACCGCCTTGCCGTTGATCTTGACGCCGCCGCCGTCGATGTCGCGACGGGCCTGGCCGGCGCTCGCCGAAAGACCCAGGTCCTTGAGCAAGCCGGCGAGGTAAATCTGACCCTCGTCGTTAACGGTCAGCTCGACGTGCTTCTCGGGGAAGTCGGCGACCTCGCCCTTCTTGTACACGCGGTCAAACTCGGCCTGAGCCTCGTCGCCGGCGCCGGCACCGTGATAGGTGTCGCACAGGTCGCGGCCCAGTGCGCGCTTGAGCTCGTAGGGGTCGGCAGAGCCGTCGGCCAGTGCGGCGTCGATCTTGTCGACCTCGGCCGGGGTGAGCGAGCTGGCCAGACGATAGTACTTGCCGATCATCTCGTCGGGGATGGACATGGTCTTGCCGAACATATCCTTGGGAGCATCGGTCAGGCCGATGTAGTTGCCGTAGGACTTGGACATCTTGCGCACACCATCGGTGCCCTCGAGCAGCGGCATGGTAAGCGCAATCTGCGGCTCCATGCCCATCTTCTCCATGAGCTCACGACCAGCGAGCAGGTTGAAGAGCTGGTCGGTGCCGCCCATCTCCACGTCGGCCTTGATCTGCACGGAGTCGAAGGCCTGCATCACGGGATACAGGAACTCGTGCAGGGCGATCGGCGTCTGGGACTGGTAGCGCTTGGTAAAGTCATCGCGCTCGAGGATGCGGGCGACGGTGAACTTGGAGCACACCTGCAGCAGGCCGGCCAGATCCATCGACAGGATCCAGTCGCCGTTGTGCACGATGGTGGTCTTCTCGGGATCCAGGATCTTCATGGCCTGGCTCACGTAGGTCTCGGCGTTGGCCTCGATCTGCTCCTGCGAAAGCTGCGGGCGGGTGGAGTTCTTGCCCGAAGGATCGCCGATCAGTGCGGTGCCGTTACCGATGATGAGGGTGACCTTGTGGCCCAGGTCCTGGAACTGACGCATCTTGCGCAGGGGCACGGCATGGCCCAGGTGCAGGTCGGGGCTGGTGGGATCGACGCCGAGCTTGATGTTGAGGGGCTCGCCCTTCTCAAGCTTCTTGCGAAGGTCGGCCTCGGGGACGATCTGCGCTGCGCCCGAGGTGATGATACGCATTTGCTCGTCGACAGACAGCATTGGGTATCCTCCTTTTGCTATAGCACCCTCACCAGATACGGCGGTGCTGGAAGTCCATAAACTCTCATATGATAACAAACTGACGCGACGCGGCACCTACGATAGGAAAATCCTCGTCCTGCCGCATGCATCGACAGCGACCGGCAGACGCGTGCCGTCGCGCTCGACTAGGTAGCGCATCTGCCGACGGCGTTGGCAGTCACGACAATGGACCTGCCCCGTTGCATCGGTGGCACAGGTACCCTCGGCGGTCAGCAGGCAGTGCTCGCACACCATAAGCTCAGGGCGGTCGGCATCGACGGGACCCAAGACGCCGGGGCGATCGGCGAGGCTGGCAACGAGCTCAGCGTCGTTGGTGACAAGCTCGGCAGGCAAGTACACCCGCCGTGCGCCAAGCCCGCGCAGCCAAGCAAGCGTGGCACGATTCGCGCAGAACACCGGCGCTGCCACGTCAAACATCACGCCCAGCTCACGAGCCATCGCCACCTGCCCCAGGTTGCGACAGACCACGCGCCCGGCACGCCGCATTAGCGACCGGGTCCGCTCGGCATCGCCCACGCGGCAGACCTCGTCGAGCACCACGGTCGCATCGGACAGATCGAGCTCGTCATGCGGGTCGGTATCCATCAGCTGCCAGGCAAAAGCCACGCGAGCGGGAACCCCCTGCTCCGGCGACTCCATCAGCTCCCCCGTCGATGCATCGTCATCCACCGTGCCGCCTTCAAACGGCAGAACCTCAACAGTGCGCTCAACAGGTACAGCAGTGTCCGCCTCGGCCCGCATGCGCTCCAACGCCGTCGCCGTCTGCTCCAGCACACCGGCACTGCGAATCAGATAGACCTCGCAGCCCGTGTCCACCTTGCGCTTGCAGTGCACGACAACGCACTCCCCCGCCGCGGCGTCCCCCGGACAGGGCACCTGAGGCCAGCGCTTGGGCACGTCGGGCCGCGCGTCGGCGCCCGGGTAAAACCGAATCTCGAGCGTATCGCCCGCAGCTACCGCGGCATCGAGCTCGACGGTCACCTCTTCGTAGCCCACCGCCACCAAGCGGCCCACGCGGACACCTTGGTTAATTGCGCGCTCAAAGCTCATGAGCTCGGCACCCGATCTCCCCCGCAGATACGCATCGGTGAACCCACGGTTGAACGACCTACCCAGCTCACGCTCAAGCTCCGCCACGATATCGGGCTCCCACGCGCCGTCGCGCACCATATCGAGCGCCCGGCGCCACACCTGCACTACGTTGAACACATAGTCGGGATTCTTCATGCGCCCCTCGATCTTGAGCGACGCCACGCCGGCGGCAACGAGCTCGGGCAGGTGTGCAATGCCCAGATAGTCACGTGGGCACAGCAGACGGTCGCCCTCAACGGAAACAACGCTCTCCCCCGCCTCGTCCACCAAGTCATATGCCAGACGGCAGGGCTGTGTGCAGTCACCGCACATCGCCGAGCGAGCGCGCCGCAGTGCCGAGAACTCACAGGCGCCCGAGTAACCGATGCAAATGGCACCGTGGCAGAAAACCTCAATCGGCACGCCCGTGGCGCACAGCGCGGCAATCTCGTCGACCGTCAGCTCGCGTGCCGTCGTCACGCGCTCGACTCCCAACTCGTCGGCAGCCAGTCGCACGGCGCCCTCGCTATGGACGCCCGCCTGCGTGGACAGGTGAATCTCGACCCCGGGAATCGCCGCGCGCAACGCGCAAGCCAGCCCGGCATCCGCCACGATCAAGGCATCGGCACCCAACGCATACGCGTGCGCTCCCAGCGCCACCGCGTCTGCCAACTCGTCGTCGAACACAAAAACATTGAGCGTCACGTACACACGCACGCCATGGGCATGCGCCACGGCGCAGCCGCGCGCAAACTCGTCATCCGTAAAGCCATGCGCGCTCACGCGGGCGTTAAAGCCGCCCAACCCCGCATAGATGGCATCGGCACCCGCGGCGATGGCCGCAAGCATCTGGTCGAGCCCGCCCGCCGGCGCCAGCAGCTCGGGCAGCGCCACACCGGCAGCATCCAATCCAGTCTCGTATTGTCCGCTCGGCCCCATCGCCCGAATCGCCATCGGCAAACTCCTTACCAAGGTATGCATTCACTCTGAAAAATGCCGTCTTCCAGCATACACGAGGCCTCGCGCGCCCCGTTTGGTTTATCGTGTAATAACTTATGTCCATCCTGCCTCGACGGCACATCCGCCGCCCGGCACGACATACCTGGAGGTCAATATATGGGTCCTCGCCAACGACAGGGACGCAGCCGTTCAAAGACGCATGCTCTGCCCATAATCCTGCTCTCGTTTTTGGGCTTTTTGCTTATCGCGGGCGTGGCATTTGGCATCGGCATGGTCGGCAACGTCAACCGCTGGCTGTCCGATCTGCCCGACTACACCGACGCCAACGCGTATCTGGTGAGCGAGCCCACCGAGATCGTCGACTGCAACGGCAACAAGATCGCGAGCTTCTACACGCAAAACCGCAAGTCCATCACCAAGGACGAGGTCTCCCCCTACGTGCTGCAGGGCACCGTTGACGTCGAGGACGAGCGCTTCTACGAGCACGGCGGTATCGACCTGTGGGGCATCGCGCGTGCTGCGGTGGCAACCCTCGGCGGCGGGCATGAAGGCGCCTCGACTATCACCCAGCAGCTGGTGCGCAACACCATCCTGCAGGAGGAGCAGTTCGACTCGACCATCGAGCGTAAGGTGCGCGAGGCCTACATCGCCGTCAAGATGGAGGACATGTACTCCAAAGACGAGATCCTCATGATGTACCTCAACACCATCTATTACGGCCACGGCGCCTACGGCATCGAGGCCGCAGCCGAGACCTATCTGTCCAAGAGCGCCGCCGACCTCACCCTCAGCGAGGCCGCGCTGCTCATCGGCCTTCCCAACTCGCCTTCGCAGTACGACCCCACGGTCAATCCCGATCTGGCACTGTCTCGCCGCAACAAGGTTCTCGACAACATGCTGCGCCTGGGCCACATCACCCAGGAGGAGCACGATGCCGCACAGGCCGAGCCCATCACCCTCAACGTGACCGAAATCTCGGGCAGCGGCGTCGACGTTTACTCGCAGCCCTACTTTGTCTCCTACGTCAAGCAGCTGCTGGAGCAGGAGTTCTCGACCGACGTGCTCTTTAAGGGCGGCCTGACCGTCAAGACCACCATCGACCCCACGATGCAGCAGGTGGCAGAGAATGCCGTCCGCGAGCAGCTCGACACGCTCTCGCTCGACGGCCTGGACATGGGCATGGTCGTCGTCGACCCCAAGACCGGCTACATCAAGTGCATGGTGGGCGGCTACGACTACAACGCCGACGAGAACCACGTAAACCATGCCACGGCCAAGCGTCCCGTCGGCTCCACCTTTAAGGCCTTTACGCTGGCAACTGCCATCCAAAACGGCATGAACCCCAACGTCACCCTCAACTGCAACTCGCCGCTCAAGGCCAAGGGCACCACGACCGAGGTCCAAAATTACGCCAACCAGAGCTATGGCAACATCACGCTTAAGCAGGCGACGGCATACTCCTCCAACACCGGCTACATCCAGGTGGCGGAAGCCGTCGGTAACAGCAAGATCATCTCGCTCGTCAAAAAGCTCGGCATCGACCCCGCCAAGGACAACATCGAGGACGTTCCCGTCATGACCCTCGGCACCGGCTCGATCTCGCCGCTCGAGATGGCCGCCGCCTACGCGACGTTTGCCAACGGCGGCTACTATCGCCAGCCGATCGCCATCACCGAGATTGACTCTCGTACCGGTTCGGTGCTGTACCAGCACACCGACAATCCCTCACAGGTGCTTACCGAGGGCGAGGCCGCCGCGGTCACCGATGTTCTGTCCGGCGTCATGAAGGGCAGCGGTACGGGTGCTGCCGGCGCCCTGAGTGTCAACCAGCCCTATGCCGGCAAGACGGGCACCACCGACAACACCACCAACCTGTGGTTCTGCGGCTACACCCCGCAGCTGGCGTGCGCCCTGTGGACCGGCTATTCCGCGGGCGAGATCCCCATCCAAAAGTACGGCACGGACCTGCTGGGCGACAGCACCAACCTACCTGTCTTTAAGCGGTTTATGAACACCGTTCTGACCGGTACCGAGCGCGAGGAGTTTGCGACCGGAACGGCGCCCACCTACAAGAACAACAGCGTCTGGAAGTTCTACGGCACCAATAACACCAAGAAGTCGGAGAACGACGACAAGGACAAGGACGAAGAGGAAGAGGAAGAGGAAACCACCACAACGACTACCACGACGACCACGACCACCGAGACCACGGGCGGCGACACCACCGGCGGCACCGGTACGACCGGTGGCTCGACGGGCGGCTCCACTGGTGGTTCGACCGGCGGCGATGGCGGCACGCCTACGCCTACGCCCACTCCCGACCCCTCGCCCACGCCTGACGATACGGTCGGCTAAGAAGTACGCGACTAAAGCCAACAAGGCCCCGAGCAGCTTATTGAACTGCTCGGGGCCTTTTAGTTTGAAGCGACCTGGTGGGCGGTCTTTATACCGGCAAACAAAAAGAGGTACCGGCCAACGTCGATACCCCTTACAAGCCACTATGTCAGCGCACACAATGCCGAGTGCACGACCCGCACGCCTACTTGCGAGAATTGCTCAGCTTATTGATCAGCGCCTCGAGACGCTCGCCGTCCTCGGCCGTCTGGGCAATAACCAAAATCGTATCGTTGCCGGCAAGCGAGCCAAGCACATCGGGCAACTCTGCCGCATCAACGGCGGCGGCGATGCCGGAAGCCGTGCCAGGCTGAGCCTTGATCATAACCAGATTATCGGTACGCAGAACGCCCGTTACGAGCTCGGAAACCATACGCTGCAGGTGCAAGTCCTCTGCCAGAACATAGATGCCCTCAGGGAGCTTACGCAGCCCCATGTCGGCAATATCGCGAGAGACAGTCGCCTGCGTGCAATCAAAGCCCATAGCACGGAGCTCATCAACCAGCACGCGCTGCGTGCGGACATCCTTATTGCGCACAATATCTCTAATGGCATCCTGGCGCCCATTGCGTTTTTTAGCCATACAAACCCTCTCTCCAAAAGATGGCGGAGACAATCAATCAGTGATTGAATAGTTTAACGCTATTTGAAGGCTTTTGTGTATAAGAACGCATTTCGAAACAATTCTATGCAAGTTTGTTTCGTAATGAGCCGTTTAGGCGGTTTTTGCGCCCGTCCGGTTAAGAAAAGCTGCCAGATGCGTACACATCACGCAGCGCGCGGGCTTAGCGCTGGCGATCGGCCCAAACAACAGACCCAGTCCCCGATGGTTGTCCTTGAGCGCGGCGACCATCTGACGGGTTCGAGGCGCCTCGAGCATATCACGCATGCGGGCGGAACGCTCGATTGACGACACCCCATGCGGGCTCAGACACAAATTCTCGATGCAGGCGACCAGTCCGACAAAGTAGAACTTTTGGCTTGCCAGCTTGAGCCGACCACCGCTATCTGCTTCCGAGAGTGAGTCCGCAAGCTCGTCGAGCGCTCGGGTGTCATCGGACACCTTGGCATACATGGTGGGATCAAAGGCATCTGTAAGCTTAGGTGCCGCCGCGTGGAAACAAGCATCGCCGCAGCCGGACACGCATCGTGCCTGCGAAAGCGCGCATGCCATAAACCCAACTGTGCGAAACACCTTGTCGCACAAAAGGCATGCCTCAAACAGCGAGCGGCTGTACATCACGCCAGAGGTCTGAACGACAAGGCCGCCTAAAATCAACTGGGGCAGCCCGGTCACCATCGAGGATTTGCTATCGATGGAAATATGAGCAGCATCCAAGACGCGCGAATGGCGCTCTCGATGTGCATCATAGCGGTCGAGCGACACCGTGGGGAGCACTATGTCTGCCGTAGTATCGCACGCGATATCGACCATCTTGGAAAGGGCCTGCGGAGCAAACCACTCATCGGCGTTCATGGCGATGATTTGAGAGCCGCGCGAGGCATCAAAACCGGCACGAAGACAAGCGCCGCGCTTCGCGTCCTCGACGTCAATCAAATCAATATGGATGTCCCTGTCGGCAGCAACCTGAAGCGAATGGCGCACACCGGGCGCAGCATCGCGGCAGACAACGACAATCTGCAAATCGTAGAGGTCTTGGTTCTGGATACTCTCGAGCGCACGCATCGCATAGCTGGGCGAACCTTCTACCACAAGGATCACCGAAAGTCGCGGATGCGAGCCACGTCGAACCAAGTTATCCGTCCTCTCGACAGCAATGAATCAAATCGTGGTTCATGGTACACCCCGGCAATAAAAGCAATGAGACACCGGTTGTATTGCACGCCAAGAACAGATGTTGCACACGCGCAGCCCACAGATGACGGGTGTCGACGCACGACGCGTCGAGCCCCCCTAGTCGAGCACGACAAGCTCGACGGGATCGTAATCCACGCCCATAAACGTAAGGCCGCAGGCAGGAGCCGTGGGGCCCGCAGCGGTACGGTCGCAAGCATCGATGACCTCGCGCATCCACTCGGGTTTACGGCGATGCATGCCAATCTCGACAAGCGTGCCCACGATCGTGCGGACCATCGAATGCAGAAACGCATTGCCCTCGATGGTAAACGTCAGGATGTCCTCGCCAAACGCAACCTCATGGCCAAACTCGGCACGCATCACGCAGCGATGCGTAGGTTTGCCCACGGCAGAGGCGACCTTGCAAAAGCTCTTAAAGTCCTGCTCACCCAAAAGCGCGGGACAGGCCGCAGACATGGCCTCGACGTCCAAGGGATAGCGATGCCACCACACGGCACCACGGGACAGCACGGGGCGCGCATCGCGATCGGCAATACGGTACGTATACGTACGGGAACGCGCGTCAAAGCGTGCAGAAAAGCCCTTACGGGCCCTGTAGACCTCGTTTATGGCGATATCTTTAGGCAGCAGGGCATCCATAGCCCGCAGCCACCTACGGCGCGTAAGGGCGAGCTCAGCGTCCGTTACGGGCACGCTGATATACTGTGCCACGGCATGCACGCCGGCATCGGTACGACCTGCGCACGTCAGATCGATCGGACGGCGAAGCAGCGTCTCGATGGCTCGACGCAGCTCACCCGCAACCGTCGTCTGTCCCGGCTGCTCGGCAAATCCGCTATACGACGAGCCATCATAGGCCACGCGAAATACGAGCGTGGCGTCAAGCTCGGAAATCGAATTGAAATCAGACGGCGCAGTCATGGGCGCTCCCAACAAACAAGTAACGGTATCGCGACAAAAAAAGAGGGGTACGCGAACGTACCCCTCGAATATAGCCTATGCAGACGGAATGTCTACTCAGCGGTCTCCTCAGCAGGAGCCTCCTCGACAGCCTCGACCTTCTTGGGAGCAGCGGCCTTCTTAGGGGCCGGAGCAGCCTTCTTGGCCTTAGGCGTGCAAGGCTCGGTGACGAGCTCCATGATAACGATGGGAGCGTTGTCGCCCTTACGGTTACCGAGCTTCATGATGCGGGTGTAACCGCCGTTGCGGTCCTGCCACATGCCCTGGGCAGCCTTGTCGAAGATCTCGGCAACGAGCTGCTTATCGCCGAGCTTGGCGATGGCCAGACGACGAGAGTGCAGGTCGCCCTTCTTGGCCCAGGTGATGATCGGATCGACGACCGAACGCAGCGCCTTAGCGCGGGTCTCGGTGGTCTTGATGCGGTCGTTCTCGAAGAGGGCCTTGGCCAGGCTCTTCTTCATGGCCTTGGTGTGGCTCGCATCGGTGCCGAGCTTCAGGCCCTTCTTAACGTTGTGACGCATGGTCTAGTTTCTCCTCAAATATGCGAAGCATTAAGCCTTCAGGCTCAGGCCCATGGACTCAAGCTTGTCCTTCACTTCCTCGATCGACTTAACACCGAAGTTACGGATGTTGAGCAGATCGTTCTCCGAGAACTCAACGAGCTGACGGACCGAGTGAATGCTGGCGCGCTTAAGGCAGTTGTAGGAACGGACGGAAAGGTCCAGATCCTCGATCTGCTTGTCCAGCTCGGCGTTGTCGTTGGTGACCTCGGGAGCGAAGATCGAAGCCTCCTCCTCGACCTCGGGGGTCTCGGCAAGGTTCATAAAGGCGGCCATATGCTGGTTGATGATATTGGCAGCCTGGACCACGGCGTCGCGCGGGGCGATGGAGCCGTTGGTCTCGATCTCGAGGACAAGGCGGTCGTAGTCGGTGTGCTGACCGACACGACAAGCCTCAACGAGCTTGGCGCAACGGGAAACCGGCGAGTACAGCGAGTCGACATGGATCACACCGATGGGATCGTTATCGCGCTTGTTGGCCTCGCCAGAAACATAGCCGCGGCCATAGCCGATGCGCATGCTCATGGTGAGATGGCCACCCTCGGTGAGCGTAGCGATGTGCTGCTCGGGGTTGACCAGCTCAAACTCGGACGGAATAAAGAAGTCCGCACCGGTGACCTCGCAGGGGCCGTCAACCGAGATGGTGGCGGTCGCCTCGTCGGTCGTGCCGAGAGCCCTGAAGACAAGACCCTTGACATTCAGGACGATGTCGGTGACATCCTCGACCATGTTAGGGATGGTCATGAACTCGTGCTGCGCACCATCGATCTGAATAGCCTCGACAGCGGCACCCTCGAGCGAGGACAGAAGAACGCGACGAAGGGAGTTACCCAGCGTATCGCCGTAACCACGCTCGAGCGGCTCGACGGAGACACGAGCAGACGTCTCGTTGATCTCTTCGACCTGAACCTGAGGCCTAATGAATTCTGACATGTATTACCTCCAGCCTCAGCAGCCCGGATGGACTACTTAGAGTAGAGCTCGACGATGAGCTGCTCGTTGATATCACCGCTGATCTGCTCACGCGTCGGCAGAGCGAGCACGTTACCAGACAGCTTCTCGATATCGACCTCGAGCCAGCCAGGAACCTCAAAGCGCTCGGAGGAAATCAGGGCCTCCTTGATGGGGAGGAGGTCACGGAACTTCTCGCCGACAGCGACGACGTCGCCGGCCTTGACGCGGTAGGACGGGATGTCCACGCGCTTGCCGTTCACGGTGAAGTGACCATGACGGACGGACTGACGAGCCTCTTTGCGGGTGCGGGCGAAGCCAAGACGGAAGACGACGTTGTCGAGGCGAGACTCAAGGATGATCATGAGGTTCTCACCGGTGACGCCGTTCATCTTGCGGGCCTTGTTGAAGTAGCCGTGGAACTGCTTCTCCAGAACGCCATAGATGAACTTGACCTTCTGCTTCTCGCGCAGCTGCATGCCGTACTCAGATTCCTTGCGACGGCGCTTGGGCTGACGGATAGATTCCTTCTTGCTGCTGTAACCGAGCTCAGCGGGATCGATCCCGAGCTGACGGCAGCGCTTAAGAACAGGAGTCCTGTCGATTGCCATATTGATACGATCCTTTCAGTTACACGCGGCGACGCTTCTTGGGGCGGCAGCCGTTGTGCGGAATGGGGGTCTTGTCCTGGATGCTCGAGACCTCGAGGCCAGCAGCCTGGAGGGAGCGGATGGCGGTCTCACGACCGGAGCCGGGGCCCTTGACGAAGACGGAAACCTTCTTCATACCGTGCTCCATGGCCTGCTTGGCAGCAGCCTCGGCAGCCATCTGGGCAGCGAACGGCGTGGACTTACGGGAGCCCTTGAAGCCCACCTGGCCAGCCGACTTCCAGGAAATGACGTTGCCCTGGGGATCGGTGATCGAAACGATCGTGTTGTTGAACGTAGAACGAATGTGAGCCTGGCCCACGGAAATGTTCTTACGGTCCGCGCGCTTCAGACGGGCAGCGCGAACGTTCTTCTTAGCAGTAGCCATCTATCTAGCGCTCCTTATTTCTTCTTCTTAGCACCGATCTGACGCTTCGGGCCCTTGCGGGTACGAGCGTTAGTGTGGGTGCGCTGGCCGCGGACCGGGAGGCCCTTGCGGTGACGAAGGCCGCGGTTGCAGCCGATGTCCATAAGGCGCTTGACGTTCTGGTTGCGCTCACGGCGGAGGTCGCCCTCAACCATGATCTGGTTCTTATCGATATAATCGCGGATGGCGTTAACCTCATCCTCGGTGAGGTCCTTAACGCGCGTATCCACGTTAACGTTGCACTCGACGCAAATCTTCGTCGCAGTGGTGCGGCCGATGCCGTAAATGTAGGTCAGACCGATCTCAACGCGCTTCTCACGCGGGAGGTCGACACCATTAATACGGGCCAACGTAGTCTCCTCTCTTAACCCTGACGCTGCTTATGACGGGGGTTCTCGCAAATGACGAGGACCTTGCCATGGCGCCTAATGATTTTGCACTTATCGCACATCTTCTTGACCGAAGGACGTACCTTCATCGTTCTTCCTTTCGGTAGCGCTCAAACTACTTCCCTACTATCTACTCGCCCAGCCGCAGGCGTTTAAAACTATGGCTGGTCTTCACACGCAAACCGACCGTAGGTTGAGCTAAGCCTGCAGTCGGAAAAGAGCGTGTATGCGTGCCGCTATTTATAGCGATAGGTGATGCGGCCGCGGGTCAGGTCGTACGGGGAAAGCTCCACGACAACCCTGTCACCGGGGAGAATGCGGATGTAATTCATTCGGATCTTGCCAGAAATGTTGCACAGAACCGAATGACCGTTCTCGAGCTCAACCTTAAACATGGCGTTGGGCAGCGGCTCCTTTACCGTACCCTCGAGCTCAATTGCGTCTTCCTTCTTCACAAGCAATCATCTTTCTCTAGAAAACGACAGCGATTGAGTATTCTACAACACGTATGCACGCATCGTAATAACTTCGTAATGGCTCCACAACTAAGTGGAACTTGTTACATTTCTCCGCCTTGGAGCGAACACCAAGCACCTTGCGCATCCGTGGTGAGAATCACCGGGCCGTCATTGGTAATGGCGACGGTGTTCTCGTAGTGCGCGGCGGGCAGGTGGTCGTTGGTCGTGACGATCCAACCGTCGGAACCCGTGCTCACATGGTTGGAACCCATCGTAACCATCGGCTCAATGGCAATGACCATGCCGGCCTGGAGGCGAACGCCCCTCCCCTTCTTTCCATAGTTAGGAACGTTGGGGTCCTCGTGCATCACGCGGCCAATGCCATGGCCCACATAATCACGAAGCACGCCGTAACCGTGAGACTCGGCGAGGGACTGAACGGCATAACCGACGTCCCCGATATGGTTACCGGGAACAGCCTGCTCGATGGCAGCCTTAAGGCAATCGCGCGTGACCTCGCACAAAGCCTTGGCTTCGGGCGTGGGGGTGCCGACGAAAAACGTCCAAGCGTTATCGCCGACCCAACCGTCAACGACAGCTCCCGTATCAATGGAGATGATATCGCCATCGCGCAGGATCATGTCGGGGTTGGGAATACCGTGAACCACGGCATCGTTGATCGATGCGCAGATGGTTCCCGGGAACCCGCCGTAACCCTTAAAGGCCGGGGTGCCGCCATGCATGCGGATAATCTGCTCCGCGAGCTGATCAAGCTCAAAAGTCGAAACGCCGGGGCGCACCATGGCTCCAACGTGGCGGAGCGCCATCTTAGATAGCGCTCCTGCCTTCTTCATCTGCTCGATTTGCGTTGCAGACTTAATCTTGATCATAGACCGAGAGCCTCTTTGACATCCCCGTACACGGTCTCGCGAGCCTGGTCACCGTTGACCGACTTGAGCAGACCCTGGCCACGATAGTAGTCGACGAGCGGGCTCGTGGACTTCTCGTAGACGTCGAGACGGTTCTTGATGGTCTCGGGCTTGTCGTCGTCGCGCTGATACATCTCGCCGCCACACTTGGGGCAGGTAGCATCGGCAGCGGTGCCGGTGTAACCGCAGGCGCGGCAGGTGCGACGCGAAGACAGACGATCGATAATGACCTCGGGGGCCACATCGACCAGAAGGGCACAGTCGATCTCGCGACCCATGGCGGAGAGCTCGGAATCGAGCGTCACGGCCTGGGCGGTGTTGCGCGGGAAGCCGTCGAGGATGAAGCCCTGCTGGGCGTCATCGGCGGCAAGGCGCTCCTTGACAAGGTCGATCACGAGCTGATCGGGAACGAGCTCGCCAGCGTCCATGTACTTCTTAGCCTGAATACCAAGCTCGGTGCCACCCTTGACGGCAGCACGCAGCAGGTCGCCCGTGGAAATATGGGCGACGCCAAACTCGGCGACGAGCTCCTGTGCGACGGTGCCCTTACCGGCACCCGGAGCTCCGAGCAATACGAGGTTCATGAGCAATCCTCCTCTAGCCTATTTAAAGAATCCATCGTAATCATACATCTTGATCTGGCCTTCGAGCTTATCGACCGTGTCGAGCACGACGCCGACCATGATGAGGATGGACGTGCCGCCAAATGCCTGGATCAGATGGTTACCCGTGAAGGAGAAGATGATCGAAGGCACGATGGCGATGAGCGCCAAAAAGACAGCGCTGGGAAGCGTGATCTTGTTGAGCGCGTTCTTGATGTAGGCCGCGGTAGCCCTACCCGGACGGACGCCCGGAATAAAGCCGCCCTGCTTCTTAAGGTTATCGGCCGTGTCATCGGGGTTGAACACCATGGAGGTGTAGAAGTACGCGAAGAACACGATGAGGACAACGTTAAGCACCCAGTTGAGCCAACCGGTCGAAAGCGCGGAGGCAACTGCCTGAATCCAGCCGATGCCGGGGAAGAACACGGCAATCTGAGCCGGGAAGTACAGCAGCGCCGAAGCGAAGATGATCGGCACGACACCCGCGGTGTTGACCTTGATGGGCAGGTAGGTGGTCTGGCCACCCATCATGCGACGGCCCACGACGCGCTTAGCGTAGGAGACCGGGATGCGGCGCTGGCCGCGCTCAAGGAAAACAATCAGCGGGATAACCAGCAGGATGATGGCGCAGATGATCACCATGGTGATGATGCCACCGGCATTGCCCTCGGTGCTGGAGAAGATAGCCTGCGGCAGACCGGCCATGATGTTCGCGAAGATGATCAGCGACATGCCATTGCCGATACCGCGCTGGGTGATGAGCTCACCAATCCACATGATCAGCATGGCGCCCGCGGTGAGCGTACCGACGATCATGAGGTCGAAGATGATCTCGGGAGCGCCGGCGCCATTGAAGCTGATGCCGAAGCTCTTAAAGAGGAAGAGGTAACCCACGGAGTTGAGGATTGCCAGAGCCAGGGTGAGGTAACGCGAATACTGCGTAATCTTGGTCTGACCGACCTCGCCCTCGCGGGCAAGCTCATGCAGGGAAGGCACGACGGCCTGGAGCATCTGGAGGATGATCGAGCTGGTGATGTAAGGCATGATGCCCAGCGAAAACACCGACACATAGCTCAACGCGCCGCCAGAGAAAAGATTCAGGAGGGCCATAGCACCTGCGGCGACCGAATTGTTATCGGTCGAGAAAAGGCCCAGCATCCCCTGGAAGGGAATGCCGGGCACAGGAACGTGCGCACCAATGCGGTACACGACGAGCATAGCTATGGTAAAAAGAATCTTTTCGCGCAATTCTTTGATGCGGAAAGCATTCTTAAGACCATTTAGCACGGCAGCTCGACCTTTCCGCCGGCGGCCTCGATCTTGGCCTGCGCAGAAGCGCTGACCTTGTCGACCTTGACCGTGAACTTCTTGGTGAGCTCACCATTGCCGAGCACCTTGACGGGCTCGAACTCGCTCTTGGTGATGCGAGCGGCCTTAAGAGCGGCACCGTCGATCACAGCGCCGTCCTCGAACTTGCGCTCGAGACGCTCAACGTTAACAGCGGTGTACTCGATACGACGGGGGTTACGGAAGCCCGGAAGCTTGGGCAGGCGCATAGCCAGCGGAGTCTGGCCACCCTCGAAGCCGGCACCCTTGGTGCCGCCAGAGCGGGAACCCTGGCCCTTCTGGCCGCGGCCAGAAGTGGTGCCGTGACCCGAAGAATTGCCACGGCCGACGCGCTTGCGGTTCTTGGTGGAACCGGGCGCGGGAGTAAGATCGTGAAGCTGCATTTGCTACTCCTCTACAATCTCGACAAGGTGCTTGACCTTGAAGATCATGCCGCGGACGGACTCGTTGTCAGCAATCTCGCGAACCTCGCGGATCCTGTGGAGACCGAGGGCACGGACAGTACGGACCTGGTCCTGCTTGCAACCGTTGGTGCTGCGGACCTGCTTGATCTTGATGGTGTCAGCCATGCTTAGTTCTCCTTACCGACGAACATCTCGGAGACCGTCAGGCCACGGCGAGCCGCGACGTCCTCAGGGCTGGAGAGCTCCTTGAGGCCCTCGACGGCAGCCTTGATGATGTTGAGGCCGTTGTCGGTACCGAGGGACTTGGACAGGACGTTCTTGATGCCAGCAAGCTCGAAGAGGGGACGCACAGCGCCGCCGGCGATAACGCCGGTACCCTCGACAGCGGGCTTGATGATGATGCGGCCGGCACCAAAGTGGCCGAGAACCTCGTGCGGGATGGTGCCCTGATCGGTCACCGGCACGTGGAACATGTTCTTCTTGGCATCGAGAGACGCCTTGGAGATGGCCATGGGCACCTCAGCGGACTTGCCCATGCCAACGCCGACGTTGCCCTTGCCGTCGCCAACGACGACGAGAGCGACGAGGCTCATGCGACGACCACCCTTGACGGTCTTCGACACGCGGTTGATGTAAACGACGCGCTCCTCGAACTCGGAGGCCTCGCGCTGCTGCTTCTGATTACGAGCCATGTGCTACATACCTCCTAGAACTCGAGACCGGCGGCACGAGCACCGTCGGCGAGGGCCTTGACGCGGCCATGGTAGATACGGCCACCGCGATCGAAGGCGACCTTGGTGATGCCGGCCTCGATGGCGCGCTTGCCAACGAGCTGACCGACCTTCTCCGCAGCCTCCTTGTTCGAGGTGTGGGTGCCCTTAAACTCGGCCTCGAGGGTCGAGGCAGAGACGAGCGTCAGGCTGGAGCCCTTGCTGTCGTCGATGATCTGGGCATAGATGTTGGCGTTAGTACGGGTCACGCGAAGACGCGGACGCTCGGAGGTACCCGAGACCTTGCCGCGAACACGACGCTGACGACGCTTGAGGCCTTCCAGCTTCGCCTTATGCTTGTTCATACGTAAACTCCTAAAAAGGTTGATCTTGCCAGCACCTGACGGGGTGCTGGTCTTATGCGAGTGAGTCGGTTACGACTACTTGGCGGCCTTACCCAGCTTGCGGCGGATGTGCTCGCCAACGTAGTGGATACCCTTGCCCTTGTAAGGCTCGGGAGGACGATGGCCGCGGATCTCAGCGGCGATCTGACCGACCTGCTGCTTGTTGATACCCTTGACGTTCACGTGGGTGTTGTCGGGAACCTCGAAGGTGATGCCCTCGGGAGCCTCGACGATCACGGGGTGCGAGAAGCCCAGGGAGAACTCGAGGTTCTTGCCCTTCTGCTGCACGCGGTAACCGACGCCGGCGAGCTCGAGCTTCTTCTCGAAGCCCTCGGAAACGCCAACAACCATGTTGTGGATGAGGGCACGGGTGAGGCCGTGGCGGGCACGGGTCTCACGCTCGTCGTCGGGACGGGAAACGGTGAGGACGTTGTCCTCGACGTTGATAGCGAGCTTCTCAAAGACATCGAGCTCGAGCTGGCCCTTGGGGCCCTTGACGACAACGTTGTTGCCGTTGACTGCCACTTCGACTCCGGCGGGAATCTGGACAGGCTTATTACCGATACGAGACACGGTGATCTCCTTTCCTTCTACCTACCGAGCGAATTACCAGACGTAAGCGATGATCTCGCCGCCGACGTTGTGCTTGCGAGCATCGCGGTCGGTCATGACGCCATGGCTGGTGGAAATAATGGCGGTACCAAGGCCACCGCGGACGCGGGGCATGTCGGCAACGCCGGTGTACTTACGCAGGCCCGGCTTGGAAATGCGGCGGATGCCGTTGATGACCTTAGCCTTCTTGGGACCATACTTAAGCGTGATGTGCAGAGTCTTCTGGGGAACGGTGTCCTCGACATCGTAGCCCTCGATGTAGCCCTCCTCGTGCAGAACACGAGCGATCTCGACGAGCTTCTTGCTGCTCGGCATGGAGACCGTGGCCTTGTTCACAGAGTTAGCGTTACGGATGCGCGTAAGCATATCTGCGATCGGGTCTGTAAGGTTCATACAGATTCTCCTTCGTTCTTGATGAACACGTGCTCTTGGTTCTTCGCCGCCCTTAACGGCAAAGCCTTTTTAGCGCGTTTTCCCTGTTCCAAACTGATGCTTGAAACGCTGGTAGTGACTTACCAGCTGGCCTTCTTAACGCCGGGAAGCTCGCCCTTGAGTGCAAGCTCGCGGAAGCAGACACGGCACAGGCCGAACTTGCGGTACACAGAGTGCGGACGGCCGCAGCGCTGGCAGCGCGTGTACTCACGAGTAGAGAACTTCTGCTTGCGATTGCACTTGACGATCATCGATGTCTTAGCCACTTATATCCTCCTCACATAGAGTATTGTTCGCCCCGAGCGCCGCCCCCTTGTGGGAACGGCGCTTATAGGGCAGGTGAACCTATTTCTTGAACGGGAAACCGAAGGCGTCCAGAAGGGCCTTGGCCTCCTCATCGGTGTTGGCGGTGGTCACGAAAGTGATGTCCATACCACGCTGGTGATCGACGGAGTCGAAGTCGATCTCGGGGAAGATGAGCTGCTCGGTGACGCCCATGGAGAAGTTACCACGGCCGTCGAAGCTCTTGGCGGAGATGCCGCGGAAGTCGCGGATACGGGGGATCGCGACGGAGGTCAGACGATCGAAGAACTCCCACATACGGTCGCCACGCAGGGTAACCTTGCAGCCGATCGGCATACCGGCGCGCAGGCGGAAGGTAGCGATGGACTTGCGGGCACGGGTGATCATCGGCTGCTGACCGGTGATGGCGCGCAGGTCGCGCACGGCACCGTCGATGGCCTTGGAATCGGTAGCGGCCTCGCCGACACCCATGTTCACGACGATCTTCTCAAACTTGGGGATCATCATGACGTTCTCGTACTGGAACTTGTCCTGAAGCTGCTGCTTGACCTCGTTGTTGTACTTGCTCTTCAGACGCGGCACATACTTCTCTTCTGCCATTGTTCACTCCTTCTTGGGGTTTTAAGCACGGGGCGTGGCCACGATGGGTTGTCCTCGTGCCTCCTGGCTGCATCCGCGCCGCTCATGGCATTTTGCGGTTTGGACTCGACGCAGCAGGAGCCGACAAAACAATCGGTACTATACGCGCATCGGGAGCGTATTTCCAGAAAAACCTCGTCTGCCTGCACAACTCCACAACTCCCCCGCACAAATGGGTCCCAAAAAGCTGTTGCGGTGAAATAGGGACTGTTTGGCGGCCTAACAGGCTTAAACAATCCGTATTTCACCGCAACTTATTGGTGGGGATGCGATTAGCGCTTGCGGGGGACGAGTTTGGTGCGGCGCAGGTGGATCATCTCGGCGGCGATGGAGATGGCGATCTCCTCGGGGTCCTCGGCCTCGATGGCAACGCCGATCGGAAGGTGCAGCTCGTCGATCTGGTCCTGCGTAAAGCCTTCCTGCTCCAGGCGGGCGCGCACAAAGGCCGTCTTGCGGCGCGAACCCAGACAGCCCAGGTAGGCAGGCTTGGCACGCATGGCCTGAATCACCACGTCGATATCGGACTTGTGACCCGCCGTGGCGACGACCACCAAGTCGCGCGGACCGATGGGACACAGCTCGCTCAGGTTCTTGTAATCGACCAGGCGACGATCGTAGACACCGGGCACCCATTCGGGCGTCAACGTGCCGGGGCGGTCATCGCAGGCCACGACGGCAAAGCCCGCCGCCGTGAGCACGCGCGCCGTCGCGGCGCCCACGTGTCCGCAGCCAAAGATGTAGGTCAGGCCCTCGGGGCAGAGCGTCTCGACGTGCGCCGCGGGAATCTCGGAGGCGGCGTTAGTGTAGGTGACGTTACTCCCCTCCTCCACCAGTGAAAGCCCGGGGCAGCCCGCAATGGTATGGCGCGATGCCTCGCCATGGTACTCGGCCACATCGCCCGCGAGCGCGCTCGCGATAAACGGTTCAAAGTCGATGACGAAGTCGCCGATGCGCCGATAGACCAAGACGTCGGCAATTTCCTGGAACAACGGTGCCTGGGTCGCATCCAGATGTAGGTAGCACAGGCAGATGGCTCCGCCGCAGATCATGCCGGTATCGGAGTTCTCGCCGCCCATGGTGTAGCGGACCAGACGCGATTGCCCCGCGGCCAGCAGCTCTCGCGCCTCGTCCAGCGCAAAGAGCTCGATCTTGCCGCCGCCGATGGTGCCCGCCTGGCTACCGTCGGCAAAGACGGCCATCCAGGCGCCCACGCCGCGCGGCGACGACCCCGCCGTGCCGGCTACGACCACGAGCTCGCACGTCTCGCCAGCACGCAGGGCGACAAGCGCCGCATTCACAACATCGAGCTTTTCCATTGCCGCCTTCTATCCTCTAAAGATATCGGTGAGCATAGCGAGTGCCTCGAGCACGCCGCCGCCGACCGACGTCGCCTTGTCCGAAATGTAGTTGATATAGCTGGCATCGCCACGCGGATCGACATCGGCGCATTTAAAGCCCTCAGTCACCTGCACGCCGTTCGCCAAAAGCCCGCGCAGGCAGCCATCGATCTGCGTGCACATGGGCGTATCGTCCGTGTAGCCAATCACGTCTCCGGCGCTCACGATGTCGCCGATTGCGCGGTCGGACCGAAACACGCCGGCGGCGGGGCTGTGGATAACGCGCTCCTTGCCATAGCCGGCGATCACGCCCGGCACGCCCGTGTTGGGCTGGGGCGAGCCCTGGGTAATGACGCGGCCCAAAAAATGCCCGCGCATGGTCTCGACCACGGCGTCGCAATCGACCGGCGCGGTAAAGCCCGGCCCCACGGCGATGACGGTAGGCGCCATGTCGCGCGTGGTGCCCAGGTTGCGCTTGGCCAAAATCGCGTCGACCACAGCTGCGGGTTTAAGCTCATCGAGCATCTTGGCCTGAGGGTCCACCACGACGGCAACATCCCCCGCTTGGGTAATCTCGAGCGCCTCTGCCGGCGTCTGCGCCAAGCGAGCGCGAATGCCCTCGACCTGGACCTCGCCCAGGCGAATAGCCTCGCAAAAACTGATTGTGCGGCGGATGCACGTGGGAACCGCGATATCGGCCATAACGACCGACACGCCGGCGCGCACCAAGCGAGCGGCGACACCCGTGGCGATATCGCCGGCGCCGCGAACATAAACGAGCATTCCCGGGGCACCTCCCTGTGCTACGGTTTGAGCAGAGCAAAAGCGGCTCGACCGCTACTCTGATGATTATTTATTATCACAGTATTATACGGAGGTGAACAGATGGAAACGGTTAGCGGCAATCTTGCCTCGGCGCTCAGGATCGAGCCGGGCATTACCGCGATTATCGGCAGCGGCGGCAAGTCGACGTTGCTGAAGACGCTGGGTCTCGAGCTCATGCGCGCCGGCGGCAGGGTGCTTCTCTGTACCACCACGCACATGTTTCCCGTCGCCGGCGTGCCATGGGACGGGTCGAGCCGTCGCCTGAACGCCGCGCCTTGGAAGCCGGGGACCCTGCATGTTCCCGGCTGTACCTGCGAGGCATGCGCGGGCATGAGCCGCGGAAGTATCTGCCAGGCGGGCGTTTTGGACCCGGAGACAGGCAAGCTCTCCTCCCCTGCCGAGCCGCTCGACCAGCTGGCGCAGCGCTTTGACTACGTCCTGGCCGAGGCGGACGGCAGCAAGCGGCTCCCGCTCAAGGCCCACGCCGCCTGGGAGCCGGTGATTCCCTCTGGCACGGCCAACATCGTCTGGATCGCCGGCGCCTCAGGGCTCGGCAAGCCCATCAACGAAGCCGTCCACCGCCCCGAGCTCTTTTGCGAGCGTTGCGGCTGCGAGCCTACCGACATCGCCACACCCGAGCGCGTCGCCATGGTGCTCAATGCCGAGATGCAGGCGCTGAAACTCAGCACCGCACGCGTCATGCTCAACCAAGTCGACACGCTCAGCGACCCCATGATGGCCGACCGCTTCGAGGCAGCTCTCGACCGCCCCGTCGTCGCCAGCAGCCTCAAGTAGCCGGCCCCATCTCCTCAGTTGCGGTGAAATACGGACTGTTTGGCCGCCCGACGGCCGCAAACAGTCCGTATTTCACCGCAACTGAGGAGGGGACACGGCATCTTTGCTGCTAGCGGGGCACGTAGCGGCCGGGCTGGGCTCCGGTGGGCTCGCCATCGCGTGCCGCCAGCACGCCGTTCACAAACACGGCCTTGGCGCGACCATGTGCCTCAAAACCCTCGAGCGGCGTGTAGTCCACAGCCTGATGCTGCGTCGCCGCGCTAATGGTCCAGCGCGCCTTGGGATCCCACACGCACACGTCGGCATCGGCGCCCTCGGCAAGACAGCCCTTACGCGGATACATGCCAAAGATGCGCGCCGGGTTCTCGCTCATCAAGCGGCACAGATCCTCGGGACCCAGCTGTCCCTCAAAGCTCGTAGCGATCGCGACAGGACGATGCTCCACGCCGGGTCCGCCGTTGGGAATCGCGCGGAAATCGTCGCGTCCGCGGTCCTTTTGCCCGTGCAGGTTAAAGCTGCAATGATCGGTCGCAATAGTATCGATCTCGCCGGCCACAAGCGCCTCGCGCAGCGCGGCACGGTCACCGGCATGGCGCAGCGGCGGGCTCATCACGTACTTGGCGCCCGCAAAGCCGTCCTCGCCCTGCTCCAGATAGCAAGTATCGTCGAGCATCAGATACTGAGGGCAGGTCTCGACATAGATATTCTTCTGCCCGCGCGCCTTGGCGGCACGGATGGCCTCAAGACCCAGCTTGGTCGAAAGGTGCACCACATTGACTGGAGCGTCCCCGGCTAAGTGCGCCAGATACAGCAGACGACTCACGGCCTCGGCCTCGCACACGTCCGGACGGCTGAGCGCATGCCCCTCGGGCCCATGAATCCCCTGCTCGTACACGCGCTTCTGCAGTTCATTCACCAGCGTACCGTTCTCGCAATGCACGCAGAGCATGCCGCCCACGCGCTTGAGTTCCTCCAGCACCTCGAGCGTCTCGGCGTCGTCCAGGCGCAGGTGGTCATAGGCAAAGTAGGTCTTAAACGACGACACGCCCGCCTCGCGCATGGCCGAAAGATCGGCGCGGTTGCGTTCATTCCACTCGGCGAGTGCCATATGAAACGCGTAGTTGGCCGTGCAGGTTCCGTCGGCGCGGCGATGCCACTCGGCCAAGGCATCGGGCATGGTCACGCCGCGATCGGCCGTCGCGTAGTCCACGATGGTCGTCGTACCGCCGCAGGCAGCCGCACGCGTACCGGTCTCAAAGCTATCGGCCGTCCAATCCATGCCAGTCCAGCACTGCATGTGCGTGTGGCCGTCGATAAAGCCGGGGAACACCCAACAGTCGGTGGCGTCCTGGACGGTATCGCCCTCGCCCGGCTCGATTGCCGCGGCAATCCGCACAATCTTATCGCCCTCCATGGCAAGATCGGCGCGGCGAAGCCCCTGGGGCGTCACGAGCGCGCCGTTTTTGATGATGATCATAATTGCTCCTTATTGATTGATGCAGTTGGCCACGCGATCAAAATACGAGCAGGCGGCGATATGCTCCGTTATGCGTTGCTGTCCCTTGGCGGTATCGACGTCCCACAGCTCGTAGGCACGCGCCTCGACCAGCACCACGTCGGTACGGTCCTTGAGGATCGAACCGCCGCCGTCCTTGCCCTCAAGACACATAAGTGCATCGAGCAGTTCCGCCGGAAAGAGCACCGGGCTCGAAGGCTCACCGTTGCACGCAAGACGCACCGGATGTTTGCGGCCACACTCGTCAAACGCACGAACCATAGCCTCAAATGAACCCGAACTCACGAGCGGCTGGTCGCCCGGCAAAAAGAGGCAACCTTTCCAGTTGCGTTCGACTCCCCATGAAAGGCCCGCACGGACGCTTTCACTGCGCAGCTCGCCGTCGTGCAGCACGCACGGGCAATGCTTGTCCTCGCAAATCTGAGCGACCTCGGGCCAACGCGTCGAAACCACGACGTCAAAGCCCCGGGGAACCGAATCGATGGTCCGGGCAATCAGCGGCTCGCCATAGATATCGGCAAGCATCTTGTTAGAGCCAAACCGCTTGCCCTCGCCCGAAGCCATAATGACGCATCCAAGTTTCATGGTGATACCTCCCCTGAAACCATCGTACCCATAACTCGCGCCGCGGGCATCCACATCGAAAGCGCTTATCCCGCACGCCCACGATGCAAAAAGGGGGCACCCCGCCGGTTGGCAGAGCGCCCCCTTTACATGGCTTACCTCAGCCCGGCTTTAGGCCTGGAGCCAACGGGCGGTGTTACGCTCGTCGAGGGCCTTGAGGGTAGCGGCGGGATCGGCAACCTTCTGCAGGAACATCATGGCAGCGATGGCGTACGGCTTGTAGCTGGCCTCCTTGTACATGCCCACGCGGTGCATGTCGAAGACGTCGGCGTTAACCTCGCCGTGCTCGCAGGAGACACCGGAGATGTCGGCGGGCAGCGGGTGCATAAAGATGGTGTCCTGGCCGTTGGCGGTCTTCTCCATGAGTTCGGTCGTGGAGCACCAGTCCTGATGGGTGGCGTTCTGGGCGAGCAGTTCCTTCTCGAGCGCTGCGATGCCGGCGTCGTCGCCCTCGGCGTACAGGTTGGTACGCTTCTCCATGGCGGCAAACGGAGCCCAGCTCTTGGGGATCACGATGTCGGCGCCCTCGAAGGCCTCGGCCATGGTGTTGACCTGCTTAAAGGTAGTGCCGGACTCGGCGGCATAGCCCTTGGCGCGCTCGACGACCTCGGGCATGAGGTCATAGCCCTCGGGGTGGGCCAGGGTGACGTCCATGCCAAAGCGGGGCAGCAGGCTGATCAGCGACTGCGGGCAGGACAGCGGCTTGCCGTAAGAGGGCGAATAGGCCCAGGTGACGGCAACCTTCTTGCCCTTGAGGTTCTCAAGGCCGCCAAACTCGTTGATGAGGTAGAGCATGTCGGCAGAGGACTGCGTGGGGTGGTCGGAATCGGACTGCAGGGAGATGAGCGTGGGGCGGTGATCCAGAACGCCGTCCTCGTAAGCCTGCTGGACAGACTCGGAGACCTCGGCCATGTAGGCGTCGCCCTTGCCGATGTACATGTCGTCGCGGATGCCGATGACGTCGGCCATGAAGGAGATCATGGTAGCGGTCTCGCGGACGGTCTCGCCGTGAGCGATCTGGGACTTCTTCTCGTCCAGGTCCTGCAGCTCAAGGCCGAGCAGGTTGGCGGCCTTAGAGAAGGAGAAGCGCGTACGGGTGGAGTTATCGCGGAACAGGGAGACGGCCAGGCCCGAGTCGAAGATCTTGGACGAGACGTTGTTCTCGCGCAGCTCGCGCAGGGCGTCGGCGACGATGTAGAGAGCCTTGAGCTCATCGGTGGTCTTATCCCAGGTGTGCAGGAAGTCGCTGCCGTACATACCCTTAAAATCGAGGCCGTTCAGCTGCTCGACGAGCTCGGTAAACTTGGCGTCCATGTAAATGTCCTTTCTAAAGGTGAAACGATCGCAATGAGTAGATGTGCTCCGGCATGCGCGTGTGGCTAGAACATGCAGAGCGCTATGACGAGGACCCGCTACCGTTGAGGAAGCATGGGAGATAACGACCGCGGGCCCCAAGTCAACAGGAGGCGCCGGGGGCATAAACTGTCCCCGGCTCAACAAAATCGAGGAATGGGACTAGTCGATCTTGTTGTTGGTCAGACCGGCGCGGAACACGGTGGCGTCGCCATCGGCCTGGCTCGGATCGTAGAGGTTCAGGGCAGCCACATACATGGCGGCAGCGGTGACCAGGTCGTCCTTGTAGGTGACCTCGTTGGGAGCGTGAGCCTGAGACTCGGCACCCGGGCCAAAGCCCACGCAGGGGATGCCGTAGCGGCCCTGGATGGAAACGCAGTTCGTGGAGAAGGTCCACTTGTCGCACAGCGGGCGACCGGTGCGCTTGTCCATGCTGGGCTCGCAGCCGATGCGCTCGTCACCGAACATGGCCTTGTGGGCGTCGACGAGGGCCTTGACGTGCGGAGCGGTCTCCTTGTTGATCCACGTGGGGAAGTAAGCCTCGGTCTCGTAGACCTCGCCGGTCCAGGACGGACGGTCGTACATGTACATAGAGACCTTCACGTCGTCGCCGTACTTCTTGGCGGCCGGCAGGTTGCGGATCTCGTCCAGGCAGGACTCCCAGGTCTCACCAGCGGTCATGCGACGGTCGATGGAGATGGCGCAGGAGTCAGCGACAGCGCAGCGGCTGGGGCTGGTGTAGAAGATCTGGCTGACGGTGCAGGTGCCGCGGCCCAGGAAGCGGGCGTCCTCGAAGTGCTCGGGGTTGTACTTGGGGTCGAGCATCTTGACGAGGCCCTTGATGTCGGTCGACTCGTCGCAGCCGTTGTTGTTGAGGGCGCGGACGTCGGCGATGATGTCGGCCATCTTGTAGATGGCGTTGTCGCCGCGGTCGGGAGCGGAGCCGTGGCAGGAGGTGCCGTGAACGTCGACGCGGATCTCCATGCGGCCGCGGTGACCGCGATAGATGCCGCCGTCGGTAGGCTCGGTGGAAATGACGAACTCGGGCTTAATGCCGTCCTTGTTGTAGATGTACTGCCAGCACATGCCGTCGCAGTCCTCTTCCTGGACGGTGCCGACGACCATGATCTTGTAGCCCTCGGGGATGAGGCCCATGTCCTTCATCATCTTGGCAGCGTAGGTAGCAGAAGCCATGCCACCCTCCTGGTCGGAGCCGCCGCGGCCGTAGATGATCTCGTCGGTCTCGTAGCCCTCATAGGGATCGGCATCCCAGTTATCGATGTTGCCGATGCCGACGGTGTCGATGTGGGAGTCGATGGCGATGATCTTGTCGCCCTCGCCCATAAAGCCCATAACGTTGCCCAGGCCGTCGACCTTGACCTCGTCATAGCCAAGGCTCTCCATCTCGGCCTTGATGCAGGCGACAACCTCGCCCTCCTCGCAAGACTCAGAGGGATGCGAGATCATAGCGCGCAGGAAGCGAGTCATATCAGCACGATGAGACTCAGCAGCAGCCTTGATAGCGTCGAAATCGAGTTCTTTAGCCATTGTTCATAACCTTTCAAACGAAGGAATCTACCTGTGAGGTGGCGGAGCGATACCTATTTACTCCGCCCCAACGATTAGCAAGTGGGGTATTCGCCTTCCCAGACGATGCGACGGTACTGATCCGGATCCGTGTCGCCCTCGGTGGAGAAGCAGAGCACGGAGCTCGTCTTGTCCAGGCCGATGAGCTCCTTGAGCTCGGCGTACTCGGGATCGAGCATGAGGGTCTCGACCAGGCCGGTGGTCACCGCGCCGGACTCGCCGGAAATGACGCGCGGGTCGCCCTTCTCGGGGGCGCCCAGGGTGCGCATGCCGCGAGCGGTGACCCAGTCGGGGCAGGACACAAAGGCAGTGACGTGGTTGCGCAGGATATCCCAGCCCAGGATGTTGGGCTCGCCGCAGCACAGGCCGGCCATGATGGAGGGCATGTCGCCGTCCACGATGCGCGGGTCGCCGTCGCCGGCGGCAGCGCCCTTGTACAGGCAGGCGGCAGGAGCGCACTCGACCACGACAAAGGTGGGCGGGTTATCGGGATACAGATTGGTGAAGTAGCCCACCACGGCGCCGGCGAGCGAACCCACGCCAGCCTGGACAAACACGTGCGTCGGGCGGTTGATGGCCATCTCGCGCAGCTGCTCGGCAGCCTCAGAAGCCATGGTGCCGTAACCCTCCATGATCCAGGACGGGATCTTCTCGTAGCCCTCCCAGGCGGTGTCCTGAACGATGACGCCGCGCTCGCAGGCGTCGGCCTCGGCGGCGGCCATGCGCACGCACTCGTCGTAGTTGACCTCTTCGATGGTCACCGTGGCGCCCTCGGCGGCGATGTTATCGAAGCGGGGCTTGGTGGAACCCTTGGGCATGTGCACGACGGCCTTCTGGCCGAGCTTGTTGGCAGCCCATGCCACGCCGCGGCCATGGTTGCCGTCGGTGGCGGTAAAGAAGGTGGCCTGGCCAAAGTCCTTGGCAAGCTGATCGGAGGTCAGGTAATCGAAGGTGCACTCGGCAACGTCCTTGCCGGTCTCGTCGGCAATGTAGTTGGCCATGGCAAACGAGCCGCCCAGGACCTTAAAGGCGTTGAGGCCAAAGCGATAGCTCTCGTCCTTAACGCACAGGTTGGACAGGCCCAGGCGCGCGGCCTGGCCGTCCAGGCGGGCAAGCGGAGTGACGGTGTACTGGGGGAACGACTGGTGGAAGGCACGGGCCTTCTTCACGTGGTCGAGGCTCATGATTCCCAAGTGCTTGTCATCGCTCTTGGGCATCGTGTTGCCCGCCCACTGGATCTTATCGGCCATACGGTGAACTCCTTAAGTCCTCTCTTGCCGGCCCCCGCATACGCGTTTCAGCCCATTCCCATTCATGCGACTGAACTTTTATGTGGATGCCAAACAAAAAGTTTGTTAGCACTGTTCTATCACACTTTTTGATTGGCAAACCTAACAAATTGTTTGTTGCCGTAATCGGTACCTTTTCGCCGACGAACGGTTACATAACGCAGCAACGCTTTCGTTATTTGCGAACAGGTGTGGTTTATGGCAAAGTATGCCCAAACTAATTTTTAGGAAGGCACCCATGACCCCGTCACAGATTGAGTTTTACAAGCGCCTCGCACACGGTCTGGCGCTCCAATTTGGCCCCAACTGCGAAGTCGTCGTCCACGATCTGGAGACCGAGGACGTGGACCACTCCATCGTAGTGATCGAAAACGGCCACGTCAGCGGGCGCAAACTGGGTGACGGCCCCAGCCATATTGTGTTTGAGTCCATGCACGAGGGCACCACCGACGTGCACGACCGCGAGCCATACCTCACCAAAACCACCGATGGCAAGCTGCTCAAGTCCTCTACCATCTTTATCCGCAACGACGAGGGCAAGCCCGTCGGCATTTTGGGCATCAACTTTGACATTACGCTTATGAAGGCTTTTGAGCGTTCGCTCGATGCCTTTACCGGCACCGGCGGCACGGGCTATACCGAGCCCGAGCCCATTACCAAGAACATCGGCGACCTGCTCGAGGACCTGCTGCACGAGTGCGAGCGGTTTGTGGGCAAGCCCGCGGCACTCATGACCAAAGACGAGCGCATTCGTGCCATTGGCTACCTCGACCGTCGCGGTGCCTTCCTCATTTCCAAGTCGAGCGAGCGCGCCTGCGAGTTCTTTGGCATCTCCAAGTACAGCTTCTATAGCTACCTCAATGAGGCCAAGGCGGCGGCCGGCGACAAGTAAGCGCTCGCCTGGATTGCCCCTCCCCTTTTGGGCGCGAGTTCTGGAAAGCACGAATCCAAGACCGAGCAGCTTGGGAAGTTCCATATAATCGATGTCATTAGTATTTCGAAAGGATGGAACAGAATGGCGTTGAGCAAGGCATCATGCACCGGTCGCGGATTGATTCCGGCAATTGGTGGACATGTGCACCGCATGTTCGATGAGGGTGAAGACGACCTGTTTTCGCTGAGCCTTGACGACGTGATGGATGATCGCCCGTGGACCGCCGACGAACTCATGGGCGGCGGGGCTCGCCCGTCAAGCCCCAATCCCGCACTTGCACCTAAGTCCGCATCTGCGCCGACTCCTGCGCAGTCGCCTGTTTCGACGCCCGCGCCTACGCCCGCACCCACTTCGGCGCCCACGACCGCTCCCCGCCCCGCAAGCGACCCGTCCGAGACGGCGGCATTTCTCGCTGCGGCGACGCAGGGCAAATCGGCCGACAGCACCGTTATGTACAGCGCCCAGCAGTTGCCCGTTCCTGCGGCACGCAAGCCTCCGGTCACACGGCTCGATGAGCCCGTTGCCCATCAGGTTGGCCATGATTCCTGGGCTGCAACCGATCTGGATGAGACCTCTACCGGCATGCCGGCGCTCGATGTTCCAGTTAACCCGCTTTTTGCCGCCAACACGAGCGCCGCGGACTATGAGGGCGGTGCGGCATATTCCGATTATTCCGATGGCTATGCTGGCACCGGTCGCATCGAGACCGAGGATTATGGCACCGCATCGAGCGATTATCTCAACGATCAGTACGCTGCCACGCCTGCACCGGAATATGGCCCGGAGGCCGCGTCCGCGCCGGCATATACCAAAAGCACGGGCGAAGAGCGCTTCGCCGATTATTACGCCGAGGAAAAGGCGCTGCGTTTCTCGGAATTTCCGCAGGCAGTCAAGGTTGCCTTTATCGCCATTATCATTGCCCTGCTCGGCGTCATTGCGTTTGAGGGATTCCAGCTGTTCCGCGGCCCCACCCAAGCGGAGTCGGAGACCCAGCAAAAAGAGGACGATAACCAGTACCTGGACATCAACACCCTCAAGGGCGATCCCAACGACGGAGACGACGAATAACAAATGCCAAAAATTGAGGGTCGTAGACCAGATCAACCCCGTGCGCTCATTGCCGCACGGGGTTGATCTTTGTCCGCGCGTGCTGATAGACTCCATCGTGCCCGCAAGCAGCGGGCGCGTTTTATCCAGAGTCGGGGTAGAGAGTTGGCTCCACGATCCCGACGCCAACCGGCCAAGAGGCACGGTGGCCCTGCCAACATCGATGAAAGGAGTCCGTATGGACAATTTCTCTGTGCGCAGTGAGCGCAACTTCCACAACCTAGCCGCCAAGCCAAAACGAATGCATCTTCTGGACAAGCCGAACGGCTATGCCTCGGCCATGGTCAAGAGCAGTCTCCCCCACCAGATGCGCTTTACCGTGCAGGCGCTCGAGAAAGAGCTCTACACCGCCGGCGACCCGCACGTACTGCAGATCAAGCTGCTTGGAGACGACTCGCGCGAGCTGTCTAGCTGGAAGCTGTTTGCCGACGGCACGTGCGTCGCAAGCGGTTCGGGTGACTTTGCCCGCGAGTGCTTCTGCGAGGGAGCTGAGGTGTTTCTGGACCTGTGTCGCGACGCCGTCGAGACTGCCGAGCTGTGCCAGTGGAGCGAGAGGGAGTACGCGCTGTTGGGTGCCGCGCGCGGGATTGCGGGGGGGTGTAGGAACAGAAGCCTCATGACGGTGGCCTCAGCTGGAATGACGTATCGCTCGATAAATGATCTCAACAACGTAGCCGATGCGCCGCATTTCACCTCAAAGGCATTGAGCGATCAGGAGGCGTCCAGCATTTCTTTGATATCCCCAATTGATTGTTCCGAGAAAGTCTCTTCATGTCCTTATAATCGCCCTTACGAGAAACGTGGACGAGACAGGCGTCCATATGCCGTCTCTAAACTAACGAGCCGTTCGCGGAAAGAACATCTGGCTAGCATGGGCCAAAGATATACTGGTATCGCTGCAACAATTATGGAAGATCGGCACCACCAATGACCTCCTTGAAATTCTCCAGGCGCTTCGCGCTTAGCCTGCTCGCCTCGCTGTCCGCCACCGTAGCGCTTGCTTTGCCCTCAACCGCCCTAGCCGCGTCGGACCCGAACCCGCCCAGCATCTCCAACGTGACGATATCCGCGACGACAGTCACGGCCGGCTCCACGCTGCATGTCGGCTATAGCGTCGATGACCCTGACGGGGTACGGTCCGTCACGCCCATAGTCGAAGTCCTTGTCGAAAACGATACCGGAGACCATGGAATCAGTTCCCGTCTCGCCTTCTCGTCGACCGGCAACACGACCGCGGGCTTCGATATCTCCACCTCCCCGAGCGACCGGCCCTGCAGGTACCGGATCATCGGCCTCGGCGTGACCGATAGTCTTGGATGGGTTACCGATGTCTACGACACGACGTATGCCGAGGAGAAGGGGCTCGACTGTCCGACCTTCACCACCGACCCCCTCGAGTATGAGGTGACCGAGGGACCCGAGGACCAAAACCCGCCGACCGTGTCCTCCGTGTCGCTCTCGAGCAGGGAGGTCGCAACCGGTGCCGACTTCCACATCTCTTGGACCGTCTCCGATGCCGACGGCGTTCGCTCCGTTTCCCCCATACTGCGGCAGGGCTGGGAGAATTCGGACGACGGCTGCTCTGTTTCGTCAGCCTATTATCACGGAGGCTCGTCTATCGACGGGTTTGACCTCACATTCGACAGCAATAGGATCGGAAGGCACAGGCTGATCGGCCTTTCGGTCACCGATGGCCTAGGGTTCGAGACCGATGTGTACGAGAGTTCCTACGCCAGGGCCAACGGCATTTCGGGCGCGACTTTCTCGGTTGGCGACCCGAGCGAGCTGTGCTTCGAGGTGACCGGCAGCGCGATCGACCGGAACCCGCCCACGGTCTCGAACGTTTCCATCTCCGCGAAGAGGGTCCCCGTCGGCGGGATCCTCCGTATCTATTGCAATGTAGGCGACGCGGACGGCGTAAGGTCTGTCTCCCCGATCCTCGGCGACCCCGGCTATGTCGAGGACCCGAACTCTTTAAAGACCCGCAAAACGTTGAGCTGCAGCTACGATGCGGCAAGGGGCTATATCGAAATCGAGTTCCCCACGTCGCTCTCGATGGGCTCGTTTGAAATCCAAGCCCTCGCGGTCCTCGACAAGACGGGCCACGAGACCTTCGTCTACAGCTCCGCCTACGCCGAGCGTAACGGCAAGACCGGCGTTCAGACCTTTGATGTCGACGACGCGGGGGACGTCACCTTCGACGTGACCGCTCCGCTGTATGCCGCCACCAAGGGCGACGGGCAGGCGTATGCAAAGGACGGCGAGGCCGGTCTGACCTTCCGCTTCAGCGGTCCTCTCGATGAGTTCACGCGTCTCCTCGTGGACGGAACTGAGGTCTCCGCCGAGAACTACACCGCAACCAGGGGCAGCACGATTATCGAGCTCAGGCCGTCCTACCTGGACACGCTCGCCGGCGGCGGACACACCGTCACGGCCGTCTGGAAGGACGGGACGGCGACCGATGCGTCCTTCACCGTGGAGGGGAAGGCCCAAGGGGAGCAGGCGGGCGGAAAGACCGACGTAGATTCACCCGGCGACAACAAAAGTGATCCTGCCACTCCTGAAAAGGACGCCGACGAGGCGGCTACAAAAAAGTCGGGACGCACGACAGCCGATGAACCAAAGCTCGCTGCAACCGGCGACTCCACTTGGATGGCCAGCATCGCATTGGCCATGGCGGCCACGGCCTGCTTCACGGCAGCGAGAAGGCTTGAGCCCAAGCAGCATAGGCACGAACAGTAGCTCAAAGCGAACTCAACTGGGAAGGGCAGATGGATAGCCGTCCTTCTCTTATAATCAACCCAATCCGCTGAAATGCAATCAGTTAACGAGTTTCGCCAGACGCTCGGCCTCTACCCCGCTCTAGCAAGCCACCAGGCGATGAGATAATGCCCACGACTATCAACGTAAGCAAGGAGCGCGCTATGGCAGACAACGAGACCAAACCCTCGGCGAACGACGGCCGAGAGGAGCTCGTGGCAAAACAGCTCGCATCGACCAAAATCCACCTCGCGCTCACTCAGAAGCGGGTGGACGTCTCCGGCGCCATCAAGCTACCGCTCGAGCGAATTCCCCAACTCGGCGTGGCGTTCGCCTCGCTCCGCTCGATGTTTCGCACCGTCACCAACACGGTGAGTGTGCCCACGCTGCTCCAGGCGACTGACAAATATGGTAGCCCGCTCGATCCGTCGAAACTCAACACGTTCAAGGACGGCAGCGGTCTCACAGGGGGCTACCGCGACGCCGCCAAGGGCCTTGGGCAGGCGCGCTTCCACGTAGTCGAGGGCGACATCGCCACGAGCGTCACGCAGGTGCCTTACGATCCAACATCGCTATTCATGGCAGCCGCAATCGCGCAGATAAACCAAAAGCTCGACTCCATCCAGGAGTCCGTCGACGAAATGTTCGAGTACATGCGTCAGCGCGACAAGGCCAACATGCGTGGCAACCTCAAGACGCTCGCAGACATCCTCAACGGTTACGGCCTCAACTACGGCAACGCCACCTACATGGCAAACGCCCATATGAAGGTGCTCGACATCAAGCAGTCGTCCGCGCAGAACATGGAACTCTTCCGCTCGCAGGCACAGGCGGATCTGAAAAAGAAAGGGTTCATCGAGGTGCGAGACGGCTTGGGCAGACGCCTCGACAAGGTGCTCGACTACCTCAAAGACTGCCAGCTCGCCACCTACATCCACGCGTTCTCGCTGTTCCTCGAACCCATGCTCGCCCAGAACTTCGAGCCCGCAAAGCTCGCGGACGCCACTGCGAAAATCGAGGCTGATTCGATCGCGTACCGCGAGCTCTACACCGACTGCTACAACGCACTCGAAGCGGGGGCTGTCGACACCGTCGATGCGGCACTGCTGGGCGGTATCGCGTCCGCGGGCAAATTGCTCGGTCACGCCATCGCAAAGACCCCCGTGGGCGACCATACACTCATCGACGAGGCGCTCGAAGGCGCAGGAGAGAGCATCGGAAAGTTCAACGACAAGCAATCCGAGAAACTCCTCGAAAAGCTCCATCAGGCAAAGACGCCCGACGTCACGCCGTTCAAGCAGAGCGTAAAGGAGATCGACACCCTCTACAACCGCCCCGCGCAGATCGCCGTGGACGCCGAGAACGTCTACATCTTGCCTGCCAAGCAGCAGGAAGAGTAACGATACGCGACAGGCACGCGCCATGCAGACAGCTAACGCCCCTACCTTCCCGCCGCCTTCAGCTTCAGCAGCAGGTCGCCCAGCTCGGGGCACTTGCTAGAAAGGCGCGTCTGAGCTCGCTCGCCCATCCCCCACCGCTGGCGGACTTCCTGGGCGCGCGGGCTCACGCGGTAGTCCCCGTCCATCACCTGCTTGAGCAGCTTGGCGGTCACGCGCGCATCGGCAAGGGCGCTGTGGGCGTGACCCGTCGGCTCGTCGAACTCGATGCCAAGCCACGTCGCCGCGTCACTCAAAGAGACGCACCCGTGGCTGCCCACGTCCATGATCGAGGTGTAAAACGCCTGCAGGTCGGCCCAGTCCGTAGGAAATGCGGAAAGATCAATGTGCTTTGCCTGGCACTCGGTCAAAAGCTGTCGACGATCCGCCCCGCTCCAGCAAACTATCTGGGCGGAGTAGCGACCGATCCAATCGCAGAGCCTTTTGATCACCACGTAGAGCGGATCGGCCATCGCGGTGTCCACGGCCGATATCCCCGTAAGCTCGCGGACAGGGAACGCAACGCCTTCGGTAAATTCCGTCTGCACACACTGCGAAAACTCGCCCATAACGTTGCCGTGATAGTCGAGCTTGACGGCGCCGACCTCGATAATCTCGTTGCGCAGCCCACGGCGCTGGCGCTGCTTTGGCACCGGCGCAAACTCAAAGTCCAGCACAATCGGGCACGCAAAGTTCGTCGTATCGATAGCCGAGATACACGGCGTCTTTTCAGCTGACACGGTTAGGGCCTTTCTCCGTTGCTTGCCGCTTGTTACATAAGCGGCTACATTGCCGTAAGGATAGGTGGCCGCGCGGACATGAAAGCTGGGCGCAATACCATGCGCCAGGCACACGCCATGCAGACGGCCCCAAGAGAGTTGCCCGCTCTATTCAAATGCATGAAAAAGATTTAGGCCCGGTGACTTGAATCAGCGGTCATCCCGGGCCCATCAGAGCTCGTAGAGCTCTTGGTTGCTTTGGTCTCGCTCTTCACGGCGCTTATCGAACTTTCCGAGGCACTCAAGCAGCATTCGAAGCATAACAAGTCGCTGCCATTAAGGCACTGACCTCTTGACCAAGCAACGGCGCTGCCCAGCTATCACCCTTGGGCTGCCGTCAACTATATTCTATCCGCGAGCATCTGGTTTACCAAATGGATTTTCGGTAAAGGAAGCACGGCACGCCCGCAAAACCACTACGCCCCAAGTGCCGCCATGGGAATCACCGCCACGCCGTCGTCGCGTGTGTAGGCAATGCTCCCCTTTCCAACCACGACCGCCAAAAACGCCGGCGCGGCATTCTGGGCGGCAGGATTGGAGAGCACTTTCCTCTCCAGCGCCTTGAGATTTCTCGCTCCATCGTCTGCTTTCGCATCACTCAGCTTGACCTCGATGGCTCCCCAGCGCCCGTCGTGCTCAACGATCAGATCGACCTCAAGGCCCTTCTCATCTCGGAAATAATGGACACTGTTGTCGACACCGCCGTAGGTGGAAAGGAACACGCGCACGTCGCGCAGGACGAGATTCTCAAAGAGCATCCCCAGCGTTTGCATATCGCCAAGCAGCCGCTCAGGGGTAGCCCCCAGCAACGCCGCCGCAAGTGACGGGTCACAGAAGTAGCGCTTGGGGCGCACGCGAACGCGGGCCTTCGAGCGCATGGGCGGCTCCCATCCGCACAGGTCCTCGGTCAGCTTGAGCCTGTTGAAGAGGTCCAAGTACGCAGCGATGGTCCTCTCGTCGGGGCCCGCCTCACCGTACGAGGCGTCCTTTACGAGCGTCTTGTACGTGACAGCCTGGCTCTCGTTCATGGCAAGAGCTCGCAAAAGGCCGTGTGCAAGCTCGGGCGACATGCCCTCGTCCAGCACGTTGACGTCGAGCACCGAGTGCACGTACTGGCTTGCCGTCTCTCGCGCAAGATCTTCCGAAAGCCCAAGATTTGCAGGCCAACCGCCCCTGCAGCACCAGCGGGCGACGTCATCCACCGTGCTCTCGCGACGCTGAGGGGCAAAATCCTCGCCCTTAAAGAGGCTTGCCAGTGACACGAGCGGCTCGCCGTCGCCCGACTCACACAGGGCCATGGGGCGCATTGACAGACGGGCGATCCTACCCGTGCCGGAATGACGAACATGGCTGCGCTCCTCGCTTTTGAGCGCGGTCGAGCCCGTGAGCAAAAGTGTCCCCCGTTCGTTGCCGCTCGCGTCCACGAAACGCCGGGCGGCATCCCAAACCTCGAGCACCTCCTGCCATTCATCGACCAGGTGTGGCGCATCGCCGATGAGCGCCAGGCTTGGGTCGACCTCTGCCGCCGCACGCTGCGCAGGCTCATCGAGCCTGGAGACGCTCGCCGAGCGAGAGAGCGCCGTCCAGGTCTTGCCGCACCATTTGGGGCCGTTGATCTCCACACAGCCAAACGCCCGCATAAGGGTGTCGAGGCGCTCCTCTATGAGCCGGGGCCTATATCCCTTTTGGGTCAATCTCTTTGGTGCATCCATAGACGGCCGTCCCTCTCTATCACGCGATATGCGAAATTACGCCATTCTCAATGCTGATTTTACGCTACTTTCAATGTAGTTTTTACGCCATGACAGATGTAGTTTTTACGCCATTTTCATTGAAGGTTTTACGCTTGGCATCCTTAGCGCGACCCATTCCGAGCATCACATCAGAGCGTGCTTGGTTATCTCCGCTCGCACATCTCGGCAAACGAAATCAGCTTGGCATCTCCCCTGCTCGCCGCAGCTTCCTGACATCCTTGCGTAAAGCCTCGCTTCGAGAAGATCGCATAGCTTTTGTGCTGCCGCCTAAAGAGCTCGCTTCGATGCACGAGCTTTTGCAGCACGTCTTCGCCCACCGGTTCATTGCGCCATTTGCATTCCGCAAACAGCGCAGTGCCCTCGCCATCGTCAACAATCAAGTCGATTTCTTCCTGCGTATGCGTGCGATTATCCGTCCCCCACCAGCGCCCAACGCTTGCCGGAACCACATCAAGCTGGCCCGCCCGCGCGAGTTCGTACACGTATTGTCTGCATATAATCTCAAAGACCGTACCCATATAATCCGATACGTGCGGCTCAATGCGCTCATACGCCATCTCGGCCATATCGTTTTGAATCAGCCCGATGTTCTGCGGAACAAACTTGTACCAGAACCTAAACATCTGGTCGCTCAGCAGATACACGGCTCGCTTATTGCTCGTCTCGTTTAGGGGCAGCTCGCGCTCGACAATCCCAAGCGACGCCAGCTTATCCACATAGCTCTTTACGTTGCTCGCAGGGATTCCCGTAGAGCTCGCAATCTCCGAGATCTTCGAGCGCCCCTGGGCAATTGCTTGCACGATCGCATCATATTGCTCGGGATTGCGGCACTCCTGCAATAGCAGGTTACTCGGCTCCTCAAAGAGATAGCCCGTAGGAGTAAGAAAAAGACGTTTGATGTTGTCCTTGAGCGGTGCGGCAGGATCGACTTTCTCGATATATGCAGGAATGCCACCCGTCATGCCATAGCAAACTGCAGCGTCTTCGCGACCCATGCTCTGCCACAGGCCGAGGGTCGTCATAAAATCGAGCGGCATGATCTTAAACTGGGCCGTACGCCTACCGTATAGCGGACTCTCGTAGCCCAACACCTGCTCTTCCATAAACGAAAGCGACGACCCGCACAGGATAAGCATAAGCTTGGTCTCTTTGTACAAGTGATCGATCTTGTCTTGCAGCAACGAGCTGATCTCGGGATTCGATTGGGCGAGATAAGGATACTCGTCGATCACGACAATCAAACGTTCCGTACGAGCCATGGTAGCCAATGCATCGAACGCCTCGTCAAAACTACGAAACGACACGCCAGCAACACCAACGGAGCCCGCAAGTATCGCCTGGCTAAAGCCATGCAGGTTTGCCTCTGCATTGGTGCGACGAGCTTGAAAGTAAATAGCCTTCTTGCCTTGGATAAACTCTGTGATAAGACGCGTTTTGCCCACGCGACGGCGGCCGTAAATCACAGGCATCTCAAAGGAGCCCGTGCCATACAGTCGATTGAGCTCGGACATTTCCGCCGTTCTTCCGATAAACATAGGGCCATCCTTCCTTTACGTTATAGCTAGCTATATTATACCTTCCTATAATATAGCTAGCTATAACGTAATTCGACAAGCGGCGCACGCAAAAGGGTCGGTACACCACCGCACGTGGACCGTTCCGGAAAATGTATCCCGTTCTGGAGCCAAAAACTGGGCCGTAGTTTCCGCCAAACATGCCATCCGGAAAGCGTGTCCCGTTCTGAGCGCCAAATCCGGGACGCAGTTTCCACTCCAAACAAAGGGCCCCGGCTCGCGATGGAGCCGGGGCCAAAGGCGCAGCGTATGTAGTTGATGTTGAGCGCGAACGGCCCGTCAACAATGGCCGTCCACGCTCTACCCTACCCGCGGTGACGGGCGCGGCTGTACGGCGTATCCACCATGGGCAGATCCGGACGCAGCTTGCCGTCGAATGCGCGATAGGCGTTCTGTACGGCGGGCGCCGTGGGAATCGTTGCAATCTCACCGATGCCCTTGCCGCCGTATGCCACGGGCAACAGCTCGTCCTTCTCCACGTAGATGGCGTGGATATTCGGAATCTCGGGCGCACGGAACAGCCCGAGCGTACCGTACCTTGCCTGGGGTACGCAGTCCTTGAGCGGCCAGTCCTCGGTAAGCGCATAGCCCATACCCATGAGCACGCCGCCTTCGATCTGACCCTGGATGGAGATGGGGTTGGCCACCTTGCCGGAATCGTGCGCGGCATAGACCTCGCTCACGCGGCCGTCATCATCCAGAATGACCACATGCGTGGCAAACCCGTAGCAGATGTGGCTCTTGGGGTTGGGAACGTCGGCGCCCAGCTTGTCGGTCGGCTCCAGGTACACGTAGCCAAACTCGCATCCCTCGAGCGCCTTGATGGCAGCCGCGGGATCCTGAGGATGCATACCCTGGCCGGCGATGAGCTCCTGCGTGCGCAGCTGATAGGCGCGACCGTCGTCGTACTCAATCTTGACGCCGTCGCCATGCGCGCTCACGGGAGTATCGGGTGCGGGCTTGCCGGCCTCGATGTCAAGCATGGCATCGCGCAGCAGGAAGGCGGCACCGCGCACGGCCTCGCCGGTCACGACCGTCTGACGCGAGCCAGACGTGGTGCCGGAGTCGGGAGCGTTTTCGGTGGAGCACTCGCCATTAGCAATGCAGCTCAGCGGCAGACCGCAGGCCTCGGCAACGTCCTGCAAAAAGACCGTGTTGCAGCCCTGGCCGATGTCGGACGTGGCGGCGTAGACCACGGCGCGGCCATCCTCGACGCGAATCTTGCAGCGACCGGCATCGGGCAGGCCCACGCCCACGCCGGCGTTCTTCATGGCGCAGGCAATGCCGGCGTGTCCGGGATGCGCGTAGTAGGCATCCTTGACCTCGAGCAGCGTCTCTTTAAGCGCCGTGGAGCAATCGGCAATCTGGCCGTTGGGCAGAACCTCGCCCGGCTCGATGGCGTTGCGGTAGCGAATCTCCCACGGATCCAGGCCGACCTTCTCTGCCAGCAGGTCGATCAGGCTCTCGAGCGCAAACTCGGACTGGCAGACGCCAAAGCCGCGGTACGCGCCGGCAGGCGGGTTGTTGGTGTAGTAACCAAAGCCGCGAATGTCGGTGTTCTGGTACTTGTAGGGGCCGACGGCATGCGTACAGGCGCGCTCGAGCACCGGGCCGCACAGCGACGCGTAGGCACCGGTATCAAAGTTGATCTCGCAATCCAGGCCGGTAAAGTTGCCCTCGGCGTCGCAGCCCAGTGTAAAGGTGCCGTCCATGGCGTGACGCTTGGGATGGAAAGCGAGCGACTCGGCACGCGTGAGCTTACACTTCACAGGACGCTGGAACTTATATGCGGCGAGCGCGGCCAGGTGCTGGATGGACACGTCCTCCTTGCCGCCAAAGCCGCCACCCACGAGCATGGTCTCGACGACCACGCGCTCGGGCTCGTTGTCCCAGCCAAACATGTGGGCACACTCTTTGCGCGTATCGTAGGCGCCCTGGTCGGTCGACTGCACCTTGACGCCGTTCTTGTACGGGAAGGCGACGGCGCACTCGGGCTCCAAGAAGGCGTGCTCGGTAAAGGGCGTGGTAAAGCGCTGCGTCACGGTGAATGCGCTCTCCGCTAGCGCCTTGGCGGCGTCGCCGCGCGTCACGTGACGGCTCTGGCACACGTTGTCCTTGAGCTCCACCGTGTTGCCAAAAGCAAAGAAACTGTCATGCAGGCGCGGGGCGTCGGCGGCCTTGGCCTCGGCGATGTTGCGCACGGGCTCCAGCGGCTCGTAATCGATCTTTACGAGCTTCTTGGCCTTCTCGAGCGTCGCCTCGTCCTCGGCGACTACCAAAACGATGGCGTCGCCCACGCAGCGGGTGATATCGCCCTGGGCGATCATGACGTCCCAGTCCTGGATAAGGTGGCCGACCTGGTTGACCGGCACGTCCTCGGCTCGCAGGATGCCCACCACACCGGGCAGGGCCTCGGCCTTGGAGGTGTCGATGGAGAGCACGCGGGCGCGCGGATATTTGGAGCGAACGGCGCTGGCATAGGTCAGGCCCGGCTGATCGAGCTCGTCGATGTCGTCGGGATACTTGCCCTCGCCGAGCACCTTCTTGCGCACGTCGATACGGAAGGCGCGCTTGCCCACGCCGTAGTCATCGCCGCGCTCCAGATCCTCGTCGATCTGCTTTTCGCCACGGAGCACCGCAGCTGCCAGCGAGATGCCCTCGATAATCTTCTTGTAGCCGGTGCAACGGCAGACATTGCCGCGGATGGCGTACTTGATCTGCTCCTCGGTGGGCTCGGGGTCCTCGGCGATGAGCGCTGCACCCGCCATGACCATGCCGGGGATGCAAAAGCCGCACTGCACGGCGCCCACGGCGCCAAAGGCGTACACGAAGGCCTCGCGCACGTCCTCGGGCAGGCCCTCGACGGTCACGATGTTGCGGCCGGCGGCAAGCGCGGTGGTCAGTACGCACGCCTTGACGGCCGCACCGTCCACGTGAATGGTGCAGGTACCGCAGGCGCCCTCGGAGCAGCCGTCCTTGGCGGAGTGAATGTGCAGGTCGTCGCGCAGGTAGCGCAGCAGCGGTTTGTTTTGGGTCGTCGTGCGCTCAACGCCGTTAACGGTAAAAGTGAATTCCTGTGCCATGGTGATTCCCTTCTACACGCCGGCGGCGATGCCGGTGCGGTCGTGGATAGCGCCATGCGGGCAGACGACGGCGCACATGCCACACGACAGGCAGTCCGCGCCGTCGATATGGGCGCAGTTGTCCTCGATGCGGATAGCGCCGGCGGGGCACTTTTTGGCGCACATGCCGCAACCGATGCAGCTCGTGTCGCAGATCTTGCGGGCGATGGCGCCCTTATCGGTGTTGTTGCAGCGCACCAGGATATTCTGGTAGCCGGGGACGAAGGCGATCACGCGCTGCGGGCACGCCATGCCGCACAGGCCACAACCCGTGCACTTTGAGCGATCAACGCGGGCGATGCCATCGACCAGTGCAATGGCGCCGTGGGGGCAGGCCGTGACGCAGGCGCCACAGCCAATGCAGCCTTCACTGCAGCGGGCGTCGCCGCCTGCGGAGGCACAACCGCTTCCGCAGGCAACGTAGGCCACGTTATGTTGAATGGATTTGGCCATAAGGGGTCCCTTATTTCTTAAGGAGATACGAATAGTTGTCGCGCACGGCCTTGATGGTCAGGCGGACGGCCTCGGGAAGGCCGGTGTTGACGGCATCGACCGATACGGTGCGGACCGTGCCGGCGACGCGGACCTTAAAGTGGTCCTCGCCCACGGCCAGGAAGCCCTCGTTCTCGGAGTTCTCCATGTCCTGCTCGCTCCAGAACAGGGTGAGTTTGTCCTTGTAGGGACGACCCTCCTGGTAGGGGCAGAACACGGCGCAGTTGCCGCACTCGTTGCACATGCCGTCGACATGAACGACCTGATGCTTGGCCAGGCCCGGCACCTTGATGGCAACGTTGGCGCGGTTGGGGCACACGTCGCAGCAGACCTCGCACACCGAACCGCAGCCCAGGCAGCGGGTCTTGGTGCAGTTGCGCTTGTCGCGGCACAGCGACCCCTTGCGCTCGTAGCAGGTGTCCTCGCGACCGGCCTGCTCGTTGCAGTCGGCGTACTTGTTAAAGTCCACGCCAGCGATGGCGCGGGCGACTTCGGCGGCGTCGGCAATAGCCTCGACCACGGTGGCCGGACCGCGACGACAGTCGCCCGCAGCCCAGACGCCCTCGACACCGGTGGAGGTGGCGGCAAGACGGCCACGACGGTCGTGCTCGACGCCCGCGGCATCATACAGGCTGGCATCGATACCCTCACCCACGGCGCAGATCACCGTGGTGGCGGGAAGCTCAACGGTCTCGCCCGTGGCAACGGGGCTGCGACGGCCGCTTGCATCCGGCTCGCCAAGCTCCATAACATCGCAGGTCAGCACGGCGCCGTTGAGTGCCTTGGGAGCCAGCAGCTCGCAGAACTCAACGCCGTCGGCAAGAGCAAGATCAAGCTCTTCCTCGTCGGCGGGCATCTGCTTCTTGGTGCGGCGATACACCAGGCGCACGTTCTTCACACCAGCCAGGCGCTTGGCCACGCGGGCAGCATCCATGGCGGTGTTGCCGGCGCCAATGACTACGACGTCCTCGCCCAGCTCGAGCTTCTCGCCCCTCTTGGCGGCCTCGAGGAACTCCAGCACGTCGAGCTCGGCGCCCTCGCCCAAGCCCGCAGAGCCGGGCATCCAGGCACCGGTGGCCACGACAACGTCGGTAAAGCCCTGAGCCTTGAGCTCGCCGATGGACTCCACGCGAGCGTTGAGCTGCACCTTGGCGCCAAAGGCCAGGCAGAGCTCGGCATCGTGGGAGATGTCGTCGCTCGCGATACGGAACTCGGGGATCACGTGACGGACCACGCCGCCAAGCGAATCGCGGGCCTCGAAGATGGTGACGCGCACGCCGGCGCGCGTCAGGAAGAACGCCGTCGCCAGACCGGCAGGGCCGCCGCCGATAACGGCAACATTGCGCTCGCTGTCGTTGGCGATGGCCTGGGCGCGCAGCTTGGGCAGCACGGCGGTCATGGCCTCGCGGGCGGCCTTGAGCTTGCTGGCGCGAATCTGGGCGCCCTCGGGCTCGTAGAACGCACGCTCGCAAGCGCGGCCGCAGGGATGCGGGCAGATGGTGCCGGTAATGAACGGCAGGGCGTTGCGCTCGATGATGATGTTGAGCGCGTCCTCGTAGCGGCCCTCGTCAACAGCCGCCAGATAGGCGGGAATATCCTGCTGGATGGGGCAGCTCGTGCGGCACGGCGTGGTAAAGCAGTCGGAAAGCGGGCTCTTGCCGGCGACCTTGCGGTCGGGCAGCGGACGCAGCGGCTTCTTGTAGAGCGGGTTGGTGAGCGAATCGGCCTGGATCGCGGCCACGGCGTCGAGCGAGACGCCCGCGAACGGCTTGCCATCCAGATCGGTGAACTCGCCGGCCATCTGGCTAAAGCGCTCGTAGCCACCGGGCTTGAGCACGTCGGTCGCCAGGGTAACGGGCCAAATGCCGGCATCGTACAGGGCGCGGATGTTGTAGACCGTGGCACCACCGGAGTAGCTGATGCGCAGCTTGCCATCGAACTGCTCGGTAATGCGGCGGGCGGCCTCGATGGTCAGCGAGAACAGCGAACGGCCGGACATGTACATCTCGGTAGAGGGCAGCTCGTTCCTCGTCACGTCGACGGGGAAGGTATTGGTCAGCTTGACGCCAAACTCCAGGCCGCGCTCGGCGCACAGGGCAATCAGGCGCTCGAACATAGGCACGGCATCGGCCCACTGCAGGTCCTCGCGGAAGTGCGTGTCATCGAAGACGATGTAATCAAAGCCCAGCTCGTTGAGGCGCTGACGTGCAAACTCATAGCCCAGCAGCGTGGGGTTGCACTTGATGTAGGTGTTGAGGCCCTTCTCGGTGATCAGATAGGTCGCGATGCGCTCGATCTCGGCCGGCGGGCAGCCGTGCAGGGTAGACTCGGTGATGGAGTTGGAGACGCGCGCCGGGATGGACTCGACAAACGCGGCGTCAACATGCTCAAACTTGTCCAGGTTGGCGAGCGCCCATGCGCGGCACTCGTTCCAGACGTCGGAGCCGCTAGCGTCCTTCATGCCCTCAATGTACGCATCGACCTTGGGACTCTTGATGCCCTCGAGGTCATAGCCCACGGACATGTTAAAGACAAATCCGTCCGGGCTGCCCAGGCCGTACTCGCGAGCGATGAGGTGGCAGGCAAACCATGCCTTCACGTACTCGGCAAAAGCCTGCGGAACCTCGAGCTCGGTCGACCACTCGCAGTTGTAGCACTCGTCCTGTGCCACAATGCAGGGCTTGTTCACACACTTGGAGAGCTCCTCGCCGTCCATAACCTGAACGGTCTTGAGCTCAAAGAAGCGGGAGCCGGCCACATAAGAGGCCACGATGTTCTGGGCAAGCTGCGTGTTGGGGCCGGCGGCCGGGCCAAACGGAGTCTCGATGCGCTCGTCAAAAATGGGAAGCGCTCCCTCCTGGTTGGCCGTGACCATCTTGCGCACGCCAAAGATGGCGCCCTGAGTCTTGTGCTCCTCGATGATCCAGTTCATCAGCTGCGAAAACGGGATCGGCCTCATGATGTCGCTCATAATGAGCTCCTCTCTGTAACGCCCGGCGAGACCGCGCGGCGGGCGCAAATACGGTGTAGCGCTAGCACAGCGCCGGCGACCCCGCGGAGGCCGCCTATACGTGCGTCGGATGCGGCGAAACATCCGACGCACGCGAATCTACTTGTGAATTAGTAGGCGCGATCGTTGAGCGTGCTCCAGAGCTTCTTGGACTCAGCCATGGTCCACGCGTTGATCTTGTCCTCATCAATGCCAACGAACTCGCGATCCTTGTACAGGACGCGGCCGTTGATGATGGTGGTGCGGCAGTTTTTGCCCATCATGCCAAAGAGCATGTGGCCGTCGATGTTCTCCTCGCTCAGCGGCGTAAAGGGCTTGTAGTCCATAACGATAACGTCGGCGGCAGCGCCGGCCTCGAGCACACCAAGCTTGCGATCGAAGTACTTGCTCGCCATCTTGGCGTTGTTCTCAAACAGCATAGTCATGGCCTCGCACCAGCCCACGTTGGGCATGGCAGCGTTGTGGCGCTGAATGATCAGGAAGACCTTAAGGCTCTCGAGCATATCGTGGGTGTAGGCGTCGGTACCCATGCACACGGGGATGCCGCGGCGGAAGAACTCGAGCACGGGGGCGCAGCCCACGGCGTTGCCCATATTGGATTCGGGGTTGTTGACCAGCCAGGTGCCGGACTCCTTGACGATATCCATCTCGGCAGGCGTCACGTGGATGCAGTGGCCCAGCATGGTGTCGGGACCAAGCAGGTTGTGCTGCAGCAGGCGCTCGACGGGGCTGATGCCACCGCGGTTGAGGCGGGAGTCCCACACGTCATTCATGCCCTCGCACACATGGATGTGGAAGCCGGTCAGGCCGTTGTTGGCCTCGGCCATCTTGTCCATGGTCTCGTCCGACAGCGTAAAGGTGGCATGCCCGCCAAACATGGCAGCGATCATGTGGTTGTCGTTATCGCGACGCTCCTTGGCGGCCCACTGGGCAAATTCGGCGTTCTCGGCAATGGCCTGGTCGCATTTTTCCTGGCCACGGCGATCGGAAACCTCGTAGCACAGGCACGAACGCATGCCCAGCTCCTGAGCTGCATCCTTAATGGTAAAGAGGCTTCCCGGGATCTCGCAGAAGCTCGCATGGTGATCGAAGATCGTGGTGACGCCATCACGGATGGAGTCCAAAATCGTAGCATAGGCGCTGGCCTTGGTGCCGTCGAGCGTCAGGTTGTCGTCGATCTTCCACCACTGCTGCTCGAGATTCTCCAAGAAGTTGGTGGGGTTGCAGCCCTTAATGGCAAGGCCGCGGGCCAGACCCGAGTAGATGTGGGTGTGGCAGTTGATAAGTCCGGGCATGATGAGGTTGCCCTGGGCATCGACGTACTCGGCATCCGGGTACTTGGCCTTGAGCTCGCGCTCGGGGCCCACTTCGACGATCGTATCTCCGTCAATGGCGACCGCACCGTTTGGAATAAACGGGGTCTGAGCGTTGCGGGTAAAGACGGAACCGTTAGCGACCAGAAGCATGGATGCTCCCTTCAACATCAGAGGCGGGGTTTGACACCTCTGACATGGCGGAGTGCGAAGCGCCGGCCTACACCGGAAACGGGCCCTCTCCCGTCAACGCTTCACCAAAGGGACAAACCCTTTGAAGTGCGGCTTGGTGCCGCATGGCGTCGGCGGACGAGGCGATGCGTCCGCCGACGAATAGCACCGAATTGGTTACTTCTTGCTCTCGGGCAAGACCAGATCCACGGCAGCGTCCTTGGCAGCATCGATGTGCTGAGCCACGACCGGCGTCTGCGGAAGGATCAGGTTAAGGACAATGGCCATGATGGCGGTGGGGGTTACGGCATTGGAGCCGATGACGGTGGACACCCAGGCGGGCATACCCTCGCCGGCAAGGCAACCGCTGGCCATCCAGATACCCAGGCCAAAGACGACGGAGGTGCCGACGATGGTGGTGGTGCGCTGCGTGAGGCCCTCGCGGGTGAACATGCGCACGCCGTTCATGGTGATGGTGCCAAAGACGCCGACGGTCGCGCCGCCGATGACGGGCTGCGGGATAGCGGAAAGGACGGCAGAGAGCTGCGGGAACAGACCGGCGATGGCAAAGACGGCCGCAATGATCACAAAGACCCACTTGTTGACGACCTTGTTGGAGCAGATGATGCCCACGTTCTGGCCAAGGGCGCTGGTGGGAAGACCGCCCAGCAGACCGCCGACCATAGAGGTGAGGCCCTGGGACACGATAGCGCCGGAGAGCTCGCGCTCGGTGGGCATACGGTCGATGGAGCCCAGGCAGGCGGCGGAGACGTCACCGATAACTTGGATGGCAACCATGGGGAACACGACGGCGAGGGTAATGCAGACCTCGGGATCAAACTTGAGCGCGTAGGGCATGAGCTTGGGAAGAGCGAAGACCTGAGCGGTGGCGACGCTGGAGAAGTCGATCATGCCAAAGGGGATGGAGACGATCATGCCAACGATCATGCCAAAGAACACGGATCCCAGCTTGAGCGTGCCCTTGCCAAAGTTGGCGAGCGCAAAGACCACGGCGAAGGTGATAAGAGCGACGCACCAGGCCTGCGGGGTGCCCCACAGCGGCGTACCCATACCGCCGGCCATATACTTGACGGCCGTGGGATACAGCGAAACGCCGATGGAGAAGATGACCGTACCGGTCACGACGGGCGGGAACAGCCACTTGATCTTGCTGTAGGCCAGACCAAAGAGGACCGCGACGGCGCCGCCGACGATCTCGCCACCCAGCAGCGCACCAAAGCTAAAGCCCGAGGCACCCATGGCCTGCAGGGCCGGCAGGAACGCGAACGAAACGCCCATGACGATGGGCAGGCCGCCGCCGATGCGACGGAAGGGAGCGAAGGCCTGAAGGGCCGTGTCGATCGCCGAAAGAATGAGCGCGACCTGGATGATGTCGGTACTCTGCTGGCTATTAAAGCCGTAGACGCCGGCCATGATGACCGCCGGGGTAATGATGCCGGCAAACGATGCCAGTACGTGCTGAAGGGCACACGGGATCATTTCCTTAACGGGAGGCATGCCTTCGCGAGTGAACAGGGCTTCAGTACCGTTCGTAACCGTCTCCTGGGTCATTTGACCACCAATCCTCGAAGTAGTTGTTTTCGCATCTGACGCTCTATTGTGACGCAGTGCGGGGTTGAGGTTGTGCCTTCATTGCATATCGTATTAAAGATGATTCTCATTCTCAATAATAATTTTTTGTTATCAGACTATTCTTCAGCTGAAATTACGCATTTCCGCAGGTCAGGAAAGTGTCTGGTCAAAATAACATCTAACATTTCTTTTGGTCAACCGTTTACCGCTAAATTCCTACCGTTCGTCTGCATTACGCAATGTACCTGCGGATATACGAGATGATGGGCAGCGTGTTACCATGATAAAAAATTGTTATGAACACTTCGATAGAACCCAAAGGAGTTGCCCGTGAACGAGACCGTACGTCGCTTTTTGCCGATGGTCGATTTCCTGGAGCAGGTACTCGGTAAGAACAGCGAAATCGTCCTGCACGATTTCTCGGATCCCGACCACGCCATCGTCGATATCCGCAACGGTATCGTGAGCGGCCGCAAGGTCGGCGGTCCCGCCACCGATCTGGCGCTCAAGATCATGCACGACGCCAAGTATCGCGACCTGCCGTTTATTACGGGCTACGAGGGCCGCGGTGCCGGTGGCAAGACATTGGAGTCAGCGACGTACTTTATCCGCGAGAATGACGAGATCGTCGGCATGCTCTGCGTCAACACCGACCTCTCGACCGTGCGCTCCATCAACGCCATGGCACAGCAGCTCATGGCGTGCTTCGACGCGGCGCCGACGCGCACGGAGCCCGCCTCTATCGAGGTCGAAAGCCTTTCGGAGTCCACACAGGAGCTCATCGACCGCAGCATTGCCGAGCTGCTGAGCGCTCGCGGGCTGGATGTGACGTCGCTTGGTCAAAGCGACCGCGTGGACGTCATTCGCCACCTCAACGGCAACGGGGTGTTCATGCTCAAGGGCGCCGTGGCCTGCGCCGCCACCGCGTTGGGCATCTCGGAGCCCAGCGTCTACCGCTACCTGCAAAAAGTTCGCAAGGAGGGCTAACGAGCAAAATGGAGCGCGGCTCCACAAGCGATTCGTCACTTAACAAAAGACTCTGCAGCTCGCACGCGCTGCAGGGTCTTTTTGCATGTCATGTTTAGTTGTTGCCAACACCTTAGAGGGCGGCGACGACCTCGATCTCGACCAGACCGCCAGCCGGAAGGGCGGCAACCTGGAAGGCGCTGCGCGCGGGAAACGGGGCCTCGAACTTGGAGGCGTAGATCTCGTTCACGGCGGCGAAGTCGGCGATGTCGGCCAGGTAGACCGTGGTCTTGACGACATCGGCAAAGGTGGCGCCGGCAGCGGTCAGCAGGGCCTCGACATTGGCGAGGGACTGCTTGGCCTGGGCCTCGACGCCCTCGGGCATCTTGCCGGTCGCGGGGTCGATGCCCAGCTGGCCGGACAGGAACACCATGTTGCCGGCCTGGATACCGGGGGAATACGGGCCGATGGCGGCCGGTGCGTTATCGGAAGACACGACGGTCTTGCTCATGTTTTTCTCCTTACGATCAGATAGAGAGCGTGAGCGCGGCGTTCGCACCGGGAGGCACAATTCGGTCTGAACACCGCGCTTGATTGGGATAGTACTCAAGGTTTCCGTGCGATGCAAGAATATTATCAGCTTGCGAGAATATTTTATCGCCCAACGGTTTCTCCGAACCGCTGAACGGTTCTCATGTGGAGCAGCCAGTCCAAGCTGCTGAAGACTTTGTCCTGCTTAGGCTGCGGGCGTCGCCCACCGCAGCGACGCCACTATACTTTTGAATATCTGAGCATTTTGAAAGGCAGGATATGACCGCAACCGCCAGCCGAACCACTAACCGCAGGCCCGAGCTTTTGGCCCCCGCCGGAGGACCCGAGCCCTTTGCCGCCGCACTCGCCGCCGGGGCAGACGCCATCTACTGCGGCATGGGCAGCTTTAACGCCCGCCGCAAGGCCACCAACTTTACCGACGAGGCCTTTGAGCAAGCCTGCCGCGCCGCGCATCTAGCCGGGTCGCGCGTCTACGTCACGGTCAACATCGTCATCAAGCAGTCCGAGATGGGCGATGCACTGCAGCTCATCCATCGCTGCTCCACGCTGGGCGCCGACGCCTTTATCATCCAGGACTGGGGCCTGTTCTTTGAAGTCAAGCGCACCATGCCCGGCATCGAGACGCATATCTCGACCCAGGCGAACATCCACGACGACCGCGGAACTATCTGGTGCCGCGAGCAGGGCGCCGACCGCGTGACTCTCTCGCGCGAGCTCTCCATCGACGAGATCGCCGCCATTCACAACGCCGCGCCCGATGTGGACCTCGAGGTCTTTAGCCACGGCGCCATCTGCTTTTGCTACTCGGGTCTGTGCCTGCTGTCGAGCTTTGCCATGGCGGGCCGCTCGGCCAACCGCGGTATGTGCGCTCAGCCCTGTCGCCTGCCTTACGAGCTGATCGACGAGAACGGCCGCTCGCTCTCCCCTGCCGGTCGCGAGCGCGCGCTGTGCCCGCGCGACACCAACACTTCGCAGCTTGTTCGCCGTCTGTATGACGCCGGCGCCGCATCGCTCAAGCTCGAGGGCCGCATGAAGGCGCCCGATTACGTGTACTCCATCGTCGATGTGTACCGTCACGAAATTGACGATATGCTGGCCGGAGCCACCGTGGCCAAGGACGAGGAGGCCGCCCGCCAGCGCCAGCTCAAGCGTTGCTTTAACCGCGACTTTACGCACGCCTATCAGGACGGCACCTCGGGCGACGAGATGATGAGTTACGAGCGATCCAACAACCGCGGCCAGATCGTAGGCACGGTGCTGGGCAGCCGTCTGGCCAACCGCGATGTGCGCGGGCTCAAACCCGACGACCGCCGTCGCCGCGCTGCCATCGCCCGCATTGAGCTGTTTGAGCCCGTGGGCAAGGGCGACCTGCTGGAGCTTCGCCACGATAACGAATTTGACCAGTTCCTGACCACCATTGCCGCTGATGATGCCGCCGCCGGCGACATCATCGAATGCCGCGTGCCCCGCAGCATGCCCGAGGGCTGCCGCGTGCGCGTGATTCGAAGCCAGCGCGCCATTGACGCTGCCGGCGCTGCGCTCAAACGCGATGTGCTGCGCCGCCGCTCTGTAGACGTGTCCGTTGTGGCGCGTCTAGGCGAGCCGTTTACCGTTACGCTCACCTGCTGTGACGATCCTTCGCTTACGGCCACGGCCACGGGCTTTACCGTCGAGGCTGCCAAGACCCGCGCCGTCGAGGCATCCGATCTGGTTGAGCACGTCGGGCGCATGGGCTCCTCTCCCTTTGAGGCCGCAAGCTTTGACGTTTCGCTCGACGCCGGCTGCGGTATGGGCTTTTCTGCCGTACACAAGGTGCGCGCCGCCGCTTGTAAGGCGCTGGAAGAGGCCATTCTGGCACCGTACGAGGAGCGCGCGAAAACGCTCGAGCTGCCGGCGATTGTAACCAGTGATTCCCGCCCCGCGCCCGAGCACTACCGCGATGAGCCGCAGATCTGCGCCACCGTCACCTCGCTCGAGGCCGCCGAGGCCGCTCGCGCCGAGGGTGCAACGCGCATCTACATGACCACCGACACGCTCGATGCGGCCGAGCTCTCCCCCGCCGATGCATTTGAGCAGGGCATCGTACCCGTGCTCGACGAGGTCTGCCGCGCCGTTGACCACGTACGCGTCGACCCGTGGGTTGTTGCCGGCGCCACGGTCGCTATTGGCAACATCTCTGAGCTTGCCCTGGCCGCCCAGGTTGGCGCCACGGCCGAGATTCGCTCTTGTCTGCCGGTGCACAACACGCCCTGCATGGAGGCGCTTGCCGAGCGCGGAGCCGGTGCGTTTTGGCTCTCGCCCGAGATCACGCTCGACGAGATTGTCTCGCTCGGCGCCGCCGCGCCCGCGGCTCTGGGCATCACTGTGTTCGGCCGCCCGCGCGTTATGACGAGTGAGCACTGCATCCTGCAGGTGGCCAATGGCTGCATCCACGATTGCGCTAACTGCCGCCTGCGCGCCCGCAAGCTGTCACTCAAGAATATCGACGGCAAGGTCATGCCCGTACGCACCGACATCCATGGCCGCTCTCGCCTGTACGACGCCTACCCCATCGACCTCACGCCGCAGGTTCCTCAGCTGCTCGATGCCGGCGTGCGTCGTCTCATGGTAGACGGAACGCTGCTCGAGACAGATGAGGTGGGCCGTGCCGTCGCCCGCGTCCGTCGTGCCGTCGAAGCAGCACAGGCCGGCCGCAAGCCCGCCGCCCGCCTGCGCGGCGCCACCTCGGGCTGCATGTTTGTGGGAATTAGCTAACCGAAAGGCTTACACGTGAACGAAGAACCTCAAGTCCTTTACTGCGACGCCTGGCTCATGGCCATCGACAAGCCCGCCGGCATGATCGTCCACGGCGACGGCACCGGCGAGCGCACGCTCACCGACTACGCCAGCGACCTGCTGCTGGCGATGGGTGACGGCTTTGCCGCGACCGACATGCAGCCGCTCAACCGCCTGGACCGCAACACCACCGGCGTGGTGTTGTTTTCGCTCGACAAACAGACGCAGCCCGCCTTTGACCAAATGGTCATCGACCACGCCTTCGAAAAGCACTATCTGGCGCTGGCCGAGGGCAAGATCGACTGGGACGAGAAGCTCATCGACAAGCCCATCGCCCGCGACCGCCACGATAGCCGCAAGATGCGCGTTGGCGCCAGCGGCAAGCCGTCTCAGACGCGCGTCAAGGTGCTCAAGCGCCTTAAGAGCCGCCGAGGCCTGCCCGCGCGTTCCTATATCGATGTCGAGCTGCTCACCGGCCGCAAACACCAGATCCGTGTGCACCTGGCCAGCGAGCATCACCCCCTGGTTGGCGACGACCTGTACGGAACGCCGCGCCCCTGCGGCCTGATGCTCCACGCCCACAGCGTGTCCTTCACGCATCCCGTAACCGGCGAGTACATCCACATCGAAGCCCCCTGCCCCTGGGAGCCCTAAACCACCACAATGGGGACAGGCACCTTTGTGGCGGTTTAGCCGCTATGGCTCAGCCGCGGTCCCAAAACGTCTCGATCTGTAACAGTTAGGACCCATTTTCCGGTCTATCTGTTACAGATCGAGACATTCGAATCTCCCTCAAGGGAAAATCTCAATCTGTAACAGTAACTCGGCAAAATCCATCCCAGATGTTACAGATTGAGACAAAGGGACGGCGCGGTTCGGAAGTATCTCAATCTGTAACACCTAACCCACTTTTAACGGTCTAGTTGTTACAGACTTAGACAAACCGGCAGACAACGAAAGTGGCAACGCCCGTGATGGACGTTGCCGCTTTTCTATTGAGAAAACTACTCGGTTTTCGTTACTAACCACCACAATGGGGACAGGCACCTTCGTGTTGGTTTTGGCCTTAGCCTGCCCCTACTTGCTAGACCGTGACGACGTTGTCCATTGCCCGGTACTTGGCGGGAACCTCGCCTGCGGTAATAATCGTTGCGTCGCGGAAGTCCGCGAACTTGACGGGCGCCACCATGCCAAATTTACTGGCGTCCGAGATTACGAAACGTTTGGCCGTATGGCGCATCGAGATACGCTTTACTTGCGCTTCCTCGATATCGGGCGCCGTGAAGCCCTGCTCGGCGGCAATGCCGTTAGAACCCCAAAAGCCGCAGTTGAAGTTGTAGCGGTCCAGGGTTGCCAAGGCATCGGGGCCAACGAGTGCCTCGGTCTCGGGCTTGAGCTCGCCACCCAACACCACGGTGCGCATGCCGCGCAAAGCAAGGTGCTGAGCGTGAAGCACGGAATCGGTCACATAGGTGACACCTTCAAGGTGTGGAAGATGCTCGATGAGCTTGAGCGTCGTCGAGCCCGAGTCGATGTATACAAAGCTCTCGGGCTCCACAAGCGCCGCCGCACGGGCGCAGATACGCTCTTTGTCGTCGTTATGGAGGTCGCTGCGCTCGTTGAGCGTTAGGTCGCGCGTCACGTGCGCGCGCTCAAGACTCGTCGCTCCACCGTGGACCTTGGCGATGCGGTGCGCTCGGTCGAGCGTCTGCAGGTCGCGCCGAATGGTAGACGCCGTCACGCCCAGGGCGTCAGCAAGCTCTGGCACGGTAACCGAGCCAGCCTGCTGCACCATCGACACAATCGCATTGAGCCTATCTTCCGCTAGCATCGCTTACTCCTCCTCGGGGTACACGACTCCCCAGTCGGCGCGGAGCTTGGTCATAAGCTCCATAACATCAGAAGCATAATCCAGCAGCTCGCGCTTGGAGTCGTCGCCGGCAACGGCCTTCTCGAGGTCGGCCATCTCGTAGCACAGGGCGTAAGCCTCGGTGCCGGCATGGACCTCCTCGCGGTGGCCGTCCGCAGTCCACACGATGGTCGCGTGATCGGCACGCGGATACTCGTTGACCTCGATATAGCACTTGTCAAAGCTGATAACCGAGCGTTTGGGCTGCTTGGAGTGGAGCGTAAGGCTCACAACACCCAATTGCTGCTCGGCATTACGGCAGACGATACCGCCCGCTACGTCGACACCGGTCTCACAGGTGTTGCCCAGCGAAACGACCTCAGCGGGCTGACTTGCCATAAACAGGCGCATAACGGACAGGGCATAGACGCCAATGTCGAGCATGGCACCGCCAGCAAGGTTGCGATTGTAAAAGCGGTTGGTCAGGTCGCCGTACTCCTTGTAGCTACCAAAGTTGAGTTGGGCGAGGTTCATGCGACCAAACTCACCGGCATCCATACGACGACGCAGCTCCTGATACAAGGGCATGTGGAGCACCGTGGTGGCGTCCATGAGGACCACGTTATGCTCACCGGCAATGGCACGTGCCTCGTCGAGTTCGGCGGTGTTGAGGGTAATGGCCTTCTCGCAGAGCACGTGCTTGCCAGCTGCCAGAGCGGCGCGCAGGTAGGTGATATGCGTGTTATGCGGCGTGGTGATATAGATCGCGTCGATGTTAGGGTCGGCATAGAGGTCCTCGGCCGTTTCATAGACCTTCTCGATGCCATACTGCTCGGCAAAAGCTTGAGCCTTTGACAGCGTGCGGTTGGCGACGCCCGCAAGCTTGCGGCCGGCCAGCGCGAGGGACTGGGCCATTTGGTTGGCGATAACACCGCACCCGATCACTGCCCAGCAAAGCTCGGGAGCCGTAAAGATGTCGTTTGGGAACGGCTGATTCTGGACCGAGGCAAACGCCGCCTTTGCGGCTGCCTCGGCGTCGAGCGGAGCCTGTTTGGAATCTGCCATGATGTGCCTCCTGAGTCATCGGAAGTCCTTCATTTCTAACAACCCTATAGTCGCACAATTGCGCGCGTATCTGCTCGTGTTTGCGTATTTATTTGCTTATCGGTCATTATTTAGCCATAGTTGGCAGATGTTTGCGCGGCTATGCGCATTATCGCGCAAGGCTATGCGCGTAAATGCGCATGCGACGATTCTTGTGAAACATAAAGGGGCGGAACACCAAAGCCCTAAAAGACAGACCCAGCTGTATTACTTCACCCCTCTGGGGGCATCAGACATCAAAGGATCGTCCCAAACTGCCGGCAAAAAGGGAACGCCCCTATGTGCCGACACCTAGGGACAGTCCCTAAGTGCCGCTTTCGTTGAAGCCTATCCCAGATGGCCAGCTATACAAATCTAAAGACTGTCCCCATCAACTAGCCGTTTAAGAACGTCCCCAACGACTAGTCATTTAAGTCTGTCCCCAATGACTGCCAATCAACGGCCACTCATTTAAGTCTGTCCCGAATGAGTAGGGATAGAAAAAGGCCCGGGTGCCGTGGCATCCGGGCCTTTGCTAGCAACTTGATGTTGCGGGCAGCTTAGAACTTGTGGCCGCACTTCTTGCAGACGCGCAGCTTGTTCTTGCCGTCCTTCTCGTGACCGACGCGGGTAACCTTACCGCACTCGGGGCAAACGAGATTGACGTTGGAGGCGTCGATGGGAGCCTCCTGCGAAACGATGCCGCCCTGCTGGTTGGCAGCGTTGGGCTTGACGGCCTTCTTGACGACCGAAACGCCCTCGACAACGACCTTGTTCTCGGCGGGGAGAGCACGCAGGACAACGCCCTGCTTGCCGCGATCCTTACCAGAAAGAACCTGGACCTTATCGCCCTTCTTGATATACATATATCTCCCCTAACTACAGGGTCTCGGGAGCGAGCGAGACGATCTTCATGTACTTCTTGTCACGAAGCTCGCGAGCGACGGGCCCGAAGATACGGGTGCCGACGGGCGAACCATCGTTGTTGATGACAACGCAGGCGTTCTCATCAAAGCGAATGTAGGAGCCATCCTTGCGGCGGATCTCCTTAACGGTGCGAACGACGACGCAACGGACAACGTCCTTCTTCTTGACGTTGGCGCCAGGGGTAGCCTCCTGGACAGCACCGATGAACACATCGCCGATGCCTGCATAACGACGCTTGGAACCGCCAAGCACCTTGATGCAGCGAATCTTGCGAGCGCCGGAGTTGTCGGCGACGTTCAGCATGGTTTGCATCTGAATCATGGTAGATGTTCCTCCGAACTAAGAACCGAAGAGAGGTGCGCAGCCTTTATACGGCCCGTGGTATGCAAGCCAGGCATACGCACATCTTCGGAAACGTACAAGTCGTAAGAGCGACTGCTTATTTAGCGCGCTCGACGACCTCGATGAGGCGCCAACGCTTCATCTTGGACATAGGACGGGTCTCCATAACGCGGACGGTATCGCCCACGCCAGCCGTGCACTCCTCGTCGTGAGCGTGCAGCTTCTTGGAGCTGGTCATCATCTTGCCGTACTTGGGGTGACGCTTGCGCTCGGTGATGGTGACGACGATGGTCTTGGCACCGGAGACGGAGGTAACGACACCCGTACGGACCTTACGCGAGTTACGCGAATCAGTCATGTTCTCTCCTTAGGTCCTACTCGGCGACAGCGGACTTCTCCGCTGCGATCTCGCGGGCGCGCTGCTCCGTGAGGACGCGAGCGATGTCCTTCTTCACGGTGTTGACGCGAGCGGTGTTGTCCAGCTGGCTGGTGGCCATCTGGAAACGAAGGTTAAAGAGCTCGGCGCGCATTTCCTTCAGCTTCTCAACGAGCTGAGCGTCCGAGAGCTCACGAATCTCTGCGGGCTTCATTAGTTCTCCTCCTTGGCGGCGGCGGCGTCCTCAGCAGCCCACTTGGCCTCGAGAGCGGCCTCCTCAGCCATCTCCTTCTCGATGCGCTGCTCAGCGTTCTTGGCAGCAACAATCTTGGTCTTGATGGGAAGCTTGTGCTGTGCAAGACGCAGAGCCTCGCGAGCGACCTCCTCGGGCACGCCCTTGACCTCGAACATGATGCGGCCGGGCTTGACGACGGCCACCCACTCCTCGGGGTTACCCTTACCAGAACCCATGCGAGTCTCGGCAGGCTTCTTGGTGATGGGCTTATCGGGGAAGATCGTGATGTACACACGACCGCCACGCTTCATGTAGCGGGTCATGGCAATACGAGCGGCCTCGATCTGACGGTTGGTGATCCAATGGGCCTCGAGAGCCTGGATACCAAACTCGCCGAAATGCAGCTCGGTATTACCCTTGGCCTGGCCCTTCATGGAGCCACGCTGCACCTTGCGGTGAAGAATACGCTTAGGGGCAAGCACTACTGACCCCTCCTCTCGGAGTTACGACGACGAGGACGGGAAGAGCCCTCGAGTGCAGGGTTGGGAACGGGCTGGCCCGGGAGCTTCTCGCCCAGGTAGATCCAGACCTTCACGCCGCAAGCGCCCATGGTGGTGCTGGCGACAGCCGTGCCGTAGTCGATCTTGGCACGGAGGGTGTGCAGAGGCACGCGACCCTCGCGGTACCACTCACGACGGCCCATCTCGGCACCGCCGAGACGACCGGAGCACTGGATACGGATGCCCTTAGCGCCGGCCTTGCGGGCAGACTGGACAGCCTTGCGCATAGCGCGACGGAAGGCAACGCGGCCCTCGAGCTGCTCGGCGATAGACTGAGCAACGAGGTTGGCGTCGAGCTCGGGGCGCTTGATCTCGACAACGTCGACGGAGAGCTGGCCCTTGGAGACGCCAGCGACCTTCTCGAGCTCGGTGCGGAGGGTATCGATCTCGGCACCCTTCTTACCGATGACAACGCCGGGGCGAGCGGTGAGGATGATGACCTTCACCTTGTCGCCAGCGCGCTCGATCTCGACGCGGGAGACAGCTGCGCGGGAAAGACGCTTCTCGAGGTACTTGCGGATCTCGAGATCGTTACCGAGGGTCTTAGCGTAATCCTTCTCTGCGAACCAGCGGGAGCGCCAGTTCTCGGTGATGCCAAGACGGAAGCCGGTGGGGTAGACTTTCTGACCCATACAGCTTTACGCCTCCTTTCGAGGAGCAACGACGACGGTGATGTGGGAAGTACGCTTCAGAATGCGAGAAGCGGAACCCTTGGCGCGGGGACGGATGCGCTTAAGCGTCGGACCCTCGTCAACATAGGCAGCGGCGACAACCAGGTTGTCGGCACGCAGACCGTTGTTGTTCTCGGCGTTCGCAACGGCGGAACGGAGAACCTTCTCGACATCCACGGCGACGGCGCGGTCGCAGAAGTGGAGGATGTCGAAGGCCTGAGCGACAGGCTTGCGGCGGATCAGATCGACCACCAGGCGGGCCTTGCTGGGGGAAACACGCACGTACTTAGCGACGGCGCGAACCTCGGTGGCCTCAGTTTCAATAGACTTAGTTGCCATTTACGGTTAACCCCCTATTTGGCCTTGTGGCCACGGAACGTACGAGTCGGCGCGAACTCGCCGAGCTTGTGACCAACCATGGACTCGGTAACATACACGGGCACATGCTTGCGGCCGTCGTGGACGGCGATGGTGTGACCAACCATCTCGGGGAAGATGGTGGACGCGCGGGACCAGGTCTTCACGACGTCCTTCTTGCCAGCCTCGTTCATCGCGGTGATACGCGAGAGAAGGCGAGTCTCCACGAACGGGCCCTTTTTGAGACTTCTGCTCATAAGTGCTTTCTCCTAAAACTCGGTATCCGAAATTACTTCTTACGGCGACGAATGATGTGCTGGTTCGAGACCTTCTTCTTCTTGCGCGTACGAAGGCCCTTCGTCGGCTTACCCCAGGGGGTAACAGAGGGACGACCAGAGGTGTGGTTCTTGCCCTCGCCACCGCCGTGCGGGTGGTCGACAGGGTTCATGACGGTACCGCGGACGGTCGGGCGCACGTTCAAGTGACGCTTACGGCCGGCCTTACCGATGACAATGTTGGCGTGATCGGCGTTGCCGACCTCACCGACGGTGGCGCGGCAGGTAACGAGGATGCGGCGCATCTCGGAGGAAGGCATACGGACGATAGCGTACTTGCCCTCCTTACCCATCAGCTGGCAGGAGTTACCGGCGGAACGGGCGATAGCGGCGCCCTTGCCCGGCTGGAACTCGACGGCGTGGATGAGCGTACCGACGGGGATGTCGGCGAGGGGCAGAGCGTTGCCCGGCTTGATGTCGGCGTCAGAACCGGACATGACGGTCTGACCGACCTCGAGGCCCTTAGGGGCGAGGATGTAGCGCTTCTCACCGTCAGCGTAGTGCAGCAGAGCGATGCGAGCGGAACGGTTCGGATCGTACTCGATCGTGGCAACCTTGGCGGGCACGTCGTCCTTGTTGCGCTTGAAGTCGATCACACGGTAACGACGCTTCACGCCGCCGCCCTGGTGGCGGGTGGTGATGCGGCCGTTGTTGTTACGACCGGCCTTCTTGGGCAGGGGCTCGAGAAGAGACTTCTCGGGCTTGGTGCAGGTGATCTCGGAGAAATCGGAGATCGTCTGCCAACGCCTACCAGCGGAGGTCGGCTTAAGGTGCTTTACAGCCATTACAATCCCTTTCAATAGGAATCCGTTAGCCATCGCAGACAGGGATTCGAGGTTCTGCCTCGGGTGCGATGACACCGGACGTATACACGGCTCCGGGCGTGTCCATTTTATACGCCCAAAACCTTGAGCTCTCGCCTCCCCTATTTGGGAGGCATGAGCTCACTCAACAGCAGCGAGTCTTAGGCCTGGTTGCCAAAGACCTCGATGGTGTCGCCCTCGGCCAGCGTGACGATGGCCTTCTTCCAAGAACGGGTCTTGCCGGCGACATAGCGCACGCGCTTGGTCTTGGGCTTGACCGTCAGGGTGTTCACGCGAACGACCTTGACGCCGAAGATCTCCTCGACAGCGTCCTTGATCTGATACTTGTTAGCATCCTTGGCGACCTCGAACGTGTACTTGTTCTGCTCCATGCCGGAGAAGGAACGCTCGGACACGATCGGACGGATGATGATCTCGTGGGCGGTCATTTAAGCAAGCACCTCCCCGAAGTGAGCGGCGATGTCGGCGGGCATCAGCACAGCGTTGTTGTTGACGAGATCGTAGGTGTTGGCCTCGTCGGCAGTGATGATGAACGTCTTGGGAATGTTGCGGAACGACAGGTAGGCGTTGACGTCCTCATCGCGAACGATGATGGTCAGACGCTTGCCCTCAAGGCCGAGAGCCTTGAGCATGGCAACGGCAGCCTTGGTGGAAGGCTTCTCGAAGCCGTAGTCGTCGACGAGCACGAGCTCGCCATCGGCCAGCTTGGCGGACAGCGCGGAGCGCATAGCCAGCTTGACCTCCTTGTTGTTCATACGCTTAGCGTAGGAACGGGGCTTGGGGGCGAAGACAACGCCACCGTGACGCCACTGGGCAGCACGGATGGAACCCTGGCGGGCACGGCCGGTGCCCTTCTGACGCCAAGGCTTCTTGCCGCCACCGGAAACCTCAGAGCGGCCCTTAGCGGACTGGGTGCCCTGACGCCAAGAGGCCATCTGGCACTTGACGATGTGGTGCATAACGTGGATGTTCGGCTCGATGCCGTACACCTCAGCGGCGAGCTCGGCCTCGGCGACCTTCTTGCCCTCGCTGTTCTTTACTTCAAACTTTGCCATTTAAGTGTTCTCCTTGGTATGACGCTGGGCTAAATGGGCTGGGCCCTTAGGCCATACGGATGGCGACGAGACCATTCTTGGCACCCGGGACAGCGCCCTTGACCAAGATGAGGTTCTGCTCGGCATCGATGCGGACAACGGAAAGGTTCTTGACGGTAACGCGCTCGTTACCCATGTGACCGGCCATCTTGACGCCCTTGAGGACGCGCGCAGGATAGGCGCACTGACCGATAGAACCGGGGTGACGCTGGAAGTGAGAACCATGCGTCATAGGACCGCGGCGCTGACCCCAGCGCTTGATGCGACCCTGGAAGCCCTTACCCTTGGAGGTACCGATGACGTCGACCTTCTCGACATCAGCGAAATCAGCGACGGTAACGACCTCGCCGACCTTGTGCTCCTCGCCGTTCTCGACGCGGACCTCACGAAGGAAGCGGACAGGCTCGACGCCGGCCTTGGCGAAGTGACCAGCCATGGGCTTGTTCACGTTCTTGGCCTTGATGTCGCCGAAACCGATCTGGACGGCGTCATAGCCGTCGGTTGCCTGAGTTTTAACCTGCGAGACAGCGCAGGGGCCAGCCTGGATGACCGTGACGGGAACGACGTTGTCGTCCTCGTCCCAAACCTGGGTCATGCCAATCTTGCGGCCGAGAATCATGCTGATCAAGATATGATCCCAACTCTCGCGTGGTCTTGGGACAATGCGTACACCACCGAGCGTACGCCCCTAGAGGACCACTACTTACACGACGTGCTCCCCAGCCTTGTATTTCGCCCGGACTACCTGACAACCCTATTAAGCAGGCATTTTGTCCAGCCAGAATACTCCCCTGGTTTCACACAGCTGTTTAGTATACACGGCTGCGGGCGTATCCATCGAGATTCATATTTCACTCACATTGTTTACGCAGGTAAAGTGCGTGGAGTCGCCTGGGCTTGGCAGAGGGGCGGCGAAATATATTAAGTTTGCTGCTCTACAGTCCTGCGCAAGACGGAAAGCACATTAAGTGCTTTCCTTTGCGTGCGGAACTCGCGACAAACTTAATATATTTCGCCGCCCCTCTGCCAAGCTCGGGAGACGACACGTTGATGTCTGCCTAACTCTGCTCGCCCAGGCTAATGACTTTGTTGGGGGTCCACTATTTGCTGGAGGGTGAACTTGCATTGGGACGGTTCGCCTTCTGCTTGTGGCTTTTGCTCATCGAAATCGAAAATCATGATGGCGCAGTTGGGGAGTTTTGTTGGGAGCTCGAAGCCCTCTGGGGCGGCGGCTCTAATGAATTGGCGGCTGGCGCTGCCGTGGCTTACTGCTAGGAGGGTTTCTATGCCCTCGGCGCCCATGATATTGGTGAGGGTGCCTACCATGCGCTCTTGCAGCGCATGGCTTCCTTCTCCTCCGAAGGGGACCAAGTCCTCGCCGGGGTCCCAGACGTCGGTGGGTAGCGCGTCGTGCGGGCCTTCTTCGAAGGTGCCGTAGCAGCGCTCGATGATGCCTTCGCAGGGCTCGGCTGCTGCGTCCGGGCCGAGGAGCTCGCATGCGACGAGCTGAGCTGTGTCCATGGCTCGGCCTAAGGACGAAGAGACCACTTTGTCGGGGACGACGCCGTGGCCCTTAAGCCATGCGGCTGCCATCCCGGCTTGCTGACGGCCCAGATCGGTCAGCGGCGAATCGCAGCGGCCCTGGACCAGCTTTTTGACGTTGAACTCCGTCTGACCGTGGCGGAGTAGATACAGCTTCTTCATGCTCTCCCCTTCTGCATAACCTGCTTTGCCGGCACAGCCTTACTCGTGGGTATGCCCTACGTAGTCTTCGTCGATCGTAATCTTGGCAATCGACTTGGGATATTCCGATTCGACCCGTTGTGCCAGCGCGTGCTTTAAGTCTTCGGCACTCATCTGCAGATCCGAGGGACGCACGCAGTCAAAGATCACGTTGGTGTGCGTAGGACCCGGCACACAGCGTAGGTCATGAATCGAGAGGCGGTTATCGATCTCCTGAGCCATGGCGTGAATGCGCAAGCGCATGCTCGCCACCTTTGGATCGTCGGTCACGATGGGGTCGTAGTGAAGTGTGACAATCATGCCGTCTTCGTTCCTAAACGACTGCTCGATGTTATCGAGCGTGTCGTGACTTTCCAGCGGGCTGGCCTCGGCCGCCATCTCGGCGTGCGCACTTGCAAACTTCCTGCCCGGGCCGTAGTCGTGAACCATCAAATCGTGAACGCCCAAAACGCCGGGATAGCTCATGATCTTGTCTCGAATGTGCTTGACCAGCTTAGGATCGGGTGACTGGCCCAAAAGCGGGCTCACCGTATCTTGAATAAGTTCAAGGCCGCTCCAGCCAATATAGGCGCCAACGGCAAGGCCGACCCATGCGTCAAGATTGATGTGCGTCACCTGCGAAACAATCGCACATGCCAGCACGGCGCCTGTGGCAAGGACATCGTTCTTGGAATCCTGCGCGGTCGCATGCAGCGTCTCGGACTCAATGCGATCGCCGAGCTTTTGGTTGAGGGCCGCCATCCACAGCTTTACAACCATCGAAAGTGCCAGGACTGCCACCAGGGCAAGCGAGAACTCGACAGGCTCCGGGTTGACAATACGCTCCACCGAGGACTTCACCAGTTCGATGCCAATAAGCAGCACGAGCGCCGCCACGACCAAACCCGAGAGATACTCGTAGCGACCGTGGCCGTAAGGATGCTCGGGGTCGGCCGGCTTGCTCGCCAGCTTAAAGCCCAGCACGCTCACGATATTCGAGCTTGCATCGGACAGGTTGTTCATGGCATCCGCCACAATCGAAACCGATCCCGACAGCACGCCAATTACGCCCTTCGCAGCGCATAGTGCCACATTGGCGAGAATACACACCACGCCCGTCAACGTGCCCACGCGCGCACGGTCGCCCTGCGCACGCTTAACAATCCACTCGACCATCTACATCCGCCCCCACGGTACTACCTATATATCTATTGCTCAAACGGATTGTAGTGTAGCCACTTTGTCCCCCAGATACAAAAAAGGCCGCAACCCACACGGGTCACGGCCTTGGAATATGGCAAAGGAATCGTCCTTGTGTCGCACAGGTTTACGCGCTTACTTCGGCCACGCTCTTCGAGGTTTCGGGTGAATCGGCTCCGTCCCCCGTCGTCTGTCCCTTCGTCGGCACCACACCAAAGCAGTAGCTCAACGCTGCAGACACCGCAAATGACACACCGCCGGCAGCGCAGCACCACAGCAGGTTCGAGATACCGCCCGTGGCAAAGCCAATGACCATGAGGACATTCGTCATGCCGATGGTATAGGCCGTAACGTGGCCCACGGCCGCAACAAGGCCTCCGACGGCGCCGCCAATGGCCATGCACGTCAGGCACCTGCCATATTTAAAGCCGCAACCGTACAGCGCCGGCTCGCTTACGCCGCCAAGCACGCCCGAGATCGAATAGCCCAGCATGAGCGCCTTCTCGTCCTTATCCGCAACGCGGAGCGACGCGCCAAAAGGCATGCCCCAAACGGCGAACGTTGCCATCGTCGCGGCGATCAGGATGCACGAATCCGTTCCCACACTCATAAACTGCGCATAGGCGAGCGATAGGACGACGTTGCTGACGCCCGCGATCTTAAGGAACTCCCAGCCCGCGGCAAGCCCCATGAGCGTGAGCAGCGACACGATGCCACCGGAATTGCCAAGCATAAACATAAGCTGGCCCAACAGCATGCCCAGATAGCTGCCCGCCGGTGCCGTAATACACAGCGAAACCGGAACCATGACAAGCATGGTCGCAAACGGAACGAACGAAAACGCCACGGCCTTAGGGATAACGCGCGAAAAGAAACACTCCACTCGCCATAGCACGGGCACCGAGATGAGAACCGGAATAACAGTCGTCGTGTAATCGTTGACCGGCGCGGGAAGCAGGCCATACACGGAAGTCATCGATGCTCCCGTCGTCGATGCGGCATCGACGAGCTTAAGCAGATCGGGCGCAATCAATACGCCGCCCAGCATCATGCCCAGCTGCTCCGAGCAACCGAGCTGGCGGGCGGCCGCCCAACCAAGATAAACGGGCAAAAAGTAGTAGCCGGCGTTATAGAGCCAACTGTAGAACAGGCGATAGATTTCGGAATCGGCAGACCACAGGCCCAGCATGCCTTCGCCCATAATGACGGCGACGGTGCGGAACAACGCCGCGCAGACAATAAACGGCAGCGCCGACATCATGCTTTTGGACAGATAGTCCACCACGGCCATGGCGTTTGATGAAACCGTCGTTGTAAACGAGGTGTTAGAAACTTGTGGCATGGAACGCCTTTCCCAATGTGACATGTGGGCTGTCCCTTTATCACATCGTACGGTACTGACCGATTGCGCGGTACTTTTCGTAGCGGAGGTTTGTGAGGGTCGCGTCGTCGAGCCGCCCAAGCGTATCGAAGGCATCAAATGCCGAGGACATGACGGCACCGGCGATCTCCTCATGCGACAGGCCCCTATCGTCGACAATGCCGTCGATGATGCCGAGCGCCAACAGATCGGGGGCCGTGAGCCTAAGCGCCTCGGCGGCCTCATTCGCGCGCTCGGTATCCTTCCACAGAATCGACGCACAGGCCTCGGGGCTCACGACCGAATAGGCCGAGCTCGAGAGCATCAGGATGCGGTCGGCCACGGACAGCGCCAGCGCGCCACCAGAGCCGCCCTCGCCTGTTACCACCGAGACAATCGGCGTCTTAAGGCCGCTCATCTCCATGAGATTCTGGGCGATGGCCTCGCCCTGACCGCGTTCCTCGGCACCGATGCCGCAAAACGCGCCCGAAGTATCGACCAGGCACAGAACCGGCCGACCAAATTTTTCGGCCTGGCGCATCAGGCGTCGCGCCTTGCGGTAGCCCTCGGGATGCGCCATGCCAAAGTTGCGGCGCATACGCTCTTTGGTCGTGGTGCCGCGCTCGATGGCGATGACCGTTACGGGACGTTCGTCTTTCCAGCCAATGCCAGCCACCACAGCGGCGTCATCGCCGAAGTAACGGTCGCCGTGCATCTCCACAAATCCGTCCAGGCCCAGCGAGATCATCTCACCCGCCGTGGCTCGATCTGCCGAGCGGGTCTGCTTGACAATCTCGAGCGCGGTTTTTGGCGCGGCCGTACGCTTAAACAGATGTCCCAGCTTTTTGCCGCGGCGCCCTGCATGCACAATCTCGTGCGGAGCCCCCAGGCCGGGCGCGCGCCCTTCGTGCAGCGCCAGCAGCTCGCCTACCGTGAGCGCAATCTCGCCACGCGGAACAACGGCATCGCAAAAGCCGTGCTCCAGCAAAAACTCGGAGCGCTGGAATCCCTTGGGCAGGCGCTTGTGCATGTTCTGCTCGATCACGCGCGGGCCGGCAAATGCCGTCAGGGCATCGGGCTCGGCCAGGATAATGTCGCCCTCCATGGCAAAGCTCGCGGTTACGCCTCCGGTCGTGGGGTCGGTGAGCACCGTGATATACAGGCCGCCCGCCTCGCTGTGGCGCCTAACCGCCGCAGAAATCTTGGCCATCTGCATAAGCGAGGTCACGCCCTCTTGCATGCGCGCACCGCCCGAAACGGTAAAGCCGACAACTGGCAATCCCAGCTCGGTCGCACGCTCAAATGCGCGACAGATCTTCTCGCCCACCACTGAGCCCATCGAGCCCATCATAAAGTTGGCGTCCATAAAGAAGAGCGCCGTATCGCAACCGCAGATTTTGCCCCTGCCGCACACAACGGCATCGCGCTCGCCCGAACGCTCGCTCACGCTCTTGAGCTTATCGGCATAGCCGGGAAACGAGAGGAAGTCCTCCGACGCCAGATTGGCATCCCATTCCTCAAACGTGCCCTCGTCGACTGTCATACCCAGGCGCGCACGACCGCTCACGCGAAAATGCTTGCCGCAACGGGGGCAGACCTCGAGGTTGTCGTGCAGGCGTGTCTCATCGATCACACGGCGGCACTCCGGGCACTTGATAAACACGTGGCGCGCGGGAAACTCGGCGCACGACTCGGTCATCGGCCCCTCGAGGACGTTGACCGTCTTCGCTTTTCTATTCATCAGCATAGAGATGCCCCATCAGATCGGTGTGATACATGCCCGACAAGAACTCGTCGTTTGCCAGCACGTCGAGCTGAAGCTCGCTGTTTTCGCTCACGCCCTCAATCACGAGCTCGCCCAGGGCCGAGCGCATCTTGCGAATGGCGCCGTCACGCGTGGGCGCACACACGATGAGCTTGCCAAGCATGGAGTCGTAGTACGGCGGAACTTTTGCACCGGTAAACATGGCGGAATCCCAGCGCACGCGCGGACCACCCGGCACACGCAACGCGGTGACCGTTCCGCATGACGGCAGAAAGTCCGGCGTTTCGGCATTGATGCGGCACTCCATGGCGTGGTTGCGGACCGGCATGTCCTCCTGCTCAAAGGGCAGAGGCTGGCCGGCTGCCACGCGCAGCTGCCACTTGACCAAGTCGGTATCGGTCACAAACTCCGTAACCGGATGCTCCACCTGCAAGCGCGTGTTCATTTCCATAAAGTAGAAATTGCCGTCGTCCGAATACAGGAACTCGATGGTACCGGCTCCTTCGTAGCCGACGGCACGAGCCAGGTCACGCGCCGCCTTGTGCATGCGAGCACGAATGTCGTCGTGTCCGTCGAGGCACGGCGCGGGGCTCTCCTCGATTAGCTTTTGGTTGCGCCGCTGCACCGAGCACTCGCGCTCGCCGAGCGAAAACACATGGCCCTGCTTATCGGCCATAATCTGCACCTCAACGTGATGCGCCGGCGCGACGAACTTCTCCATGTAGCACTCGCCGTCGCCAAAAACGGCCTCGCCCTCGGCGCGTGCTTCAATAAAGGCCTTTGCCGCATCTTCCACGCGCTCGACCTTACGAATACCGCGACCGCCGCCGCCCGCACGCGCCTTAATAAGCACGGGGCAGCCAATGCGCTCAGCCTCGGCCGTTGCCTCCTCGGGACTTTTGAGCAAATCGCAGCCCGGCACGATGGGCACGCCCGCCGCGGCAGCCGTTCGACGTGCGGCGTCCTTGTCGCCCATGCTGTCGATCACCTCGGCCGAAGGACCGACAAACGCCAGGCCATACTTGTCGCAGTCTCGCACGAAGCTCGCCTTCTCGGAGAAAAAGCCATAGCCGGGATGAATTGCCTTAGCTCCTGACTTTACGGCACAGGTGAGCACGGCATCGTCGTTGAGGTAGCTCTCGGCAAGACGCGGGCCGCCGATGCAATACGCCTCGTCGGCAAGCTGCACGTGCAACGCGTCCGCATCGGCCGTGGAATAAACGGCGACGGTCTTGATGCCCATATCGCGGCACGCGCGGATAACACGGACCGCGACTTCGCCGCGGTTGGCGATGAGCACTTTGTCGAACATGAAAACTTCCCTACTTTTCGTGCATGAGTGCAAAAGACATATCGGCGCGGCAGCAAACCTCACCGTTAACGCTCGCAGTACCTGTTGCAAAGCGGAACGGCCCGCGCGCACGCGTGATGGAGCACACCAGATCCACCGTGTCGCCCGGGCGCACCGGACGCTTAAAGCGCACCTTGTCCAGACTCGTGTAGAACGGCGTCGCGCCGCGCGCCTCCTCATCGCCCATCAGCAGCACGCAGCAGTTCTGGGCGAGCATCTCGCACTGAATCACGCCGGGGACCACCGGGTTTCCCGGAAAATGCCCCTGCAAAAAGTACTCGTCGCCCGTAATCGTGATCTTGCCGTGGGCCTCGTCGCCCACCAGCTCGGCTTCGTCAAGCAAAAGCATCGGCTCGCGATGCGGCAACAGCTTCTTGAGCTCTTCTTTGTTCATGGATATCACCTATCCGATCCTCATGAGGCAGCTGCCAAACTCCACGAGGTCGCCGTCGGCCACGCAGATCTCGAGCACCTCGCCATCCGCCTCTGCCGTCACCTCGTTGAGAACCTTCATGGCCTCGATGATGCAGAGGGTCTCGCCGGCCTTGACCTTGGAGCCCACGTGCACAAACGGTTCGTCGCCCGGCGCCGGGGCAGCATAGAAAACGCCGACCATGGGAGCGGTCACCTCGGTGCCCTTGGGCTCCGGTGCGGCGGCAGGTGTCTGCGCGGCGGGTTCCGGTGCTGCAGGCGCGACTGCGGGAGCCGCAACCGGAGCGGCCATGGCGCTCGGCATAGGCATGGGCACGGCAACCGGCTGTGCGGCGCTCGCGCGCTCGAGCTCGACCGCGGTGCCATCGGGTTCCTCAACGCGCACGCGCGTGAGGCCGCGGTCCTCCATAACATCGGCTATCTCGGCAAGTCTTTTGGAATCCATGCTCTAGCTCCTCGTATATCTACGCAGCGCGATGGCGGCGTTGTGCCCGCCAAAGCCCAGGTTGGTCGAAAGCGCCCAGGTAAGGTCGGCGCGAACCGCGCGATTGGGCGTGTAGTCAAGATCGCAGGCGGGATCGGGTGTGTGGTAGTTAATGGTCGGCGGCACCACGTCCTGCTCGAGCGCCATGGCGCAGGCCATGACCTCGATGGCGCCCGTGGCACCGATCATGTGCCCCGTCATCGACTTGGTCGACGAGACATGTGCGGCGCGCGCCGCGTCCTCGCCGAGCGCTCGCTTGATGCCCGCCGTCTCGGACGAATCGTTGAGTTTGGTCGAGGTGCCGTGGGCATTGATATAGAGACCCTCGGAAGGCTTGACGTCGCCCTCGGCCACCGCCAGCGATATCGCACGGGCAATGCCGGCAGCCTCGGGATCGGGGCTCGTGATGTGATAGGCATCATCGGTGTTGCCGTAGCCCACGACCTCGGCATAAATGTGCGCACCGCGCGCCTGCGCATGCTCCATGCTCTCGAGCACCAGCACGCAGGCGCCCTCGCCCATCACAAAGCCGTCGCGGTCTGCATCGAACGGGCGGCAAGCCGTCGCGGGATCGGGGTTGGTGGTCAATGCACGGCAGGACGTAAAGCCTGCAACGGCATCGGGGATAATTGCGGCTTCGGCGCCGCCCGCGAGGATCGCATCGGCATAGCCATGCTTGATGGCGCGGAACGCCTCGCCCACCGCATGGGCCGAGGTTGCGCACGCGGTCACCACGGGCAGGGTCGGGCCCTTTGCCTTGTGGCGGATTGCGATATTGCCCGATGCCATGTTGGGGATCATCATCGCGATCATATAGGGCGATGCGCGGCGGGGCCCACGGTCGGCAATCGTATGGACGTTGTCGACGAGCGTCGTCATGCCGCCCACGCCCGAGCCCACGTAGACGCCCAGGCGCTCACGATCGATGGCGCCTTCGACATCAAAGCCCGCATCGTGCATGGCCTCGTCCGAAGCCGCCATCGCAAACTGAACGCAGGGGTCCAGATGCTTGGCGTCACGCTTGCCAAAGTACTCGTTACCGTCAAAGCCCTTGACCTCGGCCGCCACCTTAACGGCAAACGCATCGGTATCGAAGTGCGTGATCGGGCCGATGCCGCACGTGCCGGCGCACATGGCCGCCCAGGTGGCAAGCGCGGTGTTGCCGAGCGGCGATACGGCACCTATGCCGGTGATTGCAACTCTCTGTTCCATCATGGTCTCCTCATCCAAGCCGTTCTTCGGCCCTGGTCTCTACATCGCCATTCCGCCGTCGACGCGTACGACCTCACCCGTAATGTAGGCAGCCGCATCGCTCACCAAAAAGCGCACCACGCCGGCCACTTCCTCGGGGCGCGCCATGCGCTTTAGGGGAATCTGCTCCTCGGTTGCCGCGCGAACCTTCTCCGAGAGCTTTGCCGTCATATCCGTCTCGACAAACCCGGGGGCGACCGCGTTCACTCGTACGCCGCGGGGCGCAAGCTCGCGCGCCACCGCCTTAGTCAGGCCAATCACGCCCGCCTTGGAGGCAGCGTAGTTGGCTTGCCCGGCATTGCCCATCAGGCCCACGACCGAGCTCATGTTGACGACGCAACCGCCGCGCTGGCGCATAAAGGTCTTGGTGAGCGCGCGCGTCATATTGAATGTTCCCTTGAGATTGACATCGAGCACGCGGTCGAAGGCGTCATCGCCCATGCGCATGAGCAGGCCATCGCGGGTGATGCCGGCGTTGTTGACGAGCGCCCAAATGGAGCCAAAGTCGTTGAGGACCGCTTCCACGCACGCGTTGACGGCAGCGGGGTCGGCCACGTCGCATTGATATGCGCGTGCCGCGGCGCCAACCGCCTCGCAGGCTTCGCACGTCTCGTGCGCCGCATCGACGCTACCGGCATAGACGACGGCGATATCAAAGCCGTCCTCCGCCAGACCGACAGCGCAGGCGCGGCCGATACCGCGCGAGCCGCCCGTGACCAGTGCCACGCGACGTGAGTCGTTGCGCTCGAGTGCGCCGTTGTTCAAGTTGCCCATGTCATTCCTTTCGGGTTACAGCCCTGTGGACTATGCGAGCTCGTCGGCAATAGCTGCGACCTGTTCGGCCGTTTCGCACGAATACACGCGAACGTCGCTCAGCGTACGCTTGACCAGGCCCGACAGCGTTTTGCCAGGACCGACCTCAATAAACGTATCGATGCCCTGATCCTGCAGAGTATGCAGCGTGTCGACCCAGCGAACGGCATGACTCACCTGGTTGGCCAAGACATCCGATGCCGCTCGTGGGTCCGCCGGATAGGGCGCTGCCGTCATGTTTGCCATGACCGGAATCAGCAGCGGAGACGGCGCGTGGCCGGCTTGGATATACGTCGCCAGCCCCTCAGTCGCCTCGGCCATATAGGGGCTATGAAATGCACCCGACACCGCGACTTTCATAGCGCGGCCGCCAGCCTCTTTTACGAGGACGTCGAGCTCCTGCAGTGCCTCGGGCGCTCCGGCAACAACCGTCTGCTGCGGGCTGTTGTAGTTGACCGGCCAGCAGTCCTCGCCGGCCTGCGCAGCCAGGCCCTCGACTTGCGCCGCATCAAGCTTGATGACGGCGCGCATGCCGCCCGGATGGCGCTCGGCAGCCGCGGCCATCAGCGCCGCGCGCTCGCACACGAGCTCAAAGCCTGCTCGCGTATCGAATGCCCCCGCAAAGGTGAGCGCGGCGACCTCGCCAAGCGAAAAACCCGCACAGGCGGCAGGTGCCACGCCGCGCTCGCGCAGGGCGGCAGCTGCTGCCAGGTCGTGCACGAACACGCAAGGCTGCGTGTTCTCGGTCTGCGAGAGCTCCTCCTTGGAGGCGCTCCGGCACTGCTCGCTCGTCCCCGGGCGCACCTCATCGGCAATGGCGAACACCTCGGCGGCCGCCGGCGATGTCTCGATCAAGTCGACGCCCATCGCGGGGTGTTGGGCACCCTGGCCGGCAAACAAAAACGCTACGCCACCCATGCGCACGCACCCTTCAGGACGTGCTCGGCGCCATCGACCAGGTCGTCAACGATTTCGCGTGCGCTCTGGCGCTCGTTGACCATGCCGGCAATCTGTCCACACAAAAACGAACCCTCTTCGTAGTTGCCGTCCTTGGCGGCCTTACGCAGCGCACCGGTTCCCATAGCACCGAGCTCCTCGGCACTCGCGCCGGAACCCTCGCTCTTGGCATAGGCGTTGGTGAAGGGGCTCTTGAGGGCGCGCACTGGATGTCCCGTCGAGCGACCGGTCGCACGCGTCGAAGTGTCGTTGGCCTTCAGGACCATCTCTTTGTACTGCTCCGAGACGGTGCACTCATTCGCAACGAGAAAGCGCGTACCCACCTGGACGCCGGCAGCGCCCAGCATAAAGGCGGCCGCCACGCCGCGGCCGTCGGCAATACCGCCGGCGGCCACGACGGGAATGTCGACCGCATCGACGACCTGCGGCACCAGTGCCATCGTCGAGGTCTCGCCAATATGGCCGCCCGATTCGGTACCCTCGGCAACAACCGCCGTGGCTCCACGACGTGCCACGAGGCGCGCCAGCGCCACCGAGGCAACGACCGGGATGACCTTGATGCCCGCCTCGTTCCACGCCTTCATGTACTTGGCGGGATTGCCGGCGCCCGTCACGACGACCGGCACTCGCTCGTCAATCACGACCTGCGCGACCTCGTCGGCAAACGGGCTCATGAGCATGACGTTGACGCCAAAGGGCTTATCCGTCCTGGCGCGCAGCTCGTGAATCTGGTCGCGCAGCCAGTTGGCATCGGCGTTCATGGCCGCGATAATCCCTAAGCCGCCCGCCTCGGACACTGTGGACGCCAGCGAGGCGTCGGCAATCCAGGCCATACCGCCCTGGAACACGGGCTTTTCGATGCCGAGCAGATCGCAGAGAGGAGTCTTGAGCATCTCTACTTCTCCAATGCCGCCTCGACCGTATCGGCGAACTCGCCGACCGTCTTAGGGTTCTCCTCGGTATCGAGTTGGATGCCAAACTCGTCCTCGACGGCGACGAGGATCTCGACGGTGCCCAGACTGTCGAGACCAATCTCCTCGAGCGTGGACTCGGGCTTCATCTCGACGTCGTCAAGACCGGCGGTCTCGCGGATAACGTCGCAAACGCGCTCGAAGGTCTTCTGATCTGCCATGGTAGTTCTCCTTTGGTTGTGCCCTAGGGCGTTTTTATTTCCTATGTGCGACTACTTCCAACGAAGCAGATAGCCACCTATATCCAGACCGGCGCCAAATCCAACCAAGGCGATGGTGTCGCCTGTGTGAAGTGCACCGGCGTTTGCCAGCCGGTCGAGGGCAAGCGGAATGCATGCGCTCGAAATGTTGCCGGTCTCGCGCAACGTGCGAACCACGCGCTCGTCCGGCACGCCCAGGCGCTTGACCGCCTGGCTCAGGATTCGTTCGTTAGCCTGATGGAATACAAAATGATCGATGTCTTCGACCAAAATGCCCGCATCGATCGCAAGCTTATGGACCGTGTCGCAGATGGCGTTGACGCCGAACTTGAACACGCGGCGGCCGTTCATGGAAAGCACACTCTGGCAGTCCGAGGGAACCTTGAATGGCGAGGTGCCATCCAGCCCGGGAACGCGTAACGTCTCGACATCGGGTGCGGTCGAAAGCTCAACGGCAAGGGGATTCTCTCCCCCGGCCTCCATGACTGCAGCGCCCGCGCCATCGCCAAAGAGCACGCACGTGGCACGGTCAGTCCAGTCGAGCGCGCGCGTCATCTGCTCGGCAGCAACAACAAGCACGCGCTCGGCACGGCTGCGGGCGATATAGCCCTCGGCGACATCGAGCGCAAATACGAAGCCGGCGCAGGCCGCCGAGACATCGAAGGCAGGGCACGTCGCGCCAAGTCGCTCAGCAACGGCACACGCCTCGGCGGGAACAAGGTGGTCACCCGTCGTCGTCGAGCAGACGATCAGATCCAGCTGGCTCGCGTCGATTCCGGACACCTGGAGTGCCCGCTCGCTCGCCGCTACGGCAAGGTCGTCAAGTGACTCGGTGGTGCAGACGTGGCGGCTCTTGATACCTGTGCGAGTAAAAATCCACTCATCCGAGGTATCGAGGAACTCAGACAGCTCGTCATTGGAAACGCTGCGCTCAGGAAGCGCCGAGCCTGTTCCAAGAATCGTGAAACCCATCACTAACCTCCTTTGAGTTGTTGACGTGTTTACATCGACCAAGAGAGGATAACGCATTTCAGTCTTTGTTGACGTGTTAACATTAAATTGTCCAAATGCGACAAAGGCTTCACATTGTGTCTATCTCTCGACACCATTGCGCGATTGCCTTATTTACTTAGGAGGTAGCAGCTGTTATGGATTCTCGTTTAACGATAGTCGACGTAACCGGATCGACCAACGATGACCTGCTCGAAGCAGGAAAACAGGGAGCGACGCACGGCACAGGACTTGCCGCCCGCGCGCAAACGGCAGGACGCGGCCGGCGCGGCCACAAGTGGGATTCAACCGCCGGCAACCTATTGCTTTCGATTGTCCTGCGTCCATGCGTTAATCCCGCAAAGTACTCTGGTCTTGCCGCCGTCAGCGGCCTAGCGGTGCTCGAAGCACTCGAAAAGCAGGGTCTTGCAAACGAGATTGGCCTCAAATGGCCCAACGACCTGGTCGCGCGAGGACGCAAGCTCGGCGGCATTCTGGTCGAGGCCGCACGCGATAACGAAGGCAAACCTTTCGCCGTCTGCGGCATTGGCGTCAATGTGAACTATGTGCCCCAAGAGGTGCCCGATGGCGGCCTGCCGGCAATCGGTCTCTCGGACCTTAACGAAAACGTTCCTGCCGTCGACATGCTCCTCGATGAGGTCTATCACGCAGTCGTGAACGCTGTAGATGCGTGGGCAGAACGCCTCAACGCCATGGAAGAAGACGCCGGACCGCTCGCGCCCGTCCGCGATGACTATGTCGGTCACCTCAATTGGATCGGGGAGCACGTTATCGCCCGCTCCCCCGCTGGAGACGAGCTGGCACGAGGCATATTTAGAACGGTCGACGATTGCGGCCGCGCATGCATTGAGACCGAGAGCGGCTTGTGCGTCTTCCACTTCGAAGAAGCATCCTTGCGCCCCCTGAGCGAATAGGGCGCCGCAGCCGTCGGCTCGGCAGACGAATTCGCTATCCCAAAATCTAAACTCAAAACAAAAGGGCCCCGCTACCGTAACGGCAGCGGGGCCCTTTAAGCTATGAGCGATATCGCTTAAAGCTTGATGTCGATGTCGACGCCAGCGGGGAGGTCGAGACGCATGAGCGAATCAACGGTGCCCGAGGTGGGGTCGAGGATGTCGATGAGGCGCTTGTGGGTGCGCATCTCGAACTGCTCACGGGAGTCCTTGTTCACGTGCGGCGAGCGGATAACCGTGTACAGGTTGCGCTCGGTGGGCAGGGGGACAGGACCGGAGACGCGAGCGCCGGTCTTCTGAGCGGTCTCGACGATGAGCTTCGCGGACTGATCGACGACCTCGTGATCATAGCCCTTGAGGCGAATGCGGATCTTTTGGGTAGCCAACTTAAACCTCCAAAGAGTGCGAGAGATGTTCTCGCGGATTACGTAACAGGGAGCTCGAACTTAGGCGTTCTTGCTCATGACCTCGTCCACGATGGACTTGGGCGCGGGCTCATAAGAGTCGAACTGCATCGTGTAGGATGCACGGCCCTGGGTCTGGGAGCGAAGGTCGGTAGCGTAACCGAACATCTCGCCCAGCGGCACCTTGGCACGGATGAGCTTGCTGTTCTTGCGATCCTCCATGCCCTCGATCTTGCCGCGGCGACCGGAGAGGTTGCCCATAACGTCGCCCATGTACTGCTCGGGGGTCTCGACCTCGACAGCCATGATCGGCTCGAGCAGCTGCGGATCGGACTTCTTGAGGGCGTCCTTGATAGCCATGGAACCGGCGATCTTGAAGGCGGCCTCGGAGGAGTCGACCTCGTGGTAAGAACCGTCGAACAGGGTGACCTTAACGTCGAGGACCGGGAAGCCGGCGATAACACCGGTGTTCAGGGCCTCCTGGATGCCCTTGTCGATGGACGGGATGTACTCCTTGGGCACGACGCCGCCGACGATAGCGTTGACGAACTCGTAGCCGAAGCCCTCCTCCATCTTCTCGAGCTTGATGACGGCGTGGCCGTACTGACCGCGACCGCCGGACTGACGGACGAACTTACCCTCAGCCTTCTCGACGTCGTGACCAGCGGTCTCGCGGTAGGCAACCTGGGGCTTACCGACGTTAGCGTCAACCTTGAACTCGCGGAGCAGACGGTCGACGATGATCTCGAGGTGCAGCTCGCCCATGCCGGCGATGATGGTCTGGCCGGTCTCGTGGTTGGTGGACACCTGGAAGGTCGGGTCCTCCTCGGCGAGCTTGGTCAGAGCCAGGGACATCTTGTCCTGCTCGGCCTTGGTCTTGGGCTCGATGGCAACGTCGATAACGGGCTTAGCGAACTCGATCTTCTCGAGGACGATCTCCTTGCCCTCTTCGCACAGGGTGTCACCGGTGGTGGAGTTCTTGAAGCCGACGCAAGCGACGATGTCGCCGGCGGCAGCGTCGTCACGGTCGATACGCTCGGCGGCGTTCATCTCGAGGATGCGGCCGAGGCGCTCGCGCTGACCGTTGGAAGCGTTGACCACGTAGGAGCCGGACTCGGCGCGGCCGGAGTAAACGCGGACATAGGTGAGCTTACCGACGAACGGGTCGGTCATGATCTTGAAGACCAGGCCGGAGAAGGGCTCGTCGAAGGAAGGATGACGCTGGATCTCCTCGCCGGTGTCCGGATCGGTACCGGTAACGGCCTCAACGTCGAGCGGGCTGGGCAGGTAGTCGACGACAGCGTCGAGCAGCTCCTGAACGCCCTTGTTCTTGTAGGCGGAGCCCACGAAGACGAGGTTGAGCTCGTTGGCCAGAACGCCCTTGCGCAGAGCGGCCTTGAGCTCCTCGACGGTGAAGTCCTCCTCCATGAGGATCTTCTCCATGAGCTCATCGTCAAAGCTGGCAGCAGCGTCGAGGAGCTCCTCGCGCTTGGTGGCAGCGATGTCGGCGAACTCAGCCGGGATCTCGTCCATCGGCTCGGGGTAGGTCATACCCTTCTCGTCGGCCTTGAAGTCCCATGCAGTCATGGTGACCAGGTCGATGACGCCCCAGAAGTTGTCCTCGGCGCCCATCGGGACCTGAGCGGCCACGGCGTTAGCGTCGAGACGATCCTTCATGGTCTCGATAGCGTTGAAGAAGTCAGCGCCCACGCGGTCATACTTGTTGATGAAGGCGATGCGGGGAACGTTGAAGGTAGAAGCCTGACGCCAAACGGTCTCAGACTGGGGCTGAACGCCGGCAACGGCGTCGAAGACGGCGACAGCGCCATCGAGGACGCGCAGGCAGCGCTCGACCTCGGCGGTGAAGTCAACGTGGCCCGGGGTGTCGATGATCTGGATGCGGTAGTCCTTACCGTCCTTGTTCCAGAAGCACGTGGTAGCAGCGGAGGTAATGGTTACGCCGCGCTCCTGCTCCTGAACCATCCAGTCCATGGTGGCAGCGCCCTCATGGACCTCACCGATCTTGTGGGTCTTACCGGTGTAGTAAAGAATACGCTCGGTCGTGGTGGTCTTACCGGCATCGATGTGGGCCATGATGCCGATGTTACGGGTATCGGAAAGCTTGTACTTAGGCTTAGCCATGTTAGTTCCTTACCTTAACTTACCAACGATAGTGAGAGAACGCGCGGTTGGCCTCGGCCATCTTAAAGACGTCCTCACGCTTCTTGACGGAAGCGCCCAGGCCGTTGGAAGCGTCGAGGATCTCGTTGGCGAGACGCTCGGCCATGGTCTTCTCCTTGCGAGCGCGGGAGAAGTTGACGATCCAGCGGATACCCAGAGCGGTGGAACGACGGGAGTTGACCTCCATCGGGACCTGATAGGTAGCGCCACCGACACGCTTGGGCTTAACCTCGAGCGTGGGCTTGACGTTGTCCATAGCCTTCTTGAAGGTAGCGAGAGCGTCGCCACCCTCGGACTTCTCGGCAACGATCTCGAAAGCGGTGTAAACGATGCGCTCAGCGGTGGCCTTCTTGCCGTCAAGAAGGACCTTGTTGATGAGCTGAGTCACCAGGCGGTTGTTGTAAACGGCGTCAGGCTGAACCTCACGACGATTAGCTGCTGCACGACGCGGCATGTGAAATCTCCTTAAGTGTCTACCGTGCGGCGCTTAGGCGGCACACGGCGAAAGTATCAAAACGTTATCTGGCTTATTTAGCCTTGGGGCGCTTAGCACCGTACTTGGAACGGGCCTGCATACGGTTCTGGACCGGAGCAGCGTCGTAGGCGCCACGGATGACGTGATAACGGACACCAGGGAGGTCACGGACACGACCGCCGCGGACGAGCACGATGGAGTGCTCCTGCAGGTTGTGGCCCTCACCCGGGATGTAAGCAGTAACTTCGATGCCGTTGACGAGGCGAACACGGGCAACCTTACGAAGAGCCGAGTTCGGCTTCTTGGGGCTCGTGGTGAAGACGCGGGTGCACACGCCGCGCTTCTGGGAGTTGTGCTGCAGAGCAGCGTTCTTGGACTTCTTGGGCACGGAACGACGGCCCTGGCGAACCAGCTGGTTAATAGTAGGCAAAGCGTACTCCTTCTCGAATGATTCCAGCTTTCTGTAAAGTGCAACGGCTTGAATCGAGGGGTCAGCATCCCCCTACGAAACACGCAGTTCGATAGGATACGTGCCGTTAGCTGTGCCGTCAACAGACCACGCCGCCGGGCGTATCCTTAAATAGCCACATTTCCGCAAAGCCTACACAAAAGGAATCCCCTCCTGTGCGCGCGGGTGGATTCCCAGACCGGGCGGCACAGGGGTTAAGTTTGCTGCTCTACAGTCCTGGCTCGCACGGAGGCCACATTAAGTGGCCTCCGGCTCGTGCGGAACTCGCGACAAACTTAAAACCTGGGCCGCCCGGTCCGGGAATCCGACGTGCTCGTCGGGGCAACGTTCCCTTCCAAATAGGGACAGGTTTATTTTGGTCGGTTTTATCTGGGGAAACGTCGCACTCCAGCGCTTGTCCGCACTCACCTATTACCTGTAGATCGGCGACGTTTTCGGAAGTATGCGGCAAATTTTGGACTTGCTGAGCGCACAGGGGTTTTGCGATAACAAACCCGCAGGTAGAGCGCTTGAGCATATGCGGTGTGGTCAACCCATCAGGATTTTGCCGCATACTTCCGAATCACACCTCAAAATGACCCGTTTTCCTCCGTCCCCAAGGGATCAACGGAACGCAACAGGTTGAGTATACGCAAGCGAGCGGCCCCCAGAGCGTACAAGGTGGCATGAAAAAGGCAGGGCATTGACCTTTTGGTCATGCCCTGCCTTTTGAATGACAGATTGTAGCTCTGGGGGCCGCGCAGCGACGGAGGTCGCCGCCGTTCGTTAGAACGGCGGAACTAGTTACTCCTCGTCGTTGTCCTTGGCCTCTTCGGCGTCGTCGGTGTCCACGAGCTGGTTGAGCAGCTCGTCGAGGGACGCCATGTCCTCGTTGATGGCACCGTTGGCGGGAGCCTTCTTGTCGTCGATCGGGGCGCCCAGGAGCTCCTCGTCGGCGTCGGCGTGATGCGTCGGAGCGGAGGTACCCAACAGGATATCGTCCGGACCGTCGGGGCTAAAGACCATCTGCAGCAGCTGCGAGAGGTCTTCCTCGTCGGCAACGTCGTCGTTGTTCTCGAGGATGTAGAGCAAGTCGTGGGCCTCCAGGCCGTCACGGAGCTCCTCGATCGCCTTGGCACCGATGCCGTCGATGCGCAGCAGATCCTCCTCGGACTTGCCGACCAGGTCGCCGACCGTCTCGATGCCGACTTCGCTGAACTTGTTGGTCCAGCGCTGCGACACGCCCAGGTCGTCGAACAGGTACAGACGAGCCTTCTCGGCGGAGATGGTGTGGCCGTTGCGGGTGAACGAGCCGTCAGCACCACCGAACTCGTCGTAGCCGGCCCAGTCGAGCTGCTGCGGGAGCTGCTCGTCCAGGTCCTTGAGCTCCACAGGAGCCCACTCGGGCAGCGACTTGGCGTTGGGCGAAGCCGGGCCGTCGATGTCCACGTAGCCGTCGGCCGTGCGATACGTCAGCTTGGCGTTGGCGTACGGCTTGAGGCCGGTACCGGCAGGAATCTTCTTACCGACGATGACGTTGGACTTAAGGTCGAGCAGGTGGTCGACCTTGCCCTCAATGGCAGCCTCGGTAAGGACGCCGGCGGTACGGATGAACGAAGCGCTCGACAGCCAGGAGTCGATGTTGGACGCGACCTTGAGCGTACCCAGGATGACGGGCTCGGCCACGGGAGCCTGACCGCCCAGACGGGCAACGCGCTCGACCTCGTCGGCGAACTCGTAGCGGTCGACGTACTGACCAAGCAGGTACTTGGAGTCGCCGGGGTTGGTGATCTGAACGCGACGCAGCATCTGACGTGCGAGCACCTCGATGTGCTTGTCGTTCAGGTCAACGCCCTGGCTGGTGTAGACGTCCTTGACGCTCTCAACGAAGGTGTGCATCGTCGACTCGATGTCGGTCAGCTTGCGCAGGTTGCGGAAGTTGACGAAGCCCTTGGTGATCTGATCGCCGGCGCGAACCTCGCAGCCGTCCTCGATCTCGGGCATAAAGCGCACCGAAGCGGGGACGCGACGCTCGTCGAGGACACGGGTGTGATCCTCGGAGTCGGTGAGCGTCAGCACGTACTCGGACTTCTCGGGCTTAATCGAGAGGTGACCGGAGTACGGAGCCAGCTCGGCCTCGCGACCCAGGATCTTCTCGTTGACGTTGCCGACGATATCGAACATACGGCTGACCGTAGGCAGACCCTGCGTAATATCGTCGACGCCAGCGACGCCGCCGGAGTGAATGGTACGCATCGTAAGCTGCGTACCGGGCTCGCCGATGGACTGGGCGGCAATAATGCCGACCGCGGTACCGATGGCGACCGGACGACGGGTGGAAAGATCCCAGCCGTAGCACTTCTGGCACACGCCGTACTTGGAGCGGCAGGTGAGCAGCGCGCGAAGCTTGACCTTCTTGAGGCCCGCATCGACCATCTTCTGGATGTCGGCGACCTTCTCGATGTAGCCGTCCTGCTCAAAGAGCACGGTGCCATCGGGAGCCACGACGTCCTCGATGAAGCAACGGCCGACGAGGTCGGTGTTGAGGTCGGTGGTGCCGGGGATGATGAGGTTATAGGTAACGCCCTCGTGCGTGCCGCAGTCCTCCTCGCGGACGATGACGTCCTGGGCCACGTCGACCAGACGACGGGTCAGGTAACCAGAGTCCGAGGTGTGGGATGCGGTATCGACCAGGCCCTTACGGGCGCCGTAGGTCGAAATGAAGTACTCGAGCGGCAGCAGACCCTCGCGGAAGTTCGCCTTAATGGGAAGGTCGATCGTCTCGCCGGACATGTCTGCCATCAGGCCACGCATGCCACCGAGCTGACGCAGCTGGGTCTTAGAACCACGGGCGCCGGAGTCGGCCATCATGTACAGCGGGTTCTCCTCGTCGAACATGTCGAGCATGAGCGCTGCAACCTTATCGGTACAAGCGGTCCACTCGTTAACGACTTCGATGTGGCGCTCCGTCTCGTTGATGAAGCCCTCCTCGAAGTACTCGTTGATCTGGTCGACGTTGGCCTGGGCGCGGTCGAGCAGCTCCTGCTTCTCGGCAGGGATGAGAGCGTCCCACACCGAGATGGTGAGGCCGGCGCGGGTAGCGTAGTGGAAGCCAGAGTACTTGATGGCGTCGAGGATCGGGCCGACCTTGGCCTCGGGGTAACGATCGCAGCAGTCCGCAACCAGCTTGGCCACGTCGCCCTTGACCATCTTGTAGTTCATGAACTCGTAGTCTTCGGGCAGGCACTGGCGGTTGAAGATGATGCGGCCGATAGACGTCTCGAAGCGAGCGGTCTTGTTGCCGGTGACGTCGTAGTCGACGAACTCGTTCTTGCCGTTCTTGACGCGGAAGATACGGGTGCCGTCCTCGTTGATGACGTTGGCATCGGCAGCGGACACGCGGACCTGGATCTTGGCCTGCATGTCGACCTCGGAGCGGCAGTCATAGGCGTGCAGCGCGTCGTCAAAGCTCGAGAACACGTGGTTCTCGCCCGGCAGACCCTCGCGAACCTGGGTGAGGTAGTACACACCGATGATCATGTCCTGCGAAGGGATGTTGACCGGCTTGCCGGATGCCGGCGAGCGCAGGTTGTTCGCAGAGAGCATGAGCACGCGGGCCTCGGCCTGAGCCTGACTGGACAGCGGAACGTGGACAGACATCTGGTCGCCGTCGAAGTCGGCGTTGAAGGGCGAGCAGACCAGCGGATGCAGGTGGATAGCCTTGCCCTCGACCAGCACCGGCTCAAAGGCCTGGATGGACAGACGGTGCAGGGTCGGTGCACGGTTGAGCAGCACGACGCGGCCGTCGATGACCTCTTCGAGGATGTCCCACACAAAGGTGGCACCGCGGTCGATAGCGCGCTTGGCGCCCTTGATGTTCTCGACCTTGCCAAGCTCGACCAGGCGCTTCATGACGAAGGGCTTGAAGAGCTCCAGCGCCATGGTCTTGGGCAGACCGCACTGGTGCAGCAGCAGCTTAGGGTCGGTAACGATGACCGAACGGCCGGAGTAGTCGACACGCTTACCCAGCAGGTTCTGACGGAAACGACCCTGCTTGCCCTTGAGGGCCTCGGCGAGCGACTTGAGCGGGCGACCGCCACGGCCAGAGACCGGGCGACCACGACGGCCGTTGTCGAACAGGGCGTCCACGGACTCCTGGAGCATGCGCTTCTCGTTGTTCACGATGATCGCGGGGGCGTCCAGGTCGAGCAGGCGCTTGAGTCGGTTGTTACGGTTGATCACGCGACGGTACAGGTCGTTGAGGTCGGACGCGGCGAAGCGGCCACCGTCGAGCTGGACCATCGGGCGCAGATCGGGCGGAATGACCGGAATGACGTCCAGAATCATATTCGCGGGGCTGTTACCGCCCTTCAGGAAGGCGTCAACGACCTCGAGGCGCTTAACGGCCTTCTCGCGCTTCTGCTTCTGGGAGTCCTCGTCGGCGATGATGGCCTTGAGCTTCTCGGCCTCGGAGGGGAGGTCGATGGCAGCGAGCAGGTCGCGGACGGCCTCGGCACCCATGCCACCCTTGAAGTACATGGAGTAGTAGCGGGTCATCTCGCGGAACAGCGGCTCATCGGAAATGAGGTCGCGCTCGCTGAGCTTCATGAAGGCGTTGAAGGCGTCCGTGCGGAGCTGCTTCTCGTCCTTGCACTCTTCCTCGATGTCGACGATGCCAGAGGCGATCTCCTCGGGGGTCAGCGGCTCCTCGTCGGAGAACTCGTCGAAGTTCTCGGGGTTGCCCTGCTCCTTGAGGGACTCGATCTGGCGGGCGCACTCGGCATCGATCTCTTCCAGATCGGCGGCGAGCTCCTCGCGCAGGTCGTCAGCGTCGGCCTCGCGAGCCTCGTAGTCGACCTCGGTGATGATGTAGCTGGCAAAGTACAGAACCTTCTCGAGGTCCTTGGACTTGATGTCGAGCATACGGCTCATCGGGAAGCTCGTGGGGCTCTTGAAGTACCAGATGTGGGACACGGGAGCGGCGAGCTCGATGTGGCCCATGCGGTCGCGACGCACCTTGGCCGAGGTGACCTCGACGCCGCAGCGCTCGCAGACGATGCCCTTAAAGCGGATGCCCTTGTACTTGCCGCAGGAGCACTCCCAGTCCTTGGCGGGACCGAAGATCTTCTCGCAGAACAGGCCGTCCTTCTCGGGCTTGAGGGTACGGTAATTGATGGTCTCCGGCTTCTTGACCTCACCGTGCGACCAGGAACGGATCTGGTCGGCGGAGGCAAGGGAGATCTTTACCGAGTCAAAATCAGTAGCTTCGAAATCTGCCACAGTCAACTACTCCTTATCAGTGGTCGTGGCGGCGACAGCCTCGGGTGCCTCGGCGGTCTCGGCATCCTCGGCCTCGACGTCGGCGTCAACGCCGGCGAGCGCAGCCAGGTCGTCGAGAGCAGAGGTCTCCTCGGCGGTCACAGGGGCGGAGGCGTCCTCGTCGGCATCGTGCATGGGCTCGATGTCCAGTGCGAGCGAACGGATCTCCTTGACGAGAACCTTGAAGGACTCGGGGATACCCGGAACCGGGACGTTCTCGCCCTTGACGATGGACTCGTAGGTCTTGACGCGGCCCACGGTATCGTCGGACTTGACGGTCAGGATCTCCTGCAGGACGTTGGAAGCACCGTATGCGTACAGTGCCCAAACTTCCATCTCGCCGAAGCGCTGGCCGCCGAACTGGGCCTTGCCGCCCAGAGGCTGCTGGGTAACCAAGCTGTAAGGGCCGGTCGAACGGGCGTGGATCTTGTCGTCGACCATGTGGCCGAGCTTGAGGATGTAGGACGTACCCACGGTAATGGGCTCGCGGAACTCCTCGCCGGTGCGGCCGTCGAACAGACGGGTCTTGCCGCGCTCGTCAAGCTGGGTGACGAACTCGGGACGCATGTGATCGCCAAAGGCAGCGGTGGCCTTGTTGAGCATGTTCTTGTTGGCGCGTCGAATGACCTCGGCGATCTCGTCCTCCTTGGCGCCGTCGAAGACAGGCGTGGCGGTGAAGAACGGACCGGGGACGTACTTGTCGGAGTCGGCCTGCTCGGTATCCCAACCGCAGGCGGCAGCCCAGCCAAGGTGGCACTCGAGCAGCTGGCCAACGTTCATACGCGAAGGAACGCCCAGCGGGTTGAGGATAACGTCGATTGGGGTACCGTCAGCCATGTAGGGCATGTCCTCGACCGGCAGGACGTTACAAATAACACCCTTGTTGCCGTGGCGGCCGGCGATCTTATCGCCTTGCTGGATCTTACGGCGCTGGGCGACGTAGACGCGCACCTGCTCGTTGACGCCGGGGGCCAGGTCGTCGCCGTTCTCGCGGCTAAAGCGGACAACGTCGATGACGCGGCCGTAAGCGCCGTGAGGCATCTTAAGGGAGGTGTCGCGGACGTCGTGGGCCTTGGCACCGAAGATGGCGCGCAGCAGGCGCTCCTCGGCGGTCAGAGCGCTCTCGCCCTTAGGCGTGACCTTGCCGACCAGGATGTCGCCAGGGCCGACCTCGGCGCCGATGCGGATAATGCCGTCCTCGTCGAGGTTGGCAAGCATATCCTCGGAGAGGTTCGGGATCTCGCGGGTGATCTCCTCGGGGCCGAGCTTGGTGTCGCGGGCATCGATCTCGTGACGGGTGATGTTGATGGTCGTCAGCAGATCCTCGGCCACCAGGCGCTCGGACACGACGATACCGTCCTCGTAGTTGAAGCCTTCCCACGGCATGTATGCCACGGTGAGGTTCTGACCCAGTGCGAGCTCGCCATGATCGGTCGAAGGACCGTCAGCCAGGGGCTCGCCCTGCTCAACGGTGTCACCGACGCGCACGAGCGGACGGTGGTTGATGCAGGTGGACTGGTTGGAGCGCTGGTACTTGGCCAGGTGATACTCGTCCATGCCGCCGGCATGCTTGACGATGATCTTGGCGGCGTCGGCAAAGATGACCTCGCCGGCATTCTTGGCCAGGGTGACCTCGCCGGAGTCCAGGGCGGCGCGACGCTCCATGCCGGTACCGACATAGGGAGCGGCAGGGTGAACCAGCGGCACGGCCTGACGCTGCATGTTAGCGCCCATCAGCGTACGCTTGGCGTCGTCGTGCTCGAGGAACGGAATCAGCGTGGCTGCGACGGAGAGCATCTGACGCGGCGAGACGTCCATGTAGTCGACGTCCTCGACAGGCACGTCGGCGGGAGCGCCGAAGGAGCCGTCGAAGTCTCGGGTACGGGCGATCACGGTGTGCGGGCGGACAAGCTTGCCCTCGGCATCGGTCGTGATGAACTCGTTGGTCTTGGGATCGAGCGGCGTGTTGGCCGGCGCAATGACGTGCTTCTCTTCCTCGTCAGCGGTCATCCAGTCGATCTGGTCGGTGGCAACGCCGTTCTCGACGCGGCGGAACGGAGCCTCGATGAAGCCGTACTCGTTGACGCGGGCGTAGAGGGCGAGCGAGCCGATCAGGCCGATGTTGGGGCCTTCGGGGGTCTCGATCGGGCACATGCGGCTGTAGTGCGAGTTGTGAACGTCGCGGACGGCCGTCGGCACGTTGGTGCGGCGGCTGGAGCCGGACTTGTGGCCGGCAAGACCGCCAGGGCCGAGTGCGGACAGACGGCGCTTGTGGGTCAGACCGGTCAGGGGGTTCGCCTGGTCCATGAACTGCGAGAGCTGCGAGGAACCGAAGAACTCCTTGATGGAGGCCACGATCGGGCGGATGTTGATGAGCGACTGCGGGGTGATCTCGTCGATGTCCTGGGAGCTCATGCGCTCACGGACAACGCGCTCCATACGGCTCATGCCGATACGGAACTGGTTGGCGACGAGCTCGCCGACGGTGCGGATGCGGCGGTTGCCAAAGTGGTCGATGTCGTCGACCTTGAAGCCCTGCTCGCCGGCGGCGAGGGACAGCAGGTAGCGCAGCGTAGCGACGATATCCTCGTCGGTGAGCACCGTGACCTCTTCCTCGGTGGTGAGGTTGAGCTTCTTGTTGACCTTGTAACGACCGACGCGGGCCAGATCGTAGCGCTGCGGGTTAAAGAGCAGGCCCTCGAGCAGGCTGCGGGAAGCGTCCACGGTGGGAGGCTCGCCCGGGCGCAGGCGACGGTAGATCTCGATAAGGGCGTCCTCGCGAGTGAGAGCGGTGTCGCGCTCCAGGGTGCGCTTAATCACATCGGAGTTGCCGAGCAGCTCGATGATGTCGTCGTTGGTGACGGCGATGCCAAGGGCGCGCAGGAACATCGTGGCGCTCTGCTTACGCTTACGGTCGATGGAGACCATGAGCTGGTCGCGCTTGTCGACCTCAAACTCAAGCCAGGCACCGCGGGACGGGATGATCTGGGCCTTGTAGATCTGCTTGCCCGAATCCATCTCGGAGCTGTAGTACACACCCGGGGAACGGACGAGCTGCGAGACGACGATACGCTCGGTACCGTTGATGATGAAGGTGCCCTGATCGGTCATCATGGGGAAGTCGCCCATAAAGACGAGCTGCTCCTTGATCTCGCCGGTCTCCTTGTTGGTGAGACGGACGTCGGTCAGGAGCGGGGCCTGATAGGTCATGTCCTTCTCGCGGCACTCCTCGACGGTGTGCGCAGGGTCGCCGAACTGATGCTCGCCGAAGGTAACCTCGAGAACATGGTTCTGGCTCTGGATGGGGCTGGATTCCTTGAACGCCTCACGAAGGCCCTCGTCCTTAAAACGCTCAAAGGATTCCCTTTGAACAGAGATAAGGTTGGGGAGCTCCATGGCCTCCGGGATTTTCCCGAAGCTGACGCGCTTGCGCTCAGTGGCAGTGTATGCGTAGGTCACCAGGTTTTTCCTCCTTCACGGAAATGCTCGGTGGGTTGGCGAGGCATAGCTTCGCCAGTTATCGCAACCTAATAGTTTATCAGGTACCGACCGTTGGGCAAGAAAAGCCTTGACGCGATTGAGTTTTTGGAGTAGCAAAGTTTTTCGACAGAAAACACGCAGGTAGATGTATATGTATCGAACATCTGTTCATATATTTTCTGTGAACAGAGAGCCGGCAATCGCAGCTCTTATAAAAAACGGACGCGAACCGAGGTCCGCGCCCGTAAATGTCGATGCCCGAAGGCTTACTTGCGCATCAATCCGCCGCGCTCGTCGATGGCGTCCCAGAAGGCGCTGGCAAAGCGAGGATCGCTTGCGGCCATGAGGGCGTTGGTGGCCATCCAGCCAGACGGGGTGCCGGTGTCGTAGCCCGACAGCGGGTCGATAACGACAGCGTACATAGCCTCGCGATCGAGCGAGCGGGCCATGGCGTCGGTGAGCTGAATCTCGCCGCCCTTGCCGGCCTGCTGATCAGCGAGCAGGTCCATGACCAGCGGGCTCAGCAGATAACGGCCGACAATGTACAGGTTGGACGGAGCCGCCTCGGGAGCGGGCTTCTCGACCAGACCGCCGATACGCCAAACGGCACCGGGCTCGTCGTCAGCGGCATTCTCAAAGCCCTCGAGAGAGCCCACGCGATCGCCGGCGATGACGCCATAGCGGCTGACTTCCTCGGGAGCGCACGCGGCAACGGCGATAACCGAAGCGCCACCGTGCTCCTTGGAGACAGCGAGCATCTTGTCACAGATGTCGCGATTGGGCACAACATAGTCGCCCAGAAGAACCAGGAAGTTCTCCCCTGCCACAGCGTCGGCAGCAGAGCGAATGGCGTGACCGAGGCCCTTGGGCTCGTACTGATAACGGAAATCGACCGGCATACCGCCCGCATGAGCGACAGCGTCGGCGTAGGCGTCCTTACCGCGCTCGCGCAGCAGGTTCTCGAGCGAACGGTCGGGCTGGAAGTAGTTCAGCAGCTCGGGCTTGCCGGGCGAGGTAACGATGATGGCGTCGTCGACCTCCTCGGGGTCGAGTGCCTCCTCGACAACATACTGGATGACCGGCTTGTCGAGAACCGGCAGCATCTCTTTGGGCGTGCACTTGGTGCCAGGCAGAAAACGCGTGCCAAGACCGGCGGCGGGGATGATTGCCTTCATATTATTCAAGGATCCTTTCGCAGGCGCAGGATGCGCCCTGTGCGTGCGGCACGGCGGCCGCAGACCAAATTGCGATACCGAAGTATCTTACCGCCGGGACCAGGCACTACCGCTAGGCAAACGCAATTCTTCAGCAGGTCAACGCAAATTATTGCTCGAATGGTGCAATTTTATCGACCAACGGTAGCGATCCCAAAGCACCGCAAACGGCAGCAATTTGCATGCCGAGCCAGCAAAATAGAAGGGTCATAACAAAAAAGACGGGGCTCGCAATGCGAACCCCGTCTGCAAAGAAATCTGGCGAGAAAGCCTGATTACTTGAGGGTGACAGCAGCGCCAGCAGCCTCGAGCTTCTCCTTGGCAGCCTCGGCGTCCTCCTTCTTGGCACCCTCGAGAACAGCCTTGGGAGCGCCCTCGACGACCTCCTTGGCCTCCTTCAGGCCAAGGTTGGTGAGCTCACGGACGGCCTTGATGACCTGGATCTTGTTGTCGCCGAAGCCCTCAAGCACGACGTCAAACTCGGTCTTCTCCTCGGCCTCAGCAGCGCCAGCAGCGGGAGCGGCGACAACAGCGGCAGGAGCAGCGGCGGAAACGCCGAAGGTGTCCTCGATAGCCTTGACGAGCTCGGAAGCCTCGAGAAGGGTCATTTCCTTAAGAGCATCGATGATCTCATCGGTGGTAAGCTTAGCCATTTCTAAGTCCTTTCGGTTTCCGTGCGGATGCACGGAGATCAGTTAAAACACGGCGCGAATGCGCCAGGGGTGCGGCGTTGCCGCCGCGGGTGAAAACAGCAACTAGGCTGCCTTCTGCTCGGAGACCTGCTGGATCGAACGAGCGAGACCAGAGGAAACGCCGTTGACGCAGACAGCGATGTCGCGAGCGAAACCGGAGATGAGACCGGCGATCTGGCCGAGAAGCTGATCCTTGGTGGGCAGCTCGGCGATAGCCTTAACATCATCAGCGGAAACGGCCTTGCCGTCGGAGATACCGCCCTTGATCTCAAGGACGCCCTTGGACTTAGCAGAGAAGTCCTTAAGGGCCTTAGCGGCCTCGACCGGCTCGGACTCGTAGAACACATAAGCGACGGGGCCGGCGAGGATCTCGTCGAGCTCGGGCTGCTCCTGGTTCTTGAGAGCGATCTTGACCAGGTTGTTCTTGTAGACCTTCATCTCGGCGCCGCACTCGCGAAGCTGATGACGCAGCTCCTGAGCCTGCTTAACCGTCAGACCGTTGTAGTTGACGACGAACAGACCGGCGTTCTCGGCGATACGGGACTCGATCTCTGCAACCTTGTCGATTTTGTACTGCTGGGGCATGAATTACACCTCCTCGAATTCTTTCCGGGCACGGTCCGCCACAAGGACGTGACGGGGGCATGTCCAAAAAGAAAGCCCCCGCGCTGCATGAGCGACGGGGGCGAGAAGACATATCTACTCGACCACCTCGGCTGGCGGGATATCCCATTAAGCTCGCGGGCGATGCCCGTTTGCACCGGCTGTCTCTGGCAGCGGATTCGTGCGTGAACCGAAAGTATTATGGCGGGGACCCCGGCGTCGGTCAACGGGCGCGAGGATTCGTACACAAACCCTGCATACGCTCCGGCCGGGAGGGGCAGGGCGAGTTTTCCGCTCGGTCAAGTCCTGGGCTCGCACGAAGGCCACATTAAGTGGCCTTCGGCTCGTGCGGAATCTACGGAAAACTCGCCCTGCCCCTCCCGGCCGGAGCTACGTTGCCTTTGCTGCGAATCCTCGTGTCCGTTGGCCGGCGCGCCCCACGCATAACCCTTATGTCGATGGGCTGATGTGTTGCGTCCCTGATGGTTATAGGGTTGAAACGAAGGTGGACAGGCGGCGGAGGCCTTCGTCCAGATTTTTGTCGGAGACGCAGTAGCTTAGGCGGATGTGGCCTTCGGTTCCGAAGCAGTCGCCTGGGACTAGGGCTACGTTTGCTTCTTTGATGGCTTTGATGCAGAAGTCTTCGCTGGTTAGGCCGAACTTTTTGATGCTCGGGAAAGTGTAGAAGGCTCCTGCGGGCTCTACCACATCGAGACCCATGGCGTTTAAGGCTGCGAGCACGCGTTTGCGGCGGGCTCGGTAGACTTTGAGCATGGGGGTTGGGTCGACGGTCAGGGCTCGCGCTGCGGCGTCCATCTCGAAGGAGACGGCACTCGATACTAGGTATTGGTGGGCTTTTGCGATCTCGGCAATGACGGGGGCTGCGGCTGCGAGCCAGCCCAAGCGCCAGCCAGTCATGGCCCAGGGTTTGGAGAAGCTCTCGATGACTACTGTCTGCTCGCGTAGCTCCGGGTGGCGCTGGGCAAAGCGCTCGTAGCCATCCACATAGACCAGGCGGTTATATACGTCGTCGCAGACCACGTAGATGCCCGCCTGCTCTGCCACGTGTGCCACGGCGTCGAGCGATGCCGCATTGAGGATGCAGCCCGTAGGATTGTTGGGCGTACAGATGACGATGGCCTTGGTCGCCGGCGTCACGCAAGCACGAAGCGCCTCCTCGTCAATCTGGAATTGCGCAGGCTCCGTATCCAAAAAGACCGCCTTGGCGTGGTTAGCCACGACGATGCTCTCGTACAAGCCAAAGGCCGGCGTGGGGATGATGACCTCGTCGCCGGGGTTGAGCATAGCCATAAACGTCGCCGACAGGGCTTCGGTCGCGCCGTCGGTCAGGATGACCTCGTCTGCCGAAAACGTAAGGCCCGCATCCCCCATGTAGGCAGACAGTGCCTCGCGCAGGGCGGGGCGACCGTTGTTGGGCGGATAGTGCGTGTCGCCGCGGTCCAACGAAGCAGTCACCTCAGCGCTAATCACATCGGGCGTAGGAAAATCGGGCTCGCCGAGCGCGAGCGCAATGCATCCCGGATGCTGGGCGGCGAGCGCATTGATCCGGCGGATGCCGGAGGGCTTGAGCGTGGCAAGCGAGGTATTCATGGGCAGACGCATGGCGTTCCTTTCGTAAGGGTTGCACTAGGATAGCGCGGCGGAGCGCCACCAGACGGTGTAACCTAAACGGAAACCAACCGGAAAGGAGGCGGCATGGAGACGACCGCGCGCGGCGATGTACCAAAAACACTGCATAACATCGCGTTTGTCAGTATTCCCGAAAGCGCCGATCTTGAGTTTTTGCTTTGGGACCTGCAGGATGCCATCGCCGCCTATGCCCGGCTTTCCGACACCGTACTCCCCCACCCGGTTGACTTGAAGGCGGATGATGCCGGTGCAGTCGATGGCATAGTGCTCGCTGTTGATGATGCATTTGACGATGAGGCTATGATCGCTGTCGAGCAGATACTCGATCGCCTTGGGAATACAGAAACACGCGTCTATGTCGTCGTCCAGGCCCTGTCCAACAACGCCAAGCAGACGGACGAAGTCCTCGACCGCCTGTATCGGGCATGTCTTCTACGTGACCTGCCATGGTGCGACGGCGTTGTCGTCTGCACCGGCACCGGCATCGCAGCGCTTCGCCACTCCCCGCGCATGGGTCTCTTGCGTCGGCCATTTTCGGAAGCGATGGATAAGCTTGTGGGCGCCGTACGCATGGGCTGCTCCATTGAGCATGCGCAGCTGCTTGGCGGTGGCAATGCCGGAGGCGTCGATGCCGACGGCATGGTGCGCGTCAAGCCCGCGCTGCCCGCACCGATCTGGCATGCCATCATGAAACGCCTCGGCACCCGCGCCCAATCAGATATCTAAATTACAGAGCGCCCCAGTCAACGGCCTCGCGCCAGCGCCCAACAAGGCGCTCTAGGCGCCATGCCGCATTGGCGGGACTTGTCGACGGCAGAACGATGGCCGGCAGCCCGGTGCGTTCTTGTAGATAGCGCTTGTAGAGCCGGCCAGCTGTACCACCGTTGCATATCACCTGCTTAATGGGAGCCGCGTCGGTAATGCGCTCGATATGTGCCGGCACAACGTTGCGGATGCTGGCGTCACTCGAACCCTTAATATCGCAGCTCTCGATCACGTCCCACAGGGCCACACCGCCGTTGAGCAGCATGGCCCGCTTGGCGGCAATCGAGGCATCGAGCGTCGCGGGCTCACCGCTTGCCAAAGGATCGCCCTCGTTGGGCGGCACGGGCACACCGAGGCACGCGGCCATCACGCGCCAAAAGCGATTCTGAGGGTTGCCGTAATAAAAGGCATTGGCGCGCGAAAGCACCGAGGGAAACGACCCGAGCACCAAAACGCGCGAGTGCTGGTCGAACACGGGCTCAAACCCATGCTCAATATGTTGATAGCCCTCGTCAGACGCTGCCATGGCCTAGGCCCTCAGCAGATAACGCACCTCGTAGGGTGCAAGCTCAAGGGCACCCGACAGCTCGACCGTGGGCGCATCGTCGGCAAGCAGGTCGACGAAGGAGCCGCTGAGTTCGCCAGCTCCAAAGGTGTAGGGCTCGTTCACGGTATTGACCGCCACGAGCACCGTCGCATCGTCGCAGGCGCGCTCGAACAGCAGCTGCTTGTTCTGGATCACCACGTTGCGATAGGCACCGTAGTTGAGGGCACGGGCTGCCGCGTCGTTTGCCGAGCGCAGGTGCGCCAGCTGCGTGACAAATGCCGTCAGCTCGTTGGGCGCGGGCTCATCGAGCGCAGGACGTAGCGCCCAATCGCCATCGGGGCCGCCCTTTTCGCCGGCAATCCCCCACTCGCTGCCGTAGTAGACGCACGGAATGCCCGGCATACCAAAGAGCATGCCGTAGGCGGGGCGCAGGCAGGACTTGTCCGTCAGGATGCTCGCCAGGCGCGGCACGTCGTGGTTGTCGACAAACGACAGCAGATGCTTGCCGCGATAAATGCACCAGGGGTCGCCGCCAAACTGGCGATGAAGCGAGTGGGCAATCTCGAACATGTTGACCGAGTTAAAGCTGGAGTACAGGCCCTTGTAGCACTCGTAGTTGGTGCAGGAGTCGAGCATCTCGTCGTTGACGATCTGGTTGTAGTCGCCGTGGAGTGTCTCGCCGATCAGCACGAAGTCGGGCTTGAGCTCGCGGGTAAAGGCGTGTAGGCGGCGCATAAAATCGCGATCGAGCATATAGGCGACGTCCAGGCGCAGACCGTCGACGCCAAAGACGTCGGCCCAACGGCGCACGGACTCTAGCAGGTAATCGACCACAGCGGGATTTTGCAGGTTGAGCTTCGCAAGCTCAAAATGGCCTTCCCAGCCCTCGTACCAAAAGCCATCGCCATAGCAGGAATCGCCGTCAAAGCTAATGTGGAACCAGTCCTTGTACGGCGAGTCCCACTTGCGCTCCTGCACATCGCGGAAGGCCCAAAAACCGCGGCCGACGTGGTTGAAGACGGCATCGAGCACCACGCGGATGCCATGGGCATGCAGTGTGTCGCACACGGCGGCAAAGTCGGCATCCCCACCCAGGCGACGGTCGATATGGCGCAGGCTGCGTGTATCGTAGCCGTGACTATCGGACTCGAGCGGCGGGTTGATGAGCACGGCGCCAACGCCGAGTTCCTGCAGGTAGTCGGCCCATTGGGCAATCTTCATGATAGGAGCATCGGGGTTGGGTTCGACATCGGCGGCCTGGGCGAGCTCATCCTCGGCAACGGGGGCGGCGTTTTCGCGCGGAGCTCCGCAAAAGCCCAGCGGATAGATCTGATAGAACGTCGTCTCGTATGCCCACATAGCAACCTCCCGGTAAGCTCAACACAACGACATCCATTGTATGCCCAGCTTGTATCCCCTCCCCCAAAATAAGTTGCGGTGGAATAGTTCCTGCTTGGGCCTTCAAAGGCCTTAAACAGGAACTATTCCACCGCAACTGATGAGGGGACGTGGCTAGGCGACGGGCTTGGCGCGGCGGATGGCTGGGAACATCACCGTGATGGCGAGGATAACGCCCACGACGGCAATCGCCCCGCCCACAAAGCCGATCCAAGCGATACCGGGACCCGAAACCACGGCTCCGCCGATCGCCGTGCCCGTACCAATGCCGAGATTGAACAGACCCGAGAAGATCGACATGGCGACGGCCGACGAATCCGCCGGCGTGTACTTGATGAGCTCGGCCTGAAACGCCACGTTAAAGGCCGTGGCGCAGCAGCCCCACAGCGCGCAGACGGCAAGAACCGCGGCGAGCGACGACGCGGCAGGACCCATAAGTAGCAAGGCGACCGGCACTCCGGAGAGCGTGATCGCAAGGAACGGAAAACGGTGCCCATCGAACAGCCGGCCGAACAGCCAGCTTCCGAGCAGACCAGAGCAGCCGAACGCCGTCAGCGTCATAGTGATGGCGCTTGCGTCGACATGCGCGACCTGGGCCAGGAAAGGCTCGATATAGCTATAGCTCGCGTAATAGCCAGTTGCCATGAACACCGTGACCACATAGAGCGCGATGAGGAACGGGTTCTTGAGCAGCTCGGGCAGCTGCTTGAGCGTAAAACGCTCGCCCGCTGGCATGGTGGGGAACACCGTGGCCTGGTAGACGACCGCGACAGCAGACAGCGTTCCGACCACGGCAAACGTCATACGCCAGCCCACGGCCAGGCCAATGGCGCGACCGAGCGGCAGGCCGAAGATCTGTGCGATGGAAGAGCCCGTAGCGATCATGCTGATGGCGAGCGCGCCGTGGCGCGTGTCAACCAGACGCGAGGCCATAATCGAGGCGACTGACCAGAACACGGCATGTGCGCAAGCGACCACCAGGCGTGCGCAGACCAGGATGGGATAGGTCGGCGCCACGGCGGACAGGAACTGGCCCAGCGAGAACACGGCAAGCACGCCCAGCAGCATCCGCTTGAACTCAAAGCGCGAAGCGAACACCATGAGCGGCAACGACAGCAGCATGACGCCCCAGGCATAGACCGAGATCATGATGCCAGCTTGGGCCTCGGTAAGCGAGAACGACGCGGCGATATCAGTCAAAAGGCCGATGGGCATAAACTCCGACGTGTTGAACACGAACGCACAGCAGGTGAGCCCGATAAGCGGGAGCCACTGCCTGAGCGTGATGCCGTCTTGCTTTGTTTGAGCCATATAGGAAAACCTCTCCGATTATCTTGAGCGGTGGGCGATTATAGCAATGAGAAGTCTATAAAATGAGCAACAAAAGAATTCTTGGAAAACGATTGTTAACAAACGGCGCGCCAATTCTGCTTAGAAAGCAAGGTACGCAGGAACTCAATGTCGAAAACGCGGCTTCATCTTCGGGCTATCGATCCTGCTCGGATACACACAAGGACACCCCCATGAGCACGTCAATTTCGAGCCAACTCGCAACCGCACAATGAACTAGCAAAAGCAGCATATAAGCAAACGCCCCATAATAAAGTCCCTCATGCACAAGCGCCGTCACTGAAAGTGTCGACGGCAGCGCCGCACTCGAAACTACCCATCCAACAAGAACCTGGATAGCGCAACTTGCAACCAGGTTCCATGCCACCAGCAGCGTTGCGGGACGCGCGATTTCTCTCCAGGAGGAACGAAGCACCGTGACCGAACGCATGATGTAGCGTGGTGCAAACCGAATGCCTCGTAGTCCCCTCTGCTCCACGTCCGCATCTTCAATTAACACGAATACGAACGACGCGGAAAGAAGCGTCACGATTACTGCCACCACAAGCGAGCACAACACCCCGAGCTGACTGCTCGCAAGCGAGGCAAAGACTACAATTGCCGATAAAATCAAGTGAACCAAATAAATTAGCAGCGCCCCAGAAATCTGGAGGGGAACCGTCGAGGCCAAGAGATAAACCGGAGGGGTTCGAGCAGGTTGCACCGTCTCTTTGGACCGGTCGACGGCAAATAATGAAAAAGCCACATTCGATAGAAGCAGGTTTAAAAAGGCCGCGACCACAGTGCAAATAAGCGTAATGGACGGATTGATATAGGCGAGCTCAGTTGCAACGTTTGATACACCAATTTGAAGCGCGCTCATAACAAACAAGGGGATATATAACGCCATCGTGCAGCCACTCCGGCATTCCTTCGCCCGATCGCCCGATTCCAGAAAGACATTGAAGTTCTCTCGCAAGTTCACTCTATACCCGTTTTCTTACTAAGCAGGGCGAACGGGCGCCAATATAAACGCCGGTCCGCCCATCCATAATTTCTAGTTTTAACGTCCAGACTAGTCTGTCCAGCCGTCGATGTAGTCGCGGTTAAGCTCAAAGTACTGCGCGGCGATATCTTTCGCCAAGGAGTACGAATTAACGAGCGGGTGCATCGCGAGGCTCTCGACAATGTCGCGCTTCGATCGGTTAACGATGCCACGCGCCACGGTGCGCTCGTAGTACTTGACGCGACGAATCAATTCGAGGTTTCCCGCGGGCACAGAATCGGCTTCGACGCGATGCGGCACGCAGCCATCGGTGGAGATATCGCACGTTGACTCAATGACATCTGTATCGAGAAGGCCGGGGATGGCGCCATTGTTGGGGGTGCACAGGATCATCTGCTGCGTCTTGCCAGAGCGAGCAATATCCATGAAGCGGAGCGCGACACCTGCGTATCCGCCAGCATCTTTGCCGTACACGTCAAACGTCCACGGCTTGTCGCGATGAATACCCGTCTCGGCCGCCATGTAGTTGTTTTCGCGCATTCCGTACCACTTCTCAAAGCACGCGAGGCCTTTTTCGAAGTCGTTCTCAATATCGATAGATGCAAGCTCGCTCGTCATTTCTCGATTAATTTCTTCGATTAGTTCACCGCGCGTCTGGGGCGAAGAGAGAACGTTGGCAACGGCGCGCTCGCGATAGTAGAAATAGTATAGGTACTCATTTGGCACGCATCCGCGATTTAGGACGAGGTCCTTCTCGAAGAACCTAAGATCTGTATGAGCATATGCCCCGTCGTCGTGGATCAAGTCGGACATGATGTCCTCGCCGTCAACCGTCACATTGCGGAAGAACGAGAGGTGGTTGAGTCCATAGCACTCGCCCTGAACCGATGCGGGATCAACGCCTTTATACTCGGCAAACTGATGCAACATGCCCGAGGGAGCATCGCAAATGCCATAAGTAAAATCATAGCCCATATCGCGTAGGGCCTGAGATACGACGCCAGCGGGATTAGTAAAGTTAAACACCTTGACGTCCGGCTTTGCGTACTTCTTGATTAACTCGCAATACGAAGCAAGCGCAGGGACGGAGCGCATGGCAAAAGACACGCCGGCTGCGCCAGTCGTCTCTTGGCCAAGAACCCCATGCGAAAGAGCAATGCGCTCATCGCGAACGCGCATATGGTCCCCACCGACGCGAATCGTCGTGATCACGTAATCGGCGTCCTTAACGGCCTCGACTGCATCGCCCGTCAGTGAAAAATTAAGCGTGGGGCAAAGCATGCCCGAGACATGGGCGGCAAGGCCACCGTAGATGCGCAGCTTCTCGGGATCATTGTCCATAAACACAAGTTCGTCGATTCCAAGCGATGACGCCTGCTGGGCTATGCTCTTTGCCAAAAACATGGAGCGGACGCCACCGCCACCTATGACCGTAAGTTTCATATCGAAACCCCCAATTAGCACATTCAATATTGCATGGTTCGCCTGTGTTTGGATATTGTATCCAGCATGGAGGGCCGCTTCCCGCCCCGGTTGCAAGGCGGGAAAGGAATTCCCCAAGGAGTTATTATTTACGCAACGGAAGCGGCCACACACGTCCGGCGGGAAGGAAGCACCGATGGTTGATAAAAAGCAGATTTCCAAGCTCTACTCAGCCGCAAAGCTATCCGAAACCGAGCAAAGCGTACTCGAATACCTACTCAACAATATCGACACCCTCGATGATATTGGCATAAAACCCGTCGCCATGGCATGCTTTACCAGCATGACGACAGTCATCAGGCTTTCGAAAAAGCTCGGCTACCGTGGCTACCGCGAAATGATGTACGATCTCAAGCACCTTCAGCATGTCTCCCGCGAAATGAATCAATCACTCAAAGACAGTAGCGTCCACTTCGTATGTCACACCGGAGATGTAGACGTATTCATCGCCGCACTGCATCGCAACAGAATGATCGGAGTAAACGGAGAGGGCTTCTCACGCATCGTTGCGCAGTACATGGCGACTAAGCTCGTTGGACTTGGCTTTTTGGCCGTCATACAGGACTTCCTAGAAACCGATCAGTTTGTCGAATCCAACCGAAATACGCTCAGCTGCATGATGCTCATATCCAAATCGGGCCAGACAGAAGCCATCCTGGAAACCGCAAGGGCATGCCACGACGCGGGCATTACGACCCTCGCGTTTACCGGCAACGAAGACAGCGAGCTCGCCAAGACGGCAGACGCGATCTTTACGATACATGACGATCACCCAATGGATCTTAAGAACGTTAAGCCTAACTGCTTTACCGGAAGTTGTATTCTCGCATTCGAAGAACTATTGAGTATCTGCCTTGACAATCTAAAACAAGAAGGCCTGGCCCCCTAAATCATGCGATAGGAAGCCAAGCCCTGGAATTGCGCTATGCAATTGAAAGCCACTTGCGCGTTTTACTCGTCACCGAGAACTTCGTGCACCTCAGAAGCGACTTCGCCGACACGAGGACCGTAAATGACCTGGATTGCCTTGTCGCTCAGGCGGATAACGCCCATAGCTTCAAGATTCTTGGTGAACACCTCGTCGTCTGCAACCTTAGAACCATCCTTGACAATCACGCGAAGACGTGAGATGCAGTTGTCAAGATCATCAATGTTGTCGGCTCCACCAAGCGCTTCGACAATGCCAACAGCAAGCGCGCTGTCCTTGGCCGCACGGCCCTGGACTGCCTTCTCGGGAGTGCTATCAGACTCGCCCTTTGCCTCAGCGGCCTTTGCCTCGAACTCGGCTCTGCTGTTGATCAACTCAATATCGTCACCATCGTCTCGACCGGGCGTCTTGATATCGAACTTAGTAATAAAGAACCGGAAGAGGAAGAAAGCTGCCAGGAAAAAGGCGGGGAGCAGGATAAGGTATGGAAGCAGATTAAGCTTCTCGGGGCGGAATAAGAATGGGATCAGGTCCTTGATATTTCCCTGGTACACCGAAACGCCCATTGCCTCCGAGAGAACTTCACCCAGTCCGGAAAGCGGAGCGTAAACGCCAAAGTAGAGCCAGGGGGCGGCAAACAGGAACGTAAAGAGAATAGGCTCCGTAACGCCAAAGAAAACAGTCGAAATCACTGTGGGGATTAAAAGACCAGCAACCTTCTTGCGGTTCTGGGGCTTGGCACAAGACCACATAGCAAGGGCGATGCCCGGGAACAACGCGTAATCGTTAATGCCATAGCCAGCCATGAAGGCCCTAACCAAGAGCTTGTCACTGCTGGGAGAAGCGAGCTGTGCAAGCTGAATGGCGCTATTGCCCACCACGCGCGTTCCATCGACGACCATGGAGCCGCCAAGCTCAGTCCAATACATGGGCGTCTCGAGCAACGGATGCAAGCCAAACGGCACAAGGCTCTCGAGCACCCAGCGATAGACAAACGTACCGACCAGACCGGAGCCTTTCACGAACGTCGCAATACCCGAGAAGCATCCACCGATGACGGGCCAGACGAAGTACATAATGCCGCCCAGGATGCCACCGGCGACCAGCGATACAATGGGGACCGTTCGACTGCCCGCAAAAAACGCCAGCGCCGTTGGAAGCTTGGTCTTGTAAAAGCGGCCGGTGATCCAGGCGACCAGGCAGCCCACGATAATGCCGCCAAAGACACCAGAGCTGTAGCCAAAAAAGCCGAGCGAGGTAGTGTAGAGTGCGGACTGCTCACTCGCCTGAATGGACGTAAGGCCGACCTTCTGAAGAGCTTCCACCGTTGTATTGTCGGCAGCCAAGCCAGCTGCTCCAAGCAGAATCTCAACCGTCTTGAGCATAGTGAGATAGCAGACAAGGGCAGAAAAGGCAGCCCAGCCCTTCTCTTTGCGAGACAAGGAGAAGGCGCAGCCGACAGCAAACAAAACACCGAGGTTTCCAATGATTACCTCGCCGAGACCCTTAAATACCGAGAAGAACGTAAAGAGCGGCGAAGCGGCATACCAGTCCCAATTAACGCCAAGGGACACAAGGGTCAGTTCGGTCGTAAAAACGCTACCGATACCCAAAAAGAGACCGGAAATGGCAATGAGCGTAATCGGAACGAGCATTGCCTTTCCGAACGATTGGAATTTTTCTTTCATCAATTCCCTCCTCAATGAGCCTCTACAAACGACTATTGCACCCCACGTCCCCACACAGGCGAAACGGAAGACATGCTCGGCAATAGACACAAAGTGATTGTAGAAAGGGGCACAAAAAATGTGCATCGGCATCGCGTAATGCGGTTAAATCGACCGACGATTGCAAGTATTTACGAATCCGCAAACGGCAGCAAATAGGCAGCGAACGGCAACCTGCAGCGTAGGACAGTCCCCGCAGGCCGACAATTACCGGTATTTTGGCTCATATTTGTTTAATTGTTGCTCGCCCAAAAGCGCGGAGCATCAACGCGCCCCTAAGCCAGCCCCAGCAATATGCCCGCCGAATGCACGACAAACGCCACGATCCAGGCGACCGTCACTTGAAACGCGAACACGGCAACGGCGTAGCGCGCGCCCAGCTCGCTCTTGACGGCGCCGATGGCTGCCACACAGGGCGGGTACAGCAGCGTAAAGACCAGGAACACGTAGGCGGTAAACGGCGAGAACATGGTCGACAGCGCCACGGGCGACGTTGCGCCCAAAAGCACTGTGAGCGTCGAGATGACGCTCTCCTTGGCAATGAGCCCCGTGACGAGTGCCGTCGAGGCACGCCAGTCGCCAAAGCCGAGCGGGGCCAACACCGGCGCGATGATGCTACCCAGACCGGCAAGCAGGCTCTGCGACTGATCGGCGACCACGTTAAAGCGAATATCGAACGTCTGAAGGAACCAGATGACCACGGTAGCGGCAAAGATAATGGTAAAGGCCTTGGTAATAAAGTCCTTGGCCTTATCCCATGCCAGCATCACCGTCGTCTTGATGCTCGGCAGGCGGTAGTTAGGAAGCTCCATGATAAACGGCACCGGGTCGCCCTTAAAAGCCGTGCGGTTGAGCACCAGGGCGGCAATGCAGCCGACCACGATACCGATCAGATAGAGCGAGACCATGGCGGGAACTGTCGCCTGTGGGAAAAACGCCCCGCACAGCAGGCCGTAGACCGGCAGCTTGGCCGAGCAGCTCATGAATGGCGTGAGCATGACGGTCATCTTGCGGTCGTGCTCGGATGGGAGCGTACGGGTTGACATGATAGCCGGCACGGTGCAGCCAAAACCGACGAGCATGGGCACAAAGCTACGGCCCGACAGGCCAAAGCGGCGCAGCACCTTATCCATGACAAAGGCCACGCGCGCCATGTAGCCCGAGTCTTCCAGAATGGAGAGGAACAAGAAGAGCACGACGATAATCGGCAGGAAGGTCAGCACGCTGCCCACACCCGTAAGCACGCCGTCGACAGCCAGCGAGCGCACCACGTCGTTGGTACCGAACACCTTGAGGCCCGCATCGGCCGAGGCGATGATGGCAGCGATACCGTCCTCCATGAGTCCCTGCAACGCCGCGCCGATCACGCCAAACGTCAGCCAAAAGACGAGGCCCATGATCACCAGAAACGCCGGAATGGCTGTGTAACGACCTGTCAGGATGCGGTCAATCTTGACGGAGCGCACGTGCTCGCGGCTCTCGTGCGGCTTGACGACGCAACGCCCGCACACGTCGCCGATAAAGCTAAAACGCATATCGGCCAGCGCAGACAGGCGGTCGGTGCCGGCCTCGCCCTCCATCTGGGTGATGATGTGTTCGATAGCGTCGAGCTCGTTGCGATCCAGGTGAAGCGCCTCGGTTACCAGCTCGTCGCCCTCAACCAGCTTGGTCGCCGCAAAGCGCACCGGGATGTGCGCCGTCACGGCATGGTCCTCGATCAGGTTAGCAATGCCGTGGATGCAGCGATGCAGCGCACCGCCGTCCGGGCCGTCGGGCGCACAAAAGTCCAGGCGACCAGGGCGCTCGCGGAACCGCGCCACGTGCAGGGCGTGGTCCACCAACTCGCCGATACCCTCGTTGCGGGCAGCGCTAATGGGAACAACGGGCACGCCCAACAGGCTCTCGAGCAGGTTGACGTCCACGGCGCCGCCGTTGGCGGTCACCTCGTCCATCATGTTGAGCGCGATGGCCATGGGGCGGTCGAGCTCCATAAGCTGTAGCGTCAGGTACAGGTTGCGTTCGATATTGGTGGCGTCGATGATGTCGATGATGGCGTCGGGGTTTTCGTCAAGGATGAATTGACGGCTCACGATCTCTTCGCCCGTGTACGGCGACAGCGAATAGATGCCAGGCAGGTCGGTAACGCTTGCCTCGGGGTGGTTGCGGATGGTGCCATCTTTGCGGTCGACCGTCACGCCGGGAAAGTTACCGACGTGCTGGTTGGAGCCCGTCAGCTGGTTGAATAACGTGGTCTTGCCGCAGTTTTGGTTGCCGGCGAGGGCAAAGTGCAGCGGCGCGCCCTCGGGCACGGCCGTCTTTGCCGCACGGGGCGAATACGTCCCCTCGCCCAGGGCCGGATGCTCCGTCGTGCCGATTGCGGCGTTAGCGCGCGGACCCGTATCGGTGTCGTGAATACCCACGAGCTCGATGCGTGCGGCATCGTCCTTGCGCAGTGTCAACTCGTAGCCACGCAGGCGGATCTCGAGCGGATCGCCCATGGGGGCGTACTTCATCATGGTGACTTCGGTGCCCGGCGTTAGACCCATGTCCAAAATATGCTGTCGGAGTGCCTGATCGTCCGATGCCACCGATGCGACAACGGCGTCCTTTCCAATCTCGAGCGTATCGAGCTTCACGTCCGTGTTCCTCCCCCGGCGCCCACAGGGCGTTGTATTTATGTTCACCATGGCTAACCGTTTGCCATGGCTAACCAATTTTAAGCTTACATGATAGCGTGAACACACAATGACGTTCAATCAGCAGATTGGCGCAATGGGGACAGGCAGGAGAGTTCAGGGCCATAGTTTCCCGATGAGGCCTCTCGGGGAAACTACATCCCAGAATTCTGGCTCGAAACGGGATATGGTTTCCCAAACAGGCCTCTTACGGAAAATGCATCCCGGAATCCCCACTCGAAACGGGACGCACTTTCCCAGTCGAGGCCCTATGGGAAACCGTGTCCCACCTTGAAGGGGGGACTGGGATGCAGTTTCCGGGCGGGGCATCAAAAACGAAGTTGCGGTGGAATAGTTCCTGGATGGACTGGTTGATGCCCCAGATAGGAACTATTTCACCGCAAGTTATTGAAGGGCTGGGATGCCCGTCCTCTTACAGATGGCGCTCCAGGAAGCGGAAGGCTAGGCGAATCCAAGGGCGGACCGCCACCTGCTTGTCCTCGTTGTCGACCGCTGTGTTGGCGTTGCCGAGCGAAAGGCCGTGGCCGCCCTGGTCAAAGACATGCATCTCGCAAGCGACGCCCTCCTCGGCCATGCGCTGCGCAAACGGGTAGACCTGCGCGATCGGCGCCGTCTTGTCGTCGGACACACCCCACACAAAGGTCGGCGGCATCTGACGCGAAACATGCGTGGTGGGGCAGATGTCGGCCAGATGCTCGTCAGTTGCCTCGCCACCCGTCACCATCGACAGGTAGTCGTTGAGCAAATCGCGCCCCGTCTTGCCGCCCGTCTTTGGCACGCGCAGGTCGATGCGCGGATCGCGCGTCTGCATGTCGCGCACATAGGCAAAGTCGAGCAGCGGATAGCCCAGCACCACGGCATCGGGACGAATGTCGTCCGGACGTGACCCGGCAAGTGCCGCGAAGGGGCCGGTCTTCCATTGCGTTGCCAGTGAAGCGCAGATCATGCCGCCCGCCGAGAAGCCCACGACGCACACGCGCTTGGGATCGACATGCCACTCGTCGGCGTTGGCGCGCACCGTGGCGACCATCTTGGCAAGATCTGCCTGGGGGTGCGGAAAGCTCACGTCACCCGTAGAACTCGTGACATAGTTGAGTACAAAGGCCTGGTAACCGTGATCCAAAAACGCAAACGCCACGGGATCCTGCTCATGCGGAGCGATATGCGTAAACGCACCTCCACCGCAGATAATCACGGCAGGGCGGCGGCCATTCGGTTTATCGGGCAGCGGCTCGGCACCCAAATACGTAAACGTCGCCGGATATTCCTCGGTCGGCTCCTCGCCCCACAGCGCGCGGTTCTCGACAATCATATGTGCTCCCTTCGCGCAAATTATGCGCCCTTGTTTTTCGTCTTCAAGCGTACCTCACTTGAACCCGTAGCGCAGAAACACCCCAGCAATAAGTTTCCCTTCAACTGATATATCACATATTCCCAGCTCAGAGGTATCGCTGAGCAGCGTAGAATAGGGGGCGTTGACCAAGCCGCGAAACACATATGAAACGTTTCCGGCAAACCAAACGCGCGATATGCGCCTATTTAAGTTGGAGGCAACTATGGGTCTGCTCGATTCGCTTAAGTCCACCTTCACCTCGACGGGCGAGGCGTCCGTTCCGCCCGCAGCAAGCTTCGCCACCCGCGAAGGCGTCATCTATGCCCCCGTCAACGGCGTGCTCGTCAACCTGAACGAGGTTCCCGACGAGACGATCGCCTCGGGCATGCTTGGCCAGGGCTATGGCATCGAGCCCATTACCGGCACCATCTATGCGCCCGCCAACGGCCGCATCGGCGCCACCACCGTCACCAACCACTCCATTGGCATGATCACCGAGGACGGTCTTCGCGTGTTCATCCATGTTGGCCTGGGCACCGTGGAAATGAACGGCAAGGGTTTTGCCCGCTTTGTCGAGATGGGCGATGTGGTCAAGGCGGGCCAGCCGCTCATCAGCTTCGACCGCGAGGCCATCAAGGCCGCCGGCCACGAGGATATCGTGACCGTCATCGTCTCCGAGCTCGATCGTCTTAAGAGCATCGACCATGTTGGCGAGTCTGGAACGCTTATCGGCGGCAACCCGCTCGTCAAGCTGGGCGACCCGCTGCTGGTAGCCAAGACCAAGTAGCCAGGTCCCGCGCCACACAGCCAAAAGGCAACACGCCAAGCGCCCGCGACCATTTGGCCGCGGGCGCTTTTCGTTTGAAAACCATCCCGCCAATGCCTTATCTGTATAGCCCAAATGAACCGAGCTGCTAGAATATCGAACTGTATGGATAACTATCATTCAACCGTTATGGGAGGATACGTGAACCGCACCAAAATCGCGCAGCTCTACGCCGATGCCGAGTCGCTCGGCGGCCAGACTGTCACCGTCGCCGGCTGGGTCAAGTCCGTCCGCGACATGAAAAACTTTGGCTTTGTTACGCTCAACGACGGCAGCTGCTTCCGCGACCTGCAGGTCGTCATGAACCGCGAGGCACTCGACAACTACGACGAGATCGCCCATCAAAACGTCTCGGCCGCCCTCATCTGCACCGGCACCGTCAAACTGACCCCCGATGCGCCCCAGCCTTTCGAGCTTTCTGCCACCTCCATCGAGGTCGAGGGCGTCAGCGCCCCGGATTACCCGCTGCAGAAGAAGCGTGCCACCGTCGAGTTCCTGCGCACCCAGCAGCACCTGCGCCCGCGCACCAACCTGTTCCGCGCCGTGTTCCGTATCCGCTCTGTCGCAGCTGCCGCCATCCACCGCTTCTTCCAGGAGCAGGGCTTTGTCTACGTCAACACCCCCATCATCACCACGAGTGACTGCGAGGGCGCCGGTGAGATGTTCCGCGTGACCACGCTCGATCCCAAAAATCCGCCTCTCACCGAGTCCGGAGAGGTCGACTGGAGCCAGGACTTCTTTGGCAAGCATGCGAGCCTGACCGTGTCCGGCCAGCTCAATGCCGAGAACTATGCCATGGCCTTTGGCGACGTGTACACCTTTGGCCCCACCTTCCGCGCCGAGAACTCCAACACCACGCGCCATGCCGCCGAGTTTTGGATGATCGAGCCCGAGATGGCCTTTGCCGACCTCAACGACTACATGGATAACGCCGAGGCCATGCTCAAGTACGTCCTTAAGGACGTTATGGCCACCTGCCCCGACGAGCTCAACATGCTCAACAAGTTTGTGGACAAGGGTCTGCTCGAGCGTCTGGACCATGTCGCCAACTCCGACTTTGCCCGCGTCACCTATACCGAGGCCGTCGAAATCCTGGAGCAGGCCGTCGCCGCCGGCCACAAGTTTGACTATCCCGTGAGCTGGGGCATCGACCTGCAGACCGAGCACGAGCGTTTCCTGACCGAGGAGCACTTTAAGCGCCCGACCTTCGTAACCGACTACCCGGCCGAGATCAAGGCGTTCTACATGCGCATGAACGACGACGGCAAGACCGTCGCCGCCGCCGACTGCCTGGTGCCGGGCATCGGCGAGATCATCGGTGGTTCCCAGCGCGAGGAGCGCCTGGATCTGCTCGAGGCCCGCATCAAGGACCTGGGCATGAATCCCGAGCAGTACAAGTACTACCTTGACCTGCGCCGCTACGGTTCCTGCAAGCACGCCGGCTACGGTCTGGGCTTCGAGCGCTTGGTGATGTACCTCACCGGCGTGGGCAACATCCGCGACGTCCTGCCGCACCCGCGCACCGTGGGCAACGCCGACTTCTAATCGTCGGACGCTAGCTCGCGTCGCCACACGCAAACGCTCATCGCACAAGCGTCTCTCGACATCAATCGAGAGACGCTTTTTTCAACAGTATCCGTCAAGCTTTTGGCAAGTTTTTGGTCAGTTGAGCAGGGCTGTTGAAAACTCGAACCGCCGTTTGCCGACGACTACCGACCGCCCAGAGCGCCCTGCGCCCCTGGGAAAACCCCGCGTCCTAGGCTCCATACCGTTGCCACCCAAAACGGAAAGGACGTGGGCACCATGACCGAAGCCGCTGTTGAAACCTACGACACCACGACGAGGGGCGCCGCCTCGATGGCAGCCTATCGCGCCGTTCGTATCCTGCAGCTCTTGAGCGAAAACACCGGCGAAGACAAGGCCATGCTTTCCGATGAGCTGATCCGGCGCCTCGCCCATCCCGACGACCCCGCCCGCATGCCCATCTCGGCGGCGCGGCGCAGCATCTACACCGCCATCTCCGCGCTTCGCCATGCCGGATACGAAATTGAATACAAACGCGGCGTGGGCTACAAACTTCTTACCCGCCCGCTCACCGATGAAGAGATCATCCGGCTCCACGGTATGGTCATGCGCAACCGCTCCACGCCTATCGCTATCCGCAAGAGCATGGCGCAGCACTTAGTTGCCATGGCGAGCGCCGACGTTCGCGGCTACCTCGATACACCCGAACCCGCTCCAAGCGCAGGCAGCAAGGCTACCAAGGCAACACGCACGCCCATCAAGCGCATCGACACGTGCGAGCTCGTCGAGCAGGCCATCGACCACGGAACCACGGTGAGTTTTGATATTTCGAGCGTCACGACACGCGGCGAAACCGAAGCAGCACGGATGACACTCCGTCCCTTTGCCATCAGGCAGCGCGATGGCATCTCGTATCTGCTGGGAACGGTCTACGACGCCCGAGGCACCGACGATACGCTGCGCACCGTCGAGATCGCCCGTATGAGAAACGTCAGCACGCGCCTGCTCGACGGCAAGAAGCTCTTCGCCGCCCTGGACGAGGACGACGCCTCCTCCGCCGCATAAGACCCTCCGCCGCCCATTCGACTACCCGTACCGCCCATCCGATTCTGTATTAAAAAACCCGCCAGGCTGTTGTAAAAATGGACATCAGCGCTACTATAGTCCCACTTGCACTTTGTCCCAGTGCAGTGTTTCCAGCCATTTTTATACTGGGGGTAATGATATGAAGGACATCACCATCAGCCGCAGGAGCCTTCTGGTCTCCGCCGGCCTGCTCGCGCTCGCCCCGCTCGCCGGATGCGGCGGCAACTCTGGTTCCGGCTCTGCTGCCGCCGGTTCCGACTACACCATCGGCGTTCTGCAGCTCACCGAGCACTCCGCGCTCGATGCCGCCAACGACGGCTTCGTCAAGGCCATCAAGAAGAGCGGCCTTAAGGTCAAGATCGACCAGAAGAACGCCCAGAACGACCAGTCCACGTGTAAGTCCATTGCCGACAAGTTTGTGGGCGACAACGTCAACCTGATTTATGCCATCGCCACGCCCGCCGCGCAGGCTGCCGCCGGCGCCACGGCCGATATCCCCATCGTGGGCTGTGCCATCACCGACTACGCCGCCTCCGGCCTGGTCCAGGACAACGACAAGCCGGGCACCAACGTCACGGGCGCTTCCGACCTCACCCCGGTCGCCGAGCAGCTCGAGATGATGCAGAAGGTCCTGCCCGACGTTAAAAAGGTCGGCCTGCTCTACTGCACCGCCGAGTCCAACTCCGACGTCCAGATCAAGGCCGCCAAGAAGGAACTCGACAAGCTGGGCCTGGAGTACACCGATTTCACCGTCTCGAGCTCCAACGAGATTCAGTCCGTCGTCGAGTCTGCCGTGGGCAAGGTCGACGCGCTGTACTCCCCCACCGACAACACCATCGCCGCGGGTGCCTCGCAGGTCGGCCAGATCTGCAAGGAAAACAAGCTTCCCTTCGTGACTGGCGAGGAGGGTATGTGCATGGCCGGCGGCCTGTTCACCCTCTCCATCAATTACGAGGACCTGGGCTACGCCGCGGGCGAGATGGCCGTTAAGATCCTGAAGGGCGAGGCCAAGCCCGAAGACATGCCGATCAAACACCTCTCGAGCAAGGACCTGGTCGTCGTCAAGAACGACGAAATGGCCGAGGCCCTGGGCATCGACCTTTCCGCTCTGGACGCGTAATGCCATACGCGGCATGCGTCTAGAGCCCGTGCTCGCGCTTTAGCCGCGTTATTCAATATCTGAGCCACAGGGGCGGGCGCTGTAGACCGGCGTCCGCCCTGCTTGTTTCAGGTAAAACAAAACGTCTGTCCGCAGCTCTTCTATGCATTGTTACCGCTATTATGGTGAATCACGTGTCCACCCTATCCTAGGAGGTATGAAGCATGCTCATTGCATTGCAGGGCGCCGTTTCGCAGGGCGTCCTCTGGGGCATTATGGTGCTTGGCGTGTTTATCACGTTCCGCCTGCTCGACATTCCCGATATGACCTGCGACGGCAGCTTTGCCCTCGGCGGCTGCGTCTGCGCTGTGCTCATCGTCAATAACAACGTCGACCCGCTGCTCGCCGTGCTGGCCGGTATGTGCGCCGGCGCCATCGCGGGCGCCGTCACGGGCATTTTGACCACCGTCTTTGAGATTCCTGCGATCCTCGCCGGAATCCTCACCCAGATCAGCCTGTGGTCCATCAACCTGCGCATCATGGGCAAGTCCAATACGCCCATTCTTGCCAAGGGCACCGTGTTCTCCGCCGTCAGCAATATGACCGGTCTGCCGCAGTCCACCGTTGCCATCATCTTGGGCATCCTGCTCGCCGTGGCTATCGTTGCCATCCTGTATTGGTTCTTTGGCACCGAGATCGGCTCGGCGCTGCGAGCCACCGGCAACAACGAGTACATGATCCGCGCTCTGGGCGTCAACACCAACTCCACCAAGATGATCGCCCTCGTGCTCTCCAACGCCCTCATCGGCCTTTCGGGCGCGCTCATCTGCCAGAGCCAAAAGTATGCCGACATTGGTATGGGCACCGGTGCCATCGTTATCGGTCTTGCCGCCATTGTTATCGGCGAGGTGCTCGGCCGTCTGCTGCCCGGCGGCCTCACGCAGTTTAGCGTCCGTCTTGCCTCCGCCGTCTTTGGCTCCGTGGTGTACTTCCTTATCCGCGCCATCGTGCTGCAGTTGGGCATGGACGCCAACGACATGAAGCTGCTCTCCGCCGTAATTGTCGCTGTGGCCCTGTGCGTGCCCGTGGTTTGGGAGCGCTATAAGCTCCGCAGCTCCTACACGAAGGGAGATGAGGCAGATGCTTAAGCTCTCGCATGTCAAGAAGACCTTTAACAAGGGCACCGTCACCGAGAAGCGCGCGCTCACCGGCGTCGACCTCACCCTGAATGACGGCGACTTTGTAACCGTGATCGGCGGCAACGGCGCCGGCAAGTCCACGCTGCTCAACATGATCGCCGGCGTGTACCCGCTCGATTCGGGCGTTATCGAGCTCGACGGCACCGACATCTCGCGCCTGAGCGAGTCGCAGCGCGCCAAGTACCTGGGCCGCGTGTTTCAGGACCCCATGCGCGGCACCGCTGCCGACATGCAGATTGCCGAGAACTTGGCCCTCGCCAAGCGTCGCGGCCAGCGTCGCGGCCTTTCGTGGGGCGTCACCAAGGCCGAGAAAGATGAGTACGTTGAGCTGCTCAAGCGCCTGGACCTTGGTCTGGACACGCGTCTCAACGCCAAGGTCGGCCTGCTCTCGGGTGGCCAGCGCCAGGCACTCACCCTGCTGATGGCCACGCTCACCAGGCCGCGCCTGCTGCTGCTCGACGAGCACACCGCGGCCCTCGACCCCAAGACGGCCTCTAAGGTGCTTAACCTGACCGAGGAGATCGTCGACGAGAACCACCTGACCACGCTCATGGTCACGCACAACATGAACGACGCCATCCGTCTGGGCAACCGTCTGATCATGATGCACGAAGGCCACGTGATCTACGACGTGGCGGGCGATGAGAAGAAGTCGCTCACCGTAGCCGACCTGCTGCAGAAGTTCGAGGAGGTCTCGGGAGGCGAGCTCGCCAACGACCGCATGCTGCTGAGCTAAAACCTGCCAAAAAGGGACAGGTTTATTTTGGTAGGTTTTATCTGCGCAAACGTCAAAACCGCCGCAAAGGGACAGACGCCCTTGCGGCGGTTTTCGCATATTATGTCGATAATCCGATATTCAACCAGACATTCTGGCTAAGGACTAAGGAAACTGCCATGAAAAGACTCCCCCGCTTTGCGTTGGCCGCCGCGTTGTTTGCCGGCGCGCTCGCAGGCACCCCAAGCCTCGCTTTCGCGGGAAACCTGCCCGCCGCTATTGACGGCTCCGTGGCCGTCATGCACACCAACGATATCCACGGCAGCTACAAGTACAGCTACAACGCAAGCAAGGGCACCGGCACTGTGGGCTTTGACGGACTGGCGGTTCTCTATAGCGCCCAAAGCAGCGTCCCCGATCTTTTGCTCGATGCGGGCGACACCTTCCACGGACAGTCCTTCGCCACCATGAGCGAGGGCAAGAGCATCGCCGAGCTCATGGACACCTTCTACGCCGACGGCTACGACGCGACCACGCCAGGCAACCACGACTGGAGCTACGGTGCGGACAAACTCCGCACCATGACCGGCTACAGCACCACCGGCACGCCCTTCGCCATGCTCTGCGCGAACGCGAAGTCTACGAGCGGCGTATGGAGCTCGAGCATCACGAAGACGCTCGATCGCACCTGGGAGGATAGCGAAGATCACTCCACATTCGACTACAAAATCAAGGTCGGCGTCGTGGGTGCCATGGATGAGTCGCTAGGTTCCTCGCTGCGCGCGGACCTGGTCGCGGGTACGTCGTTCTCGGGTGCCGTGAACGCCATCAATGCCGAGGCAGAGCAGCTGCGCAAGGAGGGCTGCGATGTTGTTGCGTGTATCGCGCACACGCTCGACGCCAAGACCTTTGCCACGCGACTCCGTGGCGTCGATGCCCTTATCGCAGGCCACGAGCACATCAACCTTAACGAGAAGGTGACGGGAGCCGACGGCAAGACGATCCACGTTGTTGAGGCAGGCAGCGCCTTTGCCGAGGTGGGGCTGCTTTCCATTCCGTACAAGTACGACACGAATGGCACCGAGACGACCGACGATGACACGGTCACGGTCCCTGCAGACGGCAGCGACGAGAAGCTCTACACCGCCAAGAACGTCAACGACCTTTTGGCAGACCCCGACAAGGGCTCCGACTACCAAAGCCACCTTGAAGCCGTCCGCAACAAGATCAAGCCGCTCGACGAGGCCTTTGAAAACGAATCGAACAAGGTGCTCGGCACATCCACCACCAACTATTTCTACGGCGAGGACGTCGCAGGCACGCATGGTTGGGAAATGGCGCGCACCACCGATTTCCGCCCCAGCAAGGAGGGCGACACCACCAAGGCCCAGACCATCGGCCACGTGATTTGCGGCTCCTATCTTGCCCTGACGGGCGCGGACTTCGCTATCGAAAACGCTGGCGGCATCCGCGGCGGCATCGCGGCGGGCAACGTGACCGCCGGCAACGTCATCGCCATCTCGCCCTACGGCAACACCGTGGAGACCTGGACCATGACCGGCGCGGACTTCCTCGCAGCGCTCGAGCACTCGCTACAAATCAGCGACGAGTGCAATCACAGCTACGAGCTTCAGCAAGCCTACGTGGCGGCCGGTCACACCGAGCAGGAGGCGCAAGACAAGTACAAGTGGCGCGATGACTCTGGCAGCGTTCTCTCCTTTGGCGGCATCAACGTGACGATTGATTGGACGCAGCCCGAAGTCAAGCGCATTGTGAGTGCCACACTCACCAAAGACGGCAGCACGCTCGACCCCGCCAAGACCTATACCGTCGCCACCAACAACTACATCATTACCAACACGACCGATTTTCCCACCTTTGCACACGCCACCAAGTACACCGAGTGGGGCACGTGCGAGGCGGCGCTGAGGGCACTGATCGGGCAGGACAGCTGGGAGAGCAAGATGGCCTCGCTCGCGGGCACCATCAGCTTTGGCTCCGCTGCCGTGGACCCCACGCCCACACCGGCCCCGACGCCTAAGCCCTCGCCTAAGACGGACACGACGGCCACGAAGGTCATCACCAAGAAGACGACCGGTAAGCTTGCCACAACGGGAGACCGCACGCTGGCAGTAGTTGGCGCGTGCCTTATCGGCGGCATCATCGTCATCATGCTCGGCATTATCTGGAAGCGTCGACGCTAAGCTACACCGCCGGGCCTTGCAGCCCCGCCGCGTAAACCTTATATCGAGCACAGAAGCCCGTCTGAATTTGATCGGACGGGCTTCTTGGTGGGTATCATGGTTGGACGATCATTAGGAGGTTTTCCCTACATGGAATTGTTTGAGCCGATTCTTCATTTCTTTGAGCAACGGTGGGTCCACAACATCATCTGGGCCGTCATCTTGGCGATAGGCACCGCCGTCGCCACCAAGGTCGTATCCAAGACCCTGCGTCACCTGCTCAATCGCGACGACAACCCGCTTCCGGCATCGAGCATCTTCATCAACATCGCACGCGCCGTCATCTGGATGATCGGCGGCAGCTTTATCCTCGACAACTGCTTTGGCATTAACGCAAACGCGCTCGTCGCCGCTCTTGGCGTCGGCGGCATCGCCATCTCGCTCGGCTTTCAGGACACGCTGTCAAACCTTATTGGCGGCATGCAGGTTACGTTTATGGGCATCATCAAGCCTGGCGACAATATCGAAGTCGGCGGCGTGTCGGGCGTGGTCCAGGACATCACCTGGCGCCACACGACCATCGAAGATGCCTGCGGGCAGACCATCATCGTCCCCAACTCCAACATCTCCAAGAACACGCTCGTGCATTTGATGCCCTTTGGGCGCGTGGCTGTGCCCGTTGCCGTAAAGGACACGTCCAAGTGGGCCTCGCTCGACGCGCTGGCAGACGAGCTGACCAGCGCCACCAAGGCCGCCGTGCTTCCCATCTCGGGCTTTGACAAGGAGCCCTACGTACTCTTTAGCGAAATCGGCGACTTTGGCATCAAAGGAAAGATCATCTTTATCGTCAGCGACGATAGCACTACTTTCACGGCAGCCGACGCCTGCATCCGCGCCATCGCCCCCATCATCGCCTAAACCACCGCAAAGGGGACAGGCATCTTTGTAGTGGTTTTCATTCGTGGTACCATGGTTCATATCGTTGTTTAAACGACTAAGGGAGTAGACACCATGGAAGAGGCCTATCGTCAAGCACGCAAGCGCGGCGAGCAGGGACGCCGTCGCGCCATCAGCCAAAGCGAGCATCCATACCTTACGGACCTCGATAGCTTGGTTGCTCAGCTCCCCTTAGGTCAGCGAGAGAATGTCGGTCTGCGTGATATTCCGCTCGAAATGGTCGTCGGCACGGTCACCAAAGGCCGTCAGTCCGCCTTTTCGTGTAACTTTATGCCCCTGCTTCCGTTTAGCACCGAGTTCGCCCGCAAGTGGTCCAACCTCTACGACATCCAGGTAACCGAGGGCTATCGCGACCCCATCATCGTCACCGAGTTCATGCATCGGTTCTATGTCCAGGAAGGCAACAAACGCGTCAGTGTCCTCAAATTCCTGGACGCTCCAACGGTTTCGGCCAGGGTCACCCGTCTCTACCCCGGCACATGGGATTCCGTCGAAAGCCGCCTGTACGGCGAATTCTGCGCGTTTTGGCGCGTCTGCCCCCTATACGAGATCGACTTCTCGCGTGAGGGAAGCTACGAAACGCTCGCCAAGATGCTCGATCAGAACCTTATCGAAAAATGGCCGCAGAAAAAGGTCGACTACCTGCGCCATACCTTCCTGCTCTTTAAGCGCGCCTACCTTCGCGCAGGCGGCGACCACCTGGACATTACGCCTGCCGACGCCATGCTCGTGTACCTCAATGTGTACAACCAGGACCGCCTGCTGGATACGCCGACGGATATCGTCGTAAACCGCCTGTGCAAGATTTGGCGCGAGCTGGTCATTGCCGGCAAAAATGACGAGGACAAGGTCGATCTTGTCGAAGCGCCGAGCGTCGATGAGGAGGAGTCGCCCGCCAAGTCCACCTCCGGCGTGCTCAACTTCTTTATGGGCAAGACCGTCTATTCGGCGGCCAACCCCCTGCGCATCGCCTTTATCCATGAGTTCCCCTGTGCGACGTCGAGCTGGGACAGCCTGCACGACCAAGGGCGTCAGTATCTCGATGAGCACTTTGGCGGTATCCTGCGCACTGAGGCGTTCGAGGACTGTCACGATCCAGACGTGTTCTACGCCGCCGTGGAAACGGCTGTCAAACATGGAGCAAACGTCATCTTCTCGACCTCGCACCGCCTGATGGAATACACGCTCAGGGCTGCCGTTGAGTATCCCCGGGTTCGGTTCCTCAACTGCTCTATCGGCCTTCCCCATCAAAGCGTCCGTTCGTACTTTGGCAAGATGTACGAGGCCAAGTTTCTGCTGGGCGCCCTTGCGGCCAGCATGGCGGACAACCACCGCATCGGTTACCACGCGTCGGTCTTCGCCTCGGGCGCACTCAGCGAGATCAACGCCTTTGCGATTGGCGCCTCGCTGCTCGACCCGCGCGCGCAGGTCATCCTCACCTGGGGCGATGTTCCCGCCGGTGGTCTTGCCGAAGCCATGTGCCGCGAAGGCGTAAGCGTCATGACCGGCGCTGACATGTCAAAGTCGCTCGAAGACCCAACGGCCTACGGGCTTCACCGCTTGGTCGACGGCAAAGTCACCGGCATCGCCATGCCCGTATGGAACTGGGGCCGTTACTACGAGCTCATCGTTCGCAGCCTTCTTCACGGCACGTGGGACGAGACCAGCGACGACAACCAAGTGCGCGCTGTCAACTACTGGTATGGCATGAGCTCCGGAGTTATCGACATCCGTTACGCTCCGGGCCTACCCTACCAAACGCGCAAACTCGTGCAGTTGCTCCGCAACGGCATTGTTGAGGGATCCATCAACCCCTTTGGCGGCGAGCTCCACAGCCAGAACGGCGTGGTACAGATCGAAGGCTTCCCTCCGCTGCCGAGCACGCAGATTGTCGAGATGAATTGGCTGGCGGACAACGTGGTAGGCACCATTCCGCAGCTCGACGATGAGCCGAAAGTCCCTGCCCTATGAAAATCCTTGCAATAGCCGATACCGAAGAACGATGCCTTTGGGAGTGCTTTCGCAAGGAACGCTTTGAGGGAGTCGACCTGATTTTGTCCGCCGGCGATCTGGACCCGGACTATCTTGAGTTTTTGGTTACGGTCATCAACAAACCGCTCATCTACGTGCGCGGCAATCACGATGACCGCTACGCACGTCATGCACCGGGTGGATGTATCTGCGTAGAGGACAGCGTGTACACGTACCGAGGGATTCGCATTGCGGGCCTTGGCGGGTCCATGCGTTATCGCGACGGCGCCAACATGTACACCGAACGCGAGATGTCCAAGCGCATGCGTAAGCTGTCGCGTAAGGTTAGGATGGTCGGCGGGTGCGACATTCTGCTTACCCATGCACCCGCCGCCGGTATGGGTGATCTGGACGATCTGCCGCATCGAGGATTCGAGTGTTTTAACACAGCACTCGAATCCTGGAATCCCGACTACATGGTGCACGGGCATGTGCACCAAAGCTACGGTTGCGATTTTCAGCGCGAGCGTCAGCATGTGTGTGGAACGACGATCATCAACGCCTGCGGCTATACGCAGTTTGAGCTCGACCAGACGCACTACCCCATCCGCGGCTGGCAAGCAGCTTGGCTCAACTCACAAACCATGCGCCGCGAGCTCAAACGCCACGAAGCCATCGAGTCTTCAACAGCCAGAACACCCTGGTAACCACCATAAAGGGGACACTGTCCCCTTTATGGTGCTTTTGACGCGATAGCAAGAAACCCGGTCCTGCACAAGGCAGAACCGGGTTTCTTTAGCAATGCTTGCTGTACTCAGGCAGTAACTAGCAGTTACTCAGCCAGGAAGTCACGCTGGACAGCGGGATCGACCTTGACGCCAGGGCCCATGGTGGAAGACACGGAGATGGACTTGACGTACTTGCCCTTAGCAGAAGAGGGCTTGACGCGCAGAATCTCGGTGTACAGGGCAGCGTAGTTCTCGACGAGCTGCTGCTCAGAGAAGGACTTCTTGCCCAGGGGCACGTGGCAGATGCCGTAGCGGTCGGCGCGGTACTCAACGCGGCCAGCCTTGAGCTCGGAGACCATCTTGGCGACGTCCATGGTCACGGTGCCGAGCTTGGGGTTCGGCATGAGGCCACGGGGACCAAGGATCTTACCGATGCGGCCAACCTTGGCCATCATGTTCGGCGTAGCGATAGCGGCGTCGAAGTTGATCTCGCCCTTCTGAATCTGGGCGACGAGCTCGTCGGAACCGATGATGTCGGCGCCGGCAGCCTCAGCCTCACGGGCCTTCTCGCCCTCGGCGAAGACGGCAACACGAACGGTCTTGCCGGTGCCGTGGGGCAGGGAGATGGAACCACGGATGTTCTGGTCAGCCTTACGAGTATCGATGCCCAGACGGAAGTGAGCCTCGACGGTCTCGTCGAACTTGGCGGTGTCGAGCTCCTTGATGAGCTTGGCAGCCTGAAGGGGGGTGTAGAGCGTGGCGCGGTCGATCTTCTCGGCAGCGGCGTTATAGCTCTTACCATGCTTAGCCATGTGCATTACCTCCTGTGGTTAAACGGGCGTGAGCCCTCCCACATCGTATCGTGTGCCCTATTGCACACATTTAACGGGCGCCCCGGTCGGAGCACCCGCCGTTACCATAAGAAATCGCTACTCAGCGATGGTGACGCCCATGGAACGGGCGGTACCGGCGATGATCTTCTTGGCGGCGTCAATGTCGTTGGCATTGAGGTCCGGCATCTTGATCTCGGCGATCTTGGTGAGCTGCTCCTGGGAGAGCTGACCAACCTTGTCAGCCTGGGGCTTAGCGGAACCAGACTTGAGGTTCAGCTCCTTCTTGATAAGGTGAGCCGCCGGCGGGGTCTTGGTGATGAAGGAGAAGGACTTGTCCTCGTAGACAGAGATCTCAACGGGGATGATGTCACCCTTCTTGTCCTGCGTCTCGGCGTTAAAGGCCTGGCAGAACTGCATGATGTTCACGCCAGCAGCGCCCAGGGCGGGGCCGACGGGAGGAGCGGGGTTTGCTGCACCAGCAGGAATCTGGAGCTTAATGACGTTGGCAACCTTCTTCTCAGCCATGGTCATTCCTTTCGAATCACGAGTGTGAAGTACTTGCTATATCGTAAGCACGCACGTGTTAGAAGCACTCCTGAGATGAGCAGTCACAGAAGAAGCACGCTCGCGCGAACGGACGAAAACTTAAGCGATGACAGCGACCTGGTTAAAGTCGAGCTCGACCGGCGTCTCGCGGCCAAAGATCATCAGCGTGACCTTGAGCTTGCCAGCCTCGGTGTTAACCTCGGAGACCTTGCCATCAAAGTCGGTAAGCGGGCCATCGGTGACGCGGACGGACGTACCGACCTCAATATCAACCGAGGTGCGCTTGGGCGAATCGCCCTTACCGGGACGACGAGTCATCTTGTTGTACTCGTCGCGGGAAAGCGGAGCGGGCTTGCCGTTGCCGCCTAGGAAACCGGTGACGCCAGGCGTGTTACGAACACACGTCCAAGCATCGTCATCCATCTCCATGCGGACCAGGACATAACCCGGGAAGATCTTGGAATCCTTGGTCTCACGCTTGCCACCCTCTTTAATCTCGGTGACGCGCTCCATAGGAATCTCGATATCAAAGATACGGTCCTGCATGCCCATAGTCTCGATGCGATGCTCGAGATCGGACTTAACGCGGTTCTCGTATCCAGAGTAAGTGTGAACGACGTACCAACGCTTAGACATGGTTTAGCCCCTCAATCCAGAGAACAGAGCAAGAGCCTCGCCAAAGCCAGCATCGAGCAGAGCGATGACGACGCCGACGACGATCAGAGAAGCGCAAACAACAACCGAGTAGTTCACGAGCTCCTTCTTATCGGGCCACGTGACACGCTTCATCTCGGACTTGACCGAAGCGAAATACTTCTTGGTGCGGGCGAAGAAACCAGGCTTCTCGTTCTTCTTGGACTTCGCAGCCTTCTCGTTCTTCTTGGCAACGGCCTTCTTGGCCTCAACCTTGGAGTTGGCGGCAGCTTTGTTGGCAGGTGCCGGCTGCTGAGCCTTCTTCTTGTTCTTCTTGTTGGCCATTTGGGTTACCTCCGCGCAATGCGCTTATACATGAGTAAACCGTAAGCCCCCAAGTGGGAGCTTACGGAATAATGACTGGCACGCCAGGAAGGACTCGAACCCTCAACACTCGGTTTTGGAGACCGATGCTCTACCAATTGAACTACTGGCGTATGTGACTAGAGACTAGCGAGTCTCTTTGTGCAGCGTGTGGTGACGGCACCAGGGGCAATACTTCTTGATCTCCATACGATCAGGCATGGTCGACTTGTTCTTGGTGGTCGTATAGTTGCGGCGCTTGCACTCAGTGCACGCAAGAGTAACTAGAGTACGCATGTATCCTGAACCTTTCATTTCCGCCCCGTACGGGCACGAGTTGTTACTTTATCAGCTCCACGTAAGTGCTGTCAATGAAAACCTCGAGTCAATTGGTTCTCGGTGGATCCATTCATATTTGGAACACATCAATGAAGCCATCGAGAACTAATCGACGGTGCATCCAGGACCATTATCGATCCTCTCGACACCAGCAACGGCTCAATATCCATTGCAGAAAAGAACCCGGCACCCATATAAGTGCCGGGTTCTCTAAGTCAGCTATATCAAAGAGCTAATTTACTCAATGATCGTGGAGACGATGCCCGAACCGACGGTGTGGCCACCCTCGCGGATAGCGAAGCGCAGGCCCTCCTCCATGGCGATCGGGTGGATGAGGTCGCCCTCGATGGTGATGTGGTCACCAGGCATAGCCATCTCGGTGCCCTCGGGGAGCTTGACCGTACCGGTAACGTCGGTGGTACGGAAGTAGAACTGAGGACGATAACCATCGAAGAACGGGGTGTGACGGCCGCCCTCCTCCTTGGTCAGAACGTAGATCTCGCCGGTGAACTTGGTGTGCGGGGTAACCGAACCGGGCTTGCAGAGAACCTGGCCGCGCTCGATGTCCTCACGCTTGATGCCGCGGAGCAGCAGACCGACGTTGTCGCCAGCCTCGCAGAAGTCCATGGACTTACGGAACATCTCGATACCGGTAACGACGGTGTTCTGGGTATCCTTGATGCCGACGATCTCGACGGGCTCGTTGAGCTTGAGCTCACCGCGCTCGACACGGCCAGTAGCAACGGTACCACGGCCGGAGATGGTCATAACGTCCTCAACGGCCATCAGGAACGGGAGGTCGTTGTTACGAGCAGGCGTCGGGATGTACTCGTCGACGGCCTTCATGAGCTCGCGAATGGCGTCCATCCACTTGGCGTCGCCCTCGAGAGCGCCCAGAGCGGAGCCACGGATGACGGGGATGTCGTCGCCGGGGAAATCGTACTCGGAGAGGAGCTCACGGGTCTCCATCTCGACGAGGTCGATGAGCTCGTCATCGTCGACCATGTCGCACTTGTTCAGGAAGACGACGATGTAGGGAACGCCGACCTGACGGGCGAGCAGGATGTGCTCGCGGGTCTGAGCCATGGGGCCGTCGGTAGCAGCGATGACCAGGATAGCGCCGTCCATCTGAGCAGCGCCGGAGATCATGTTCTTGACGTAGTCAGCGTGGCCCGGGCAGTCAACGTGAGCGTAGTGACGGGCAGCGGTCTCGTACTCAACGTGGGAGACGGAAATCGTAATGCCGCGCTCGCGCTCCTCGGGAGCCTTGTCGATGTTCTCGAACGCAGTGAAGTCAGCCTTGCAGCCCTCGGTCTCGGAGAGAACCTTGGTGATGGCAGCGGTCAGCGTGGTCTTGCCGTGGTCGACGTGACCAATGGTGCCGATGTTAACATGCGGCTTAGTGCGCTCAAACTTCTCTTTGGCCATAAAGCCCTCCTCTTAACAGGTCGTCCCCGGACGGGACTTTGCCTTTATACCATAGTGGCCTCTCAACATACTATTGAGAAGCCACCGTGTTACCTATGGTAGCGGTGACTGGATTCGAACCAGTGACGCCACGGGTATGAACCGTGTGCTCTAACCAACTGAGCTACACCGCCGGATGGAGCCTGCAACCAGACTTGAACTGGTGACCTCTTCGTTACCAACGAAGTGCTCTACCGACTGAGCTATACAGGCACTTGACGGGTGGGAGCTATAGGATTCGAACCTATGTAGGCAGAGCCAACGGGTTTACAGCCCGTCCCCATTAACCACTCGGGCAAACTCCCAATCGTTCAAGTATCCGCAGGTCCTTTGGTCTTTTGGACCGCCGCCCCCGCGAACGAAGAAGATAATACGATGCCACCTTGGGGGCTGTCAACGAAAACCTCTAGATACACGGTGCCGGGCGTATCTATATAGCCGTGACCTGCGGTTTTATTGAGTTTGGATATGAAGGACAGTGGTTTTGGATACTGAGGTGACGTTTCCCAAGGTAACACTTTGCTGTAGTGGAGTACACCTTCAGTATCGAACTTCGATACCAGCTTATTTGCACCTATATATAGGTCGAGATCGGGGCTGCCCAGACAGAAGATTGCTCTTCCCAGGCAAAATCGAGCGTGGATTTTCTTCCGTTTGAAATCGAGCGTGGATAATCTCCCACTTTGCCGTGCCATCGAATCCAAAGTGGCAGATTATCCACGCTCATTCACTAGGCGGAAGATTTTCCACGCTCGTGTGTCCGATAATCCACGCTCGATGACGATGACCAACCTCGCCCCGGCCTATGTCTCGACCTGTAACAGTAAGAGGGTTATTCCTCCCCTATCTGTTACAGATCGAGATGTTTCGCAGAAACCCCCGCTTACGTCTCATTCTGTAACAGTAAGAACGGTTTTCAGCCTCTTCGTGTTACGGATCGAGATGTTATCGGCCTTCCCTTGGCAATGTTTCGATCTGTAACTATAAGGAGGGTCTTCAGCCCACTCGTGTTACGGATCGAGACAAACCTGAAGCTAGGTTGCGCCAAACCCGCCGACTTATCGACAAAAAAGAAACGGGCTCTGTCCCACAGGGGAACAGAGCCCGAAACTCTCATGGAGCCAGTGACAGGAATCGAACCTGCAACCCACTGATTACAAATCAGTTGCGCTACCGTTGCGCCACACTGGCACACTTGGCGCTTTCGCGCGAAGCCTGTTAAGAATAAAGGAATTACGGACGGGGCGCAACAGGCCACACGGCGTTATACAAATATGCAAAATCCAGCAACAACAGGTACCAGGCCCGTTCATTTCTGTCGGTTCGCCCTCAATCTCAAAACCATTCGTCAGAACGAATAGTTTTAATTACAATTGCTATATATAAAACTATTCGTTTTGACGAAGGGTTTCGTGATGCTTACTACCAAGGAAGCCGCCGAGCTGCTCGGCATCACTCCGCGCAGGGTGCAGGAGCTCATAAAAAACGGAGCACTTGATGCCCGCAAGGCTTCTGGTGTATGGCTCATCGACAAAGACAGCGTCGACACGCGACTCCGTTCCGTGACCAAAACGGGGGGACGTCCCCGCCGCGGCCACGGTAAGAGCGAGATCGCGTTCACCCTCATGAATCGCACGCACGAAGTCGCTCAGCTGGTCTACAGCACATCGCGAAAAGACTTTACCCATATCGGCGCCGACATCGATTACGCCCACGCCCCTATTGGAGTATTTGGCCCTAATAGCCCCATATCGCTCGACTCTTTCCGCACTTGGTGGCGTGGCCGCGGTATCCCGCTCGCACGCATTGGGCTAGCCTCCCTGCTTGCAGAAGCCGCAGTTGATGTTCCCGATGAACTCGTACAGCGAAATCTTGGCCTCTCCTTATCCGACCAGTATTGGATTAGGCCCCAAGACTCCGGTCTCGCGTGGAAAGATATCAATTTCTTCAATAATGCTTTTGATGACGTCTCGCTAACCATTGCACCCTTCGCCCCAGAGGGCAAGGCAGCTGCTGCCAAGCCCGACAACACCTCGGACGGCAATCTTCAAAAGTACTGGACATGCGAGGGTGACCGTCGAATCCTCCACAAGGCAGGTGCGCATCTAAACCAGGAACCCTATAACGAGATGGTGGCGACCGCACTCCACCGTCGCATCCTAAACGCCTGCGATTATGTGCCTTACTCGCTCGAAGGCGCGGGTACTTCCGCCTTGAGCACATGCAATGTCTTCTTAACTGACGAAGAAGAATATGTCCCTGCGTTCTATGTAAACCAGCATGCAAATGCAGACGAGCGACTAACCGATTACGAACGGTATGTAGCAAACTGCGAAGAGCTTGGAGCGACAGATATAAAAGACGCCCTTGACCGCATGATCGTGTGCGACGACATCATCGCCAACTATGACCGCCATTGGCGTAACTTTGGCCTTGTGCGAAACGTAAACACGCTAGCCTGCAGACCAGCCCCCATCTTCGATTCGGGCTCATCACTCTGGTGCAACATATCACTAGAAGAGCTTAGGGCGGGAGAGCACAGTTTTACCAGCGCACAATTTCATTCAAGCCCCGCCAAACAAATGTTGCTCGTCGAGGACATGGGCTGGTTTGACGGCGACAAACTCGAAGGCTTCGTTGACGAGGCAATCGAGATTCTGTCCAGAAACGACGCGCTCACGGCAAGGCTGCCATATCTAAAAGAGGCGCTTACATGGCGCCTCCGTAGAATGATCGACATCGCTGAATGGAGTTAGCGAGACAGCGTCGCGCCGTCAGCTCCCCTACCGTCCGCGCAGGGCCTTGAGCTTGGCCAGGGCATCGGGGCTCAGGCGGCTGCCCAGGGTCATCTTGATCTGCGGAGCTTCCTCTGCCTCGTGAACGTCGTTATCGATCTGTTTGATCTCGTCCACCAGCATACGGCTCGAGATGCGCGTAACGCCCTTGCCCATGACGACGGCCTGGATCGTGCCGTCACTCGATACCACGGAGCACGCGCGGCCTTCCTCGCGTGCCTCGATACAGAGCTTCTGCACCACGGTATCGGCAGAGACGCCCGTCGGCGAAAACTCGATGCGCACGCCACGGGCCGGCAGATTGGGGCGCTCGCTGGAGATATTGCCCGCGCCGTCAAACACGATTACGGCCTCGTAGCGGCCTTGGGCAAACGCGGCAACGTCGTTGATGAGGGCAGTGCGCGCCATATCGTGAACGTCGCTGGAATACGGATCGTCGGAATGGTCGTACACGAGCTTTTCGTAGCGCGGCGTGCAGTGGATCACGTTGTAACCGTCGACCACCAGCAGCTCGGGCTTGTTGGAGTGCACCGTCGAGACTGGGTCGGCGATAGCCTGCGCAAACGCATTGCCGCCCACGCCATAGGTCGCAGCCGAAACAATCGGCTTGGCCGAGCCCTCGCCAAAGCGCTTGGCCTTGGACTTGGCGCGGTTCTTCTTGGACATGCGCTACTCCTCCCCCATGAGCTCGCCGGCATTGCGGCGCAGCCACTCAAAGCACAGCGCCGTTGTCGCCTGGGCAACATTGAGGCTCTCGGTCATGCCGCGCTGGGGAAGCTTGGTCAAAAAGTCGCATTTCTCAAGCACCAGGCGCGAGATGCCGTCGCCCTCGGAGCCCATGACGAGCGCCACGCGGCCCTCGAAGGGAGCATCCCAGCAGCTGCCCTCGGCGTGCTCGGAGGCACCGCCCACCCAAAAGCCAGCGGCCTTGAGGTCATCGAGCGCACGGGCGATATTGGGAACCTGTGCGATAGGCAGGTGCATGACAGCACCGGCAGAAGTCTTGTAGCTGCCAACGGTCACGCCGGCGGCGCGCTTGTTGGCAATGATGACGCCCGCCGCGCCCACGACCTCGGCAGAGCGCACAATGGCACCAAAGTTACCGTCGTCGGTCACATGATCGAGCACGACGACGAGCGCCGGTCCGTCACCCGCGCGGTCGAGGATGTCGGCGACGTCGGCATAGGGGAAGTTGCCAACCTCGAGCGCAATACCCTGGTGAGCGCCATGGCTCGACAGCGCATCGAGCTGCGCGCGCGGCACATACTTAATGCGGACGCCCGCGGCATTGAGGTCATCGATCAGGCGCGACAAGGCGGCATCGCGCTCCCCGCCCTCGGCAATGAGCGCACACTTGATGGGAAAACCAGTGCGTAGCGCCTCGGCGGCAGCACGGCGACCTTCGATAAACTCGCCCTTGGGAGCCTGAACGTTGTCGCGGTTGCGATCTCGCTGCGGACGTGCAGCCTGGGCTTGGGAGCGCTCGCGCTGGCCCTTGGGAGCGGCAGCGCGGTCGTTGCGGCGAATCGGACGCGAGCCAGAAGCAGCCTGCTTGCCTCCACGCGGTGCACGCTTGCGATTGTCGGCCATAAAACGGCCTCCTTAAAAAGATAACGAACAAGAATCGACCGTCCGAGCCACGGCACCTTGCCTTTCAATCGTCGGGCATGACCACCAGGTCTATGCCCTCCTCTTTCAAGGCAATCTGCCGCACCTCGAACGGTCGACAAATACTAGAGACTCTTAATACGAGTGCCGGCGGCGGTATCCTCGATCGTCAGCCCGAGGTCCTTGAGCTGGTCGCGGATGGCGTCGGCCAGATCCCAGTTCTTGGCGGCACGGGCCTCGGCACGGGCCTCGAGAATCTTGGCAGCGGCCTCGTCCACGTCGTCGCCCGTGTAGGCAACCAAACCGGCGGCAACGCCCAGCAGGCCCAGCGGCAACTCGACCTTGGGCTCGGGAAGCTCAACGCCAAACGTATCGAGCAGCTCGGCCAGCGTATCGGCGGCAGCCAGGACTGCGGCCTTGTCGGCAGCATCGCCCGCCTGCTCCAGGTACTGGTTGCACTCGGTCACAAAGCCAAAGACAGCACCCATGGCACCGGCGGTGTTAAAGTCGTCGTCCATGCACTCCTTAAAGGTGGCACGGGTCTCGGCGGCCTTGGCGGCAAACGCCTCGGATGCTGCCTCATCGGCATCGGCCGTCGCATGGTTCGCGGCCCAGCGCAGGTTCTCGACCGTACCGGCGATACGCGTGAGCGAGTTCTCGGCACCCTCCAGGCGCTCCCAAGAAAAGTCGAGCGGCGAGCGATAGCTCGTCTGCAGCATCAGCAGGCGCAGGGCGGCAGCGGAGTGCTGCTCGAGGACCTCGGCCAGCGTAAAGAAGTTGCCGAGCGACTTGGACATCTTCTCGCCGTCTACCAGCAGCATGCCCGTGTGCATCCAGGTGTTGGAGAAGCCCTGGTGCCAGGCGCAGGTGGCCTGAGCGCACTCGTTCTCGTGATGCGGGAAGGCAAGGTCGGAGCCGCCGCCGTGGATGTCGATCGGAGTGCCCAGGTAGCGATGCACCATGGCGGCGCACTCGGTGTGCCAACCGGGACGGCCCTCGCCCCAGGGGCTCGGCCAGCTGGGCTCGCCGGGCTTGGCGGCCTTCCACAGGGCAAAGTCGAGCGGGTCGTTCTTGTCCTCGTTCTCCTCAATGCGTGCGCCAACCATAAGGTCGTCGATGTTGCGGCCCGAGACCTGACCATAGTTGGGATCGCTGCGCACGGCAAAGTACACATCGCCGTTATCGGCTGCGTAAGCGTGGCCCTGCTCGATAAGCGTCTTGATCATGGCGATCATGGGGCCGATCTCCTTGGTGGCGCGGGGGCGCACATCGGGATCGAGCACGTTGGCGGCGCGCATGACGCCGATGAACTTGTCGGAGAACTCCGTCGCGACCTCGGCGGCCGTACGGCCCTGCTCGTTGGCGCGCTTGATGATCTTGTCGTCGACATCGGTGAGGTTCTGGGCGAACGTGACCTCGTAGCCGCTCGCGATGAGCCAGCGGCGAATCACGTCAAAGCTGATGAACGTGCGGGCGTTGCCGATGTGGATGTTGTCGTAGACCGTGGGGCCGCACACGTACATGCGGACCTTGCCGGACTCGATGGGCTGGAACTCTTCCTTTTTATGGGTAGCGCTGTTGTAGATACGCATTCGTTACTCCTTAACGGTTTTCTGTAGCAGGCAGACGGCCCAGGCGCCGATTCCCTCGCCCTGGCCTTCCCAACCGAGCTTTTCGGTCGTAGTGGCGGCGACGCCCACGTTTTCGACGTCAACGCCCAGGGCATGGGCAAGGTTGGCGCGCATGGCATCGCGGTGCGGGGTGATCTTGGGTTGCTGGCAGGCAATGGTGCAATCGGCATCGACAAACTCGAAGCCCAGCTCGCGCGCATAGTCCATCACGCGAGCGAGCAGCACCATCGAATCGGCACCCTCATAGGCGGGGTCGGTATCGGGGAATAGCTTGCCGATGTCTCCCCCGCGGCAGGCGCCCAGAATAGCGTCGGCCAAGGCGTGCGCGAGCACATCGGCATCCGAGTGGCCCAGCAGGCCGCGCTCGTAGGGAATGTCGACACCGCCGATGATACATCGACGCCCCTCCACCAGACGGTGGACGTCGTAGCCATGGCCAATGCGCAGGTTACTGAACATGGGGAAGGCCCTCTCCCTCGGCCATGCGGCCAAGCAGAATCGCGGTTACGGGACGCAGGTCCTCGGGCACCGTCACCTTAAGGTTATCGCGCGGGCTCTGGACACAGCGGACGCGCCCGCCCATGCGCTCGACCAGCGATGAATCGTCAGTACCGATAAAGCCCTCGGCAATCGCCGCGGCATGGGCGCGCTTCATAGCATCGACGCTAAAGATCTGCGGCGTCTGCGCGGCCCAGTACAGCTCGCGCGGCGGCGTCTCGACGATGTTGTCGCCATCGACGATCTTGAGCGTGTCGATCGCGGGCTGACCGCACACGACACCGTCGAGGGCGCGGTCGCCCACAAGCACGTCGATCGCGTGGTCGATGGCCTCGGTCGTAATGAGCGGACGAGCACCATCGTGAATGGCAACGTATTCAAAGCCCGCCGGAACCGCATGCACGCCGGCACGGGTGGAATCCTGGCGGGTATCGCCGGCATCGGCAAAGCTGATGGGCGTGTCATAGTCAAACGGGTCGATGGCAAGGCGGCGCATCTCGGCACGGCGCTCGGCAGGGCAAACCACGACGATGTGGCCGACCTTGTCGCTACGATCGAACGCACGGATGGACCAGCTCATGAGCGGACGGCCCGCCACGTTAACGAGCTGCTTGCCGCCGGGATTTCCAAAGCGCTGGCCGCTGCCACCGGCAACGACCACGGCGCATACGGGCGCCATTATGCGTTCCCCTGTTTGGTGCCCTTCATGCGGTACAGGGAGTCCGCAAGAATGGCAGGGTTGTTAACGCCAAAGTCGCCCAGACGCTCCGGATCCTCGCTGATGTCGTCCATGAGCTCCTGCAGCGAGCCGTACTCGTCGACGATCTTCTCGGCCACGCCGTCACGCACGACGGACACGCGCGAAAGCGTGCGCAGGCCCAGCGGCGTCATGACGGAGTCCTCGTCCAGGTCGTCATAGCCCAGAACTGCCGCCACGTGCTGCGGGTCGGATAGGTCCTTAGGCGTCATACGGGCAAGCTCAGCGCGGATCTTCTCGGCGTTGGCCTCAGAGGAATCGCTTGCGTAGTCGCGGATCATCAAGTCGTATTCGGTATCCATGCTGGAGCCCGCGAGCTGCTCGAGCTGCATCTGCACGAGCTTGCCCTGGTTACCCAGCTTGACGATGCAATCCTTAAGCTCGGTCTTTGCCTGTTGCATGATCTCGAAACTCGAGAAGATGCCGGTGATGTCGGCGAGCGTAACGTAGTCGTCGAGCTCAAGGGCCGTCAGGCGCAGCAAGGAGCGGTCGAGCGACTGACGGGTGGTCTGGAGCGTGGCGACGAGCTGGTTGACCGAGCTCATGATGGTGGTGACGGGCTGGATCTCGTAGCTCTTGCCGTGAACGTACACGTTAACGACGGCGCGACGGGCCGAGACCGAGATCACGATGGCATCGGTGAGCACCGACATGCGAGCGGCAGTACGGTGACGCATGCCCGTCTCACTCGTGGCAAGCGAGGGATCGGGATTGAGGTGGAAGTTGGCGCGCAGGATCTGGGTGAGGTCGCCATCGATAACGATGGCGCCGTCCATCTTGGAAAGCTCGAACAGGCGGTTCGAGGTAAACGAAATGTTGAGCGGGAAGCCGTCGTTACCGGCAGCAAGCACGTTTTCGGTGTCGCCGACGCAGATAAGGGCACCCAGGTGACCGGCAATGATCATGTCGAGGGCGGTGCGGATCGGCTGGCCAGGTGCCGTCAGGCGAATGGCCTGTTCCATACGCTTTTGCAGCTCGTTCTTATCCAAGGCATCGCTCCCATCGTATACGCTCCATAAACGTCAATAAGTTTCTCACGGTTTGCCCCTGTGACGCCCGCAAAATCCGATGCTTACAGAATGAGCGAACACAGCTGAGAGCCCCAATCCAAATGAGCTGCTTATGTGGTAGCATCGGGATTCGCATAAATGAGGGAGTAGTCGCGTGGCCGGTTTCGCCTCCGGTGGCGCGGCAAGTCAACATACTGGCCGATGCGGCATGGCTTGCCTTAATGAACGAGACTCGTGGCTGTGCGCGCAACGCGTACGCCACGGGTCTTTTTTGTTGCTCCCCCGGCAGAAGTACACGCGGGTTCGCCCGCAGAGAGGGAGCCAGACTATGGGACTCACAGAGCTCGCGTTGCTCGCCGTTGGCCTTTCGATGGACGCCTTTGCCGTTTCCATCTGCAAGGGCCTTGGCATGAAGAAGATCAACCTTAAAGTCGCCGTGGTGCTCGGCCTGTTCTTTGGCGGCTTCCAGGCAGGCATGCCCGTGATCGGATGGGCGCTTGGCAGTCAATTCATGAGCATCATCGGCCCCATCGACCACTGGATCGCCTTTATCCTTTTGGCCTTCATCGGCAGCAAAATGCTGTGGGAAGCCTTTACCGAAGACGAGGATGAAGACGACGGCAAGGATGCCGAGAAGATTGAACTGGGCGAGTACCTGATCCTCGCCATCGCCACCTCAATCGACGCCCTGGCCGTGGGCATCTCGTTTGCCGCGCTCTCGGTTGACATCGTGCCCGCTGTATCGCTTATCGGCGTCACAACGTTTATCTTCTCCGTCGCCGGCGTAGCGATCGGCCACACCTTTGGCGCGCGCTACGAAAAACCCGCCACCATCGTGGGTGGCGTCGTGCTCATCCTTATCGGCCTCAAGATCCTGCTGGAACACTTGGGTTTTTTGGTGCTGTAAAACACCCTTCAAAACTAAACGTCCGTATGAGGTCTCATGCAGAGTTTTGCATGGGCCTTTTCATGCAGACTTTTGCATGTCATACTAGGATGCAAAAGTCTGCACGTTAGGAGATTGCCATGGATACCCTTCCCATCACCACGCCGCGCCAAGCCGGCATCTACGTGCGTCAGGCGCGCGAGGCGCAGGGGATCACCCGTGCCGCCCTCGCTAAAAAAGCCGGTGTTTCGGAACGCCTGCTCGCATCGCTCGAGCTGGGAGATGCCACGGGCATTCGGCTCGACAAGCTGCTGGCAGTTTTCGGTGCTCTTGGACTGGCGCTCGCCGCTCAAGGGGATATAGGCGAAACGAAAAATGAGCAACCAGTCGACGCCCCGCATGCTGATCAACCTTGCAGCACCTCCAGACGCCATCACGCCCAACGTCTTCATCATCGCAACCGTCGCAGCACAACCATTCCGGCTCTTGCAGATGCCCCCTTTACATCCGCACTCTACGACGAGGTCTTCGCCGATTTCGCCATGTCCAATCTCGGAGTCTCGATTGCCACAAACGCATCTAGCCAAGCCATGCCCGAAGGGAAATAGCCAATGGCCAGAACATCACTTCGGACCATTATTTGCGGCGTGCCTGCTGGAACGCTCACGCAAGATGAGAACGGTCTTATCAGCTTTACCTACGATCATGACTATGACGGGCCAGCCCTATCGACCAACATACCCGTATCGAATCGCACATACGGACAACAGGTCATGAATCCGTACCTGTTTGGCCTTCTACCCGACAGCGAGGACCAACGAAAAGCGATTGCCGCCGAATTCGACGTTAGGCCCAACAATCCCGTTGCGTTGCTCAGCCATATCGGACTCGACTGTCCGGGCGGCGTGCAGTTTTGTGCCGAAGAAGATACCGACGCCGTCCTGCATCGCGCTGGCGAATACCGCCCTATAGACAACCACGAAATTGCTCTTCGTCTCAAGTCGATCAGAGATGACCGCGATGCATCGTGGATGGGTCTAGATGAAAGTTGGTCACTTGGAGGCAACCAGGGCAAGTTCGCGCTCGCGTTCATAAACGGCCGCTGGTGCGAATGCATGGGCTCCTCGCCCACGACGCATATTTTCAAAAATGGCGTTATCGGATTTAAACTCGAGGCTCTCAATGAGTTTGTCTGCATGAAAAGCGCCCAGCGCGCCGGCATCGCAACGGCAAACGTCGAATATCGTATGTTTGAGGACGAACCTGCCCTCATTGTTGAGCGCTATGACCGCGTGAAAGTCAAAGACGGAACGATCAGGCGCCTACATCAAGAAGACCTCTGTCAGGCACTTGGGGTGATGCCCGCCCAAAAGTACACGGCAGACGGCGGCCCGACCACACGCGACATTCAAGAGCTCCTCGTAAATACGAGCCACCATCAACTTAACCTGTATCTGTTTACGCAGATACTTTTCTTTAACGCCATCATCGGCGCACCGGATGCGCACGCGAAAAACTATTCCCTGCTCCTTGGAAACGACGGCGCAGCCATGATGGCTCGAATGTACGATGTCGCGTCGGGTTTGGCGTATGAGCGCATGCGCCGCCGGGCGCGCCTTGCCATGAGCGTTGGCGGCGAAAATCGTGTGGGGTGCATCGGTCCAGGCGCTATCCGCCGATACCACGGTATGGGCGACCCCACGCTGGAGGCGACGCTCACCGATGCCGGGCTATCCGAGAAGTTTTGCTTTGCGACCATGATGGACCTCGCCTACGAGGTACCCATTTGCATGGAAGAGGTCATGGACGAATACGCCGACCTGCCCGGCATGGCGGACCTGCGCGAGCATATGCTCGGCCCCGTCCGCGAAAACTGCCAGCGCGCCCTCGACCTCATCAGGGCAGAAATGGACTAGGTGGCCGTAATTTCGCAATTATCAAACAAAAGAGAGGGGGCACCCGTCGCAAAAGACCGGGTGCCCCCTCTCATAATGTCATTTGCAATCCGCTAGCACGTGACTCGGACTGCTGCTAGCGCAACCTTTACGCAGCGAGGCGCTTGAGGACGTCGATGAGCAGCTCGTAGAAGCGCTCGGCAGAAGCGAGCTCCATGCTCTCGTCCGGGGTATGGACATCGGAGAGCGTCGGGCCCACGGCGATGGCGTCCAGGCCGTGCAGAGCCTCGGCAAACAGGCCGCACTCAAGGCCGGCGTGAATGGACTCGATGCGCAGCTCGGAGCCAAAGAGCTCTCGATAGCTCTCGACAAAGACTTCGCGGACCGGCGAATGCTCGGCATAGCTCCAGCCGGGATACTCAAACTCAAACTTGGCGTCGAAGCCCAGGACATCGGCCAGCGTCTGCAGACGGTCCTTGAACTCGTTCTGCAGCGAGGTGATCGAAGAGCGCGGGGACAGCATAATCTTGACCTCGTCATCGGAGGTGGCGACCACGCCGATGTTGGAGGAAACCTCGACGGAGCCGTCGGTGGCGACGTTGCGGCGAATCACGCCGTTAGGGGCAAGGCGCAGGGCGCGGATGAGGGCAAGCGCGGACTTCTGGTCCATGGCCTCAACCTCGGCGTCGTCGGCAATCTCGACGGTGCAAGTAAAGCCGGGGTCGAAGACCTCGAGCTCGGCAGTGACGTCGGCGATGATGCCCTTTGCGATCTGGGCCGCGGCCTCGGCGGCAGCGTGGTCGGCGTAGACCAGAACAGCCTTGCACTCACGGTTGATGGCGTTGTCCTTGGTGCCGCCGTTAAAGCTAACGATGGCGGGCTCGCCGGCAACCATCAAGCGGTCGATGATGCGGGCCATGATGAGGTTGCCGTTGCCGCGCTCCAGGTTGATATCGCTGCCGGAGTGGCCGCCCAGCAGGCCGGAGATGTCGAGCGTGAGGGTGCTACCGGTCTTGTGCTCGCGCGCGATCGGGCAGGTGTAGGTAACGACGACGCCGCCGGCACAGCTGACGGTGGCAACGCCCTCTTCCTCGGAGTCAAGGTTGATCATGGTGCGGGCGCTAATCTGGGACTTGTCGAGCGTCTCGGCGCCGACCAGGCCAGTCTCCTCGTCGGTGGTGAACACGCACTCGAGGGCCGGATGGGTAATCGAATCGTCGTTGAGCACGGTAAGCATAAGCGCGACGGCAATACCGTTGTCGGCGCCCAGAGTGGTGCCGTTAGCGGTGAGGACGCCGTCCTTGACGACCAGGTCGATACCATCGGTCGTAAAGTCGTGCTCAACGGAGCCCAACTTGTCGCACACCATATCGATGTGGCCCTGCAGCATCACGGTCGGGGCATTCTCGGCACCGGCAGATGCGGGCTTGCGAATGATGACGTTGTAGACCTCGTCCTGGTACACATCGAGACCGCGCTCCTTGGCAAACGCAACCAGGAAATCGCTGATGCCCTTCTCGTTGCCAGACCCACGGGGGATCGCGCTGACCTCCTCAAAGAAATGGAACAGCTGGGCGGGCTCGTAGCCGGTAATCTTGTAGTCCATGGTGCCTCCTTGGCGCAACTGGTTAGACAGTAAGACATGCGACTTGTATATTCCCAGACTTTGCGTGCATAAACCAGTCGAAAACGCCGAGCGCCCTCGCATCATCGGCTAACGGTGGACCGTATAGCGTAACGGTCACAACTTCCGCAGCTCTACAAATCGAGGCGCCCTTTCCGGAGCGCCTCGATTGCGCGTATCAAATTGTCGCCACGCCCTACAGCGCGCCGGAACCGGCTTGCATCATGCCGCCGGGGCCCGAGGTCACGCCGCCGCTCACGGGCGCGGCGTTGCCGGTGTGCGGTACCGCCGGGGCGGTATCGCCACCAAGCGTGCCCGCCGGACGCGGTGCCGGGATCTCGCCCGTGCCGCGGCTAAAGACAAACTTGCCATCGGCCACGTCGCACAGGACGGTATCGCCCTCGCCCCACTCGCCAGCCAGCAGTTCCTCGGACAGCGGATCCTCGATGAGCTTTTGGATGGCACGACGCAGCGGACGCGCGCCGTTGGTGAGGTCGGTACCCTCCGCCACAATCTTGTCGTAGGCCGCATCGGTAAGCTTGATGTTCATGCCGTTTGCGATCAGGCGCTGGCGCAGATCGTCCACCAGCAGGTGCGCAATCTTGGTCAGGTTCTCGCCCGAGAGCTTCTGGAACACCACGATGTCGTCGATACGGTTGAGCAGCTCGGGGCGGAACAGGCGCTTGAGCTCGCCCATCGCGCGGCCGCGGATCTCACTCGAGGTGAGGCCCTGCTCGCCGGTGGTGCCAAAGCCAACGCTCGCATCCTGCGCGATCTCGCGGGCGCCCACGTTTGACGTCATGATGATCACCGTATTGCGGAAGTCGACCGTCTTGCCCTGGCTATCGGTCAGACGGCCCTCCTCCAACACCTGCAGCAGGATATTGAAGATGTCGGGGTGCGCCTTCTCGATCTCGTCGAACAGCACGACCGAGTACGGGTGACGGCGAACAGCCTTGGTGAGCTGGCCGCCCTCGTCGTGGCCCACATAGCCCGGGGGGCTACCGATGAGCTTGGAGACCTCGAACTCACTGCCAAACTCCGACATATCGAAGCTGATGAGCGCGTCCTTGCTGCCAAAGAGATACTCGGCGAGCGTCTTGGCGAGCTCGGTCTTGCCTGTGCCGGTGGGACCAAGGAAGATAAAGCTGCCACCGGGACGACGCGGGTCCTTGAGCGGCGAGCGGCTGCGGCGCACGGCCTTGGCGACGGCCTCGACTGCCTCATCCTGGCCGATGATGCGCGTCTTGAGCACGCTTTCGGTCTGCAGCAGGCGCCGGCTCTCGCTCTCGGTGAGCGAGGAAACCGGCACGCCCGAGGTCACGGACACGATGTCGGCAATCTGGGAGACATCGATGGTGAGCGGGCTGGCGTCGAGCTCGGCCGTCCAGGCAGCCTTGGCCTCGGCGAGCTCAATCTCGGCAGCCTTTTGCTGCTCGGTGATCTCGGCGGCCTTGTTCATGTCGTCGCTCTCGGTGGCCTCCTGCGCGGCGGCCTTAAGCTCCTCCACGCGATGCTCGGCCTCGCGCACCGGCTCGGGCGCGCGGTTGGCGGCGATGCGGGCGCGGGCGCCGGCCTCGTCAATGAGGTCGATGGCCTTATCGGGCAGGAAGCGATCCTGGATGTAGCGGTCGGAGAGGTTCGCGGCGGCCTCGATAGCACCCTGCGTATAGCGCACATGGTGGTGCTCCTCGTAGCGCGGCTTGAGCGCGGTCAGGATCTTGACCGTGTCCTCGACGCTCGGCTCCTCGACATCGATGGTCTGGAAGCGACGCTCGAAGGCCGGGTCCTTGGTGAGGTACTTGCGGAATTCCTCGGCCGTGGTGGCGCCGATAATCTGGAAGGCACCGCGCGCGAGCACGGGCTTGAGCATGGAGCTCGCGTCGATGGAGCCCTCGGCAGAGCCGGCACCGATGATGGTGTGCATCTCGTCAATAAACAGGATGACGTCGTCAGCTTCGGTGGCCTCCTGGATCACGTTCTTGAGGCGCTCCTCAAACTCACCGCGATACTTGGCGCCCGCAACGAGGCCCGGCAGGTCGAGCGTCCAGATGTTCTGGTTCATAAGGTTCTCGGGCACGTTGCCAGCTGCAATCTGCTGAGCCAGACCCTCGACGATGGCCGTCTTGCCCACGCCGGGGTCGCCCAAGATAAGCGGATTGTTCTTGGTGCGACGCGAAAGGATCTCCATCATACGCTGGACTTCCTTTTCGCGACCAATTACAGGGTCGAGCTCGCCGTCGCGCGCCTTCTGCGTAAGGTTGGTGGCGAACTGCTTAAGCGTATCGGTGCCGCTCCCCTTTTGCTGCGACGCGTCCGAGCCGCTAAAGAACGGCAGGCCCGCACCGGGACGCCCGGCACCGGCGCCGGCGAGCGGACGCTTCTTGTCCTGGTCCTTGGCGGTAAGTTTCTCGATAGCCTTTTTGATGGAGGCGGACGACACACCCAGGCGCATGAGGATGTCCATGGCCATGCCGTTACCCTCTTCGACGATGCCAATCAGCAAGTGCTCGGTCGACACATAGGTCTGGTTGTTCTCACGCGCCACGCGGAAGGAGCGCTCCATCACGCTAATGACGAGCGGCGTAAAGGCAAGCTTGGCCGCCTCGGTCTCCTCGCTGGGCTCGGGAACCGTGGTCTGGACCTCTTTGAGAGTATCCATGATGTCATCGTAGGAGATGTCGAGCGAGCGCAGCGCCTCGGCGGCAATGCCCTCGTCCTCCTTGGCAAGCGCGAGCAGCAAGTGCTCGGTGCCCACCTTATTTGAGTGCAGATCGAGCGCCTCCTGTTTGGCCATCGACATGACCTTGCGCGCTCGATCGGTAAATCTATCTAACATGCTCGTTTCCTTACATGAGTTCATCGAAATCAAAACGCCCGCCCGTCGGCGGCGCTTTTGTCTCTTTACCCACAGGTTGTCTATGTTAACAGCTGGAGGAATATCTATAAACCCGGCTCACATGAATGCAGGTTATGACCGCATCGCGGGACTCACCGCGCGATGCGCGACAGGCGCCCCGCAAGAGAAACCCTAGGCGTCTTTCACCACGTCGGGACTCGTCGCACGCGATGCGCGATAGGCATCGGCCTCCTTGGAGACGCGTTCGAGCAGCTCGGATGTATCGACGCCCTCGACTTGCGCGACCGTTTCCACCGTCTGCATGGCGACCGCCCTCAGGTACGCGCACGCGCTGTCCCCCGGCTGCTCGAGGTCTATCTCCTCGCCGCCCTCCCGGGCAAAGCCGACCGCCATCACAAAGCCCATGATGCCCGAGACCAGAAAGCCCACCGCAAAGCTCGAATCTGCCTTGAGCTCTTCTCCGTCGGGGTGGACGATCTCTCTCACGCGGTCGATGATGATCGTATGGATGCCCTGCACGACCTGCTCGGCGGCACCCGCCCTCATGGTGATGACGATGCGCTGCAGCAGGCAGCGGACGTCGCGCCGGTCGAACGCCGAAAGGTCGCCCTCGCTCGAAAAATGCCAGAGGGCATCGGTGATGAGCTCGTTATCCTGCAGCAGCTGGGCTATGGCGATGGCGACGAGTTCATCGAAATCGTGAAAATAGTAGTAAAACGTTCCGCGATTGCACTGGGCGGCGCGGGTCACCTCGCCAACCGACAGCTCGAAGATGCTGTTGTTCTCGATGAGCTCCCAAAACGCCTCGATGATACGGGTGCGTGCATCGGGCGCATCGGCGTCCTTACGCGGTCTCGCCATGCGCCTCACCGCACCCCTGCGCCTTGGCGTTCATGATGAGCATCTGAAGACGGTTCTCCACGTTGGCGAAGCTCACGTCGGGATCGTAGTCGAGCGGCAGGAACTGCGCCGTGGGATACTGCTCCTTGAGCGCATGGATGAGCCCGCGCCCCACGACATGGTTGGGCAGACACCCGAACGGCTGCAGGATCACGAAGTTGCGGCAGCCGCGCTTGGCGTGCTCGAGAATCTCCGCCGGAATCAGCACGCCCTCGCCCGCATCGAACGTATGGTGCAGGATCTTATCGCTCGCGCGCACGAGCTCAGGCATGCGCGTCGGCGGCTCGTAGAGCGGGCTCGCCGCGCCCAGGCGGTCGCAACGGTCGTGCGCGAGCTCGAACAGGTTGTCCGCCGTGGCGTACCAGGCCTTTTCGGGCAGCGACAGGTCGACGTGGAACTCGCGCGACTGCGCATGCTTGTAGAAATAGGTCTTGCGGATCACGTCGGTCATGCGCGCCTCGATGACCTCGAGCCCGTTGTCCTCGAGGTAGCGCTCGATCTCGTGGTTGGCGCCGAGATGGAAATTGAGCAGGTACTCGCCCACGATGAGAACGGTCGGATGCGGGTTCGAGCGGTCGTACGGAACGGCGTCCATGATCGCAAGCGCGCGTTTGAAGCCCGTCGCCTGGCCTCTCAGCCCGGAGCGCTCCATGCCCTCGATAACCTCATCGAGCGCGCGGTCGAACGCAGCGTCCGCCGCGCCCTTCTCGAGCTCGTAGGGACGGATGCGCCTAAGCATGGCCTCGAGGGCATCGATCATGGGAAGACCGTAGGCGATCTGGATGCTCGGGCCAAGGCCGAGCTTGAAGCCCGGATGCGCATTGTGGGCATCGACGTCGTCGTTGGTGAGCACCGGGACATAGTCGTATCCCGCGTCGTCGAGCGCGCGGCGCAGCAGGGGCATGTAGTGCGTCAGGCGGCAGTCGCCGATATACTTGCCAGTCACCACGGCGACGTCGTGCGGGTCGTACTTACCGCTCTCGAGTGCCGCGAGCGCCTCGCCGATCACGATTTGCGCGGGGAAGCAGATGTCGTTGTGCACATAGCGTTTGCCCAGGCGGATGGCATCCTCGCGCCCGATATCAAGGGCCTCGGCGCGCACGCCCTGATTGCGCATCGCCGCGGTCATGAGCCTGCAGAACGCATGGGAGGTGTTGGGGACCAGCGCGATCTTGTCGTGCCGGTCGCGCTTGGTGTACTTGACCTTATACGGGTCGTCGAGCGGATGGACCGCGTGCACCCGGGCGCCCTCGGCACGCTCCTCCGCGCGACGACGGTTGACCGACTCGATAAACGAACGCACGCGAATGCCCATGGGACCGGCGACGTCGCTCTCATCGAGCTTGATCATCATCGGAACCTTGGAGCCCATCTCGCCCATCATGCGCGCGATCTCGTCGGTGAGATACGCATCGTGGCCGCAGCCGAAGCTGCCCATCTGCACGAGCTCGAGCTCGGGCGTCGATGCGACGATGACCGCGCACGACAGCATGCGCGCATGATAGTTGTTCACGATGTCGATGCGGCTGTTGGAAAGATCGACGTTGCAGACCCCCGGCACCGCATCGGGCGTCAGCACGGGGATGCCGCGCTCAGAGAAGAGCTTGGGCAGCCCGTGGTTGACCAGCGGGTCGTTGTGGTACGGGCGCGAAGCGATCACCACCGCGTAGCCGCCGTCCTCGTGCACGTTCTCGAGCACCTGCCTGCCGCGCAGCTGCAGCTGGTTCTCAAACGTCTCCTGCGCGCGGTCCGCCTGCTCGGTCGCCTTGGCAACCAGGTCGGCATCGATATCGAAGGTCTCCTTGCACCACGCCTTGAGCTGGCGGTTTCGGTCGCCCTCGTCGTACCAGTGGAACAGCGGCGTATCGAACGGAACGCCGAAACGCTCCTCCGGGTTATCGGAATTGCGCATCACGTAGGGGTATCCCTTTACGACGGCGCACATCCACTCGCTGGTAGAGGCGGTGTTTTCGGTGGGCACCGTCGTGATGATGGGCATGAAGATGCGGTCGACGCCGGCGTCGACGAGATTGCGGATGTGCCCGTGGACGAGCTTGGCCGGGAAGCACACGGTGTCGGATGTGACGTGCGCCAGACCGCGCTCGTACATCGCCTTGGTGCTGCGTCCCGAGACGCGCACCTTAAAGCCGAGCGTGCTGAAGAACGTCGACCAGAACGGCATGGTGTCCCAGAACTCGAGCACACGGGGAATGCCGATCGTGACATCGCGCCCCCCGCAGACGGGAACCGTGGGGCACGACTCGAACAGCAGCTTCTCGCGGTCGACAAAGAGATTGGGGGCAGCCGCGGTCCGGTCGCGCCCCGTGCCGGGTGCCTGTGCCTCGCAAGCACCCTGCGGACGCAGCTCCTCCGCCGCGGGAACCTCGCGCACGAGCTCATCCCATGAGATGGCGCCGCCGCGCGGGCAGCGATTGCCCGTGACGTAAAGCGAGCCGTCGCCAAATGCCACGACCGCGCGCTGGCAGCGGTTGTTGCACCGACGGCAGGTAACGCCGCCGAACTCGCGATGCTCGAAGCGCTCCACGGCATCGAGCCCGATAAACGACGTGCCGGCGTCGCCCTTGCGGCATTCCTCGCGCGCGAGCAGGGCGATACCGATAGCGCCCATCAGCCCCGGGTGGGGCGCACGCGTGACGGGTTTGCCCAGATACTGCTCGAATGCGCGCAGCACCGCGTCGTTTCGGAACGTGCCGCCCTGGACGACGACTTTGTCGCCCAGACGGTTGAGATTTGAAACGCGAATGACCTTGGTGAACACGTTCTCGATAATCGAACGGCAGAGACCGGCCATGATGTCGCCCGGACCCTTACCGCGCCGCTGCTCGGAAACGACGCTGCTGTTCATGAACACCGTGCAGCGGCTGCCGAGAACGGCGGGGGCTTTGGACGAAAATGCCTCGGTCGCGATATCCTCAACGGCTATTCCGAGGTTTTTGGCAAAACCCTCGAGGAACGAGCCGCAGCCCGCAGAGCACGCCTCGTTGACGACGATATCGGTCAGCACGCCGCGGTTGAGCCAGATGGCCTTCATATCCTGTCCGCCGATGTCGAGCACGAAGGTCGCATCGGGAACGCATGCGCACGCGGCGCGGGCGTGCGCGACCGTCTCGACCGTATGGTAGTCGGCGTGGAACGCGCGCGCGAAAAGCTCCTCGCCGTATCCCGTGGTGCCCACGGCATCGATCGCAAGCGTGACTCCCGCTGTCTCCCAGCGGTTCTTCAAGCTGACAAGACCCTGTTGGGCGACGTCGAGCGGTCTGCCGTTATTAGACGCGTAGAACGAATCGACAAGCTCACCCGCCTCATCGACCAGGGCGAACTTGGTCGTCGTGCTCCCCGAATCGATACCGAGCGCCACACGCACCGTCTCTCCGGGCGCATACGCATCCGGACCCTTTGCCGGCGTCTCTTTGCCATGGCGTGCCGTAAAATCCGCCTGCTCGGCAGGTGTGGCAAAAAAGGGCTGGGCAAGACGTCCCTCCCCGCTTGCGGGCGCGACCGTCTCGAGCTTATCCAGCCGGACAAAAGCGTCGGGAAGGTCGATCGGTTGGGACGATGCGAACATGTCGGTCAGCGACAGGGCGGCACCGCGCGCGACCATGATCTGCGGATCGCGCGGGACGATAACCTGATCGTCCGATAGATTCAGTTGCTCCCGGAACACGCGGACCAGTGTGGGGTTGTAGGCGAGCGTACCGCCCTCGAAGATTACCGGCGGCTCGATGTCGATACCCTGGGCCAGACCGCCGATCGTTTGGCGGGCGACCGCGTGAAGCGCCGAAAGCGCCAGGTCGGTGGTAGGAATGCCCTCGTTGAGCAGCGGCTGGATATCGGTCTTTGCGTACACGCCGCAGCGGCCCGAGACCTCGTGGACGGTCGTTCCCCGGCTTGCGAGCTGCTCGAACTCGCCCGATTCGGTGCCGACCCCCATGAGCTTTGCCATCTCGTCGATAAATGCACCGGTACCGCCTGCGCACGAGCCGTTCATGCGCATGTCGGCAACCTCGATGTCTCCCTTATCGTTGGTGCGGAAGAAGATCATCTTGGCGTCTTGGCCGCCCAGCTCGATGGCGCAGCGCGTCTGCGGATAGAACCTGCTGATCGCGAGCGCGTTGGCGACCACCTCCTGAACGTACGAGGCGCCCAGCGCGGTCGCGATATCGCGCGCACCCGAGCCGGTCACCGCAACGCGCAGTGACTCATGGGGAAAGCGCTCGGCGAGCTCGCCGAGCATGGCGCGCACGCTCGCTGTCTGACACGCCCCGTGGCGGCGATATCCCCACCACGCCTCGGTCATATCCTCGTGCATCGCGTAAACTTTGGTCGTCGTCGACCCTACGTCCAGTCCTACTAGCAACGCCATAATGCTCCGTCTCTCGCATTTTTCCCGCTAGAGATATACCACTCTACGTAATACAACAGACTGTTGTATTTAAACTCCGTATAAAAAGCGGCTGCCGAAACGCTTCAGCAGCCGCCGAATGCACCAACAGATTGTTCTGCGCGCTAGCACGTCGGGCAACGGAGCAGCACGGGCCCTCCGGTCATGCGCACCGCTCACGCCCGCGATGTCGCCGAGAGAGCTATCCACGCTTAGGGCTCCAACCAAGCAAGTCGCCCGCGCTCAGCAGATCCCTAAGCGAGCTACTCGCACTCAGGAGCCATAGCCTGCTCCAAGAGCTCGGCATGCTCCTCCTCGAAAACCGTCCCCACAGGGAAGGCGCGACGGAAGACGAAGCGGGAAATCGGACCGGCTACCAAAAGGTTCCACGGCAGCGCCATCACAAAATTATGCGGGATGTTGATCATCCAGATCGCGGGCACGGAATACAGGTTCGCAAGGATGCCGCCGGGCATGTGCGTCAGACCCTCACAGGCACCGTACAGCGACATGATGATGACCATGGGAACGACCATGCAGGAGCTGACGGCGAGCGTCATGGCAAGTGGCGAGCTCTTGCCCGGCGTGACCAAGTACTTAAAGGCGAAACCCTTGGCGAGCGGGCTGGCGACGAACCAGTCGCAGCACATGGCAAAAATGTAGGCAACGGGGAAGCCGAGCCACGCAGTGGCAACGACCTCGCCGTTGATGGCCCCGTGCTGCAGGGCAACGTTGTAGATGCTCATCCAGAGCACCATGCAAAAGCACATGATAAAGGTGAACAGCAGGCTCTCTCGTTTGTTGATAGGCATAAAGGGCAGATTCCTCTCTGTGTTGTACCGCGGCGCCACGCAACAAAAACGGGCGGGCAAGATGGAGCTGTTGGAACTTCATCTCGCCCGCCCGTGGTACGCGCGTCTGCGACTACTTATGTGGTGGAACCAGCCTAGCACGAAACGCATGCGCTTCGTAAGCGTTGAGTTTATGAAGATGCAGGGCACCGATAATCCCCCGACCCCATAAGTTGCGGTGGAATACGGACTGTTTTGACCCTTTAAGCAGCAATTCAGTCCCTATTTCACCGCAACTCATTTGGTGCAAAGTAACCTGTCCCCCTTGTACCAATTAGCTGGTGTGGCGCCAGCGAGGGTCGGTGAGCGTACGCGCCACACCCAGTCCAACGGGCAGAAACGCTACGATGAGCACTGCGCGCACAAACCAGCCGAGCATATTGACCGTGTCGAAGGTGCACATGTAATACATCGAGCGATACAGATACAAGCCCGGCACCATAATGACAATCGAAGGCACCGTGAGGGCGATGCGCGGGTAGGTGAGCTTGACTTCAGCCAAGCTTGCGAGCAGCCCCGATACCAGCGCGCCGATAAACGCTGCTGCCTCGGGAGGCATTCCCGTGCTGAGGCCCAGGAAGGGAATCATCGTCGGCGCATCGACAAGGGTCAGACGCAGGGTATTGGACACGGCGCCGATCAACCCAGCTGCCGCGGCCATCTTTACCGGGCTGTTGAACATCACCGAGAAGCCGAATACGCCAACGAAGCTCATCACCACGCGCAGGAGCGTAAGGGCAAGCGGCGAAAGGCCCAGTGGGGCAAAGTCGTCCGGCGCCAGGCCAACACACTCGGCAACCATCCAACCTACGAGGGTCGCCATCACAATAATCGATACGGCATATGAAAGGCGCTCGATACCGCTTCGCATGTCGAGCTTAGCGATGTCGAGGCCTGCCGTAATGAGTGGAAAGCCGGGAATCACAAAGAGCATGGCGCCGATATAGCCTTCTTGGTGCGACATTGCCCCCGGTATGACCTGGCCAAGGCCGAGCAATGCCAGCAGATACGAAACGCAAGCGAGCGCAACGCCGGTCGTCAGCGCGCTGAACTGACCAAGGCCTTGCTTGAGAATATGGGAGCGGGCAAAGTTGCCGACACCCGCGCCCACGAACGCGCAGGCCATCTCGATAGGGCCGCCGCCGAGCAAAAAAACGAAGGCGCCACAGGCGCAGGCCGCCGCAAGGCCCTGTTGCCAAGGCGCGTAATCAGGTTTTGAACTCTCAACGGTCTTGAGCATCTCGTGATACTCGTGCACCGTGAAGCGACGACCATAGGTCTCGATTTCCTTGAGGAAACTCTCCATCATCCAAATGCGATGGGTATTGACGCCCGTTGTGGGCAAGCTGACGACCTCATTAAAGCAGTGACCATCTTCGATGCAGGTGCACTCAAACGACAGAAGACTTAAGTCAACGTGGATGGTGACACCGAGTACGGCGGCAACACGATTCATGGTATCGCGCACGCGCCAGGCACCCGTTCCGCTTGCCAGCATAAGCATGCCGGTGCGGCAGATGATGGATGATTTATCGGTGAGCGGCGCATCGACGGCAAGCTCATCGCCTGCCGTCACGATCTGGTGCCAGTCAGTTTTCATATGGAGCGCGCCGGCACGAACGCCGTGGTGCATGGGGGCTCTCGAAAGCAGCGAGTTAAGGCGCGAAGGCTGTGAGGGCTCCGCCGATTCGCCCTCGTCCTCGTCGGGCTCTTCATCGACCAGATCAAAGGAATCAAGCGGCGCTGGCTCGCGACGGTCGATCAGCTCCTCGTCCTCATCATCAAAGTAGTTGAACTGATCGAGCATGTCCTCTTCGATTGCGCGCTCGCTCGCGTCGTCCATCCCGGTGCTCCCTTCCTATCGACTAACCCCCATCCTAGACAGCGACGGCTAAAGGAAACATAAAAGAGACGGCTGTCATGCATGGAAGGCGCAAACCCCCAATGCGTCGGTAGACCCCCAACGACTAGGACTGTCCCCAAGTGCCGGCACAGACGATATGAGCAGGACATAAAAACATTGAGAGCCCCTGCTGCATGAAAGACCGCGGATTAGGCCGACAATGGTGAGTGTCTAATCCAACCGTGGCGGCCACGCCGCATTCATGGAAGGGGCTCCCATGCTCGATGCTACCACCTTCGTCGGCCTCGACGTCCACGCCCGCTCGATAAAGGCCGTCTCCCTCGACGTCATGACCGGGGAGGTACGTGCCGCGACCTTCGGCTACGACGCCGGCGCCGTCGCGGAGTGGGTCCGTTCCGTGGACCCCGGGGCCAGGTGCGTGTACGAGTCCGGGGTCACGGGCTTCGACCTGCAGAAGAGGCTTTCCGGCCTGGGGGTCGACTGCGTGGTCGGCGCCG
>CABQJU010000002.1:0-102068 GCA_902464575.1 uncultured Collinsella sp.
TGCGTGCGGAACTCGCGACAAACTTAACCCGCCCCGGCCCCCGATGGCCCCAGACCTGACAAATAGGGACAGGTTTATTTTGGTCGGTTGTATCTGGGGTAATGCCGCACATGCGTTTATCTAAAGATCTGAATTCATATAACTGAATAGACTGTCTGACAAAATCGAAACCCGCATCAACCAGCCCTTTTGCTATTCCCGGCGGGGTCCGCGGATAAAGTTTATCGCGAGTTCCGCACGAACAGGAGACCACTTAATGTGGCCTCCGTCGTGAGCAGGACTGTAGAGCAGGAAACTTTATCCGCGGACCCCGCCGGGAATAGCAAAAGGGCGACCCCAGTCCGGAGTCGCCCTTGTTGAGCTGCTTATGTGTAGCTGTTACTCGGCGTCGTGGTGACGGCGGGGCTTGCGGCCTCCGTTGTCGCCGGGACGGCGCGGACGGTCGCTGCGCTCGGAGCGCTCGCGACGCGGACGCTCACGGCGCTGGAAGTGCTCGCCGTCGCCCTCTGAGGCACCCTCGGCGCGAGCCGGGGCCTCGGGCTTATCCAGACGATCGAGCGAAATCTTGCCGCGGTCATCGACTTCGATGACGACGACCTTGACCTCGTCGCCCACATTGAGGACGTCCTCGACCTTCTCCACGCGGCCCTTGGCGACGCGGGAGATGTGCAGCAGGCCGTCCTTACCGGGCAGCAGGTTGACGAAGGCGCCGAAGGGCTGGATGGAGACCACGCGACCGGTGTACTCCTCGCCCGGCTCGGGAACCTTGATGATGAGCTTGATACGCTCGACAGCCTGATCGACAGACTCGCCGGTGCCACCGACAAAGACGGTGCCGTCCTCCTGGATGTCAACCGAAGCGCCAGTCTCGTCCTGGATGCCGCGGATGACCTTGCCGCCAGAACCGATGACGTCGCGGATCTTGTCGGTCGGAACCTGGATGGAGACGATGCGCGGAGCGGTGCTGCGCGTAGTGTGGCGCGGCTCGGGGATCACATCGAGCATCTTCTGCAGGATGAAGGCACGACCCTCCTTGGCCTGCTGCAGGGCGCGGGCCAAGATATCGAAGGTGAGGCCCGTGGCCTTGTTGTCCATCTGCAGGGCGGTGATGCCCTCGGTGGTGCCGGTGACCTTAAAGTCCATGTCGCCCAGGAAGTCCTCGAGACCCTGGATGTCGGACAGGACCACGGTCTTGCCCTCCTCCTGGATCAGGCCCATGGCGATACCGGAGACCGGGCGCTTAATGGGCACGCCGCCGTCCATAAGGGCGAGCGTGGAGCCGCAGGTCGAAGCCATCGAAGAGGAGCCATTGGACTCCATGACCTCGGAGACGACGCGGATGGCGTAGGGGAACTCGTTCTCGTCGGGAAGCACCGGGAGCAGAGCGCGCTCGGCCAGGTTGCCGTGACCAATCTCGCGGCGCTTGGGGCTGCCCATGCGGCCGGTCTCGCCGGTGCAGAACGGCGGGAAGTTGTAGTGGTGCATGTAGCGCTTGCCCTCGGTGGGCTCGATGGTATCCAGACGCTGGCCCTCGTTGAGCATACCGAGCGACAGGACGGAAAGCACCTGGGTCTGACCACGCTGGAACAGGCCGGAGCCGTGAACGAGCGGCAGGTAGTTGTCCTTCACCATGATGGGACGAATCTCGTCGGCGGCACGACCGTCGACGCGCTCGCCGGTCTCGACGACCATGGTGCGCATGGCCTTCTTCTCGAGCTTCTTGAGCGCCACGGGGATTTCGCGCTCCCAGGCGGCCTGCTCCTCGTCGGTGAACTCGGCGCGGATGGACTCCTTCAGAGCCTCAACCTTGCCGATACGGGAGAGCTTGTCGGCGTCACGAAGGGCGGCTGCCATCTCGTCGTAGTGGGCGAAGATGCGCTCCTGGACCTCCTCGACGGGCTGGTCGAGCGGGTACTCCTTCTTGACGATGGGGCCGTTGACCTGCTCCCACTCGGCGACGAACTCGTCCTGAGCCTGGCAGAAAGCGGCAAGGGCCTCCTGGCCAAACTTCATGGCGGCGAGCATGTCGTCCTCGGAGATCTCCTCGGCGCCGGCCTCGACCATCGAGATGAAGTCGGCGGATCCGCCCAGCTCCAGGTCCAGATCGGAGTTCTCGCGCTCCTCGTAGGTGGGGTTGACGATAAACTCGCCGGTCTCCACGTTGCGGCCGATGCGCACGCAGGCAAGCGGGCCCTCGAAGGGCACGCCGCCGAGCGTCATGGCCAGGGAAGCACCCATGACGTTGATGACGTCAAAGGGGTTGACTTGGTCGGCAACAAGCGAGGTGGCGACGATGTGCACCTCGTTGCGGAAACCGTCCGGGAAGCTCGGGCGAATCGGACGGTCGATCATGCGCGCGGTGAGCGTGGCCTTCTCGCTGGGACGGCCCTCACGCTTGAGGTAGCCACCCGGGATGCGCCCTGCGGCGTACATCTTCTCGTTGAAGTCGACGGTCAGCGGGAAGAAGTCGTAGTTCTTGCGCTCCTTGGAGACGACCACGGTGTCGAGCATCGTGGTGTCGCCCTGCTTGACCAGGCAGGCGCCGGTGGCCTGCTTGGCAAGCTCGCCCGACTCGAAGGTGTAGGTCTTGCCGTACAGCTCAAAGGTCTTGGATACGAGTGTCATTGTTCTCCTTTACCCCACAGGCCCCTTGCCTGCGGGCTTCTCATGTGACGCGGGCCCCCTGCCCCCGCCACGCTTCAGAGCGTGATTGTTCGCGCCCTTACACAAAAAGAGCGCCCCGCTGCGCAGGACGCTCTTAGCATGTACAAATCCTACTGGATGTTGTCGCGGATGCCCAGAGCCTTGATGAGCTCACGGTACTCGACGATGTCGTTCTTCTTGATGTAGGAAAGAAGACGACGACGACGACCGACGAGCATGAGCAGGCCACGACGGGTGTGGAAGTCCTTCTGGTGGGACTTCATGTGCTCGGTCAGCTCCTTGATGCGCTCGGACAGGATGGCGACCTGAACCTTGGGGTTGCCGGTGTCGACCGGGGTGTTACCGAACTGGGCAGTCAGCTCCGCCTTGCGCTCTTTGGAAACAGTCATTGTTTCACCTTTCGTTTTGCGTCGCCCACGGGCGACTCGATTCGCCTCGGACTGGGAAGCCGCCGGTGGAGCGAACAACCAAGGTCGAGGTACCAACAGGTCGGTATGTTACCACAAGCAGCCCGCGCCTGCGCATCATCACCGACCCAACATGAATTCCATCGCGCGGAGGCGCTGATCGGTGTGCGTCGCAGCCCAAACATGCGAAAGCCCGAGCAGGAATGCCGCCGTATGCGGGTCGATTCGCTCGGCCATGAGCGCATCGAAGGTCATGGACATGAGGGCGCGCAGCCATGCGGTCTCACCGGTCGACACCAGTTCGGCACCTGGAACGCTCGACGCGCACGACCCGCACATGAGACCGCCCGCCTGGGCTGAAAAATACGACAGCATGGGGTCTCCGCACAGCACACAGGCCGAAAAATCGGGTCGATAGCCAACGTGCGACAGCAGCTTAAAGACATATGCCGCCACAAGTAGGTCCATATGCGCCGTGTCAAGCCCGCTGCCCACCAGGGCAAGCGCTCGCTGCGTGATGGCAAAGGTAAACGGGTCCTCGGCGTCCTCGAACGAGCACACGCGCGCAACCTCGGCGATCGCGCTTGCGGCGCAGGTCGTCTCGTAATCGGGCGCAGCGCCGAGCGGCGCCTCCATAAGCTCGGCCTGGGAAACCACGTCGAGTGACCGTCCATGTGCGAGCAGCATATCGACCGTACAGAACAGCTCGCAGCGCGCAGCCAGGCGTCCGCCGGGTTTGCGGGCGCCCTTTGCCACGGCACGAACCTGCCGCCCCCGCTCGTCAAGCATCGTCAAGATCAGGTCGGTCTCTTTGAGCTTAGTCTTATCGAGCACGACCACTTTCGTGCGATATGTCCGGGAGCCTGCCATGCGCGCCGCGCGTCCTTAGTCCTCGGCGTTATAGCCAAAGCGGCGAATCTGGGCCTCGTCGTCACGCCAGCCGGCCTTGACCTTCACGTCCAGCTCCAAAAAGACCTGCGTGCCAAAGATGCGCTCAAGATCGCGACGGGCGTCGATACCGATATGCTTGATCATCTCGCCGCCCTTGCCGATGATGATGCCCTTTTGGCCCTCGCGCTCGACGTAAATGGTGGCGTGCACGCGCAGCACCTTCTTGGTCTGCTCAAGCGCATCGCAGATCACGCCAACGGAGTGCGGAATCTCATCACGGGTGCGGCGCAAGACCTTCTCGCGCACAAACTCGGCAACGAGCGTCTCATCGGAAGCGTCGGTACCCATGTCCTCGGGGAACCAACGCGGACCCTCGGGCAAAAAGTGCGCAACGGTCTCGATAAAGGCATCGACGTTGAAGTTCTTGACCGACGACGTCACGATCTCATCGTCATATTCCATGAGCTCGTGGGCAGCCTTAAGCTGCTCCATGACCTGTGCGGGGTCGGCCTCATCGGCCTTAGTGAGCACCAGAACCTTCTTGGAACGGGCGCATCTGACGCGCTCGGCAACCCAAGCGTCTCCCCTGCCGATAGGTTTGGTGGCATCAATCAAAAACGCGACGACGTCAACATCGTTCAGCTCGAACAACGCACTCTTGTTGAGCTCGGAACCCAGACCGTCCTTGGGCTTGTGGATACCCGGGGTATCGACAAAGACCAGCTGGTAGCCGGGACGGTTAACGACGGCGCGCATGCGGCGGCGGGTCGTCTGGGCCACCGGCGAGGTGATGGCGACCTTTTTGCCATAGCAGGCATTAAGCAGCGTGGACTTGCCAGCGTTGGGACGACCGACCAGGGCCACAAAGCCGCTGCGGAAACCGGGCTCCACGTCGCCAAAACCCGCGAGGTTGTCGTCCTCGTCGCACAGGGCGTCGAGTTCCTCGTCGCTCATACCCTCAAACGGGTCGAACTCCTCGACATCCTCGAGCTCCTCGGTATCCACCGCGTCCAGGGACTCGTCGTCCAAAATCTCATCGGTAGGCTGCATATTGTCGGACATGGGAATCCCTTTCTAAATAAAGCCGAGCGCGTGGGCAAATACCAGCAAGCCCACAATCGCGGCGGTGATGGAAAGAACGTATACGGAGGCGGCGGCGATGTCCTTCGCACGCTTGGCCAGCGGATGGAGCTCCTGGGTCGCCAGGTCGACGATGGCCTCCATGGCGGTATTGCAAAGCTCGCCGTGGATCACCAGGCCGCAACAGATGATAATCGTGGCCCACTCGGCAATGTCGAGCCCCACGATGCAGCCTGCAATGACGGTGCACACGCCCGCCACGAGCATGACCTTAATGTTGCGCTCGGTCTTGACGGCGGTGACGAAGCCCTCCATAGCGTAAGAAAACGACTTTAAGAAGGACGGATGGTCCTTGTTCGATCCGGGAATCATAGACGGCTCCTAGTCGTGGGCGTGGTTGGTGATGGGGCCGACGTGGACTAGCTTGGGGTCCTCGCCGCGCTCGAGCGCCAAATCGCGCAGGATGGCGTCCTCGCGGGCCTCCATGACCTCGGCCTCGTCGTCCTCGATGTGGTCATAGCCCAGCAGGTGCAGCATGCCGTGAACGAGCATCAGACGGCACTCGTCAGCGGGGCTATTGCCAAAACCGGGGGCCTGACGGGCAATAACCTGCGGGGCCAAGATAATATCGCCGAGCTCGAGCGTCTCATCGGCGGGAATGTCATCGTCAAAGGCCGAATCGCACTCAAACGAGAGTACATCGGTGGTGCGATCGATACCGCGCCACTCGTGGTTGAGCTCGTGCATCTCGTCCTCGTCGACATACGAAAGGGAAATCTCGACTTCACGCTCAACGCCCTCGGCGGCAAGCACGACCTCGCAGATGTGCTCCACCTCCTGCGCATCGAGCAGCGTATCGAGCTCGGCATCGTTGCTGATCAATACACTCAACGGGACTCCTTTCGGTCGCGCGGGCGCTGCTCGCGCACGTCATCATAAGTGTCGTATGCCTCGACGATACGTCCCACCAAGGCATGGCGCACCACGTCGGCGCGCTCGAGGTGCGAAAATGCGACATCGTCGACACGGCCCAAAATCTGCTCAACGTCGGCAAGACCGCCACGACGACCCACCAGGTCGCGCTGGCTCAGGTCGCCGGTAATCACAAACTTGGAGTTAAAGCCCAAGCGCGTCAGGAACATCTTCATCTGCTCAGGCGTGGTATTTTGCGCCTCGTCGAGCACCACGAAGGCATCGCTCAGCGTGCGGCCGCGCATGTAGGCAAGCGGGGCGATCTCGATCACGCCACGCTCCATAAGCTCATCGGTGCGCTCGCGATCCATCATGTCAAAAAGGGCGTCGTAGAGCGGACGCATGTAGGGATCGATCTTTTCCTCGAGGGTGCCGGGCAAAAAGCCCAAGTTCTCCCCCGCCTCGACAACCGGACGCGTCAAGATCAGCCGGCCCACCTCGTGGCGCTTGAGCGCGGCAACGGCGAGCGCCATGGCCAGATAGGTCTTACCGGTGCCGGCAGGACCCAGGCCAAACGTGATGGTATGCGTGCGGATGGCATCCACATAGCGCTTTTGGCCCAGCGTCTTGGGGCGAATGGCACGGCCGCGATACGAAAGCAGCACGTCATCGCGAAGCGACGTAGCCTCGTGCTCACCGTCGCGCAAGACGGCCAGGCAGCGAGAGACATCGTCGGCAGACAGTGTGCGCCCGGCGGCCGCCTCGCGAAAAGCATGCTCGAAAAAGCGCGCCACGAGCTCAACCTCATCCGGGTCACCGCCCACGGCGATGCTGTCACCACGGGCAACCACGTGGGCGCGAACCAGGCCCTCGAGCGTGCGCAGAACGCCGTCACCAGCGCCCAGCACACGAGAGGGGTCAATTCCCTCGGGAACGGTAAGTCTAATCTTCGAGGCTTCCATGAACCTCCCTGCGTGCATGGACCAAGCCGGAATCATCGACTCCGATGATAGCAACATCGAGCAGGCACGGAGCCGTGAGTCCACGGGTATCGTCAAGGCGGGCATGATGGAAGGAGCCGAGCGTCAGGTTGTCGCCATACTCGAGCACGGCACGCTCGACGGAGCCCACGCGGCGACGGGCGTCGGCAACGGCGAGCTCCTGGGCCGCCGCGCGCATGCGACGGCTGCGCTCAGCCATGACCTCGGGCGCCACCTGGTCGGGCATATCGGCCGCCAAGGTGCCGGGGCGCTTGCTGTAGCGGAACACGTGCATACGCGAGAAGCCCACGCGACGGCAGAGCGCCAGCGACTCCTCAAACTCCTCGTCCGTCTCGCCGGGAAAACCGACGATGACATCGCACGAAAGCGAAGCCTGCGGCAAAATCTCGCGAATCATACGCACCGTGCCCTCGAAGGACTCAGCGCTATAGGGACGGCCCATACGATGCAGGGTCGCCGTGCAACCGGACTGCACGGGCAGGTGCAAAAACGGGGCGATACGCTGCGGATAGCGAGCCATGACCTTCAGCAGGCGCTCGGAGATATCCATGGGTTCCACCGAAGAAATGCGCACATGGGGAATCGAGGTGCGCTCCATGATGGTCTCGAGCAGCTCGTCGATCTCCACGTGTTCGTCGGTCGCGCTCTTGCCGTCGTAGGCACCGAGGTTCACGCCCGTCAGCACGACCTCGGGCACGCCAGCCTCCTGGGCCTCGAGCACCTGCTCGAGCACAGACTCGACAGGCACGGAGCGCTCGGGGCCGCGCGCCTTCCACACGATGCAGTAGGTGCAGCGGTGATTGCAGCCGTCTTGGATCTTTACGCCCAAGCGGGAGCGCCCAAGCGCATCGACCACATCGCTATCGCTGCAAGCGGCGACGCTGTCGGATTCAACGCCTAGCACTTCGCAAACGCGGTCGGCAACATCGATCTTGGACGGCTCGGCAATCACGCGGTCCGAAAGCTCCAGCAGCTCCTCGGGATGCAAATTGACAACGCATCCGGTCACGATCACATAGGGTTCGTTTGGATGGGCCAGAGCATGGCGAACGGCCTTACGGGTCTTGGCCTCGGCCTCGCCCGTAACGGCACAGGTGTTAATGACGATCAGCTCTGCATCCTGGGGCTCCACCATCGCAAAGCCCAGGCGCATAAGATCGGCAGTGATACGGTCGGATTCAACCCGGTTGACACGGCAACCGAGGTTGACGACGGAAATATGGGGTGCGAGCACGCGGGCTCCTTAATCGAGGATGTCATCGAGAGCACTCTTGATACGGTCGGTCACCGACTTCTTACCAGAAGCAACGTCATCGCCCATCTCATCGGCAAAAGCACGGAGCAGCTCGCGTTGCTTATTGGAAAGATTGGTGGGAACGACCACGCGCAGTTGCACGATCAGGCGGCCACGCGAACCGCCACCGCCAATGCGCGGCATGCCGTAATTATTGACGCTCACGGTGTCGCCGTACTGGGCGCCGGCGGGAACCGTCACCTTAACGACCTCGTCGGGCATAATGCCCTCGACCTCGATCTCGCAGCCGAGCGCAGCCTGCGCAATCGAGATATCGCTCACCAGGTACAGGTCGTCACCGTTGCGCTTAAAGCGCTCATGGTCGGCGACGCGCACGTTGACAATCAGGTCGCCCGAAGGCTCGCCGCGAAGGCCGGCCTCGCCAAAGCCGCTCACGCGCAGCTGGCGACCGGTCGAAACGCCGGCGGGAATATCGATGTCGATCTTTTCGTGCGAAGGCGTGCGGCCCTGACCGTCGCAGGTCTCGCAGGGATGGTCGATAACCGTGCCCTCGCCATGGCAGTCGGGGCAAGGCGAGGAAGATTGAACCTGGCCCAAAAACGATCGCTGAACCGTCGTGACGTAGCCCGTACCGTGGCAGCGACTGCACTGCTTTTCCTGTGCACCCTCGGCCCTACCGGTACCGTTGCAGTCCTCGCAAGGAGCAAGGCGATCATAGCTGATCGTCTTTTTGCAGCCGAGCGCCGCCTCCTCGAGCGTCACCGAAAGCGAGATGGCCATGTCACGTCCGCGACGACGCTCACGACGGCTGCGGGCGCCACCACCGGCGCCACCGCCAAAGAACGACGAGAAGAGGTCGTCCATACCCATGCCGCCAAAGATATCGTTGATGTCGACATAACCAGAGCCACCGGGGCCGTCCGCGGTGCCGTAACGGTCGTAGTTAGCACGCTTCTGCTCATCGGAAAGAACGGAATAGGCCTCGTTGAGCTCCTTGAACTTGGCCTCGGCCTCGGGATCGTCCGAAACATCCGGATGTACGGTACGGGCCTTCTTTAGAAACGCACGCTTAATCGTCCGCGCGTCGGCATCCCTGTCGACGCCAAGCACCTCGTAGTAATCCCTATTTTCCGACACGACCGAATCCTTCCGACTTTCATTATTGTCACAGTGCGTCCTATACCCAAGCTGGGCCGACCGCAAACAAAGGGTTTGATGTTATTGCATTTGATACGGCGAAAGCATGGCCCGTTGCGAGCAGCTCGCGAACCAAACCGACACGAGCGCGAACATGAAGCCGTTGGCAAAACCGTTGGCAAACTGCATCGCACCGCGCTTCCACCACAGCAGGCTGCGATGAAGCACACCGTCCGAAAGCACCATGAACAGGCCCATGGTAAAGGGGATAAAGCACATCACGGCAAAGGCCGAGAACACGCCCGAGATGGCCGACAGCACCAAAAACGGCGCCACAATGCCCATCAGGTAAAAGCCAGTACGAGCTTTGCCTTCCAAGCGCTCGGCCTCAACATGGGCGCGGCCGACCAGGTCGCCGCCCGCGGCACCGTTAGTGCCAGCATGGCCCATGCCGCTAATGCGGAGCTCGTCGCCATCGTGCGTGCCGGCAGGAAACTCAATCGTCTGCTCGGAGGTCACACGGGTTCGCCCGCTGCCACCGCAATCGGGGCAGGGGTCGGCCACGACCTTACCGGAACCGCCGCACTCGGGACAGACCGACTGGAACGTGCCCGCACCAAACAGGAAGGACAGGTCGACGTCGATGTGGCCGCGGCCACCGCAGCTCGGGCAGGTATGTGCATGCTCGGACGAAACAGAGCCCGAGCCGCCGCAGTGACCACAGGTATCGAAGCGCGTGTAGCGGACGGTCTTGCGGGCACCGCCCTTGGCCTCCTTGGCGTCGAGTTTGATATCGACGACCACGTTGGCGCCGTTCTCGGGATTGTAGGCAGCCTGGCCGCGACGCTGCTGGCCCCAGGCGCCACCAAAGGGAAAGCCGCCCTCAAAGGGATTGCCATAGCCTGCGCTACCGGCGTAGCCGCCTCCATAGGGCGAAGCCGTAGGAGCGCCGGCGAAGGGGTTGCCCGAACGCATGGCGTCGTAGCGCGCACGCTTCTGCTCGTCCGAAAGCACGGCGTAGGCCTCGGAAACCTCTTTAAACTTTTCCTCGGCATCCGGCTCTTTGTTGACGTCCGGATGGAGCTTACGGGCCTTTTGCTGGAAGGCCTTTTGAATATCACGTGAGGTGGCGTCCTTGGAGACACCCAGAATCTCGTAGTAATCTTTTTCGTTCATCGTCGCCATGCGCGGCAACCTCCTGCTCACAGCAGCGTATATATTCCGGTAATTCTACCCGAGCGGCCTAAGCTAGATCCCAAAACAGCTCGAACAGAACATTTCCATCGAGCCAGCCCAGATGGGTCGGCGCCAAACGAGCTCGAACATGGCTCGCGACGACATCTGCCGAAGTGAAGGGTCCCTCATGACCCCCGAGCGTCTCGGGCACCCAAGTGGCAAGACCTAATTCGAGCGCGCGATCGCAAGCGGCTGTCAGCCCATCGGCCGGGATGACACGAGCCGCGCGAACCAACAGGTCGGACGCGACACCGCGCGTCATGCGACAAGCAAGCATCAGGTCTTCGGCCGCAGCCTCGCGCTGCGAGAGATATTCGGCCTCGAACGCCGTCGCGTCATCGTCACGTTGCACCAGACGCACGCGGTACGCATCGCCTCGAGAAGATACACCGGGGAACAAACCTGCAAGACGGTCGAAATCCTCGGCGTCGAGCATGCCCGCGGCAGAACGACCCAGGCCCAGGTAGCCCCGTCCGGTCCAGTAGGCAATGTTATGGGCGCACTCATGGCCGTCGAGCGCGTAACTCGCCACCTCATACGGGTGATAGCCGGCGGCACCCAGGAGCTCGCGTGCCACGTCCATGCATGCGGCCTGAAAATCCTCATCAGGCTCGAGCGACTCGTCACGGCACGCCATGCGATAAAGGGGCGTCCCCTCCTCGAGCGTGAGCGGGTAGACCGACACATGATGCGGAGCCGCCGCCAGCACGCCAACGAGCGTGCGATTCCAACTCGTTGCGGTTTGCCCGGGAAGTCCGCACATAAGGTCGCACGACACATCAAGCCCAGCGTTCTTGACCGTCGCGATGGCGGCGAGCGCCCGATCGGCATCGTGAATACGGCCGATGGCAGTAAGTTCGATGTTATCGAGCGTTTGCACGCCCAGAGAGACGCGTGTGACACCAACCTTGACAAGTGCAGTAGCAAGCTCGGCGGTCAGCGACTCGGGATTGGCCTCGCAGGTAAACTCAACGGGGGCGCACCACGCACGAATACGCCGCGCCAGCTCCACCAGGCGCTCCCCCGCCAGCGACGGCGTACCGCCGCCAACATAGACGGTGCGGGTCTGGTCAAGGGCACCAGCCTTGCCAAAAGCATCGAGGCGCGCGAACAACTGCTCAAAATAGGCATCGAGCGCAGCGCTCAGGTCGCACGGAGCAAAACTGCGCGAGTCGAAGTCGCAGTAGCGGCACTTTTGGGCACAGAACGGCACGTGCACGTACAGCGCGGTAACGGCCACCCTTAAGCCTCCAGCGGATGAGCAGGCACCGACTTGCCAGCGGCAAGGGCGGCCTCGCAGGCCACCGCATCATGCTCGATCTCATCGACCAGCACCATAAACTCCTCATACGTGGAGCAGCGCACCACATGGGCACGCCAAGCGGCGGCATGGGGCATGCCTTTTAAGTACCAGCTTGCGTACGTACGGGCACGCGACATAAGCGGCAGGAGCTCATGTGTCAGCGTTAGGTGCTCACGCAGGGCGTCCAGGCGCTCGACGGAGCTGCGAACCGGCACCGGTATGCCATCGAGCGCAAGGGCGCGAGCATCGCCAAACACCCACGGGTTCCCGTAGATACCGCGCGCGATAAACACCGCGCTGGCGCCCGAGTTGCGCAGATGCTCCGCGGCATCCTCGGCGGTAAACACGTCGCCCGAACCGATCACGGGAATCTCAACGGCGTCGGCAACCTCATCGACGACCGACCAATCGGCCTGGCCCGTATAGAGCTGCGTGGCGCAGCGGCCATGCACCGCCACCGCGGCGGCACCGGCGCCTTCGAGCATCTGGGCAAACGTCGCGGCATTACGGTCCTCGGCATAAAAGCCTTTGCGAATCTTGACGGTCACGGGTACATGCGCCGCGCCCACCGCCGCCTCGACGATCTTCTCGGCCAAATCGGGCGTGCGCATGAGCGCCGAGCCCTCGCCCTTGGTAACGACCTTGCGGGCGGGGCATGCCATATTGATATCGATGAGCGACAGGCGATCGCCAACGCGCTCCTCGACGGCGGCGACGGCACTCGCAAACTGATCGGGCTTGGAGCCAAAGAGCTGCACACAAATCTGCTGCTCCTCGTCGGCCGGCAGCACCAGGCGCCACGTTTTGTTGCTGGCATAGGCAAGGCCTGCCACGCTCACCATCTCGCTGTAGGCAAGGTTGGCACCGCGGCGGCGGCACATGATGCGGTAGGCAGGGTCGGTCACGCCCGCCATGGGAGCCATAAGGAACGGTTGCTCGGCATAGGCGCCCAGCAACCGCTCGCTGTATTCGGAAAGCGCCATAGGCCTACTCGTCCACCTTGAGAATCGCCATAAAGGCCTCCTGCGGGACCTCGACCGAGCCGATGGCTTTCATGCGCTTCTTGCCCTCTTTCTGCTTCTCGAGCAGTTTGCGCTTACGCGAAATATCGCCGCCGTAGCACTTGGCAAGCACGTCCTTGCGACGCGCCTTGACGGTGGAGCGGGCAATGATCTTGTTGCCGATAGCACCCTGGATGGGCACCTCAAACAGCTGACGCGGGATGATCTCCTTGAGCTTGTCGCACAGACCGCGGGCCAGGCCATAGGCCTTGTCCTTGTGCACGATAAACGACAGCGCGTCCACCTCATCGCCCGAAAGCAAGATATCGAGCTTCACAAGCTCGGAAGGACGATACTCGTTGAACTCGTAGTCGAGCGAGGCATAGCCCTTAGTGCGGCTCTTGAGCTGGTCAAAGAAGTCCAAGATGAGCTCGGCAAGCGGCATATCAAAGCGCATCTCGACCGATTTGCTCGTCAGGTGGATCATGTCGGTCGTAACGCCGCGGTGCTCGATGGCGAGCTGCATGACGGCGCCCGTGTACTCAGGCGGGCAGATGATCTTTGCCTTGAGGTAGGGTTCCTCGATACGCTCGATGCGCGTGGCCTCGGGAAGGTCCTGCGGGCTGCGGACATCGATCATCTCGCCGTCGGTCTTGTAGACGTGATAGTCGACCGAGGGACTCGTGGCAATGAGGTCCAAGTTGAACTCGCGCTCCAGGCGTTCCTTAACGACTTCCATGTGCAGCAGGCCCAGGAAGCCCACGCGGAAGCCAAAGCCGAGCGCCACCGAGGTCTCGGGCTCCCATACCAACGACGGGTCGTTGACGTGCAGCTTATCGAGCGCGTCACGCAGGTTCTCGTAGTCCTTGTTATCGATCGGGAACAGGCCCGTATAGACCATGGGCTTGGCCTCGCGGTAGCCGGGAAGCGGCTCGGGGCAGGGATTCGACGCCCACGTGAGGGTATCGCCCACGCGCACGGCCTCGGGGTCCTTCAGGCCCGTGACCACGTAGCCCACCTCGCCGACCGTCAGCGCATCGACCGGAGTCTCGGCGGGACGCTTGACGCCCACGCCATCGACCAAAAAGTCACCCTTTGCCTGCATCATGCGCAGGGTATCGCCCTTTTTGATGGAACCGTCAAAGATGCGCACCGTGGCGACGACACCACGATACTCGTCGAAGTACGAATCCAGGATGAGTGCCTTGAGCGGCGCGTTCGCATCGCCCTTGGGCGGAGAGATCAAAAAGACAATGGACTCCAGCAGATCGTGGATGCCCTCTCCGGTCTTGCCCGAGACACACACGGCATCATCGGCAGGGATCGCCAAGTCATCCTCGATCTCGGTCTTGACCTCATCGGGATGGGCCGAGGGCAGGTCGATCTTGTTGATGGCCGGCACAATGTCCAGATTGGCGTTCATGGCGAGCGTCGCATTGGAGACGGTCTGCGCCTCGACACCCTGGGTGGCATCGACGACGAGCACCGCGCCCTCGCAGGCGGCCAGCGAACGCGAGACCTCATAGGTAAAGTCCACGTGGCCCGGCGTATCGATGAGGTTGAACTGATACGTCTCGCCGTCGTCGGCGTCATAGGACACGCGGACGGCGTTGGACTTGATCGTGATGCCGCGCTCGCGCTCGATATCCATGGTGTCGAGCAGCTGCGACTCCATGTCGCGCTCGTCGACGGTATGGGTGAGCTCGAGGATACGGTCACTGATCGTGGACTTGCCATGGTCGATGTGCGCAACAATTGAGAAGTTGCGGATGTGGGAAATGTCAATTGAAGTATTCATGCGGACTATCTTACCCGAGCGATACAAAAAATGGAGCCTGTTCCATAAAACAGGCTCCATTTATGCGCGTAATCTGTGTGGTGTGAAATTTACAACTTAGGCGTTGATGCTGTTCACGAGCTTGGCAAGACCGGACTTGCGGTTGGAAGCCTGGTTCTTGTGGATAACATGCTTGGCGGCAGCCATGTCGAGACGCTTGGTGACGGTCTTGAGGGCAGCCTGGGCCTTCTCGGCGTCGCCCTCGGCGACGGCGGACTGGACGTGCTTGGTCAGCGTCTTGAGCTCGGACTTGACAGCCTTGTTACGCATGCGAGCTGCCTCATTGGTGCGGATACGCTTCTTCTGAGACTTGATGTTTGCCACTTCTGGAGTTCCTTTCGAGTTCCTTGCAAAAAATGTATGACACCTCTGAGACACGGTGAGGTCATGCAAGCGCCTACTATAGCACGCTCCCCCTCAAAGGGATAGAACGAATTTGTCAAATAGGCAGGTATCATCACGATTTTCTCAAGATGTTCGTAATCCAGAGCAAAAGCGCGGTCTGAGAATCGGCCGAACCCTTCAGTGCGAGCTCCACATCGACCGCGCCCTCGAGCGCGGCAACGAGCTCTGCCATCGAAAAGCGACGTGCCCAGGTCAGGTGATTCTTGACCTGCCAGGACTGGAGCTTAAGTGTTGCGGCCAGCTCACGACCCTGTCCGCGCGCATCGAGCGCCTTGGCAACGATAAGCTCGCGGATGCGGCCGCACAGCAATGTGTAAGTCCACACGTAGCTCTTGGCGGGCAGTAGATTGAAGAGCTCGAGCGAGCGTCGCATGTCACGGGCCGAGACCGCATTGAGAAAGTCCCAGGGTTGAACCTCGGCCGTACGTACAATCCAGCGCTCAACGTCGGCAAGCTCAATCTGGGGCACCTCGACCATCTGGGCAAGCTTAGCCAAGTCGTTATCGAGCATGCGAGTGTTTTCACCCGAACGCGAGACGAGTTCCTCGGCGGCCGCCGTCGTGATCGACTTGCCGTGCTGCGTCGCCATCTGCTGCACGCGGCGCGGTAGCTCCCAGCGCTTGGTGCCGGAGCAATCGATCACAGCCTTCTTGTCGATCTTGGCGATCGCCTTATACAGGCGCGTGTTCTTGGCAAGCGAGTCGGCGATGATGAGGCAGACCGTTGTGGGACTGGGACTCGCCAGATACTCGACGAGCGGCTCCGAGACCGACTTGGCGAGCTTTGAGCAGCCATCAAGGATTACCAGGCGAAACTCGCTGCCCATGGGAAAGGTGTTGAGCGATCCGATAATCGACTCGATATCGGGGTCTTTGGTCATATCGCGCTCGTCGAGGTTGAACTCGACCATGCCCGACTTTTCCAGACGCGCTTTCATACGCGAGACGGCGTGATCGCGCTTGACTCCGTCGGTACCGACGATCAGATATGCCGGCAGCAGACCGGTTTCGGACATTGCGCTCCCCTCCCGCAGGCCTTCGTATTCGCTCCGTGCCATTCTAGCCCAGGGGCCCACCACACGCCAACGACGTCGTCACGGTCGCTGGCATCGCATCGCAAAGCCATTCGCAGTCGGCGTGACGGTAATGTCGCCGTGTTCGATAGTGCACGCGAACACGCCGCCCGCTTCCTTAACGGCATCGATGCAGGCATCGGACGGATGGCCGTATCGATTCCCCTCGCCCGCACTCGCGAGGGAAAGCTCGGGCTTCAGGACGTCCAGCAACTCATCATCGACTGAAACCTTAGAGCCGTGATGCCCAAGTTTAAGTACGTCGATATCCCCCACCTCCTGCACGAATTCCCGTTCTTGGTCGATCTCGGCATCACCGGTGAGGAGCATACGCAGGCCCTTGCCTTCCTGAACATATGAGAGCAGCAGGACAAGCGAGCCCTCATTTCCCTCGCCATCCACGGACTCGAATGGCCACATCACGCGGGCGCAAAATGAGCCGATATCGACCGTATCCCCACGGCGCACCTGCCGATACTCCACGCTAGGTCGGTTCAATACCTCGGCAGGAGCATCCTCCAGCGCATCCGCCGCCACGGCAATCGTACCGACCGAAAACTGTTCGAGCACGGCAGGCAGACCACCCCAGTGATCCTCATCCCAATGCGTCACAAAGACGGCATCGATATGGTGCACGTTATTGCGAACCAACGCCGCCACCACGCGCTCGTCGAGCCCGCAGTCGACGAGTGCCACTGCACCGCCCTGGCGGATAAGAATCGCATCGGCCTGGCCCACATCGAGCACCGTCACAGAAGGCGGAGCGAATCGATCCCAGTAGACGTACGGAATCGCAGCCAGGAACACCAGACATGCAAGCCCCACCGCCACAGGACGTGCACGGGGGCGCGGCCACCAGACCAGCAGCACCGCCAGCAAACACGGCACTAGATAAATCCACATGCTATCGGGCGGCACGCTCACGGATGCACCCGGCACGGCGGCAAACAGCTGCTCGAAGAACAGCACGCAACGGGAGGCAATCATGGGCACAACGAGCGCCCAAGTCCGCAACGGTGCCACGAGCGAAAAGGGAACCAGCACGATCGACACGGCAAGCAGTACGCTCACCACCGGACCGATGACCGCATTTGCCAGCGGAGCAATGAGCGAGAACGTACCGAAGGCAGGAATGGTAATGGGAAGTGTCGCCAGTTGCGAGCACAGCGTGACGGAAAGCATGCTGGCAACGTCTGATGGCACACCCAGCTCACCCAAAGCGTAGGTCGCATAGGGGCAAAAGCACAGAATGGCTAAGACGCTGGCACATGAAAGCTGAAAGCCCATCTCGAACAGAACCGTCGGCCGCAGCAGCACAAAGATGGACATGGTTACGAAGAGCGCCGATGCGCCATGCTGGCGCCGCCCCGCGCCGTTTACGACAAGCGTCGCGAACACCATGCAGCACGCGCGCACGGCCGAGGGAGACGCGCCCGTAAAGGCAGCGTAGCCCACAAGCGTTATCGCCAATATCGCCCGTTGAAGACCGCGTGAGCACCGAGTCTTTTGCAATACACCCTCGATTACAAACCCCACGATTGCCAAGTGGCTGCCCGAGACGGCGATAAGATGCGCCGTTCCCGTCACCGAAAACCAGTCGCCCGCCGGCTGGGCGCGCAGCTCGGCCGAACGACCGCAGACGACACCGGCTATAAGTGCACGCGCCGGGTCGGTCGCAGGCGCGATGGACGCAAGCAGCCCATTTCGCATCCGAAGAAGCGGCCCCGGAGAGTCCTCATCGACCGACAAAATCCGAACGACTTTAACCTTGCGCACCTCGCCTCGGAGCACGCGCGATCGTCCATGCGCATCGTTCTCAAAACGTGAAACGCGACCGATAACACGCACGTGCGCCCCGACCTTGAGCTCGAGGTCGCACGATAGGCGAACCATTGCCAAGTTCTTACCGTCCGCGCGTGCCTCGCAGGTATAGGAATACACGTCGTCGTTTATGGATGGGTCACCCTGCACGACAAACTCAAGGCTGCTTGCCGCTCGACCGTCGAGCGCCTTCGAGGCGCTTAGCACGCCCACAGCCCACCACGCCGAGACGACCGCTCCCGCCACGAGACCGACGGACGCGGCATACAGCCACCGCTTCCAAGGGGCAAGCCGCGCACAAGATTGAGCCAGCACAACGAATACCGCCGCCGTAACGGGAATGGCCCATAGCGGCCCGACCGCCGAAGCCCGCTCCCACAGCAGCGCATCGGCGGCCACGTTGAGCACCAAGGCGCAGCTCATGCACATGCCGGCACACAGGGCCATCGTCCACGGCATCAGAGGCCGCGGAGGCATCACATGCTCGCGCTCGGTCGCACTCATACGCAGATGGAATCTTTGATTTTGGCAAGCTTCTTCTCGCCGATTCCCGACACACGCATCAGATCGTCAACCGAGGCAAAAGCACCGTTCTTTGTCCGCTCATCGATAATCGACTGGGCCATGGAGGGACCGATGCCAGAGAGCGTCTGCAGCTCTGCCGCGCTTGCCGTATTGATATTTACTAGGCCTGTTGCGCCACTCACGCCCGATGATGCGGAAGCCCCACCATCAACACCAACTTCCGCAATGGACGCCTGCTGCTCCCCTACCGTTGGAACGTGAATCTTCTGTCCATCGACGACCTTAGATGCCCGATTGAGCCCCGTAACGTCTGCCTCGGGCGCCAGCCCGCCGGCGGCATCAATCGCCTGAGCCACCCGCGCGCCGTCCTTGAGACGATATACACCGGGCGACACAACGGCGCCATCAACATCGACATAAACCTCTGCCGCGGCAGACGCCTTAGGCGAAGAGCCTTCGGATGTCTTTCCGCTCGAGGCATCGCCGGATCCCGGCTCCACTAACGAACCCGAACCATCAGTGTGCTCAAACGACACACTGCCGGCACCGCCGCCAAGGTTCGCCATCGCCAGTCCACTCGCCATCGCAATGACGACCAGTATCGCCATCACCACTGCCTTATGACCGAGCAGCTTGTCCGCCAAGCGGTCCATCCGTTTGACCCGTTCGTGTTGTTCGCGCTGCGCCATAGCAAAACCTCCCAACAACATCGTGTCAGGAAAAGAGCCCTGCAACAGCCATTCTCCAAAACCGGTTTTCGCGGTCAAACCAAAAGCCGACCAAAACCTTGCGAAATAATGTCCATTTATTCAGGCACACGTCAGCAAATGAGCACTTAGTCGCAAAATGCCCAGATAGCAAAAGACCGACGATGCAAGCGCATCGTCGGTCTATGCACAAATTTACTCGTGATCTTGGTAAATCTCACGCGGAGCAAGCTCCGAATGTTTACGTTTTAAGGTCTTAGGGGCCTTATACGTGTTGCTCTCGAAGTCGATGTACTCGGTCTGCTTGAGCAGGCGCTCGATCATCTCCTCGTGATCGAACAGCTCCCAGGCCTCATGCACGGCATCGAGTTTAGCGTGCGTCTCGGGACGGCGCGGCATAAACAGCGTGCAGCAGTCGGGAGCGGCCTCAGTCGAGATATCGAACGTACCGATCTCCTCGGCGCGCGCGATGATCTCCTGCTTGTCCGAACCGATGAGAGGACGGAACACGGGGATCTTCACGGCCTCGTTGACGGCCATGATGTTCTCAAGCGTTTGGGAGGCAACCTGCCCAAGCGATTCACCCGTAACGATGGCCTTGGCGCCCTCGATGTGTGCAATGCGCTCGGCAACCGAATACATAATGCGGCGATACATGATCACGCGCAGGTTGCTGGGACAGGTGACCGAAATCTCACGCTGGCAGTCGCCAAACGGCACCACGTACAGGCGGCCGATCTGGACACCCGGCTCAAGCGCACGGATGATGTCCTGCACCAAATACTCGCTCGTATCGGGCGTCTGCGGACGACCGGAGAAATGTACCGGCACGCACACCGCACCGCGACGCGCGAGCATCCAAGTCGCCACCGGAGAATCGATACCCGACGACAGCAGCGTCACGACCTTGCCGGCAGAACCCACCGGCAGACCGCCCACGCCGCGCTCGGAGCGCGCGTACACATAAACGCTACCCTGAACCACCAGTACGTGCACCATGGCATCGGGGTCGTGCATTTGAACCTTTTTATCGGGGAAGGCCTCACACAGCACCTCGCCCACCTGACGATTGATGTCAATCGAGGTGAGCTCATAGTCGGTATTGGAGCGCTTGGCATGCACCTTAAACGAATCGAAGGAACCAAACTCGCGCAGCGCCTTGACGGCGGCGGCACAGTACTCCTGAGGGTCGCGATTGGTGTGATACGCCAAAGACACGCGAGCAACGCCGGGAACGGTGCGAATGACACGCGCCGCATCGTCGGCCTGATGCTCGTTAAAGGTCACGAGGATATAACCGGAAATTCGAGACACGGCATTCACGGAAAAGGCGGCCAAGGCCGCCTTGATGTTATCCATGAGGATATGCTCAAAATGTGCGCGGTTCTTACCCTTCAGTCCAACCTCGTGATAGTGGACCAGGCAGACGCGAGCCGCCATTTAGGCTTCAGCAACCTTGTGGCCGAGCGCCTTCTCGTAACGGGCCTCGTCGTAAGAGATGTCGCCGTCGACAATCTCGTCCATAGCCATCGAGATGGTATCGGCACCGGAAAGCCCGATGGTGATGTCATCGACATCCTGGACGGCAAGCACGCGGTTGTGCTGGCCACGCAGCATGCTGTTAATGTCGCAGGCGCGCTTGGAGGCAAGCGAAGCAAGCAGGAAGCGGTTGTGATCGGTCTTCTCCAGAAGATCGTCAATGCAAGGCTTTACAACGGACACGGACCTCAGATCCTTTCATGCATATCGAGAACGCGAACGAGCTCATCGGTCGCGCGGTCGAGATCGTCATTAACCACGACGTCGTCGTAGCGGTCGGCAAGGGCAAGCTCATCGGCGGCGTTTGCCATACGCAGCTCAATCGTCTCGGGCGTCTCGGTACCGCGACCGACTAGACGCTCGCGAAGCACCTCGAGCGAAGGCGGCTTGATAAAGATCAGCACGGCCTCGGGGAAACGCTCCTTCACCTGCAGGGCACCCTGGACATCGATCTCCAGAATCAGAGACGCGCCCGAGGCGAGCTTGGATGTGACCTCGCTCACCAACGTGCCGTAGCAGTTACCGTGGACCTCGGCCCACTCAACAAACTCACCGTTTGCCACGCGGCGGTCGAACTCCTCACGCGTCAGAAAAAAGTAGTTGACGCCGTCGACCTCACCTTTGCGTGGTGCTCGCGTGGTAGCCGAAACCGTCAGGCCCAGGTTCGAGCGGCGCTCGCGCACACGAGTGACGAGCGTACCCTTGCCTGCGCCTGACGGTCCAGAAATCACAAAGAGCTTGGAATCCTGAGCGCTCACTTATTTGGTCAGCTGCTCGAGGAGCTGCTCGCGCTGACGGACGCCGAGGCCCTGGACGCGACGGGTAGCGGAGATACCGAGCTCCTCCATGATCTTGGCGGCCTTGGCCTTGCCATAACCAGGGAGAGACTCGATGAGGGTGGAAACCTTCATGCGGGAAGCGATGGGGTCATCGGAGTTGAGCACGGACTCGAGGGACTTCTCGCCCTTCTTGATCTGCTCGCGAAGCTCAGCGCGGGCGTGACGTGCGGCAGCAGCCTTCTCAAGAGCCTGCTTGCGCTGCTCATCGGTAAGCTGAGGGAGTGCCATTCGTACCTCCAAAAAGTTGGGTTATATCTGATTCAATAATTGGCATTTTAGCACGTAGAACGTACAAAATGCCCAATCGCGGCTCCATAGGTTAGACGATACCCGCAAAAAGTGCAATATACTGCGCCCAAAGTTAAGCCCCTGACCTGCGATTCCACACAAAGGATGGGAAAGTTTACGCAGGCACAGGGGCTATTTTGTGCTAATGAGACCCAAAAGTGGTGACTTAGGGGAATCTTTTAGGCGACGTTTTCGACCAGCTCAGCGACAATAGCGTCAAAGGCGGCAACCGGATCGTCGGCGCCGGTGATGGGACGGCCCACCACAATGTGGCTTGCGCCCCGCTCGATAGCCTGGGAAGGCGTCGCCACGCGGGACTGGTCACCAAGGGCGGCACCCACCGGACGCACGCCCGGAGTCACGATCAGGGCATCGGGACCCAGCAGCTCACGCATGTCGTGAGCCTCCATCGGCGAGCACACGATACCGTCGATGCCGTTGGCCTGAGCGAGCTTTGCCAGGCGGGCGGCCTCCTCGGCCACGGGCGACTCGACGCCGATCTCGCTCAAGGCATCCTGGTTCATGCTCGTGAGCACGGTGATGGCGACGAGCTTGGCGCGGTCCTCGCGCGCCTCCTCGGCGCCCTCGCGGCAGGCAGCGAGCATGGCGCCCGAACCCAAGCCGTGGACCGAAAGCAGATCGGCACCGGCAAGCGAGGCCGAGCGGGCGGCACCGCGAACCTGATGCGGAATGTCATGGAACTTAAGGTCAAGGAAGACCTTAAAGCCCAGGTCCTTGAACGTCTTGACGATCTCAGGACCCTCGGCGTAATAGAGCGTCATGCCAACCTTGAGCCAGGCGGCATGGCCCGAAAGCTCGTGGGCGAGCTCGAGCGCACGCTCACGGTCGCAGTCGAGAGCGACGATCACGCGGTCGCGGGCATCGGTCTCTAGCATTCGAAAGCACCTACCAGTTCGTTGATGTCCTTCACGCCCTGGGACTCGGCCCAGGCCTCGAGCTCATGCGCGATCTTGAGCGAAGCGCACGGATCGACGAAGTTGGCCATACCGACCGACACGCAGGTGGCGCCGGCCAGGATAAACTCGGCCGCATCCTCACCGGTCATGACACCGCCGACACCGTTGATGGGGATATCGACGGCCTGGGCAACCTCCCAGACCATGCGCACGGCGATGTGATGACACAGCGGGCCCGAAAGGCCGCCCTTGGGCTTGGCCACGCGGGACTTGCGGGTATGGACGTCGATGGCCATGCCCTGGATGGAGTTGATGACCGAAAGGCCGTCGGCGCCGGCAGCCTCGAGGGCCTTGGCGATCTCGGCGACGTTGACCGGCGCCATCTTCACGAACAGAGGCTTATCGGTCACCTTGCGGCAGGCAGCCATAACGGAAGAGGCGCCCTCGGGCGTGGAGCCCATGGCGGCACCGCCGGCGGCGATATTGGGGCAGCTCACGTTGATCTCGTAGCCGGCAGCCCAGGGGCACAGCTCGACATACATCTCGAGTGCGCGGACAAACTCGTCAACGGAGTGGCCGGCAACCTGACAGATGACCTGGCAGCCGTCCTTGGAAAGCTGCTCGAGCCACGGACCGGACTCGCGGGCAAAGGCGGCCACGCCGGGGTTCTGAAGGCCCACGGAGTTGATCATACCGCCGGGGATCTCGGCCATGCGGGGCGCGGGGTTGCCGGGCCAGGGCTCGGCAGCGCAACCCTTGGTGGTGATGGCGCCCAGCTGGGAAACATCAAAGAAGTTCTGGAACTGCCAACCGTAGCCAAAGGTACCGGCTGCGGTGTTGATGGGGTTCTGCATCTTGACGCCGCCGAAATCGACGGCCATGTTCACGGTACCCACTAGAAGACCACCACCTTGGAAGCATCGAACACGGGGCCGCACATGCAAGCACCCTTCATACCGTCGACCGTCTCGACATTGCAGGTGTTGCAGGCGCCAAAGCCGCAGCTCATCATGCGCTCGAGCGACACCTCGCAGTACGCACCGGCCTCGGCGGCAGCGGCGGCGACCTTCTTCATCATGACGGCGGGGCCGCAGCTGGCGACGTAGTCGTAGCCGCCCTCGCCGAGCAGCTCGGCGGCAGGATCGGTGCAAAAACCGTGCATGCCGAGCGTGCCATCATCGGTGCACACGTTAACCGTGGCGCCCAGCGCGCGGAACTCATCGACACCCACGGCCTTGGAAGCGGTGCCAAAGCCCAGGCAAACGTCGACATCCACGCCCTGCTCGGCAAGCATGCCGGCGAGGCACAGCACGGGCGGAACGCCGATGCCGCCCGCCACGAGCAGCGCCTTCCTGGTGCCCTCGGGAACAAGCCAGCCGCGGCCGCCAGGGCCCAACAGGTTGGACTTGGAGCCGGGGGCCATCTGCGACAGACGACGGGTGTCGTCGCCCACGACGGCGTACCACAGCTCGACGGTGCCGGCCTGGGCGTCGGCGCGATAGAAGCTCAGAGGCACGCGAAGCAGCGAGGACGCATCGCCGGGCACGGCGATGTTCACAAACTGACCGGGCTTGAGCGCACTTGCAAGCTTGGGGGCCGAGATGACGAGCGAGAAGATGCCGTCGGCGATCTCCTGGTTCGAGACGACCTCGAAGTCGTGCATGCGTGCAGTGGAAGGTGTGGGCATAGACGCTCCAATCCCCCATGCGGTTGCATGGTCCAAACGAACAGAAAGCGCGGCACCGCAAGGGCGCCGCGCACAAAAGCGATAAGGCTATGCTAGCAGATGCAGCCGTCGGCGAGCGTCTGCTTACCGCCGACAAACACATCGGTGGCACGACCGGTAAGCGTGCGGCCGGCGAAACCGGAGTTCTCGGCGCGCGACTCGTAGCCGTCCTCGCCGACCGTCCAGGTGGCGGACGCGTCGAAGACAGTCAGGTCGGCAACGGAGCCCGCCTTGACCTGAACCTGGTCGAGGCCCAGGATCTCACGCGGCTTGATGGCCATGAGCTCGACCATGCGGCCCATGCTCATCTTGCCCGTGTTGACCAGCTCGGTGAGCACGAGCGACAGCGAGGTCTCGAGACCGATCATGCCAAAGGGCGCAAGCTCGAACTCGCGGGCCTTCTCCCACGGGGTGTGGGGAGCGTGATCGGTGACGATAACGTCGACGGTACCGTCGATGACGCCCTGACGGATGGCCTCGGCGTCCTCGTCGGTGCGCAGCGGCGGATTGACCTTGAGCGAGGTGTTGTAGGTCTCGTCCAGGTCGTTCTCGGTCAGGAACATGTGGTGCGGGGTGGCCTCGCAGGTCACCTGAACGCCAGCGGCCTTACCGGCACGCACGAGCTCGAGACCGTGAGCGGTGGAGATGTGCTGGATGTGCAGCTTGGCACCGGTCAGCTTGGCGATCTCGATGTCGCGGGCGATCTGGAGCTCCTCGCCGGCAGCCGGCCAACCCTCGAGGGCCAGACGGGTCGAGACCTTGCCCTCGTTGATCTGGCCGTGGCCGACCAGGTCCTCGTCCTGGCAGTGGCTCATGAAGACCTTGCCGAACATCTTGCCGTAGTCCATGCAGCGACGGAGCATGCCCGCGCCCTGCACGCCGCGACCGTCATCGGTGAAGGCGACGGCGCCGTGGGCGACCATATCGCCCATCTCGGACATGGCCTCGCCCTTAAGACCGCGGGTCATGGCGCCCGACGGATAGACGCGGCAGTGGCCGACCTCGGCAGCACGGGACTTGACGAACTCCACGACGGTGCCGTTATCGGTGACGGGATCGGTGTTGGGCATGGAGCACACGCCGGTAAAGCCGCCCTTGGCAGCTGCGCGGGTACCGCTCTCGATGTCCTCTTTGACCTCGTAGCCGGGCTCGCGCAGATGCACGTGCATATCCACCAGACCGGGGACGAGGTACTTGCCGGAAAGGTCGCGGACCTCGGCTCCCTCGACGGCGAGATTCTCGCCGACCTCGGCGATCTTGTCGCCGTCAATCAGGACGTCGACGACACCGTCAAGCTCGACGGACGGATCGACGACGTGGGCGTTCTTAAGAAGCAAGGCCATTATCGGCACCTCCAAGCAGCAGATACAGGATAGCCATACGCACGCAGATGCCGGCGTAGACCTGCTCCAGGATGACGGAGCGTTGCGGGTGGTCGGCCATGTAGGAGTCGAACTCGACGCCGCGGTTGATGGGGCCCGGGTGGCAGATGATCGCATCGGGCTTCATGAGCTTCTCGCGGTCCTTGGTCAGACCGAAGAGCTTGTGGTACTCACGAATCGTGGGGAACGGTGCGCCCTCGAGGCGCTCCTGCTGCACGCGCAGCATATAGACGACGTCCAGCTCGGGCAGGACGGAATCGAGGTCGCTCGTCACGTGGTCGCAGCCCAGGACCTCGGGCGCCGGCGGCAGTAGCGTGCCGGGGGCGACGGCGTAGGTCTCGCAGCCCATGATCTTAAGGGCGGGGATCAGCGAGCCGCACACGCGGGAGTGCGCGATATCGCCGACGACGGCGACCTTCAGACCGTGGAAGTCACCCTTGTGCTCCCAGATGGTATACAGGTCCAGCAGGGCCTGCGTGGGGTGGTTGTGCTTGCCGTCGCCGGCGCAGATAACGCTCGCGGGCGAGTTCTGCGTGACGATGTAGGGCGCGCCGGCGTGCTTGTCGCGCACGACGATGCAGTCGATCTTGTAGGCGTTGAGGGTCTCGACGGTGTCGACAAGGCTCTCGCCCTTGACCGTGGAGGTCGAGGAGCCGCCAAAGTTGAGGCTGTCGGCCGAAAGACGCTTCTCGGCGAGCTCGAAGGAGCTGCGGGTGCGCGTCGAGGGCTCGTTGAACATGTTGACGATGGTCTTGCCCTTGAGCGTGGGGACCTTCTTAATCGCACGCTCGTTGACCTCGGAGAACGCCTTGGCGGTCTCGAGGATGAGCTTGATGTCCTCTTCGGAGTACTCGGTAATGTCGATCAGGTGCTTATGGTTGAACGCCACGGTACTACTCACCTCCCAGCGGCGCAGAACCCACGTGGGAGCCCGGCGCGACGTCGTTGATCTCGACAGCGGTACGGCCGTCGACTTCCTTCATATATAGGTGCACGTTCTCCTCGTGCGACGAGGGAACGTTCTTGCCGACAAAGTCCGGCGAGATGGGGAGCTCGCGGTGACCGCGGTCAACGAGAACTGCCAACTCAATGCGGCTCGGACGGCCCAGATCCATGACGGCGTCCAGAGCGGCGCGAATGGTACGGCCCGTGTACAGGATGTCATCCACCAGCACGACGCGCTTGCCGTCGACGCTAAAGGGAATGTTGGTGGCGTGGATCGCGGGAGCGAAATTGGTCGCATAGTCATCACGGTAGAAGCTGATGTCGAGGCTGCCGAGCGGAACCTCGACGCCCTCGATCTCCTTGATCTCCTCGGCGAGCTTCTTTGCCAGAAGGTCGCCGCGCGTGACGATGCCGACCAGAGCGAGGTCTTCACAGCCCTCGTTGCGCTCGAGAATCTCGTGCGCGATGCGGGTCATCGCTCGATTGACGGCGGTCTCGTCCATGATGACCGCCTTGGGGGAAGTCGTGCCCATCGATCTCCTTCCTCACATGTCTTGACTGCTGACACAGTCAAAAAAATAGATGCCCGACCGCTCAAAGCGGACCAGACACCCACAGGAAGGGCTGCTCATTGGCAGCTATGTAATTCCATGTGGGTATCTCGTACCCCTTTAATGGTCAAGTGATAGTGTAGCCAACCTCGAGCCTAATTGCGAGCATAAATACAAAGCAATCCGAAAACGGAGCCCAACGCACCATAAACCTATATATATTTGTGGGACGAGCTTGAAAACCTTGTTGCGAGCTGGCATAATCCCCTCTGCTGCACGCAAATCGGATCTACGTCCAGGGCCGTGGCGTGGGCACTATCGCCAAAAGAGAAATATCTCTGTGTAGATTACGCACAGGGAGCTGCTTCTGTGCTATAGTTCAGGCTTGTTTGTTAACGCGACATGTTCGTTTGTCGCCCAAGGAGGGTCAGTTATGTCCAAAGTTTGCGAAGTTTGCGGTAAGCACCCCGTTGCCGGTCGCTCCATCAGCCACTCTCACCGCGTCACCAACCGTAAGTTCCGCCCCAACATCCAGCGCGTTTACGTCGTCGTCGACGGTCACCGTCGCAAGATGAACGTTTGCTCCACCTGCCTCAAGTCCGGCAAGGTTGCGCGCTCCTAAATAAGGTCTTACCAACAAGGACCTCGGACTCTCCGGGTCAAAGACCTCGCGTTCACATAGAACTTACCAAAGGCGCCCTCCCCTACGGAGGGCGCCTTTTTGGTTTATTGACTACCAACTGATCGTAAGACGACAACTACTAACATATGAATATGCAAAAGTCGTTCTCGATAACCCGACGCCTTTAAGCCAAAAACCCTCTGGAACCAAATGCTGGCCAATACGGCTTCAGGGCACCTACAAGGCGCAAAGCATCCGATCTTTCCTACGCTAAGTAGCATAATTTAGTTGAAACGGTTCATTTGATTGAAGCGTTTTAGTATGCCTTTTACGGGAATCTGACCGTTTACCGAATTATTTCTTGCTATCATGCAAGGCGTAGGGTAAATCTCCGATCGCAAGGAGACACAAATGGTGAAAAAGTCACCGGAAAACACTACTCCCGCCATCGTGGACAACGTGGAGGCGCTTGAGGCCAAACTCAAATCTATGCGTGAGGCCCAGGCTAAATTCGCTGAGTACACTCAGGAGCAGGTAGACAAGATCTTCTACGAGGCTGCTATGGCCGCCAACAAGGCTCGTATTCCTTTGGCCAAGCTCGCCATCGAGGAGACAGGCCGTGGCGTTCTCGAGGACAAGGTCATCAAGAACCACTACGCCGCTGAGTACATCTACAACGCTTACAAGAACACCAAGACCTGCGGTGTCATCGAGCGCGACGACGCTTACGGCATCACCAAGGTCGCCGAGCCGATCGGTATCGTTGGCGCTGTCATCCCGACCACCAACCCGACCTCCACGGCCATCTTCAAGACGCTCATCTGCCTGAAGACCCGTAACGCCATCATCATCTCCCCGCACCCGGCAGCCGCCAAGTGCACCATCGCCGCCGCCAAGCTCGTTCTCGACGCAGCTGTCAAGGCCGGTGCTCCTGAGGGCATCATCGGCTGGGTCGACAAGCCGTCCATCGAGCTGACCAACATGGTCATGCGCGACGTCGACATCATTCTCGCAACCGGTGGCCCGGGCATGGTCAAGGCTGCTTACTCCTCCGGTAAGCCCGCACTCGGCGTCGGCGCCGGCAACACCCCGGTCATCATCGACGATACCGCGGACATCAAGCTCGCCGTCAACTCCATCATCCACTCCAAGACGTTCGACAACGGCATGATCTGCGCTTCCGAGCAGTCCGTCACCGTCCTCGACTCCATCTACAAGGATGTCAAGGCTGAGTTCCAGCGTCGCGGCTGCTACTTCGTCAAGCAGGGTGCCGAGATGGACGCCCTGCGTGCCGCCATGTTCAAGAACGGCGCACTCGATCACCGCATCCCCGGCATGGCTGCCGCCAAGATCGCCGAGCTCGCCGGCATCGAGGTTCCCGCCAAGACCAAGATCCTGATCGCCGAGGTCACCTCCACCGATCCCGAGAAGGAAGAGTTCTCCCACGAGAAGCTCTCCCCGGTCCTCGCTATGTATCACGCCAAGGACTTCCAGGAGGCCGTTGACAAGGCAGAGCACCTCGTCCTCGCAGGTGGCCCGGGCCACACCGCCTCTCTCTACGTGCACCCGGCACAGAGCGAGAAGATCGCTAAGTTCCAGCACGTCATGAAGGCCTGCCGCATCGTCATCAACACCCCGTCCTCGCACGGCGGCATCGGTGACCTCTACAACTTCGGCATGAAGCCGTCTCTAACCCTGGGCTGCGGCTCCTGGGGTGGCAACTCCGTCTCCGAGAACGTTGGGGTGAAGCACTTGATCAACGTCAAGACCGTGGCAGAGCGCCGCGAGAACATGCTGTGGTTCCGCGCACCCGAGAAGGTCTACTTCAAGAAGGGCTGCACGCCCGTCGCACTCGACGAGCTCGGCACCGTAATGGGCAAGAAGCGCGCCTTCATCGTTACCGACCAGTTCCTCTTCAAGAATGGCAACACGCGTGCCATCGAGGCCAAGCTCGATGAGATGGGCATCGCTCACGACTGCTTCTACGACGTTGAGCCCGATCCCTCCCTGCAGTGCGCACGTCGCGGCGCCAAGCAGATGACGCTCTTCGAGCCGGATGTCATCATCGCCGTCGGCGGCGGTTCCGCAATGGACGCCGGCAAGATCATGTGGATGATGTACGAGCACCCCGAGGCGAACTTCGAGGACATGGCCATGGACTTCATGGACATCCGCAAGCGTATCTTCACCTTCCCCGAGATGGGCAAGAAGGCTTACTTCGTCGCCGTCCCGACCTCTTCGGGCACTGGCTCCGAGTGCACGCCGTTCGCCATCATCACCGACAAGGAGACCGGCATCAAGTGGCCGCTCGCCGACTACGCGCTGCTCCCCAACATGGCTATCGTCGACGCCGACAACTGCATGACCGCCCCGAAGGGCCTCACCGCAGCTTCCGGTATTGACGTCATGACCCACGCCATCGAGTCCTACGTCTCCATCATGGCTTCCGATTACACCAAGGGCCTCTCCGAGCGCGCCGCAAAGCTCGTCTTCGAGAACCTCCCGAGCTCCTTCACCAACGGTGCCAAGGATCCGCACGCTCGCGAGGAGATGCACAACGCATCCTGCATGGCCGGTATGGCATTCGGTAACGCCTTCCTGGGCCTCAACCACTCCATGGCCCACAAGCTCGGCGCTTTCCACCATCTGCCCCACGGCCTCGCAAACGCAGTCATCCTGACCCGCGTTATGCGCTACAACGCCGCCGAGGCTCCTGTCAAGATGGGAACCTTCTCTCAGTATCCTTACCCCAACGCGCTGCACAACTACGCCGAGATGGCTCGTTACTGCGGCATCGACGGCAAGGACGACCGTGAGGTCTTCGAGAACTTCATCACCAAGCTCACCGAGCTCTGCGACTTCATCGGTGTCAAGCACACCATCGCTGAGTACGGCGTTGACGAGAAGTACTTCCTCGACACCCTCGACGAGATGACCGAGCAGGCATTCAACGACCAGTGCACCGGCGCTAACCCGCGCTACCCGCTCATGAGCGAGATCAAGGAGCTCTACCTGGACGCCTACTACGGCCGAGAGCCTCAGGATTACGCCGTCTGCTAGTTCTAGCACGGTTTTTAACGGCGGGGGTGCACGGGTGTTTCACACACCCCCGCCGTCGCTTCTATCGCATCGTTGAAAGGATGCAACCATGCTGCTACCCGATTCCAAGACCGAGCTCGTCCGCCGTGGCAACAAGGTCGTTTACGACCTGGGCGACAAGATCGTCAAGGTCTTTAACGAGACCAAGCCCGTCTCCGACGTGTTCAACGAGGCTTTGAATCTTGCCCGCATCAATGAGTGCGGCATCCGCAGCCCCAAGGCTCTCGAGGTTTCCCAGCTCGAGAACGCCAACGGCTGGGCGCTCGTGACCGAGAAGGTTCCGGGCACTACCCTTGCCGAGAAGATGACTGCCGAGCCCCAGCGCTTTGGTGAGTACCTCGAGATGTTCGTCGACCTCCAGATCGAGATCCACGGCTACACCTCCCCGCTGCTTAACCGTCAGCGCGACAAGTTCGCCCGCATGATCGACAGCCTTGATCAGCTCAATGCAACCACGCGCTACAACCTTCAGGAGCGTCTGGACGGCATGACCAAGGAGTTCAAGGTCTGCCACGGCGACTTCAACCCTTCCAACGTCATCGTCGGCGACGATGGCCAGCTGTACGTCTGCGACTGGGCACACGCCACCCAGGGCTCCCCTGCTGCCGACGTTGCCACCACCTACCTGCTCTTTGCCCTCAACAGCAAGGATCAGGCCGAGGCCTACCTGGAGCTCTACTGCGACCGCGCCGACATGCCCATGCAGGTCGTGCGTCAGTGGACGAGCATCGTCGCCGCATCCGAGCTCGCTCGTAAGCGCAACGTGAACGATGAGTTCCTGAAGAACTGGATCGACGTCGTCGATTATCAGTAATATCTGAGCGATTCGCTTCGCATCGGAGGCACAAAGAAAACCCCGCAGCTCATTTGGGCTGTGGGGTTTTCCTTTTAGATATCGAGGATGCCACAAAATAAAAGGACGGCCCCGCATCTCCCCGATCTGGAGAAATGCGGGGCCGTCCCGTATATCGAACTACAAGCGAAATCGTCGATTAACGACGGGCCGCCTTAACAAGCTCGGCAACCTTGGCGACGACCTCGTCGATCGCCACGTCCTCACGCTCGCCCGTGGCACGGTCCTTGAGCTCCACAGTACCATTCTTGAGGCCACGCTTACCCAGAACGACCTGATACGGGAAGCCCATAAGATCGTTGTCGGCAAACTTAAATCCGGGACGCTCGTCACGATCATCGACGACGACCTCAATACCCTCGGCGCACAGGCCCTCGACGATTTGGTCGCAAACGGTAGCGCACTCCTCCTTCTTGGGATCGAGCGGAATCACCGCGACCTCGTACGGGGCAACGGAGACCGGCCAGACGATACCGTGCTCGTCGTTGTGCTGCTCAACGACGGCAGCGAGCGAGCGGGAAACACCAACGCCGTAGCAGCCCATGATGAGCGGCTTCTCCTTACCGTCCTCGTCCATAAAGGTGGCACCCATGGCCTCGGAATACTTGGTGCCCAGCTGGAAGACCTGGGAGACCTCGATGCCGCGAGCAGCGGAGAGCGGCTTGCCGCAGTGCGGGCAGGGATCGCCGGCCACAACAGTGACCAGGTCGGCCCACTCGTCGACGGTAAAGTCGCGCTCGGGGCAGGCACCGGTAAAGTGATAGTCGACCTCGTTGGCGCCGCAGGCCCACTGCTTGGACTCACGCAGACTCTCGTCGCACACCAGACGAATGCCCTCGGGCAGGTTAACCGGTCCGATAAAGCCCTTGTGCAGACCGTTCGCTTGGAGCTCCTTGTCGGTCATCATGCGATAGCCCTTGCCAAAGACATGCTCGGCCTTGCAGTCATTGAGCTCGTGGTCGCCCGGGACAATGGCCACGACCGGCTTGCCCTCGGCGTCGATAAGCGCCAGCGACTTTCGCGTACCGTTCTCGGGGAAACCGAAGAACTTGGCGACGGCCTCGATGGTGCCCATGCCCGGAGTCTCGACCTTGGTGAGCGTACCGTCGCCAGGACCCTCGATCACAACGACCTTGGTGCTTGCGGCCTCATCGTCGGCAGCGAAGCCGCAATCGTCGCAGTAGACGAGCGAAGCCTCGCCGGCGTCGGCCAGAGCCATGTACTCGACGGAGGTGTCGCCGCCGATCTCGCCGGAGTCGGCGACAACGGGCAGAGCCTTGATGTAGCAGCGCTCGCAGATGTTGGCGTAGGCCTGCTTCATCTTGTCGTACTCCTCCTGCAGACTCTCCTGCGTGGCAGAGAAGCTGTAGGCGTCCTTCATGATGAACTCGCGACCGCGCATCAGGCCAAAGCGGGGACGGAACTCGTCGCGGAACTTATCCTGGATGTGATAGAGGTTCACCGGCAGCTGCTTGTAGGAACGCAGCTCATTGCGCACCAGGGCAGTCACGGTCTCCTCGTGCGTGGGTCCGAGAACAAACTCGCGGCCGTGGCGGTCATCAAAGCGCACAAGCTCCTTGCCATAGGCGTCAATGCGACCGGACTCACGCCACAACTCGGCGTCGACCATGATAGGCATCATAAGCTCCTGGGCACCGGCGGCATCCATCTCGTCGCGCACGATGTTCTCGATCTTGCGAATCGAGCGCCATGCGAGCGGCAGGTAGGAATACAGACCGGCGGCCTCCTTGCGGATCATGCCGGCACGGAGCAGCAGGCGGTGGCTGTCGAGCTCAGCGTCCGCCGGATCCTCTTTAAGCGTCGGCGCATAGAGCTTAGACATATACATTGCTCGGGTCATTTATTTCTCCTCAATAAGTTTGTCGACCTCTGCCATAAGCGCGTCGACAATTTGGTCCTCAGCTACTTTACCAATGATCTGGCCATGCGAAAAGAGCAAGGCCTGACCACGTCCGCAAGCAACGCCCAGGTCGGCATCAGAAGCCTCACCGGGGCCATTAACGGCACATCCCATCACGGCGATGGAAAGCGGCGCGGAATAGTTCTTCAGTCGCTCGGTAACCTCCTCGGCGATGGGAATGAGGTTGACCTGGCAACGAGCGCACGTGGGACACGAGACGATCTCGGGACCACGGCGGCGCAGGCCCAGCGACTGCAGGATACCCCAGGCGACCGGCGGCTCCTCGACCGGATCGGCCGTGAGCGAGACGCGCATGGTGTCACCGATACCCTCAGACAGCAGAATACCAAGGCCCACCGAGCTCTTAATGGTGCCCTGAAGCTTGGTACCCGCCTCGGTTACGCCCAGGTGAAGCGGAACGTGGGGAATCTCACGCGACAGGGCTCGATAGGTATCAAGCGTCGTTTGCACGCTATGGGCCTTAGCCGAAAGCACGATGTTCGTAAAGCCGCGGTCTTCAAAATGCTTGACGAAACGCTCGCTCGACATCACGAGCTTTTCGGGCTGCGAAAGATTGTCGCGCTCGGCAATATCTTGCTCAAGCGAGCCCGCGTTCACGCCAATGCGAATCGCGCAGCCCGCGGCACCCGCGGCATCGATGACAGCGTCAACCTTGGCCCAATCGCCGATATTGCCGGGGTTGATGCGCAGCTTGGCGGCACCGGCCTCGACGGCGCCGATGGCAAGCTTATGGTTAAAGTGGATATCGGCGACGATTGGCACCGGAGACTCGGCACAAATCGTGCGAAAGCCATCGAGCGCAGCCTCGGTAGGCACGCTCACGCGAACAACATCGCAACCCGCCTGGGCAAGCGCACGCACTTGCGCAAGCGTTGCCTGGGCGTCGGCGGTATCGGTGCAGGTCATGGACTGAACCACCACCGGCGCGCCACCACCGATCTGCACGCCGCCCACATATACGGGGCGCGTCAGCTCGCGCGGCAAAGGATGGGATAAAGACAATCCAAACACTCCCCTACAAAATAAATCGAAGGATGTCGGAACGAAGCATATAGACAAACAGCAGCACAAAGAGCGCGATGCCCACATAGCTCACAATCGTCTGGACCTTGAGCGGAAGCTCGCGGCCAGCAATCTTTTGAATGATCTCGATGACCAGCTTGCCGCCATCGAGTGGTGGGATGGGCAGCAGGTTCATAAAGCCAAGCGAGAACGAAATGAGGGCGGCAAACGAAAGGAACGTGGCAGGGCCGGCAGCAGCAGCCTGTGAGGACATAACGCTAATGCCCACGATCGAAGAAGACTGATCGAGAATCTCCATCGTATGCTGCGGCTGGAGCAGGCGCATCACGCCCTCCGCTGTCTGCACGACATAGGAGAACGAAAGTCGAGCCGACGTGATGGGGTCTAAACGGACCACCTGCGTAGAGGCATACACACCTAGGCGCTCGTCCTCTTTGAGCGCAACCGCGGTCGAATGCTGCTTGCCGTCACGCTCGTACTCGATGGCGATATCGTCCTTACCGGCAGCCTTACCGATGGCATCGTAAACGTCCATCCAGGTAGAGCACGATACTCCGTCAACCGAAAGGATCGCGTCGCCGCCCTCGATACCCGCCTTGGCGGCAATAGACCCCTCGTCAACCTGACCGATCACGTTGGTATCCATCGGCACGGTGACACCCGCAATAGAGTAGATGCTCATAAGCAGCAAAAAGCCCGTCAGGATATTGACGAGAATGCCCGCGAGCAGCATAAAGGCGCGCTTGAGAAAGCCCTGGCCAAGATAGGTGTGCGAACGCTCTTGTGCAAGGAACTCGGCCTCGCCGCACGGCAGCTCCCACACATCGCCCTCGGTAGTCGCATGCTCTCGATCGAAACGGCGGCCGTCAAAGGTGGTGTAACCCGCCGCATCTCGTGGCAGCGTCTGATACTTGGTGGGATAGTAGCTCGGCGAGGGCTTCTCCCCTTCCTCATACCAAGGCGCGATAGAGCCCCAACCCAAGAGCAAGGCGCATGCCTCGAGCACATCCTCCTCGGAAAGCTCGAGCTCGACAGCAAGGTCGGCCACGGTCACGCGACCATGACGGTAGATAGCCGCGAGCACGCGATCGGCGCACGAGACATCGGTCGGATCCATACCGCAGATGGCAGCGTAGCCACCCAGCAGCAGCGGGGTCACGCCAAACTTGGTTCCAATGCGACGCGACGTGTAATGGATGTCAAAGCGGCACGGCAGGCCCAAAAAGAACTCGGTCACACGGACGCCGCAGGCACGCGCCGCCAAAAAGTGGCCGCCCTCGTGCAAAAACACGAGGACGGAAAGCATCAGCAGGCCCCAAAAGACCGATGAAAGAACGCTCAGAACAGTATCCATAAAACGAAAAAGCAATCCTTATGGGTTAGGAACGGGTTGCGGCGAGCGCCTGCGCAGCTTTTTCACGCGCCCACGCATCGATGTCGCGAAGCTGCTCAAACGAATCGACCGCCTGCATATCGTGGGCATCCATGCAGGATTCCACAATGCGATCGATATCGGTAAAGCTGCAGCCATCGTGCAGGAAGGCATCGACGGCGACCTCGTTGGCGGCATTGAGCACGCACGGCATGGTGCCACCCGTCTTGCCGGCACGCTCGGCCAGTGCCAGACAGCGGAAGGTATCCATGTCGGCAGCATCAAACGTGAGCTGTCCCAGCTCGCGGAAATCGATACGAGGCGCCGGGGTATCCCAACGCTCGGGATACGAGAACGCGAACTGGATGGGAATACGCATGTCGGAAGCACCGAGATGCGCCATCACGGAGCCGTCGGCAAACTCGACCATAGAGTGAATCTTGGACTGACGTTGCACGACCACGTTAATGAAATCGAGGTCGCAGTTAAACAGATGCATGGCCTCAATGCGCTCCAGACCCTTGTTCATGAGGGTGGCGGAGTCGATGGTGATCTTGGCACCCATGGCCCACGTGGGATGTGCGAGGGCATCGGCACGCGTCACGCGATTGAGCTCGTCGCGCGTGCGGCCAAAGAACGGACCGCCCGAGCAGGTGAGCCAAATACAATGAGCCTCGCGTGGGTTCTCCCCCAGATAGCACTGGTAGATGGCGGAGTGCTCAGAGTCAACTGGAATAAGCTGGCCCGGTTGCGCCAACGGCATAAGCAAGTCGCCACCGACGACGAGGGACTCCTTGTTGGCAAGGGCAAGACGCTTATTCGAGGTCAAGGCCGCATGGCTCGCTTCGAGCCCGGCAGCGCCCACAATGGCAACAAGCACACAGTCGACATCATCGCGACGTGCGAGCTCACAAACCGCCTGCGCACCAACACCGAGCTCCGTGCCCTCGGGCAGCTCCTGCAGCACGGCGTCCGCACCGTGGGCGGAGTCGGCCACGGCAACGGCCGGAACCGAGAACTCGCGGGCGGCGGCAACGAGCTCCGAGGTGCTGGAATTGACGGACAGCGCCGTTACCTGCAGTCGATCGGCATGCTGACGGCACACGTCGAGTGCCTGCGTGCCGATAGAGCCCGTACAACCCAGGATGGCAACACGAAGGCGTCCATCGGAGCCATACGTCGTCTGGAATGACATTACAGCACGCCCCCGATCATCAAAAGCAGCTGCGCGGTAATGCAGCCAAAGATAAGCGAGTCGCTACGGTCGAGCATGCCGCCATGGCCCGGGATAAGGTTGCCGGAATCCTTGACGCCCACGCCACGCTTGATGCGCGACTCAATGAGGTCGCCGATAACGCCCAGGATGGACACGACCAAGCCGCACAGCAGCGCATAGGGCAGGCTGAGTTTGTAGAAGTGCGTCGCCCACAGGATGAGCCAAATCAAAACCGAGCCCAGAATGCCGCCGACAAATCCCTCCCAGCTCTTTTTAGGAGAGATCTTGGGAACCATCTTGTGCTTGCCGATACGGCTGCCCACGATGTAGGCAAACGAATCGGAGACCCAAAGGGACGCGCAAACGCCCACCGAAAGCAAGGCGCCGGCAAAACCGGGCACGGCATCGCGCAGCAGCACGATAGCCGACAGCATAAAGCCAGTGTAGATGGGACCCATGAGCGTCACGGCCACATCAGAGATGCGGGTGCGCGGCGACCAGACATACCAAATGCCCACAGCGAGCATCAGGGCAAAAAGCAGGGCATTCAGCAACATCGAATCGCCCAACGCCGACAGCGGAAAGAGTACGGCGGCAGCGATACCCATGCGCTCGTTAGCCATCTTGCCATCGAGCCTCGTCATACGGAAAAACTCATAGCAGCACAGACCGCTCATGACAGAAACAAAGATGGCCGTGGGCACGATACCCAAAACCAGGCACAGGATAAAGACAACGGCGTAAACGATACCGGCGGCGGCACGGGTGATAAAGCCCGCAAGCCACGAACCGGTGCCATTCTTCGCTGCGGGCGCTCCCGCAGCGACAGCCTTGCGCTCAGATGTCTTGGGAGCAGTTGCCTTGGGACGATCGGACACGATTAAGCCTCCTCGGTCTTGCTCAGACCACCAAACCTACGGTCACGGCCCTGATAGGCCAAAATGGCGTCGACAAGGCCCCAACGATCAAAGTCGGGCCAATAGGTATCGGTGACGTAGAATTCGGAATAAGCCACCTGCCACAGCAGATAGTTCGAAAGGCGCAGCTCACCAGAAGTGCGAATCACAAGCTCAGGATCGGGAAGGCCGGCGGTATAGAGGTGGGAAGCCACCATGTCGTCATCAATTGCGGCAGGATCGATCTTACCGGCGGCAGCGTCGAGTGCGATCTGACGGACAGCGCGGGTAATCTCGGCACGCGCGCCGTAGTTGACGGCAAGCGCCAGCGTCATGCCGGTGTGATCGGCGCACTCAGCAAGACCGCGCTCAAAAACGTCGCGGGTCTTCTTGGGCAGCGCGGAAATGTCACCCAAAAAGACAACGCGCACGTTTTCGCGCTTCAGAAGCGGCAGCTCGTCGATGAACGTCTTGGCAAACAGGTGCATCAGAACGTTGACTTCGTGCTGAGGGCGATTCCAGTTTTCGGTCGAAAACGCATAGGCAGAAAGCACGTCGACGCCCAGACGCACGCAGGCGGTAATAATCTCACGAAGGGAGACGATACCCGCCTTGTGGCCCTCAGTGCGCGCAAGACCGCGCGACGTGGCCCAGCGACCGTTGCCGTCCATGATGCACGAGATATGGTGCGGAATGTTATTGAGGTCAAGGTCGGAAAAACCGACGCCCGCAGGGGCGTCGGCAAAGTACTCGACCAGTTTATGCTCGTCGTATTGCACCTTAGATCTCCATGACCTCGGCTTCTTTTTCCTTCAGAAGCTCCTCGACCTTGGCGACATACTCATCGGTGTGCTTCTGGACCTTGGCCTGCTCGCGACGGACATCGTCCTCGGTGAGCTCCTCATCGCGCTCGAGCTTGTTGTTGAAGTCACGACGGATGTTACGGATAGACACCTTGGCCTGCTCGGCGTACTCGCGGCACTCCTTGACGAGCTCGCGACGGCGCTCCTCAGTGGGAGCCGGGAACGGAAGACGAACGACGGTGCCATCGGAGTTGGGGGTAATACCCAGATCGGAAGCGCCGATGGCCTTGACGATAGCATTGATGAGTGCCTTGTCCCACGGCTCGATGAGCAGCATGTGGGCCTCGGGGGTCTTGACGGCGGCAACCTGCGTGACCGGCGTGGGAACACCGTAATAATCGACGGTGATGTCGGACAGAATGTTGGCATTGGCGCGGCCGGTACGGACCTTGGAGAAGTTATGCTTGAGGGACTCGAGCGACTTGTCCATATGGGCGGTGATGTTATCTGCCATGCTTAATCCTCCTGATAGACGAGCGTGCCGACGGGCTCACCCGAAAGCGCGCGCTTGACGGTGTCCTCGCCATCGATGTTGAGGACCAAAATCGGCATACGGTTATCCTGGCACAGTGCCGTAGCCGTGGAATCCATAACCTGCAGACCGCGGACGAGAACCTCGTGATAGGTAATCTTGTCAAAACGGACGGCATCGGCGCACTTGACGGGATCCTTGTCGTAGATGCCGTCAACCTTGGTGGCTTTAATCAGAATCTCGGCGCCGATCTCGCACGCACGAAGAGCCGCGGCGGTGTCGGTCGTAAAGTACGGATTGCCCGAACCGGCGGCAAAAATAACGACGTTGCCCTTGGAAAGGTGGTTGATGGCGCGACGGCGAATATAGGGCTCGCAGATCTCGTTCATCTGGATAGCGCTCATCACGCGGCAGGGAACATCGTTATGCTCGAAGGCATCCTGCAGGGCGAGCGCGTTCATAACGGTTGCCAGCATGCCCATGTAGTCGGCCTGAGCACGCTCCATGCCACCGGCAGCGCCGGCCATGCCGCGGAAAATATTGCCGCCGCCGACAACGACGCCGACCTCATGGCCAACGGCGAGCAGCTCCTTGACCTGCTTGGCAAGATGGTCGGTAACCTTGGGGTCGATGCCATATTGGCCGTCGCCCATCAGCGCTTCGCCGGAAAGCTTAAGAAGCACGCGTTTATATCGGATGTCGGACAAAGCGATCCTCCTTTAGATTGAACTCTCAACATTCTATCAAAGGCTCTAAGAAGAGCCATGAAAAAGCAGGCTGTGAGTAAAACCCACAGCCTGCTCATTACCAGCTACAAGAGCTTATTTACTCGCCACGGCCAGACGGTCAAAGGCAACGACGGTAATGGTGTCGCCGAGCTCCTTGGAGACCTGCTCTGCGTACTTCTTGATGGTGAGGGAGCTGTCCTTGATGAACTCCTGCTCGGTGAGCACGGACTGCTTGTAGAACTTCTCCAGACGGCCGACAGCCATCTTCTCCTGAATGGCCTCGGGCTTGCCGGACTCGGCAGCCTGAGCCATGTAGATCTGCTTCTCGTGCTCGACGGTCTCGGCCGGAACCTGATCGCGGGTAGCGCAGATCGGGGCGACAGCGGCAACCTGAAGGGCAACGTCGTGAGCGAAGGTCTTGAAGGATTCAGCCTGAGCGGTCTCAGCCTTCTCGAAGGCGAACTCGACGAGGACGCCGATCTTACCACCCATGTGGATGTAAGAAGCGAGCGCGCCGTTCTCAGCCTTGCGGGCAGCGAAGCGGGAGATCTTCATGTTCTCGCCCATGATGTGAATCATCTCGGTGAGCTCGGAGGAAACGGTCTCCTCGCCCATCGGCTTCTCGAGCAGAGCGTCGACGTCAGCAGGCTCGGTGGTAGCGACAACCTCAGCGACCTTGGAAGCAAAGCCGGTGAACTTGGCGTTAGAGCCAACGAAGTCGGTCTCGCAGGAGAGCTCGAGCAGAGCGCCGGTCTTGCCATCCTCGGAGACGAACGCGGCGACAGCGCCCTCGTTGGTCTCACGGCCAGCCTTCTTGGCAGCCTTGGCAAGGCCGTTCTTACGCAGAACGTCGACAGCGGCGTCCATGTCGCCGTCAGCCTCGACGAGAGCCTTCTTGCACTCCATCATCGGGGAGTCGGTCATCTCGCGGAGCTGCTTGACCATAGCGGCGGTAATCTGGGCCATTGTGGTTCCTTTCAAAGAGATGAAAAAGAATTAACTAAGACTGATTTACTCGGCCTTGGGCTCAGCGGCCATCTCGGCCTCGGAGACCTGCTCCTTACCAGAGCCAGCGAGGCAGGCGTCAGCCATGAGCTCGCACATAAGGGTGACAGCGGAGATAGCGTCATCGTTGCAGGGGATGCCGTACTCGACCTCGTCGGGATCGGAGTTGGTGTCGATCAGGGCGACGACGGGGATGTTCAGGCGCTGAGCCTCCTTGATGGCGTTCTCCTCGCGCTTGGTGTCGATGACGAAGAGAGCCTGGGGCAGACCCTTCATGTCGCGGGCGCCACCGAGGTTGGTCTGGAGCTTGGTGAGCTCCTTGCCGAGAACAGCCTGCTCCTTCTTGGGCAGAACAGCCATGCGGCCGTCCTCGACCATGGCCTCGAGCTCCTCCATGCGGTTGATGCGGGAGCGGATGGTGACGAAGTTGGTCAGCATACCGCCGAGCCAACGCTGGTTGATGTAAGGCATGTTGGCGCGCTCAGCAGCGTTCTTGACGGCCTCCTGAGCCTGCTTCTTGGTGCCGACGAATAGCACGTTGCCACCCTTGGCGACGTTCTTGACGAAGGTGTAGGCCTGGTCGGCGTCGAGGATGGTCTGCTTGAGGTCGAGGATGTAGATGCCGTTGCGCTCACCGAAGATGAACGGCTTCATCTTGGGGTTCCAGCGACGGGTCTGGTGACCGAAGTGGCAGCCGGCCTCGAGCAGGGTGCGGATATTAATCTTGGTAGCCATGTTAAACCTCCTGTGGTTTGCCTCCGCGCGGGGTCATCCTCCAAAACCAACCCGGACATGTGCTACCAAAGCCCGGGCACCACGGTATGAAGTAGCCGCGCGTGCGTGATAAAAACATGTTGCCGTGAAGCAACCCGATGAATGATAGCAGGAATGCCTCTTCCTGCCAACCCGCAATCAAAACCACACACCTGAGTGCGGCGCGGGACGTCCCAGCCACTATTCGCCGCGGGGATGGGCTTGAGCCACGGCACGTTTAAGCCGATCGGGTGTGAGATGCGTGTAGATCTGCGTCGTGGACAGGCTCGCATGACCTAGCAGCTCTTGAACCGAGCGCAGGTCCGCACCGTCCTCGAGCAAGTCGGTCGCAAAGGTATGGCGCATCGCATGCGGGGCGATGTCAGCCGGAATGCCGGCGAGCGTCGCCAGCGTATGGAACCGCCGCCGAAGCATCGCGGCGCTCATGCGATTGCCGCGCGCCGATATAAGCAGCGGATGCGGCCCGGTAGCGAGGTCGCGGCGCTTTGCCCGAGCGAGCAACTCCGGCCTCCCCTCTTCAATATAGAGACGCGTCACATCGAGCGCACGACGATACAGAGGGACGATACGCTCCTTGCTCCCCTTGCCCCACAGGCGCAGCGTGCGCTCGGACCATGAGATGGATTCCACATTGAGCGCCGCAAGCTCTGAGATGCGGGCACCCGAGGCATAGAGCAACTCGAGCATCGCCGCATCGCGCAGTCCCGCGGGTGTTGAGGTATCAGGCGTCTTGAGCAGCGCCTCGACCTGCTGGGTCGTAAGGACGCCCGGCAGGTCACGCGGCAGCTTGGGCGACGCGATCGCCGAGACCGCATCGCCCTCGACAATCCCCTCGGCAGCCATCCAGCGATAGAGAGATCGGATAGCCGACAGGTGCGCCGCAAGCGTTCGGGGAGCCACCTGCTCACGCGAAAGCTCAGCAAGATAGCGACGAATGGTGCGCACGTCGGCAGCGAAAGCATCAATATCCTCGCGCTCGCACCAGGCAGCAAAGCGCTCCAGTCTCGAGCCATAGGCCGTCACCGTGTTGGGAGAAAGCCCCTCAACGCGTGCGATATAGGCGATAAAAGAGTCGACGGTGTCGTACAGGTCAAAGGCTATGACCGGTCGCCTCCAAACAAGTCGGAACGCGTGGCCAAGTAGGCATCGAGGGCCTCGAGCGCACGGTCCGCATAGGCCTGATAGCGGTCGCGCTTGCTGCGGCGCTTACCGTCCTCGAGCGGCGGCACCAGGCCAAAGTTGACATGCATGGGCTGATAGCCCACGGTGGCAGGATCGGTCGCATAGCCCACGAGCGCACCCAGGGCGCCCACGCGGGGCAACTCGACGGAATCGGCGCCGATAGCCTCTGCATAGGTGTTGAGCGCCGCGAGCAGACCGGTCGCCACGGCTTCCATGTACCCCTCGGTGCCGGTGATCTGACCGGCCAGGCGCACGCCGGTACCGGGCACGGCAAAGGTGCCATCGAGCACGTGCGGGGCGTCGACAAAGGTATTGCGGTGCATGACACCGTAGCGGAAGAACTCAGCGTTCTCCAGGCCCGGCACCATATGGAAGACGCGCTTCTGCTCGCCAAAGGTCAGGTTGGTCTGGAAGCCCACCAGGTTATAGGCGGTCTTCTCCTTGTTCTCGGCACGCAGCTGAATCGCCGCCCAAGGGCGACGTCCGGTACGCGGGTCGGTGAGGCCGACGGGCTTCATGGCGCCAAAGCGAATGGCGTCCTTGCCGGTGCGCGCAACCTCCTCGGCAGGCTGGCAGGCCTGGAACAGATCGCCGCCCTCAAAGTCCTTGAGCACCACGCGGTCGGCCGTGGTGAGCGCCTCGATAAAGGCCTCGTACTCCTCCTTGTTGAGCGGAGCGTTGAGATAGTCGCCGCTCCCCTGCTCCTCGTAGCGCGACTGCGAAAACAGCACGTCCATATCGAGCGTGGAGGCATCGACGATCGGCGCCGCGGCATCGAAGAACGCAAGGGCGTCGCCACCGACGAGCTTCATGACCTCTTCGCTCAGCGCCGGTGAACACAGCGGGCCCGCGGCAATGACCACGTGGCCCTCGGGGATCTGGGTGACCTCGCCGTGAACGACCTCGATATTGGGGCGGGCGGCAACCTCAGCCTCGACGAGCTCGGAGAATGTAACACGGTCGACCGCCAGGGCGCCACCAGCGGGAACAGCAGCGCGATGGGCGCAGTCGAGCAGGACTGAACCCATGCGCTCAAGCTCGGCCTTCAGCAAACCAGCCGCGGAATCCGGACGGGTCGACTTAAACGAATTGGAGCAGACGAGCTCTGCCAGGTGATCGGTATGGTGAGCCGGGGAGCTCACCTGGGGGCGCATCTCGCACAGCTTTACGGCAAACCCGCGGTCTGCCAGCTGGATCGCGCATTCCGAACCCGCCAGACCGCCACCGATAACCGTCACCTGATCGAACTGCATCTGCAAACACCTTTCTAATTGACACGTTTTCCATTGTGACCGAAGGGCGTCTGGGCGTGAAGGGCAAACTTGGAGGGCGCATACCTTCCATCCATCATGCGCTCGATAAGGCCCTCGAGTTCAAGCGAACCCAAGAGTTTGAGTACGCCGACAGCATCGAGTGAGACGAGCGCCGCGATGTCGTCGACCTTGAGCGGAGAGGCGATGAGCGCATGCATCACGGTCTGCTGTGTTGGATTCAGGTCGGCAATGCCGGGAGCATCGGGGCGCGAGTAGCGCAGGGTGCCGTATATGCGAGAGATAGCCATCTCGATGGACTCCTCGTCGACAATGCAGCAGGCACCGTTCGCAATGAGGTAATTCGTGCCACGCGACTCGGGCGATAGGATCGACCCCGGCACGGCAAGAAGTTCGCGCCCCAAATCCATAGCAGCCTCGGCTGTAGAAAACGTCCCGGAAGGCATACCCGCCTCGGATACAAAGAGGGCTTGCGACAGGGCCGCGATCACGCGATTGCGACGCGGAAAGGCAAACTTGCGCGGACCCATGCCCCACGGAGAGATCGACACGACCGCGCCGCCCGTATCGAGCGTGCGCGTAATAAGCCCCGCGCTCGAACGCGGGTAGACCACGTCGGCGCCCGTCCCCAGCACCACGACGTGTTTGCCGCCGGCGTTGACCGCAGCCCAACCCGAGGCCTGGTCACAACCGACTGCACCGCCCGAAACTACCGTCACTCCCGCCTCAACCGCCACCTTCGCCGCAAGCTCTGCCACGGCAAGACCATACGGCGAGGCCTTTCGCGCACCGATGATGGAGAGCGCGGGCGTCGAAAGCGCCTCGGGGTTGCCGCGCACATAGAGCGTCTGAGGTACATCAGAAAGCTCCAAAACGGTCTCGGGATACAACGCGTCACCTGGATGCAGCTCGAAGGTCCCCTCAGCCATCATTGGTCCCTCCTTCCCTGGTACATCGCCGCCTCGAGCACGTGGTCCTGCGTCACCTACTCGCTCTCGGCGACATCTGCGATCGTGCGCGCAATGCGAACAAGGCGCACGATGCCACGCCCTGTGAGATGCGTGCGCTTCGACAGGCCGAGCACACACTTCTCCGCCGCATCATCGAGCTCAAAGGTCGAAACGACGCCGTCAATGGACCGAGTCTCGTCATCCTCGGCCTCGGCATCCGCATCGTCCATGCGGGATTCGCGCCAAGCGCGAAAGGCGCGACCGCGCACAACGTAGTCACGTAACTCGGCCGACGACATGCCCTCCGCACCCTCGATAATCACTTGAGGGTCGGGACGGGTCACATCGATCATCATGTCGATACGGTCGGCCAAAGGACCGCGCAGTTTAGACCGATAGCGCTCGACCATCGCCGCCGAGCAGCGACACGGCACCTCGCGATCGCCCAAAAAGCCGCAGGGGCAGGGATTGCTCGCAGCCAGCAGCTGAAAGCGCGACGGGAAGGTAAAAGCCCCGTCGACGCGTACGATCCTCACGTAGCCGCGCTCGATGGGCTGACGCAGCGTCTGCAGCACGCCAGTGGGAAACTCGGCAAGCTCGTCCAAAAAGAGCACGCCGCCATGAGCAAGGCTGATCTCACCCGGGTGCACCGGGCGCCCGCCGCCGATAAGGCCTGCGGTCGAAATACTGTGGTGGGGACTGCGGAAGGGGCGGTGCCCCGCCAACAAGCCATCAATGTTCTCACCCAAAACCGAATGGATGCACAGTGCCTCCTGCTGATCCTCAACGGAAAGCTCGGGCAGGATGCCGGTCATACGGCGTGCGAGCATCGTCTTGCCCGATCCCGGAGACCCGATCATGAGCAAGCCGAGTTCTCCTGCCGCCGCAAGCGCCATGCCGCGTTTAGCGACTTCCTGCCCCAGCACGTCTGCATAGTCGAGCTCGGGCTCAAAGGTCGCCTCGACACCCTCGGAATCCAAGTAGTGCCATGCGGCATCGCCCATGCCATGAGCAAGCTGAGACAGATGGTCGATAAAGCCGCAATCTACGCCCGCGAGTGGCACATGCTGGTCGGACCTGCCGGCGATAAAAGACAGCCCCATGTCGCGAGCCAATAGCTGAAACGCCACCTCGCCCTTGACGGGAAGCACCGTACCGTCCAGACCAAGCTCACCTGCGATAAGGCAGCGATCGAGGTTGTCACGGGGAATCTGCTCATCGGCCGCTAGAACCGCGATGGCGATGGGCAGGTCAAAGCCGCTACCGGTCTTGCGGATATCGCCGGGTGCCAGGTTAACGGTAATGCCCGAGCGCGGGATCTCGAACCCGGCGGAGCGCATCGCGCAGCGAATACGACCGCGTGACTCCATCACCTCCATACTCGGAATGCCGAGCATCTGGATGCCCGGAACGCCACCGGCAAGCGAGACCTCGACCGTGACGTGAATCGCCTCGACGCCGCGGATGCAGGCCGCGTGAACGGCAAACGTCTCGAACGCCATCACGACACCTGCCAATCGAACGCGTTGTACTGGTGCTCGATCTCGGCGATATGCCCGCCGCGGATGGTGACACCCACAGCATCGAAGCGAATCGCCTTGAGCGGATAATGCTCCATGAGATAGCAACTTGCGATGCGGCGGTAGCGGCGTTGCTTTTGGGCGTCCACGGCCTCCTCGGGAAAGACCCGCGTGGTGCAATCCAGCGAAACGCGTCTGGTCTTGACCTCGGCCATCACCACGACATCGTCGAGCTCATCGAGCAGCACCAGATCGGCCTCGCCCTCGGTGCAACGATAGCCCTGCTCCAGCAAGGTGTAGCCGCGCTCGTTAAAGTAGTCGATGGTGATCAGCTCGCCCAGCATGCCTAGCTCGCGGGGACTGAGTCCCTTGATAAACTCGGGCGTCATCGCCCCGGAGTCGAGCTCGCCGTTTTCCCAACGCTCCTTGAGCTGCTGCGTCTTGCTCTTTTTGCTTGCGGCACTCATGGGGTCTCCTTTCCCGCACACTGCATTGCCCCGATGATGAGGGCACCTTTCATGCGGGTAAGTACCGGAAGCAAACCAAAAGCTGACCAAATGCCGTCAAAAAACGGGCCGTACGCAACAATGGTGTTGCATACGGCCCGCTACCAGCAGGTTTATAAAACCCCAGAGGTCCATGTCTCCACAATTGGCCTAGAAAAGGCGCTCAGTCTGCAGAAAGTTTCCGCAAAAGCTCACGCGGTGCAGCGGACAAAGTCCATGTTTGCGAATGGCCTCGATGTGCTCGGGGCTCGCATAGCCCTTCGACTCGGCCAGATGGTACTCGGGATACTCGGCGTCGTACTCGACCATCATCTCGTCACGCGTGACCTTGGCCATGATGGACGCCGCGGCGATGCAGGCGATCTTGGCATCGCCCTTCACCACATCGCGCTCGTTAGGAACGGCGCCCAAGGGGTTGCCATCCATAAGCACGCAATCGGGCTCGAGCCCCGTATCGGCCACGGCGCCCGCAACGGCGGTACGGATAGCACGGGCCATGCCCATCTCATCGATATCCTTAGGCGCGATATGGCAAAAACCGATCGCCGTCGCCACCTCGGCAATCTTCACTGAGAGCAACTCGCGGCGCGCCGGCGTGAGCTTTTTGGAATCGTTGATGCCCCAGACGCGCGGCTCCATAGGAAGGCAGACAGCGCATACCGTCAAAGGACCGGCCACCGATCCGCGACCCACCTCGTCGACACCAACGACCACTCCATCGCCGCCAAGCTCATGCATAAGCTCGTACATGTCATTGACGCGCTCGCGCTCGGCAAGCTCTTTGGCATGGCGTTTGAGGGCGCGTTCGCAAGCCTTGATCACCTGCTGGCGCGGGTCCTCGCGATAATGCTCCACGAGGGCGGGAATCTCCTCAAACGTGGCGCTCGCCAACTCACCGGCAACCTGCGATGCCGAAACCGAGCTCGTCATGTTGGCCATACCAGGCCCTCCTTGCATGCAAATCAGATAAAAAGAAGGGCCACCCGAAGGTGACCCTTGTGTCCAAACGAGTGGACAGACGCTGCGATCTTCTTAGCGCTTCTCGGGGATGCGAGCAGCCTTGCCCACCTTGTCGCGGAGGTAGTACAGCTTGGCGCGACGGACGCGACCATGACGAACGACCTCGAGCTTGGCGATCTTGGGGCTGTGAAGCGGGAAGGTACGCTCAACACCGACACCGAAGGACATCTTGCGGACGGTGAAGGTCTCGCGGGCACCGGCGCCGGCCATGCGGATGACGTCGCCCTGGAAGACCTGGATGCGCTCGCGGTCGCCTTCCTTAATGCGGTAGTGAACCTTGACGTTGTCGGCGACGCGAACCTGAGGAATGTCCTCGCGGATCTGCTGACGCTCGATTGCGCGGATGTAATCCATGTGCAATTCCTTACTCTTCTAGAGGTGCCGTACCACCATGGCCGGCACGTAGTTGAACAAACGTATTCGAGTATACACGCGCGGGTTTCTGCTGCAAGAACAATTTTTTACGCAGACAAAAAGACAAAACCCGCACATGATAACCGCCCGTCTCACAAATGAGACGGGCGGCATGAAGGGGGGGCTACACTAGGCGTCTACGCCCAAAACGTTAGGCGGGACGCTTGGCCTCGAGCTTGGCCTGGGCGGCAGCCAGGCGTGCGAGGGGCACGCGGTAGGGCGAGCAGGACACGTAGTCCACGTCGGCCACGTTAAACAGGCCCTTGATGGACTTGGGGTCGCCGCCGTGCTCACCGCACACGCCAAAGTGCATGTCGGGGTTGGTGGCACGGCCCTTCTCGACGGCCATGCGTACCAGCTCGAGTACTGCCGTATCGATGGTCTCGAAGGGGTTGTCCTTCAGAATCTTCTTATGCATGTACAGCGGGATGAACTTAGCCTCGGCGTCGTCACGCGAGAAACCGAAGGTCGTCTGGGTGAGGTCGTTGGTGCCAAAGCAGAAGAAGTCGGCATGGTGGGCGATCTCGTCAGCGACCATGCAGGCGCGCGGCAGCTCGAGCATCGTGCCCACGGGAATATTGAGCTCGACGCCTTCTTCGACGGAAACCTCGGCGATCACGCGCTCGATGACCTCGCGGGTCTGGACATGCTCGGCCGTGATGGAAACGAGCGGAACCATGATCTCGGGATGCGGGTCGACGCCCTCCTTGATAAGGCGGGCAGTGGCCGTGGCGACGGCGCGAACCTGCATGAGCGGCAGATCGCTAAAGACGACGGACAGGCGAACGCCGCGCAGGCCGAGCATCGGGTTGGACTCGATCATGCCGTCGATACGACGCAGGCGGGCGCGCAGGACGGCAAGCTCTTCCTCGCTGGCGCCGGCGGCTTCCTTCTTGGTGATGGCGACCTCGAGGTCGCGAGGATTATCCAGGAACTCATGAAGCGGCGGATCGAGCAGGCGGACGACCACATCGCGACCGGACATGGTCTTGAACATCGCCAGGAAGTCCTCGGTCTGAACCTTGAGCAGGTCGGCCAGGGCCTGCTGCTTCACGGCCTCATCGTCAGACAGGATAAAGCTCTGGATGATGTTCTTACGGTCGCCTAGGAACATGTGCTCGGTGCGGCACAGGCCAATAGCCTCGGCGCCAAACTCGAGTGCGAGCTCGGCATCCTCGGGATTGTCGGCGTTGACACGCACATGGTTGGCATGGCCACAGGTCTCGTCCAGACGAATCTCATCGGCCCAGGACAGGATAGTGTCCAGATCGCCGGTGAGCTCGGCCGAGACCAGATCAACGGCGCCGTCGACGACGATACCCTGGGTACCGTCGATGGAAATGACATCGCCCTCGCGCAGCACGCGGTCGATGCCCTCGATACGCACGACCTTCTCGGCGGCGTCGATGTGGAAGCGCTCAACGCCGCAGACACAGGGCGTACCCATGCCGCGGGCGATAACGGCGGCATGGCTCGTCTTGCCACCGTGGCTGGTCAGGATGCCCTCGGCGGCGACCATGCCCTTCAGGTCGTCGGGGTTGGTCTCCCAACGAACCAGAATGACCTTGTGACCCTCGGCGGAACGCGCGACAGCGTCGTCGCTCGAGAACACGACCTCGCCCACGGCGGCACCGGGGCTGGCATTAAGACCGCTGGCGAGAGCCTCGTACTTCTTGGAGGCGTCGAACTGCGGGTGAAGGAGCTGGTCGAGTTGCGCGGGATCGATGCGGCTCACGGCCTCTTCGCGGGTGATCAGGCCTTCCTCGACCATTTCGATGGCGATGCGCAGGGCGGCGGTGGCGGTGCGCTTGCCCACGCGGGTCTGGAGCATCCAGAGCTTGCCCTGCTCGATGGTAAACTCGATATCGCACATATCGCGGTAATGATCCTCGAGCGTCAGGAACACGCGCTCGAGCTCCTCACCTGCGGACTCGAGGCCCGGGGTGGTCTTGAGGTCGGCGATGGGCTCGGTGTTGCGGATACCGGCGACGACGTCCTCGCCCTGGGCATTAACCAAAAAGTCACCGTAGAACTCCTTGGTGCCGTCGGCCGGATTACGCGTAAAGGCGACGCCTGTCGCAGAGGTCTCGCCCTTGTTGCCAAAGGCCATGGCCTGCACGTTGACGGCGGTGCCGAGCTCGTCGGAGATGCCGTGCTGTTTGCGATAGATGCAGGCGCGCTCGTTCATCCAGCTGCCAAAGACGGCCTGGATGGCAAGGCGCAGCTGGAGCTCCGGATCGTGTGGGAAGACGGGCTTGCCATCGGCGACCTCGAGCTCGGGATACAGGGCGGCATCGACGTTCTCGGAGAAGATGCCCTTAAAGGTCTCGACGAGTTCCTGCAGGTCCTCGGCCGAAAGCTCGGAATCGACGCGAACGCCGGCGACCAGGCGGGCCCGGGTCAGGGCGTTCTCGAACAGGTCGGCATCGACACCCATGACGACGTTGGAGAACATCTGGATAAAGCGACGATAGCTATCCCAGGCAAAACGCGGGTTCTGCGTCTGCGCGATGAGGCCCTGGACGGAATCGTCATTGAGGCCCAAGTTGAGGACCGTGTCCATCATACCGGGCATGGAGAACGGAGCGCCCGAACGAACCGACACGAGCAGCGGATCGGAGGCGTCGCCGAGCTTCTTGCCGCAGCGGGCCTCGAGGTCCGCCTCGGCGGCAACGATCTCATCGAGTGCGCCCTCGGGCCACACGTTGCCGGCACCGGAGTACTCGACGCAAGTCTGGCAGGTAATGGTAAAGCCACCGGGAACCGGCAGGCCGATACGGCTCATCTCGGCAAGGTTAGCGCCTTTGCCGCCAAGCACGAAGTTCATGGACTTGTCGCCCTCGGTGACACAGGTGCCCTGGGCGTCGGTTCCAAAACGGTAAACCCTCTTGCAATCGCTCACGATACTTCCCCTTCCATGCACTAACGCGCACGACCGTGGTAACGAATCGACCCACCGGATGCGGGCCGTGAGGGAACTATACGGCGCGTTTTGGGCAGGCTTGAGCAGAGGATGCGCGGTTTGGTAAACGTGCTAAAACTGGCGGTAAACGGTAGGTAAAGGTGGTTACCTTATGAAGAGACCACTTCAATAAACTTGCAGGTCAAATGCAAGTAATTTGCTAAATCGCTTTACCATTATCGTGCATTATTTTTAGTTAGTCTTTTTAGACGGGGCTTTTTAGCTACCCCAATAAGCTAGCTTTGTTGGGCTCGACGGGCGGCGCGGCGGGCGCGGGCTTCTTGGATTTCCTCCAAGTGGCTGATGATCTCGGAGGCGCTCTCCTCGATGGCCTTGCCGTCGGTACGTACCACAAAGCAGCCTAGGCGCTTCATGAGCGCACGGGCTTCCTCGAGCTCGCTGTGCACGCTCTCGGGCTCGGCATAGGAGCCGGCAACGGCACGAGCGTAGTCATCGCCCAAGCGGCTATCGCGAATTTCAGAAATCACATCGACGGTCGAAATCAGGCCGAACAGGCGCATCGGGTCAACCTCGTAAATCGACTTCGGCGGCTCCATGCCATGGGCCAACGGAACATTGGCAACCTTGTAGCCCTGATAAGCCAGATACATCGACAGCGGCGTCTTGGACGTGCGCGATACGCCCAGCAGCACGATATCGGCACCCGACAAATCGTCGCAACCGCGCCCGTCATCGTGCTCAACGAAATATTCCATGGCCTCGATACGATGGAAATAGCGGTCATCGGTCCTGTGAATCACGCCCGCGACGCCTTTGGGCGGCACACCGATGAGCGACGATAGCACGGCGAGCGTCGGACCGATCAGGTCGACCGAACGGATATGCAGCATGCCCAGGTAATCGAGCACGCGGGCGCGAAGCGCCGGATCGACAATGGTGTGAAACACGGCAATATCGCGATGGTCGGCATCGACGCGCGGGCCCACAAACGACTCCACCTGCTCCACCGAGGTCACCTTGGGCAGGCGCAACAAACGAAAAGCCCCTTCATCAAATTGCCCGGACGCCGCAAGCACCACCTCACAAGCGGTATCGCCGAGCGAGTCGGAGATAACGATAACGGTGGGACGAGCGGTGACCGGGCAATCCATGCGGGGCTCCTTTTGCGCTTATGCGCAGGCTAGCTTACTTTTTGCGGGCAAGCTCACCGATGTTGGCGATGCCGGAGAAAACGGCCTCGAAGCGGTTGAGCAGCTTAAGGCGATTATCGCGGAGCTGTTCGTCCTTGTCCATGACCATAACCTCATCGAAGAAACGGTCGATGGGCGCGCGCAGGGCGGCGAGGGCGGCAAATGCGGCCGGGTAGTCCTCGGCAGCAAGGGCAGCATCGACAGCAGTCTGAGCAACCTCGGAAGCATCGGCAAGCGCGAGCTCGGCCTCGCCCATCAGGCTGCGGTCGTACTCCGCGCCCAGCTCGGACTTGGAGATATGCGCGGCACGGGCATAGGCCGTAGCCAGGTTGTCAAAGGTCTCGGCATCGTTCTTGCGGGCCTCGTCGAGGGCGGCGCAGCGGGCGAAGAAGACGGACGGGGCGATGATGTGCACCGCGGAGACGGCAGCAACGGTGTCGGCCGGGATCTTCTCGTCGCGGGCCATGCTCACAAGGCGGCCATGGAAGAAGTCGCGAACCTGTTGGGCGACCTCGGCGGCGTCAAACTCAATGCCCTGCTCACTATAGAGCTCGAGCGCAAAGTCGATAAGCGACGTGGGGTCGATCGGCAGGCGGTCGCGCAGGATGTTGATGATGCCGATAGCGGCACGACGCAGCGCATAGGGGTCCGAAGAGCCGGTCGGGGGCTCGCCGATGGCAAAGATACCGGCGATGGTATCGAGCTTGTCGGCGCAGGCCACGATGCAGCCAGCGGTGCCCTCGGGCAGCTCGTCACCGGCAAAGCGGGGACGATAGTGATCGCGAATGGCGTGGGCGACCTCGTCGTTCTCCCCCATCGCGGTCGCGTAATAACCGCCCATCACGCCCTGCTGGCTCGTGAACTCGACAACGGCGTTGGACACCAGGTCGGCCTTGCACAGGTGCGCGGCACGGCCGGCATCGGCGGCAAGGTGGGCGCCCAGATGAGCCTCGCGGGCAATAGCGAGCGCGAGCTGCTCGATGCGCTCGGACTTGGCGAGCACGCTACCGAGCTTCTCCTGGAAGGCAACCTTGGCCAGACGCTCACGGAACTCGTCAAGGGAAATCTTCAGGTCCTCCTCGTAGAAGAACTTGGCGTCGTCCAGACGGGCGCGCACGACGCGCTCGTTGCCGTCGATCACGCGCTCGGCATTCTCGGGCTTGCTGTTGGAGACGACCACGAACTCACGCGTGAGCTTGCCCTCGCCGTCATAGATCGGGAAGTAGCGCTGGTTGGTGAGCATGGACTCGCAGATGATCTCGTGCGGGACCTTGAGGAACTCCTCATCGAAGGTACCAACGAGCACCGTCGGCCACTCGCAGAGGTTGATGACCTCCTCAAAGACCTTCTTGGGCGTATCGACATGGCAGCCGGGACGGGCAGCCTCGACCTCGGCGATACCGGCAAGGATGGCCTCGCGACGACGCTCGGCAGAAAGCACGCCGGCGTCCTCGAGCACCTGCTCGTAGACGGCGGGGCTGGCGACCACATGGTCACCGGGGCCAAGCACGCGATGACCACGCGTGGTATTGCCACTCGTCACGTCGGCAAACGACACGGGCACAACGTCCTCGCCCAGAAGGCAGCAAATCCAGCGGACCGGACGAACAAAGGTCGCATGCTCGTGACCCCAGCGCTGAGAGCGGTAGTTGGGCCACTGCAGGCCAGCGATAGTCTTCTCGCACAGGGCCGTCAGGATCGGGGTGGCCGGGGCGGAAGGGATGTTCTTCTCGGCAAAGACGTACTCACGGCCGTCGGTGTCCTCGCGACGGACCAGATCCTCGGCAGCCACACCGCACTTGCGGGCGAAGCCCTGGGCGGCCTTGGTGGCGTTACCGTCGGCATCGAAGGCGATGTTGGCCGCGGGGCCGCGCTTGACCTCGTGAACCTCGTCGGTCGCGGTGGCGACGTCGGCAACGAGCGCAGCCAGGCGGCGCGGGCTCGAGATCACGCGGACCTCGCCGTGGGCCAGACCGGCCTCGTCGAGACCCTTGGCGATCATGGTGCCAAGCTGCTTGACGGCATTGTTCAGCGGTGCGGAGGGCATTTCTTCCGTACCGATCTCAAACAGGAAATCCTTAGCGTCTGCCATGGCTTACGCCACCTCGCCTTCCTGGTCGGCATTCTCGTTGACTCCGGCGACCTCGGCCATATAGGCCTCGCAGCACGCCTTGGCGACGGCGCGGACGCGCAGGATGTAGTTGGCACGCTCGACCGCGGACAGAGCGCCGCGGGCATCGAGCAGGTTGAAAGCGTGGCTGCACTTCATGACGCAGTCATATGCCGGCAGCGACAGCTTGCGCTCCAGGCAGGAATGGCACTCGGCCTCGTAGTCGTCAAACTTCTGACGCATCATCTCGACGTTTGCGACCTCAAAGTTATAGGCACTGAACTCGCGCTCGTTCTCAAGGAACACGTCGCCATAGGTCATGGGCGTGCCGTCGGGCAGGTAGCTCCACACCAAGTCGTAGACCGAGTTAACGCCCTGCGCATACATGGCAATGCGCTCTAGGCCATAGGTGATCTCGACGGGTACGGGGTCGACCTCGATGCCGCCTACCTGCTGGAAGTACGTAAACTGCGTGACCTCCATGCCATTGAGCCAGACCTCCCAGCCAAGGCCCCAGGCGCCGAGCGTCGGGCTCTCCCAGTCGTCCTCGACAAAGCGGACGTCATGGTCGTTGGGGTCCAGACCGATAGCGGCAAGAGACCCCAGGTAGAGCTCCTGGGCGTTAACCGGAGAAGGCTTGATGAGCACCTGGAACTGATAGTAGTGCTGCATGCGGTTGGGGTTCTCACCGTAGCGGCCGTCGGCGGGACGGCGGCAGGGCTGCGCATAGCAGGTGCGCCACTCGGCGGGACCGAGCGAGCGCAGCGTGGTCGCGGTATGGAAGGTACCGGCACCGACCTCGGAGTCATAGGGCTGCATAATGACGCAGCCCTGCTCGCCCCAGTACTGCTGGAGGCGCAGGATGATGTCTTGGAAGGAAAGCGATGAAGCGTTCATGCCTCTAATATCCCCTCGTCGAAACGATTACACGGTTAGGTACTGTACTATAGCGGTTTTTAGTCGATAGCGCCGATGCGGTTGAGCGGCCAGTAGCGCACAAGCGCCACAGCGATCAAATCAGAGCGATCGACGGGACCAAAGTAGCGTGAGTCGGCAGAGTTTTCGCGGTTGTCGCCCATCACCCACACGCACCCGTCGGGAACCGTGTAGGGATAGCTTACCTGAGCGCCGGGCGCTTGGACCGAAAGCGGCCAGCTCATGCCCATCGTATAGTCCTCGTCGAGCGCTTGGCCGTCAACGACCACCTTGCCATCCTGCAGGTCGACCGTCTGGCCGGCCGTGGCAATAACACGCTTGACAAGAACATCATGCTCGGAGGTGCCATCGGGGTTGTGAAACACCACGATATCGCCCTGCTTGACGGGCTGACCGAGCTCGAGGCTCACCTTTTGTGCCAGGATCTGGTCGCCAATCTCGATCGTGGACTCCATGGAGCCGGTGGGCACCACAAAGGGCTCGACCACAAACGAGCGAATCAAGAAGGTGGCGACCAATGCGATCGCGATGACCGCAATCCACTCAAAAGCGCCCCTCAACGCGGAATGCTGCGATGGAACCATTCTCACTCCTCGCTCTGCGAATACGAAGCGTCCAAAATCTCCTGCGCGTACGCACGCTCTTGGGGCGTAAGGCGCGCCGTCTCGATCAGATCGGGACGCCAGCGGCAGGTGCGCTCGATGGCGTTCTTGCGACGCCAGGCATCGACCTTGGCGTGATCGCCACTCACGAGCACCGGCGGCACGCCCTCGCCGTTGAACTCGGCGGGACGGGTGTACTGCGCGTACTCGAGCAGGCCTCCGTCCTCGGCGGTCGAGAACGACTCGTCCACATTGCTCATCTCGTCGCCCAGGGCGCCGGGAATCAGGCGTACGACGGCATCGGCAACGACCATAGCGGGAAGTTCGCCACCCGTAAGCACGTAGTCGCCGATCGACAGACGCTCATCGGCATACGCATACGCACGCTCGTCGACGCCCTCGTAGCGGCTGCACACAAACAGCAGGCGCTCACTTTTGAGCAGGCGCTCGGCCACATGTTGCGTAAAGGGCTCGCCACAGGGGGTGAAGAACACTACGGTGGGCTTGGGACCCTCGGAGCTGATGGCCTCGATGGCCTCGGCAATAGGCTCGACCTTCATGAGCATGCCCTGCCCGCCGCCGTAAGGCTCGTCATCGACGGTACGATGGCGGTCGTGCGTCCAGTCGCGCAGGTTATACGCCTTAAAATCAAAAAGGCCGGCCTTGCGGGCGCGGCCCAAGATCGATGTGGACATGACGGGCTCAAACATCTCGGGAAAGACCGAAAGGGTCTCGATCAGCATGTTGTCCTCCCTACTTGTCCATATCGATCAGACCGTCCATAACGTGGACGGAAATTGTTCCTGTGTCGGGAAGATCGAGCACGACCTGCTCGATCACGGGAATCAGTACCTCGCCGTACCGATCGCCCTCAACAACCCAAACATCGTTAGCGGGCGTCGACATGATCTCTACGATCGTGCCGAGCAAACCGAAGCGCTCGTCGACCACCTCGCGACCCATCAGGTCGGTATAGGCAGCGTCGAGCGAATCGAGCTCAAAATCGTCACGATTTGCCAGCACGTAGCATCCCGTGATGCCCTCGGCGGCCGTCAAGTCGTCAATGCCCTCAAACGAGACCAGATCGCCATCGCCCGTATCGGTGACGGACACGACCGTGCAAAAGCGGTCGCGCTTGAGCGCCGGCGGCGTCAGGGCGACGCGCATACCCGGCTCTAATACAGAAGGAAGCCCCCGCAGCGGCTGCGCGAGGACCTCCCCCTTCCTTCCGTGCGGCTTGACCACACGGGCGATGTTTTTGTACTGGGACCTCAAGGTCCTAGCCCAGAACCTCTACCTCGACAGCAGTGTCGAGGCGAGCGGCCAGTGCACGGGCGAGCGTGCGAATGGCCTTGATGGTACGGCCACGACGGCCGATGACCTTAGCGACGTCATCCTCGGCGACCGAAACCTCAATCGTAGAGGCGTCGTCACCATCGATGACCTCAAGGCTCACGGAATCCGGGTCGTCGACGATCTGAACAACGAGATATTCGACGAGATCGGCGATGCGATCTGAGAGCATTGCCTCACCCTCGAGCTGTGCAGCGTCAACCTCAGGCACGATTTACTCCTCGGCGCCCTCAGCGGCCTCAGCGGCAGCCTTAGCGGCCTCGGCCTCTTTGGCGAGCTGCTTCTTGGACTTCTTGACGACGGTCTCGGTCTTCTCGCCCTCGTTGGCGGCCTTGACCAGAGCGGCGACGGCGTCGGTGAGCTGAGCGCCCTTGGACTGCCAGTCGGCGATCTTCTCGAGGTCGAGGTTGATGGTCTTGGGGGCGGTCATCGGGTTGTAGCGGCCAACCTCCTCGATGATACGACCGTCACGCGGGGCGCGGGAATCGGCGACGACGACACGGTAGTACGGACGCTTCTTAGCGCCGTGACGAGCAAGGCGAATCTTGACTGCCAAAGGAAACTCCTCCAACCAAGCAGCTTTAGGCTGCAACTACAAACAAACAGTTGAACATAATACGCCATCGACGCGGGCAGGTGAAGTCCGTGAGACCAACTTCTTCGGTGTAGTCGAGGGCAAATCCATATCTTAGACAAGAATTCGGGATTTGCAAGCACATACACGCACCCCACATGAGCTGCGCGGTATACTCATGACATGGAAAGACGCGAACATACATACGGTTATGAGGATGCCATGGGCGTCACGCCGCCTCCCTGGACGGGTCCGGCGGTGGGACTCATGGACCTCGATGCGTTTTTTGCGAGCGTGGAGATGCTCGATCATCCCGAATGGCGAGGAAAGCCGCTCATCGTGGGCGGAGACGCCGATTCGCGTGGCGTCGTGTCCACGTGTTCGTATGAGGCACGTCGCTTTGGCGTGCACTCTGCCATGCCCTCGGCCGAGGCAAGGCGCCTGTGCCCGCAGGCCATTTGGACGCATGGGCATTTTGATCGCTATCGTGAGGTGGGCGCGCAGGTCATGGCGATTCTTGCCGAGGAGACGCCGCGCGTGGAGCGCGTATCCATCGACGAAGCCTTTATCGATATCACACCGGGCCGCTTTGCGCCCGAAGACCCGTTGCTGGTTGCGCGGCGTATAAGCGACCGCGTGGCAGGGCTGGGAGTGACCTGTTCCATTGGCGTGGGCTGCAACAAGACGGTCGCAAAGATCGCAAGCGAGCGGGATAAGCCGTTTGGGCTGACCATCGTGCGCCCCGGAACCGAGCAGCGCTTTTTGGCCGCGTTGCCGGTATCTGCCATGAGCGGCATCGGGCGCTCGGCCGAGGAGCGACTGCGCCGCATGCGCATCTACACCCTCGGCGAGCTTTCGCGTGCGCCGGAGTCCACGCTGGCTGCCATTTTTGGCGTGAACGGCGAACGCATGCGCCAGCGTGCGCTGGGACTCGAAATCTCCGAAGTCACGAGCCTCGATGAAGAGCGCGAGGTCAAGTCGGTCAGCAATGAACGCACCTTTGCTAAAGATTTAACTGAGCGTGGGGATATTGAGGCGGCGATTGCGCTGTTGGGAGAGTCAGTGGGACGCCGCCTGCGCCGTCAGGGGCTGACGGGTGCCACGGTAACGCTCAAGCTTAAGTATTCGTATGGCAGCGGGCGTACGGCACAGCGCCGGCTGCCTCATCCGACCGACGATGAGAACATCTTCGTGGCGGTTGCACTCGAACTGTTCGACAACATCTGGCAGGATGGCATGCATGTTCGCTTAGCGGGCATCGGCATGAGCGACTTCGACCACCAAGGCGGCATCCAGACTGACCTGTTCTGCGAGATCGATGACCGCGGAGCCCAATCCAGCGACCGCCGCGACCTCTCCGTCGCCATCGACGCCGTCCGAGACAAATTCGGCGACACCGCCCTTTCCTTCGGCCGCCAATCCCGCTTCAACGATTAACCGCCTTTGGGCAAAAAGAAAGCCGGGCAGCTGCGAATGATTATTCTAGGACGGGGATTTTTTAATCATTTGGAGCGTCATTTCGCCCTTTGAATGATATTGGTCCCAATTCCCGTCAGACGCGAAATCTGGTCAATCGTAAACCCCCGATGCCTCAACACTGCCAGAAGACGATTTCGCTCTGATTTCGGCAAAGTTTTAAGCTGATAAGGCTCATGAGGAGCCAAAAGAGCCCGGGCAACTTCCAGCGCATCCATATCGGAGATATGCTTACCTTCGGGCATAAAATAGGGATTAGGCTTGCCGTCGGTACTCGAAAGATAAAACGCTTCCGTACCCCCAAACAGATTGAGAATACCTTCACAATCACAAATTTCGGGATGAGAGAAATACTCATGGAAGCTGCTCCAGCGATACAGAGGAGCAGAAGAAATACCTGCTTTTGCAGGATTGTCGTGTATGTATCGGACGCAACGGAGCAGCTGTTTGTCGTCAGAAATGATCACACTCTTGAATCGTTCCTGGAACACCGGTCCGCGGCGACCGGTTTTTTGATTGAAGTGTTTCGCATATGCCGTATCAATCGCATGCATAGCAACGCTCATCTGATTATCGAGATCATCAAATAGCAGGTGAACATGATTGTCCATGAGGCACCAGGCAAGAAGACGAATATGAGCGGACGTAAATCGTCTGTTCAATAGATTGAGAAAATAAAGGCGATCGTCATCGTCTTCGAAGATCAGCTGGCCAGCACAGCCCTTGAGCATGACGTGATAATGGCCGAGTTCGGACAACGCACGGGCAACACGAGTCATCGAAACCCTCCCTTCCAAGGATGCAGTAGTCACAGCATACAAAAGGAAAGGAAGAAAAGGGCCGAACCGCCCAACAAAGGTGAGGGGTTCGGCAAACGGTAGCAATGATTATTTTATCCCCGTCCCAGAAAAATCATTTAGAGGAGGTCGAGGGGAAGCTGGGGGGCGTCTCCCCAGAGTTTCTCGAGGCGGTAGAAGTCGCGGGCTTCGGGAGTGAAGACGTGGACGACAACCGAGCCGTAGTCCATGAGCATCCAGGTCTTCTGCTCGCGGCCCTCGATGGAGAACGGATGCTCGCCGCAAGCCTCGGCGACCTTCTCCTCGATCTCGTCGACGATAGAATCGACCTGGCGGTTGTTGGTACCGGTGGCGAGCACAAAGTAGTCGCACACATCGGAAAGCTCGGTCAGGTCGAGCACCTGAACGTCCTCGCCCTTCTTGTCGTAGGCGGCCTGCGCAGCGGCGCGGGCGACATCCTCGGCGGCGACACCGCTCGCGGACAGCGAGGCGGCGGTGCGGTCGGACGTGGCGGCGAAGCTCTTGTGCTCCACGTTCTCAAGAATCTGCTCGTCAGTCATGGTCTCGTCGGCCATGGAATACCTCTTTCTAGACACACCCGAGCTAGCGCAGCTGGGCGTAATGGTTGTAAATCGTAATAGCCGTGGGATAAAGATAGCGCCCGGACTGGATCACATAGACCAAACCCTGCGCAAAACAGGAGAAGAACAACTCGTCGAGCGTCGACTCCCCCACCATCTTGCGCAGCGCATGCGCATAGTCGCCGTGGCGGTTGGGCTCGATGGCATCGGCCACAAAGACCACCATATCGAGCGGCGTCATGTCGCAGGCACCCACGGTGTGACGGTCGACAGCCTGGAAAACGGCCGGCGACAACTCGGGGAAAAGCTGCGGAAGCTCATAGGCGGCAACAGGACCATGCAAAAGCGGCGTCGCGGCGGAAGGAGAGCCGGCAATCTTAATGCCGTAATGCAGAGCGCGCGTAACCAGCTCGTCGTCGGAGAGCACTTTGTCCCAGTCGTGGATCAGACCGGCAGCAGCGGCATCAAAGCGGTCAACGCCGTAGACCTCGGCCAGATGAAGTGCGGTCTCGGCAACACCCAGCGAATGCACATAGCGCTTGCGCTTATCCTTCATGCGAACATCGAGCAGCTCTTGAATGCGCTTGAGCAGCGCGCGCTCATCGCCCTCAAACTGATCCTCTACCGACAACGTAGACCCCCATCACTCAAAATCTTCTTGGCCCAATTCGGCATATAGCCTGCGTTTGCGAATGTAGCCGAGCACGGACTCGCTCGTAAGGTAGCGCACGCTCATGCCGCGGGCAACTCGCTTACGAATGTTCGTCGAGCTGATCGCCAGCGCCGGAATCTGAATATAGCGCACGTCGAACGGCAGCCCCGACTCTTTGATTCGGGCACGCGCCGTATCGATATCAAAGCCCGGTCGCGTCGCCGCAATAAAGGTAGCAAGCTCAGCGATTCGTTCGGCATCATGCCAGGTCACGATATCGATAATCGCGTCGGCGCCCGTAATAAAGTAGAGCTTTACCTGCGGCGGGTAAAAGTCGCGAAGGGCATGAAGCGTATCGGCCGTATAGGTTACGCCCGGGCGGTCGATCTCGAACCGGCTCGCCAAAAAGGCCGGGTTCGCGGCGGTGGCGAGGACCGTCATGGCATAACGGTCCTCGGCAGGCGTCACCGGCTTGTCAAGCTTAAAGGCGGGAGACCCTGCCGGCATAAAGAGCACAGCGTCCAAGTCGAGCGACTCGCGCGCCTGCTCGGCAGTCACCAGATGCCCGTAATGGATGGGATCAAAGGTGCCACCCATAATGCCGAGCCTAAACTCCTGCCCGTCCTCTAGAGGAAGCTCGGGCAGACCGATTCCACCGCGCAGCGACATGGCTTACTCGCCCTCCGAGGTCTCGGCATCGCCCGCGGCATCCGCCGCATCGACAACCTCGACGCCTTCATCCGCAGCATCGGCCACGTCAATGACTTCAACGGCAACGTCCTCGCCAGCATCCTCGAGCTCCTCGTACTCCGAGAAGTCCTCAGCGCCCTCAAAGTCAAAGGCGCGCTGGCAAATGCGGACCTCGTCGCCCGCACGGCAACCGGCCTTCTCGAGCGCGTCGTCAACACCCATACGCGCAAACTTATGCTGCAGGTAAATGACGGCTTCCTCGTTTTCCCAGTCGGTCTGGATGACCATGCGCTCGATGGCACGACCGACCACGCGGAAGGCACCGGGCTCTTCCTGGACAATGCGGAAACGCTTCTCACGCTGCAGGCGGCGGCGCTCCCACTCATCGTCGCGCAGGTCGACCGGTTCATCGGAGACCGCCAGCTCGGCGCGGAGCTTGGCCACCTGCTCACCTACGGCAAGCATCAACGTATTGAGACCGGCGCCCGTCACGGCAGACACGGCAAAGAACATATGTCCATCGTCGAGCGCTGCGCGCTTAAGGTCGGCAATCTTGTCGGCCGTACCCGGCGCATCGCACTTGTTGGCGACGACGATCTGCGGACGCTCCGAAAGCTCGGCACCATACTGCTCGAGCTCGCGGTTGATGATTCGATAATCCTCGACCGGATCGCGATCCTCAAAACCACCCGTCATGTCGACGACGTGCATGATCAGGGCCGTACGCTCAATGTGGCGCAGGAACTGATGACCCAGGCCCTTGCCCTCGCTCGCGCCCTCGATAAGACCGGGGACGTCGGCAACGACGTAAGAATATTCGCCGGCACGCACCATGCCGAGGTTCGGCACGAGCGTGGTAAACGGGTAGTCGGCAATCTTGGGGCGGGCGGCACTCATGCGCGCAATGAGCGATGACTTACCCACCGAGGGAAAGCCCACGAGCGCGGCATCGGCCATAAGTTTCATCTCGAGCTCGATCCAGTGCTCCTCGGCCGGCTCGCCTAGCTGGGCAAAGGCCGGAGCGCGGCGCACCGACGTCACAAAGTGCGTGTTGCCCAGACCGCCGGCACCGCCGGGCGCCACGACGACGCGCTCGCCGTCGTGCACAAGGTCGGCAATCTCAAACATCGGGGTCTGTGTCTCGGGGTCGAGCTCGCGCACCACGGTACCCATAGGGACCTTGAGAATCAGGTCCTCGCCGCTCTTACCGTTACGACGGGCACCCTGCCCGTGCGTGCCACGCTCGGCGCGGAAGTGATGCTTAAAGCGGTAATCGATCAGCGAAGACAGCTGAGCATCGGCCTGGATGACGACATTGCCGCCACGACCGCCGTCGCCGCCATCGGGGCCGCCCTTGGGGACAAATGCCTCGCGCCTAAACGACATGCATCCGGCTCCGCCGTCGCCGCCGCAAACGTTAATGCGGCTGATATCGGTGAACTGTGACAACAGAATCGCCTCCTACAAAAAAGAGGGAGACCCTTGAATCCTAAAACTCAAGTGCCTCCCACATATGTGCTCTATGAAGGGTGAATTACGCGTTCGCGAGCGGGCGTACGCTGACCCTGTGCTTGATACCCTTGTGGAACTCAACGGTACCGTCGACCAGCGCGAACAGCGTGTCGTCCTTGCCACGGCCAACGTTCTCACCCGGGTGGATGTGCGTGCCGTGCTGACGGACGAGAATCGTGCCCGTGGTTACCGTCTGGCCGGCATAGCGCTTCGTGCCAAGGCGCTGACCGCGGGAGTCACGGCCATTACGGGAGGAACCGAGTCCTTTTTTGTGTGCCATTGTGTATACCTACTCTTTCGTTACGAGTGTAATCTACTCGGCGACGGGAGCCTCGGCAACAGCCTCGGCCTCTGCCTTGACAGCCTTCTTGGCGCGGGACGTAGCCTGGACCTTCACGATCTTCAGCTTGGTGAGCTGCTGACGGTGACCCTTCAGACGACGATAACGCTTACGCTTGTGGAACTTGAAGACCAGCTGCTTCTCGCCCTTGAACTGCTCAACGATCTGAGCGGTAACCTTGGCCTTGGCCAGCTTGTCGGGATCAGTGACGATCTTCTTACCATCGTTGAGGAAGATAACCGGCAGGGTGACCTTGTCGCCCTCATTGCCCTCGATCTTCTCGACGGTGATGACATCGTCGGTGGCGACCTTGTACTGCTTGCCGCCCGTGTTAACGATTGCGTACATGTTTACTTGCCCTTCATGCATCAGTTAGTGCAACAGCCGAATATAGTAGCAGGCGAAAATACCCCCGTCAACGAGTATGTGGAGCAAATCCACAAGTTCGCACAGGTATGGGGCTGACGAGTCGGCCCTCGTCGTCCTCGCATGCTTGATTCTGACGCTCGACATCGTAGGAGCAGATGGTCACGAGGTCTTGCATACCGGTGGAAACAATAGGTGCATCCACGCCCGGGGTCAAGCCCTGCAACAAAACATCAGCAGCGGAAAGCAAAATTTCCGGACGCATGGAGCCCTCGTTGTCGGCATGGGTGTCGAGCATGAGCACCAAATGGTCCGGGCGCTCCCCCGCCGTGAGCTCATAGCCCACGAGCGTGTGATCCAAATCCAATCGCTTGCTCTTTTTTCCGCGCGCGTAGTCGATGCCATGGTCCGCGCGCAGCGTGTCGATCGCACGACGCACCTCCTCGGCGCTTACGGGCGCCTCGGGATCTAAGTGCAGGTCGATGCGATACGACAGGCGCGTGAGCTGCGCCGTCAACGCCGGCGTGCGCACGTCGATGTACGCCGCCTCGATAGGCGCCAGATCGGCCGGAGACGCCACAGCCAGGCGCTCAAACGCCTCGTCGAGCCCCACGAACTCGGTCATAAACAGGTCATACCACTCGCAGGTCGACGACGTACCAACCGGTAGCGCCGAAGAGAAGCCCACGCGCATGTGCGGAGAGAAGCCCTGCGTGACGGCATAGGGAAGTCCCGCACGGCGCACGATGCGCTCAATGGTATGGATCACTTCGAGATGGCCCAGGTACTTAAGGCGATCGCGCTTGCCATAGCGAACACGAAGCCTAAAGAGCGAGGGGTTGTCGGTCAGGCGCTCACTCATGCGCGATCACCCATCAATACATTCTTGGCGTGGAGCGTGGGGCAGATCCCGCAGCCGGTGCACGACGTGCGGGTGCAGTCGGGAGTCGTGACGCCCTCGAGCGAGCGACGGTACTCGCGCTCGAGGAAGCCGCGCGTGCAGCCGGGGCTCACGTGCTCCCACGGCAGGCGCCAGTCCAATTCGTAGGGCAGGTGCACGAGCTCATTGAGGTCGATGCCGTTTTTGGCAGCAGCCTCCTTCCAGTTATCGAGCGAGAAATGCTCTACCCAGGCGTCAAAGCGAGAGCCCGAGCGCCAAGCATCGATGATGACGGGCGTCATGTCACGACCGGCGCGGGACAGCGCGGCCTCGATGAGCGAGGTCTCGGCATCGTGGTAATGAACGCGAACGGCACGGTTGCGAACGCTCGTGATAAGCAGCTTCTGGCGACGCTTGACGTCGTCGTAGTCGAGCTGCGGGCACCACTGGAACGGCGTGGCAGCCTTGGGGATAAAGACCGAAACCGAGATGGACACCGAGATCGAGCCGCGACGAGCCTTGGGCACCACGGAACGACCGAGCTCCAGCACGTGATCGGCCAGATTGGCGATGGCCACGATGTCCTCGTCGCGTTCGCCGGGAAGGCCCATCATAAAGTAGAGCTTCATGCGGTTCCAGCCGGCCTCGAAGGCCGCCTTGGCCGCACGGTCCAGGTCCTCCTCGGTCACGTTCTTGTTAATGATGTCGCGCATGCGCTGGCTGCCGGCCTCGGGCGCGAACGTCAGGCCGCCCTTCTTTTCGCCGGCGACCGACTCGGCCATATCCACGCCAAACGAATCCAGGCGCTGCGACGGAATAGACACGCGAATACCCGTATCCTCCAGGCGACGGTTGAGCCTGCCGAGCACGTCGCGAATGCAGGAGTGGTCGGTCGTGGAGAGCGAGGTCAGCGACACCTCGTCATAGCCGGTCTTTTCCAGACCCTGGATCACCGACGAGACGATCTGGTCGGCCGAGCGCTCGCGCACCGGGCGATACGTCATGCCGGCCTGGCAAAAACGACAGCCGCGGGCGCAGCCGCGCAGAATCTCGATAGACAGGCGGTCGTGGACCAGCTGCGCATAGGGTACGCACGACTGCGACAGCGGATTTGTGGCGCCGAAATCCTCGACGACGCGCTTGTAGACCACGGTCGGCGCATCCTTGCCCTCACGCGGCACGGTGTAGCCATGCGGCGAGCAGGGCTCGTCGTGACGAACCTCATAGAGCGACGGCACGTAGTTGCCGGCAATGGATGCAAGCTGCTCGACAATCTGCGCGCGCGGGACCCCTTCGTCACGCAGGCGGCGATGCAGCTGGCAGGTCTCGAGCAGCGATTCCTCGCCCTCACCGATGAGGATGGCATCGAAGAAGGCCGCGTACGGCTCGGGGTTGTACACCGAGGGGCCGCCGGCGATGATGATAGGGTCGTCTTCACCTCGGTCGGCCGCTAACAGCGGAATGCCAGCGAGGTCGAGTGCCTCGAGGAAGTTCGTCACCGCCATCTCGTGCGGCACATGCAGGCCGACGATATCAAACGAAGCGACCGGCGCTGCACCCTCGAGCGACAGCAGCGGAATGCCTGCCTCGCGCATGGCGTCACCCATATCGGGCCACGGCACATAGCCGCGCTCGCAGGAGATGCCCTCGGCCTGGTTAAGGATGTTGTAGAGGATGGCGATGCCCTGGTTGGGCAGACCGACCTCGTACACATCCGGGTAGATCAGGCAGCAACGGTAGTCGGCATCGGCCTTGGAAAGCGTGCCCCACTCGTGATCGATATAGCGACTCGGCTTCTCGACCTTGGCGAGCAACGGCTCAATTAAATGAAAACAGTCTTGGTATGCAACGCGCAACGGAAAACCCCTAAGCAGCGAGATCTGATGCGTCCTGATAGGACGCCATAGGACGGGTAGCGCCCGCGACCGCAGTCACCAGATCGCGAACGCGGGAAAACGTGGCAGTGACCACCTCGTTAGCACGGCTGTAGTCGACATCGCGCTCGTAGAGCGAAACGAGCGCACGGCCCATGCCATAGGTGCCCGCGGCAGCAGCGAGCGCCTTGACGGCAAACCCAATATGCGGCGTCTGCTTGACGAGCGCGCGGGTGACCGCGCGGATCACAAGACCGCCGGCAAGCACGCCCGCGACCTCGTAGCCGCGCTCAGGCTTAATGCCGCGTCCAAAGACGGCAGCGAGCTCAAAGAGCATGCCCACCTGCGCCAGCGCCATAACGGGATAATCGGTGCCCGGCAAAAACACCAAAGCCCCGGTCGCCATATTGGTGAGCGCACACGAGGTGATGATACGATTGGCCGCCGCGATGCGCATGAAGGCAAAGTTCGCCGCAAAAGCCGTTTCCTTGTCGGTGCGATCGAGAATCCAGCGGGCAAGCGTCTCGAGCAGATACGTCTTATCGGTTGCCGCCACCACACCGAGCATGGGCGTGGACTCCTCGATAAACGGCACCTCCACAGCAGACTCGGCAAGCACGCACACGGGCGCGCCGGCGATCACGAGCTCCTGCACGGCACTCTCCAAGCGGTCGGAACCACACGAGAGCACCAGCACCACATCGGTATCGGTCTTTGGAGCAATTCGCTCCTCCCCCAGACGCTCGACGCGCACAATGCCCGAGGTCGTCTGCGGCACAAAGGCGTCACGCACCGTCTCGGCCAGAAAGCGCGAGGCGGACGAATCCAGATAGACCGAGACGCGCACCGGCGTATCGGAATCCTTCTTAACGGACGCGCCCATCTTAAAAGCGCGGGTCAGCTTATCTACGGGAATTTTCATAGCAAACCCCTCCAGCGGTTACGCGGCGCCCGAACGATGCCGCCATATGGATTGTACGATACCCACCGTCAGCAGTTGGATCATCATCGAAGACGAACCAAAGCTAATAAACGGTAGCGGAATACCGGTAATCGGCATCATGCCGATGCACATGCCGATGTTTTCGAAGGTCTGGAACGCCCACATGCCAACGATGCCCACACACGACAGACGCAGGAACAGCGACTCACACTTAAAGGCGACGCGAATCGTCGAAAAGATCAGCAGCACGTAGAGGCACAGGAGAAAAAAGGAACCGCAAAAACCAAAGGTCTCGGACAAAAAGGCGAAGACGAAGTCGGTGTGGAACTCAGGCAGAAAGCCGCCGGCCGACTGCGTCGCATGGCCCAAACCCTTACCAAAGAAGCCGCCCGAGCCAACGGCGATAAGCGACTGCTGCAGGTTGTAGGCATCGTCCGAATCGGCATTATCGGGGTCGATAAAGACCGTCAGACGGTTCATCTGATACTGCTTGATGAGCACATCGTGGCCGAGCAACGAATCAAAGACCGAATCGAGCGCCAGAACGAGGGCCACCAGGCCCACGAGCAGGGCCAGAGTCGACAGCACCCATTCGCGGCGTGCACCGCTCATACAAATGACGATGGCGCCCGAAACAAGCACGACCAGGCCCGAGCCCAGGTCGCCCATGGCAACGACGGCCAAAAACGGAATGGACAGCATGCCGCAGAGCTTGACGTAGTCGCGAACGGTATCGATGCGACCGTTATACTGCGAGCCAAGCGTAGCAATAAAGAAGATGGTGATGAGCTTGGCAAGCTCAACCGGCTGGAATGTCAAGCCGATACCGGGAATCTTGATCCAGCCCGTCATGCCCAGACCGCCTGTATAGGACAGACCCGGAATCTTGGGCGAGAGGATCACGATCAGGTCGATGACGAGCAACGCCGTCGAGAAATTGGAAATACCGCGCAGGTCGGTACGCCAGACCAGCACCGCCAGCACCGCTCCGATGCCAATTCCCAGCAGATGGCGTGAGAACGAAGCGTCGGCCTTAAACTGCGAAGCCGACCAGATAATGATGGCACCGTAGGCGACGAGAGCCACAGTAGCCACGAGCACACCGATATGCACCTTTTGGCGAAACGTGCCGCGCGAGGCCGAAAGTTGCTTGTTGACACGGTCCAGGCTGCTGCGAGAGCCGGTCTTGGTTGAACGGAACAGATCCGCCGGAGAAAAATCCATCGCAACCTCCTATCGAACCGAAGAATCGCCCGAGGCCGAAGAGGTATCGGGCTCGCCATAAATCACGCCGAGCACGTCGCGCACGACATGCATCGCGGTATCTGAGCCACCGCCGCCCTGCTCCAGGACGGTAGCGATGACATACTTGGGGTCATCGGCCGGTGCATAGGCGCAGAACCACGCGTATTCATCCTCGCCACTTTTCTCGCCCGTGCCCGACTTGCCGTATACCTGCGGCGTCAGGGTGCCAAAGTGAGCCGCCAGGGACGTCGATGCCGTGTAAATCACGTCGTGCATGCCGTTGCGAACAAGAGCCAAATCCGAATCGCTGTTGATCTTGGCCTCCAGGCGCTTCTTCTTGCCCTTGCCGTTGTACTTATAGGCATCGCCGTCGCCATCGCGCGACACGGCAGACAAAAACACGTGAGGCACGTACTGTTTGCCGCCGTTGGCAAGACCCATATAGGCACACGCCATCTGCAGGGGCGTCACCAGGATGTCGCCCTGACCGATGGCAATGTTGGTCATATCGCCGGCATTCCACTTGCGGTCCTCGGCAGAGGCGTCGGTGAAGTACGACTCTTTCCACTCGGCATCGGGAATACGGCCCGCGCCTTCACTCGGCAGATCGATACCGCAGGTCTTGCCCAGGCCCCAGCGACGAAAGACCTCCTGCAGGCCCTCGGAATGCTGCTCGTCATAAAAAAACGCCTTGCCCATGTCGTAGAAGACGGGGTCGCACGAGTTGGCGATACCCGACTGCAGCGTCATGGTGCCGTGGCCGGAATGCAGCCAGCAGTACTTGCCCCACGACTTGCCCAGGCCCGTCCAATAGCCCGTGCAGTTGGTTGTCTGCGTTGAAGTGTAGGTTCCAAACTCAAGACCGGCCAGTGCCGAGAGCGGCTTGATGGTCGAGGCCGACATGTACTGTCCGCTAATGGCGCGGTTGAGCAGCGGGTGCGAACCCTTGTCATCATTTAGCTCGGTCCACACGTCATTTGAGACGCCGCCGATAAAGACGGACGGATCAAACTTGGGCTCGCTCGCCATGCCCAGGATCTCGCCATTGTTGGGATCGAGACACACCACAGCGCCGTTGCCGGCATTGCTGTAGCCGGTGGTCTTGGCAAGCTCGATAGCGCTCGCCAGCGCCGTCTCACAGGCCTGTTGGATCTTAAGGTCGAGCGTGAGCTTAATGTCGGAGCCGGCCTTCGCGGGCACAGCGCCGGCCTGACCGGTCACATTGCCCGATGCATCGACCTTGACGGTCTGCTCGCCACGAATACCCTGCAGCAAGTTTTCGTAGTAGCTCTCAACGCCCGCCTGGCCCACGATATCGCCCGACTGGTACGTAATCTTGCCAGCAGAAGCATCATCATCGCCAGAGGTTTTCTTATTCTGGGCCTCGAGCTGCTCGGAGGTAATGGTGCCGGTATAGCCCAAGATATGGCATGCCGTCTCGCCATATGGATACTGACGCTCGGTACGCTCGGCAATCTTGACGCCCGGGAACTCGCCGGCATGCTCCTGAATATAGGCAACCGTGGAGCGACGGACGTCCGTCGCGATGGTATGCAGGCTCTGAGCGCCCTCTGTATTGTCCTGAATATTGCGAAGGACCGCCACGTAAGGCATTCCAAGCACGTTGGCAAGATGGCGAACCAGAACCTCATCCTCGGCAAGGTCGCGGTAGGCCACGACAGCAAGTGAGGGACGGTTCTGGACAAGCGCCACGCCATTGCGGTCGAGGATGCGACCGCGCACAGCGGGTGTTGTAACGGTGCGAGTCTGATTACTATTGGCCTGCTTCTCGTAATAGTCCGATGAGACCATCTGCATGCCCCACAGCTTGACGGCAAGCGCCGCAAACATCGCGCCCACACCCGTGGTGAGGATGGAAAAGCGGCCCTTAAAGGCGGTCGACGCGGTATTGCCCTCGCCCTCGGTGGCGCGCGGGGCCGTTCCATGCTGCGTATCGTAGGTAAAACGGGAATCGCCACGACGCATGACGACCAGCGCGACCACGATGGCCACAACCAGCACGATACCGGCGATAATAACCGTCATCTGGGAAGACATCTACGGGCCTCCCCTATTTGAGCTTGCGGGTCTTGGGCTTAAAGCGCATACCCGCCTGGCGTCCGCCACGTGCGGAGAATCCATAGCCGGACTGCGGCACGACGCCGGACATCAAAAACGGAATGGCAACCAGACCCGTCAGGATCGAGGACGGCAGCGCATGGCCGAAGATCGCCACGACAAAGCTCGTCTCCAAACCCATAAACAGCAAGATGATGCTGTAGATCACATTAATGACGAGCGCAAAGGCGCCCACAGTGACGCCGCGCGCACTCGGGGTACCGCCCGTCTGACCGACGGCGCTGTGCACCAGGGCAAAAGAACCCACGGTCAGCAGGAGCGACATAACGCCCACCGGCACGGCAGCGGACAGGTCATAGAACAAGCCGCTGCAAAAACCGCACACGACGGCACGGGTCGGGTCGCCCGAGAACACGCTTAGGCACACCAGGATAATCATGAAGTTGACGCGACCGCCCGCAATGGAGATCTGCGGTGCCAGGCCTGCCTGCAGCAGCACGCACACAATGGCGGCGATCACAAACGTGCGGGAGCTCATCCCCTGCTCGTGTAGATCCATGGACATGCCCCCTATTCGCTCGAGCCGGAATCGGTCGTCTCGGACGTGTCGGAACTGTCATCCGAGCTCTCGTCCTTCGTCTTGGTCGCAGCATCGCGCGACGTTCCCTGCGGCGTGCTGTTGGCCGTGCTCACGTCCTCATCCGAGGCCGACTGTTCGTCGGTCAGCGAGGTAATGACCAGCACTTCCTCGTTGTTCTCGGCCGTCGTCTGAGCGCGCACCACAATGGTGTAGTACACATCGTTTGCCGATTTCTCAACCGACGAGACGGTGCCGAGCGGTAGACCCTTGGGGAACACGCCACCGATGCCCGAGGTCACGATGATGTCGCCAACCTTAACATCGGAGTCGACGCTCACGTACTCAAGACGCAGCGTGCCGTCAGCCTGACCCTGCAGCATGCCCTGGGCGCGCGTGTCCTGCACCATGGCGGACACGCCCGAGTTCTCGTCGCTAATCAAGCGCACGGTAGAGCTCTTGGCCGATACCTCGATAATCTGGCCGATAACACCGGCAGAACTCGTCACGGGCATGTTGATGGTAAGGCTGTCGGCAGAGCCCTTGTCGATGGTAACGGTCGAAGTCCAGGCATCGCCGGAGGCACCGACAATACGAGCAGCGGTCGATTTGAGGTTATAGGTCGACTGCAGGCCGACCAGCCCTTCCAGACGCTCAGCAGTCTTTTGAGCCTCGGAGAGCTCGGCAACCTTAGAGGTCAGCTCCTCATTTTGCTTCTTAAGCTCGTCAAGCGTGTCCTGCGACGCCGTAAGGTTAGAGAACACGTTGCCGATCGCATTGAAGGGAGCCGCCACAGCCGAACCCACAAAGCGCACCGGCGAGGTAATCGTCGTTACGCCCGAACGCACGGCATGAATCGGTCCTGCCTCGCCCTCGCGGATGTAAAACGTGAGCAGCAACACCGAAATCAGGCTGAAAACAATCAACGGGCGCATACCCGTTGATTGTCGCTTGGTATTCAGATTTGTGGAGAAACCCGAAGATCGTGCCAAATGGAATCCACCTTTTGGAAATTAAGCATTGGTCTGGACGAAGCCACCATCAAACGCATTGGCCTCGAGCACGCGGGCGCAGCCGTTAACGACGTTATCGAGCGCCGTAGGACTGACGTTGACCGAAACGCCGGTCTCATCGCGCAGGCGCACGTCGAGACCGCGCAGCAGCGCGCCGCCACCGGTCAGCAAAATGCCGTAGTACATAAGGTCCGAGGCAAGATCGGGCGGCGTGGCATCGAGTGCGTCCTTGACGGCCTTGGCCATCTCGTCAAGCGGCTTGTTGAGTGCGCGACGGATCTCCTCGCTCTCGATGCGCACGGTCTTGGGCAGACCGGTGATCACGTCGCGGCCGTTGACCTCGACGTCGAGCTCGTCCTTGAGCGGCACGGCGGAGCCGACCTTGATCTTGATGTCCTCTGCCGTACGCTCGCCGATGGCCAGGTTGTAGGCATCGCGAACGTGCGTGAGGATGGCCTGATCGAACTCGTCACCGGCAATACGGATGGACTGCGAGACGACGATGCCGCCCATAGCGATAACAGCGACCTCGGTGGTACCGCCACCGATGTCGATGACCATGGAGCCGGTGGGCTCCTCGACGGGCAGGTCGGCGCCGATAGCGGCGGCCATAGGCTCTTCGATCAGATAGGCCTGGCGAGCGCCGGCCTGAATCGTGGCCTCAAAGACGGCACGCTTCTCGACCGACGTGACGCCGGAGGGAACGCAGACGACAACGCGCGGACGCGGGGTCCACGGATAGCGCTTCTCGGAAGCCTTGTCGATAAAGTAGCGGAGCATGGCCTCGGTAACATCGAAGTCGGCGATGACGCCGTCCTTCAGGGGACGAACGGCCACGATGTTGCCGGGCGTACGGCCGAGCATGCGCTTTGCCTCGATACCGACCGCCAGGATGCGCTCGTCGTTCTTGTCGATGGCGACAACAGAGGGCTCGCGAATGACGATGCCCTTGCCGCGCACGGAGACAAGCGTATTTGCGGTGCCGAGGTCGATGGCAAGATCGCCCGCATAGCTACCGAAGAACATATCCATCAAAGAAAACAACGCAACTCCTGATGTGTTGGATGATTGCTGGAAAACTACTAGCTCATCATACTAGCGTAAGCCCGGCACCTCACTTGCGGTGAAGCGCCGGGCAAAGCTAAATCCCATAAGGTCACTACTGGTTGTCAGCAGCCGAGAAATCCATATCGAACGAGGAAACGGCCCAGCCGATATGGTTGTCGGAGCGCACGAATTTGACGGTGTACTCCTGCTCGCCGCCCTTGGACAGCGATGCCTTCACCTTGGCGGTCGTCTCGGTCATGGACTGATCCATGCCCTCGACAGACACGGTGGCACCCTGCGGAATCGAGGAGATGATCATCGACTTGGCGTCCTCGGACAGGCTCGAGGCCAGGCAAGACTCGGCCTTTGCGGTGTCACCGTCGCCGGCAGCCTGGAACAGATCGGTAACGACAGACTCCTGGGACGGGAAGCCAAAGCCGCGCGTGTAGGCAAAGCCCAGACCGCCCGCGGCGATCAAAATGAGCAGAAGCAGCACGATGAAGACTTTAAGACCCGTGTGGCGATGGCGACGACGGACCTTGGCCTGCTTACGATCCTGACGGTCCTGCTGGACCATCTCGGACTCGGACAGCGTAAAGAAGCCGGTGTCCGAGGGATCGGGCATAAACTGACCGGTCGCGCCCGTAGGATCGAGCGGATCGACGACAGGAGCGTCCATCGCGGGCGCCGGAGCCGTGGCCATAGCCGTCTGGGCAGACAGCGCGGCAAGCGAATCGTGCACGCGGGCAAGCTCATCGGCCTGCTCGGAGGTGAGCTGGTAGATGCCATCGGCAGTAGCGGCGTTAAAGGCGTCGAGTGCGTCGGAGGGACGGCCGGCGGCAGAAAGCGCCTGACCCATGCCAGCGTTGAGCGCGCGCGTGTCGTCGCGGGGACCGGCAAAGTCGATAGCCGTGCGGTAGGTCTCCACGGCATCCGCCGGACGGCCGAGCTTAATGAAGCAACGACCGAGCTCGCCGAGCGCGGCGGCAGGGGCCGGATTGGCGCCGTCGATGGCGGCCTGACGGAAGGCAGTACCCGCGTTGGCATAGTCGCCCGACTGGAACAGCGCGTTACCCAAGCCCAGATAGGCCTTGAACGGCGTGGCATAGGAAGCATCCTGCGTAGCAGCAGAGAACGCCTGAGCGGCCGTTGTGTAGTCGCCCACGGCGGCGAGTGCCTTGCCGCGGTTGGTGAGCAGCGCGCCGCGCTTGCCATAGGTGCCGTCGTTGAGGGCGGCGGCATAGGCCTCGGCGGCCTCGGCATACATGCCCAGGTGCATCAAGGCGTTGCCACGAAGATGATCGGCCTCGCCCATAATCTCATCGGGAGTTTTTGCCGCCCCAAGCATCTGGGCTGCAGCGGAAAAATCACCCGCGCGGTAAGCGGCGCGGCCCTGTTGGATCAGCTGGCTATTCAAGGAAGTCCCCTTTACTCGTGAACGATCTCGACATGGACGATCTCGTCGCCGGCACGCAGCTGCGAAATCACATCGAGACCCTCGACCGTGGTACCAAAGACGGTGTACCCGGAATCGAGGTTATGCTGGGCACCCAAGCAGAAGTAGAACTGCGAACCCGCGGAATCGGGGTCCATGGAGCGTGCCATGGCAAGGGCACCATCGACATGGCTGTTGCGCGGATTGGTGGCAAACTCGCCCTTGATGCAGTAGCCGGGGCCACCGGTACCGGGCATGCCGTCGGGGCCCTCAAGACCGGCAGCGACGTCAGCGCCGGACATATCGCGGGTATTGGGGTCGCCGCCCTGGATGACAAAACCGGGCACATAGCGATGGAATTTAAGGCCATCATAGAAACCCATCGTGGAAAGCTCGCAGAAGTTCGCGACATGAATGGGAGCGCCCTCACCGTCAAACTTGACCTTGATGGTACCCTTCGACGTCTCGATAACGGCGCACTCGTCGCCGGCAAGCTGATACTCGGGCGTGTAGAGCTCTTTCTTAAAACCAAACATGTGGTTCCTTCCTCGTGCGTTTAAAGCATATTTGTACGAATTGTAGCAATAAGCATGCGCTTACATCAATTGCGCACGTAGGTTATGCCGACTATGGCGAACTAATTTTAGGAACGCTGCTGCGGCTTCCAGGAGCCCACGTTGGCGTCGTACTGATTCAGCGCGCTGTTGCCGCCCTGTGCGATGGGCGCCAGGATCTCGCTTTGGTGGGAACTCATCGACTCGCCATCGGGAATGGCCAGCGAGATATCCCAGCTCTGGCAGATTACGTCGACGCGCTCATACATCCACTCGGCAAGCTGCTTTAAGTGGGCGATGTCATCCGCATAGACCGTATCGTCCTGATACTTAAGGTTGTTAAGCTCATCTTGCGTCTTTTTGATCTGGTCGCGCAGGGCGTAGGCACTCTGCGACAGCTCCTGACGGGTGGACAGCGGCGTTCGGAGATAACCGTTGTTAAAGGAATCGATGACCTCGCCGATCTGATCATTGTTGTACGACACAATGGTCTGATACAGGCTGTCGAGCTTGGTGTAGAGCTGGTCATCGGTCAGCACGGTATCTTCCTGGACCACCTCGGCAGAATCGTCCTGCTTGGTATCGTCCTCAGTCGCCTCGCCCTTTTGGCGCGTGGGGAAGGTCGTCTGCGCGGCCTGGCCAAACTGGTCATAGAAGCCAGGCATGACACCCATGGGATCGGCCGTCACGAACCAATACGCACCACCGCACACGACGGCAAGGACCGCGATGATAATAAGCGGCTTGGGGATATGACGCTTGTGCTTGTGATAGGCGTCCTCGTCGGGATGCACCTTGCGCTTGGGTTTTTGAGCATCGTCGTGCAGGGAAACCGGCGTGGGAATATCGACCTTGGGAATACCGAAATCCTTATCGAAAGCCGGCAGCACGCAGGTCTCATTGGGGTCGGCGGCGTCTGAGAGCACCGCAGCGGCAGAGGCCGGCGCATGAGGCACCTCGGTATCGATCTGCTCTTGCGTTAGGCGCGGAAAGCCCGCCGTGCGGCCCGCTGCCAGGTCGGATGCGGCCGCGTCCTCGGAGAGGATACCCGGAGCGGGGCGTCCGCATTTGGGGCACGTACGATCATGTGGAGAAAGACGGGCACCGCAGCCCTCACAGAACACGAACTCGGTGTGCTCGGGACCATCGCCCGGACCCACATAGGCGTTGCAGTAGGGGCAGAACGAGGCGCCGTCCTCGATAGTCTTAAGGCAATGCGGGCAGATCACGGCATCCTCTTTTCGAAGCAATTCAAACAATCGAGGTTAGAGCATAACATCGCCACGGCCCCACAGGAACAAGGCACCAATTCAACATCGCCAGGGCGCGTAGCTACTTCTTCTTTTTGCTTGGCATCGAGACTTTGATGCCTTGGGCGGACTTGGTCACGCGAGAGCGCTTGGCTCCGGTACTCTTCTTTTTCTTGGGCTGGGCCTGGGCCACGCCCTCAAGTGCGCGGGCCTCGGCCTCGCGAGCGGTGCGATCTTCGCGGCGCTGCGCCATGTCGGCGGCGACGCGCTTGGCAAAACGCTCGGCCGTCGAACCCGTCGAGCTCACCTTGCCGCCACCGCGACCCAGGTGAACGCGCACACCACGGCCAAAACCAGTTGCGGCATGACGACGACGCGGCTTGAGCGAATCCATCATCGTGGCGAGCTTAAAGAACACCGAGCAGGTAAAGATCACGATGACAGCCAAGATAACCATCTGGCCTATCGACAGGTTGGCAATAGACAGCAGCTCCGGGAATCCGATAACGCCCACCAGGATGCCGGCGACTACAAACACAAAGAGCACCACACGTAAGGGCGTGAGAGGCTGCGAGATGTGCCAGATCAGGCTGACGCTCGCCGCGCACGACGTAAGCAGGCACATCGTAGACAGCGTGAGCTGGCTAAAGCCAAACACGCGCGCCACAAAGATATCGAGCGCCGCAGCCAAAATGACTGCAATCGACGCCGGCAGCGCACGCTTGAGTACGTTCGTCAAAAATGACCCCTTCACGCGAGCATTGTTGGGCTCCAAACCCAGCACAAAGCCCGGCGCGCCGATGCAGAAGAAGTTGATGAGTGTCATCTGGATGGGCTCGAAGGGGTACGGCGGCAGTGCAATGCACAGCGCCGCCAGGCCCATCGAGAACAGCGTCTTGGTCAGGAACAGCGAGGCCGAACGCTGCAGGTTGTTGATGGAGCGACGGCCCTCGGCCACCACGGCGGGCATCGAGGCAAAGTCGTTGTCGACGAGTACGATCTCGGCCACGTTACGTGCGGCATCGGAGCCAGCCGCCATGGCCACGGAGCAGTCGGCCTCCTTGAGCGCCAGCACGTCGTTGACGCCGTCGCCCGTCATGGCCACGGTGTGCTCGCGGCGCTTGAGCGCCTGCACGAGCTCGCGCTTCTGCTGCGGGGTCACACGACCAAAGACATGGTAGCGGTCCACTGCGGCATCGAGCTTGGCCGGCGTATCGAGCGTCGTGGCGTCCACATAAGCGTCCGCCCCCGGCACGCCCACCACGCGCGCGATCGACGACACTGTACGCGGGTCGTCGCCGCTGATCACGTTGAGGGTCACGCCCTGCTCGTTAAAGTAGCCGATGGTCTCGGCCGCCGAGGTACGAATCTCGTCGCGGATGGTCACAAAGCCCACGGGCTCGGCCTCGCCCACCATATCGCCATCGGGCGTAAAGCCGTCCACGCGCGCCACCACGAGCACGCGGCAGGTATCGGCAAGCTCGGCGACACGGTTCTCGACCTGGGCAAAAACACGATCAGAGAGCACAAACTGCGCCGCACCCATCACATAGGAGCCCTGCGCAAACGAAGCGCCACTCCATTTTTTAGACGACGAGAATGGAATGACCGACAGCGGCTCAGACACCTCGACCGGGCGATCGGCGTAATAGTTGAGCAGCGCCTGGCAGGTCTCGTTGGCATCGGCCGAAGTCGCACGCGCGACGTTAGCCAGCGCAAAATCGAGCACCGTGGTATCGACGGGAACGGCCGCCTCGTCCGAGCCGGCGCCTAGGCTCACGCCCTCAACCGGCAGCGGATACGTGCCCTCGACCTCCATGCGGCCCGACGTGATGGTGCCCGTCTTGTCCAGGCACAGCACGTCGACGCGAGCGAGTGTCTCGATGCAGTAGAGCTGCTGCGCCAGCACCTTGCGGCGAGCCAGGCGCACCGTGGCGATGGCGAGCACCGACGAGGTCAGCAGCACCAGGCCTTGCGGGATCATGCCCAGCAGGGCGCCCACCGTGGACAGCAGCGCCGACGAAGGCACATGACCAGCCAACAGCTCGGAGAAACACCACGAAAGCGCGCTATCGCCCGGGGTTCCCGCGGCATCCCACAGTTCGCTCACACTCGAGGCAAACAACGCCAAACCGAGCGGGATCATGATGATGCTCGCAAAGCGAACGATGGCGTTAAGCGCGTTCATGATCTCGGAATTAACCTTTTTGACGTACTTGGCCTCGTTATTAATTTTGGCCACGTAGTTGTCGGCGCCGACATGGATCACGCGGGCGCGCAGCAGGCCCGAGTCGATAAAGCTGCCGCTCATGAGCTCGGAACCGGGCTGTTTCTTAATAAGGTCGCTCTCGCCCGTCAGCAGACTCTCGTTCACGAGCGCCTCGCCCGAAACCACCACGGCGTCGGCGGGAATCTGGTCGCCGCGCCCCAGGCGGATGATGTCGTCGAGCACGATCTGGTCCAGGTCGAGCTCCACCTCGGCGCCGTCGCGCACCGCGATGGCCTTCTTGGAGGTCAGCAGCGTGAGCTTATCGACCATCTTCTTGGAACGCATGGACTGGATGACGCCAATAGCGGTATTGAGGAACACCACGAACAGGAACGTCAGATTCTTAAACGAACCGGTCAAAATGACCAGGAACGCCAAGATCACGTTGATCAAATTGAACAACGTGCAGAGGTTCTCGATGATGAGCTCTTTGACCGACTTGGTCTTGAGCTCCATGTTGCGGTTGATCTTACCGGCGGCGATGCGCTCCTCGACCTCGGCGGTCGAGAGTCCGCGCTCGATATCCGTTGCTGCCATACCACGTCCCATCACGTCGCGTCGGTATAAGAAAAACCGCCCGGACCATGCGAGGTTCGGACGGTCTTACGTTCGATGGTGCCCCATGTTGGATTCGAACCAACGGCCTTCTGCTCCGGAGGCAGACGCTCTAATCCCCTGAGCTAATAGGGCCAACGTTTGGCATTATACCCAAGTGCACCACGGGCTATCAAAATAAAAGAAAAAGCTTTGCAATTACGTAGGAGACGCGGTGCAACGGCCCACTTTAGAAGGCAAAAGCGAGTCAGATAGTATAAACTTTCATGCACCATATATACACGGCTCGCAATGCGGGCCGTTTTTGCAAAAGTTATCCATCGAGGTGAGAGGCACACCATGATTGCAATTCTAAAGCAGAGCGCCAGCGACGAGGCCGTCAGCCATATCGTCAGCTGGATTGAGAAAAAAGGCCTGAAGACCGACGTCTCGCGCGGCGAGAACGAGACGATTATCGGCCTGGTGGGCGATACGACCAAGATCGACCCGTTCCTGCTCGAGTCCATGGATGTCGTCGAGCGCGTGCAGCGCGTCTCCGAGCCGTTCAAGCGCGCAAATCGCAAGTTCCACCCCGAGGACTCCGTCATCGACTGCGGCCACGGCGTCAAGATCGGCGGCGACCAGTTCCAGGTCATCGCCGGTCCCTGCTCCGTCGAGGGCGAGAACCTCATCCGCATCGCACGCCGCGTAAAGGCCGCCGGCGCCACGATGCTGCGCGGTGGCGCCTACAAGCCCCGCACCTCCCCCTACGCCTACCAGGGTATGGGCCCCGCCGGGCTGGACCTGCTATGCGAGGCGTCTGCCGAGCTCGACATGCCGATCGTCACCGAGATCATGGACCCGCGCGACGTGCAGGTATTCCTTGACAAGAAGATTGACGTCATGCAGATCGGCGCCCGCAACGCCCAGAACTTCCCCCTGCTCAAGGAGGTCGGCAAGACCCAGACCCCGATCCTGCTCAAGCGCGGCATGTCCGGCACGATCGATGAGCTGCTTATGGCAGCCGAGTACATCATGAGCGAGGGCAACGACAACGTCATCCTTTGCGAGCGCGGTATCCGCACCTTCGAGACCCGCACCCGCAACACCTTCGACCTCAACGCCGTGCCGGTGCTGCACCACCTGTCGCACCTGCCTGTCGTCGCCGACCCCAGCCACGCCACCGGCTACACCCGCTACGTTGAGCCCATGGCGCTCGCCGCGACCGCCTGCGGTGCCAACGGCCTGGAGATCGAGGTCCACGACGAGCCGAGCCGCGCCTGGTCCGACGGCGCCCAGGCCCTCACCCCCGATCAGTTCGACGACACCATGCGCCGCATCCGAGCCATCCGCGAGGTTGTCTGCCAAGAGACCATGGAGTAGCTCATGGGTACGGTGAGAAACGCGCGCGTTAACCAGGGCGGCCCCAAGTGCGCCGGCATCGTCGGCCTTGGCCTCATCGGCGGTAGCTTTGCCCGCGGCTATGCGCAGGCGGGCGTCCGCGTGCTGGCCTGGGACCCCGATGACGATGTCATGACGGCCGCCAGCATGGGCACTGTCGCCGGAGAGCTCAACGGCAAGACACTCGGCGAATGCGACATCATCGTCCTGGCTTGCTATCCCGAGGCATGCATCGAATGGCTCGAGGCGCATGCCCAGGCACTCGCCGACGCCACCGACACCGACGCCATCATGGGTCCCGTGGTGATCGACACCGTGGGCGTCAAGGGCATTGTGTGCGAGCGCGCCTTTGAGCTTGCCCGCGAGCACGGCTTTTACTTTGTGGGCGCGCACCCCATGGCGGGCACCCAGTTCTCAGGCTACGCTCACTCCCGTGCCGACCTGTTCCAGGGCGCCCCGCTCGTGCTCGTGCCACCCGCGGTGGACGATGCGCTCAAGCTGGAGCTTTTGGGCCAGGTGCGCGAGATGGTGCGCCCCTTGGGCTTTGGCAAGTTCAGCGTGACCAGCGCCGCCGAACACGACCGCGTCATCGCCTTCACGAGCCAGCTTGCGCACGTGGTATCCAACGCCTACGTCAAGAGCCCCACCGCCCAGGTCCACCACGGCTTTTCGGCCGGAAGCTACCGCGATCTCACCCGCGTGGCGCACCTCAATCCTCAGATGTGGTCCGAGCTTATGATCGACGACGCCAATGCGCTCGCCTTCGAGATCGACCACCTGATCGAGTCGCTTGGCGCCTACAGCCGCGCCCTTAAGGACCGCGACCAACGCTATCTGGAGAATCTCCTTGCCGAGGGCGACCGCATCAAGCGCGCGCTCGACGACGAGGCCTCCCACTAGACCACCTATCACGCCAGGTCGAAAGGACCGAAGCTTATGGCGATTACCATCGATATCGACACCGCACGCCCCTACCAGGTGCATGTTGGCACGTTTTTGCTGGAGCAGGCGGGGCCGCTCGTGCGCGCCACTGCCGGCGGCGCCAAGGCCGTCATCGTGACGGACACCAACGTGGGCCCGCTCTACCAGATGCCCGTTAAGCAGAGCCTGGAGGCGTCAGGCTACGAGGTGAGCATCTGCACCTTCGAGGCCGGCGAGGCCCATAAGCGCGCCGAAACCTATGTTGCCATTTTGGAGTTTGTGGCCGAGCACGAGCTTTCGCGCTCCGACGTGATCGTGGCACTCGGGGGCGGCGTCGTGGGCGATGTGGCGGGCTTTGTGGCCGCCACCTACATGCGCGGCTGCAAGTTTGTGCAGATCCCGACGAGCCTGCTCGCCATGGTGGATTCGTCGGTGGGCGGCAAGACCGCCATCGACCTGGCTGCCGGCAAGAACTTGGCCGGCGCCTTTTGGCAGCCGAGCGTGGTTATCGCTGACGTGGGGTGCCTGGCCACCCTCACGCCCGAGCAGTTCGCCGACGGCTGCGGCGAGGTCGTCAAGCACGCCGTGATCGCCGACCCGGAGCTTTTCGCCGAGCTGGAGAAGACCCCGCTCACGCTGGAGCTGCTCAACCGCGATGTGGCCCGCGTAGCACTCATCATCGCCCGCAACATCGACATCAAGCGCGCCGTGGTCGTCGCCGACGAGCACGAAACCAACCAGCGCAAGCTGCTCAACTTTGGACACAGCGCCGGACACGCCGTCGAAGCCTGCGAGCACTTTGAGCTCGGGCACGGCAACTGCGTGTCGATCGGTATGGGCATCATCACGCGCGCCGCGGCCCTGCACGGCGCCTGCGATGCTGCACTGCCCGGTCGTATTGAGGAGCTCTGCGCCCGCCATGGCCTCAAGACCCGCTGCGACCTAGATGCCGATGCCGTCTTTGCCGAGGCGCTCCACGACAAGAAGCGCGCGGGCGACACCATCGACCTGGTGATTCCGCACGGCATTGGCCGCTGCAGCATCGACCGCACGCCGCTTTCCACTTTCCACGAACTCATTGCCGAGGGCCTCGGCCAGAAGGGAGACGCATCCGCATGCTAGCCCGCATCACCCCGTCCCCGCTTAAGGGCACCGTTCCCGCCATCGCGTCCAAGTCGATGGCGCACCGTCTCATCATCTGCGCTGCGCTTGCCAACGGCGAGACACACGTCGCCTGTAACACCACCTGCGCCGACATCGAGGCTACGGTGCGTTGCCTTACGGCCCTGGGTGCTCGCATCGAGACCGTCGAGGACGGCTTCCAGGTCCACCCCACCATGAAGAGCATTGAATTTGGCCTGCTCAAGGCCCTTGCCGGTGGCACGCTCGACTGCGGCGAGAGCGGCTCCACGCTGCGCTTTATGTTGCCCGTCGCCTGCGCGCTGGGCGCAGAAGCAACTTTTGTGGGTCAGGGACGCTTAGGCGCCCGCCCGCTGTCCCCGCTCTCGGACGAGATCATCGCCGCCGGCTGCGACCTGCAGGGCCTGGGCGGTTTTCCGCTCAAGACGAGCGGACGCATGCGCCCGGGCACTTTCGTGCTGCCGGGCAACGTGAGCTCGCAGTATATCTCCGGCCTGCTGCTGGCAGCCCCGCTGCTGGCCCAGCCCTCCTGCGTGCAGGTGACCGGCCTCATCGAGAGCCGCCCTTACATCAACCTGACAATCCAGGCCATGAAGGCCTTTGGCGTCGAGGTCAACGTCGAGCGCATTCCGGCCAAGGACGGCCAGCCCGAGGTCACGAACTTCCGCGTGAGCAGCGGCTCGTACCGCACGCCCGGCAGCGTAGCCGTCGAGGGCGACTGGTCCAACGCCGCCTTTTGGCTGTGCGCCGGTGCCATCGGCACCGACCCCATCACCGTCGAGGGCGTGTCGCTGAGCTCCGCACAGGGCGACCGCAACGTGCTCGCCGCGCTTTCGCGCTTTGGTGCCCGCATCGTGCGCTCCACCAACGCCGCCACCGTGCAGTCCGACAAGCTCGCCGGCTTTGAGATGAGTGCCCACGACATTCCCGACCTGGTGCCCGTTATCTCGGCCGTGGCCTCGCTGGCACAGGGCCGCACCTTTATCCGCGATTGCGCCCGTCTGCGCATCAAGGAATCCGACCGTCTGGCCACCACCACCCGCGAGCTCACCGCGCTGGGCGCGCAGGTGCGCATTGCCGGTGACGACCTCATCATCAAGGGTGTCGATGCCTTTACCGGCGGCGAGGTCGATTCGCACAACGACCACCGCATCGCCATGATGGCCGCCATCGCCGCGAGCCGTGCCACCGGCGAGGTCGTGATCCACGGCGCCGAGGCCGTCAACAAGTCCTATCCCGATTTCTTCGACCACTACCGCCTGCTGGGCGGCAAGGTCACACTCGAGGAGGAATAGCATGTCCTCGACCTTTGGCAACGTCTTGCACTTAAGCATCTTCGGCCAATCGCACTCCCCCGCTATCGGCTGCTCGCTCGATGGCATCCCGGCGGGCATCGCCGTGGACCAGGAGGAGCTGCAGGCCTTCCTCGACCGTCGCGCCCCCGGTCGCGACGAGACCGCGACCAAACGCCGCGAAGCCGACGCCGCCCACATCATCGCCGGTGTTGTCGATGGACATACCACCGGCGCGCCCATCGCCGCGATTATCGAGAACACCAACACGCGCTCCAATGATTACTCCGAGCTGCGCCGCAAGCCCCGTCCCGGACATGCGGACTTCCCTGCGCGTGTGAAGTATCACAACATGCACGATGTCGCTGGTGGCGGGCATTTTTCCGGCCGCCTAACGGCACCCTTATGCATCGCCGGCGGGATCGCGCTGCAGGCGCTCGAGGCCCGTGGCATCAAGGTCATGGCGCACGTCGCGCAGATCGGCGGCATCTCCGACCTGCCGATGGACGATATGGTCTATCGCGAGGCCGACCGCAAGGCGATCCTTTCGAACGACCTGCCTTGCATTGACGCCGCCGCAGCCGGCCGCATGCGCGAGGAGATCCTAGCCGCGCGCGACGAGCTCGATAGCATCGGCGGCATCGTGGAGTGCGGCATTTACGGGCTTCCCACGGGCATCGGCGACCCCATGTTCGACGGCATCGAGAACCGCATCGCGCAAATCGCGTTTGGCATTCCCGCCGTAAAGGGCGTGGAGTTTGGCATGGGCTTTGCCGTGGCCGCCATGCGCGGCAGCGAGAACAACGATCCGTATCGCATCGACGCCGAGACCGGCGAGATTGAAGTCGAGTCCAACAACGCCGGCGGCATTCTGGGCGGCATCTCCACCGGCGCGCCCGTCATGTGGCGTATGGCCGTAAAGCCGACACCCTCTATTGGCCGCGAGCAGCAGACCGTAGACATGGACGCCATGGAAAATGCCGAGCTCTCGGTCCACGGTCGTCACGATCCCTGCATCGTCCCCCGAGCCGTCCCCGTAGCCGAAGCAGCCGCGGCGCTCGCCATCTGGGACGCCCTCCTCGAGGACGCCGCCCAGCGCTAACCCGCCCACCCCGGGCAATGATTCACGAAAGGGGTCCCTATGGACCTTGCTGACATCCGCCAGACCATCGATGGCATCGACACCACGCTCCTCAACAGCTTTATCGAGCGCATGGACATTGCCACCGAGGTCGCCAAGTCAAAAATCAAGATGGGCAAGGCCGTCTTCGACCCCGCCCGCGAGCGCTCCAAACTCAACAACCTCGCCAGCCGCGCGCCCGAGCGCTATGAGGCGCAGACCATCACCCTGTTTCGTCTCCTCATGAGCATGAGCAAGGCCGAGCAGCAGCGCTACATCAACGAACTCAAGGGCATCACCGTCTCGCAAAAGGCCCACGCCACGGCTGCAGCCTCCGACACGCCCTTCCCTCAAACTGCCACCGTCGCTTGCCAGGGCGTTGAGGGCGCTTACAGTCAAATCGCCGCGTGCAAGCTCTTCGACGTGCCCGACATCGCGTTTTTCGAGACCTTCGAAGGCGTTATGCGCGCTGTGCGCGACGGCTTCTGCGAGTTTGGCGTGCTGCCCATCGAGAACTCCACCGCCGGCTCGGTCAACGCCGTCTACGACCTGCTCGCCCAGTTCGACTTCCATATCGTGCGTTCGCTGCGCCTCAAGATCGACCACAACCTGCTCGTCAAGCCCGGCACCAAGCTCGCGGACATACGCGAGGTCTACAGCCACGGCCAAGCCATTGCCCAGTGTGCCGGCTTTATCGAGTCCCACGGCCTGCACGCCACCAAGTACCCCAACACGGCCATGTCGGCCGAGATGGTCGCCAACTCCGAGCGCACCGACGTCGCCGCCATCGCCTCGCGCAGCTGTGCCACGCTGTATGGCCTCGAGGTGCTGGAGCCCAATATCCAAGACTCGGACAACAACTACACGCGCTTTGTCGTCATCAGCCGCGAGCCGCGCGTCTACCCCGGCGCTAATCGCACCTCGCTCATGATCACCACGGCCAACGAGCCGGGCGCCCTCTATCGCGTGCTCGAGCGCTTCTACGCACTCAACATCAACCTCATCAAGCTCGAGAGCCGCCCCATCCCCGGCCGCGACTTTGAGTTTATGTTCTACTTTGATCTGGACTGCCCCTTTGGCAGCAAGGCCCTCGACGACCTGCTCGATTCCATCGACGACGTGTGCGAGAGCTTCACCTACTTTGGCAGCTACACGGAGGTGCTCTAGATGACCGATACCGCCGCAACCCGCCCCTACGGTGTGCTGGGCCGCGTGCTGGGCCACAGCTACACCCCGACCATCTACAAAGAGCTCGCTGGGCTCGATTACGTGCGATTTGAGCGCGAGCCCGAGGACCTCGCGGCCTTTATGACGGGTAAAGAATGGGAAGGCACCAACGTGACCATCCCCTACAAACGCGCCGTCATGAACTACCTGGACGAGCTGAGCCCGCTCGCCGAGCGCATGGGCAACGTCAACACCATCACGCGCCTGCCCGACGGCCGCCTGCGCGGCGACAACACCGACTACTTTGGTTTTCAGTGCCTGGTCGAGGAGCTGGGGGTTGAGGTTGCCGGCAAGAAGGCTCTCGTGCTCGGAGCCACCGGCGGCGCCGGCACCACGGCAAGCATGGTACTCGGCGACCTGGGCGCCACCGTGGTGCCCGTGGGCCGCACAAGCGAGGTCAACTACGGCAACATCGCGCAGCAATCCGACGCCGCCCTGCTCGTCAACTGCACGCCCGCCGGCATGTTCCCCCATTGCCCCGACGCGCCTTGCACGCTCGAAGGGCTCGATGCGCTCGAGGGCGTCATCGACATTGTCTACAACCCCGCCCGCACGGGACTCATGCTCGAGGCCGAGCGCCGCGGTATCCCCTGCATCGGCGGTCTGCTGATGCTCGTGGCCCAAGCGGCACAGGCTGTTGAGCGCTACACCGGCCAGGTCACCCCGCGCAAGCGCATCCTGGATGTAACGGAGCGCTTGTCACGCCGCGAACAGAACATCGCGCTGATCGGCATGCCGGGCTCGGGCAAGACCCGCGTGGGTGAGCAGATTGCCCTGCTCACGGGTCGCGAGCACATCGACCTGGACCGCGCCCTCGAGGAACGCCTCGACATGCCCTGCGCCGACTTTATCGTCGAGCGCGGCGAGGCGGCCTTCCGCGAGCAGGAGACGGTGGCTCTGTCCGACATCTCCAAGCGCAGCGGCTTGGTGCTCTCCACCGGCGGCGGCGTGGTCACACGCGACGAGAACTACCCGCTGCTGCACCAAAACAGCCAGATCTTGATGCTCAATCGCAAGCTCGACGAACTCGCCCACAAGGGACGCCCTATCACCGCCCGCGACGGCATCGACAAGCTGGCCGAGCAGCGCATGCCGCGCTACCGCACCTGGGCCGACTACATCATCGACTCACGCGACTGCGCCGCCAACACCGCCCGTGCCATCCTCGACACCCTCCCACCCGCTCTCTAACCAAAACCACTACAAAGGGGACAGGCACCTTTGTGGTGGTTTTCCAATCGCAAAGGAAGCAACCATGAAAGCACTCGTCATCAACGGCCCCAACCTCAACATGCTCGGCATTCGCGAGCCGGGCATCTATGGCAGCGACAACTACGACCGCTTAGTGCAGATCTGCCAGGAAGCGGGCGCTGCACAGGGCTTCGACGAGGTCGAGGTCTTCCAGTCTAACCACGAGGGCAGCATCGTCGACAAGATCCAAGAGGCCTACGGCAAGGTCGACGGCATCGTCATCAACCCGGCGGCTTACACGCACACGAGCGTCGCGATCCTCGACGCCCTCAAGGCCGTTGCCATCCCTGCCGTCGAGGTGCACATCAGCGCCGTAGAGACGCGCGAAGACTTCCGCCAGGTGAGCTATGCACGCCTAGCTTGCTTCGCCACCATCACCGGCGAGGGCCTGAAGGGCTACGCACATGCGCTAGAGCTGTTGAAAGAGCATCTGCTACACTAATCCCTGGGACAAAGACATCAGATATGTTTGTCCCTAAACTAAAGTAACTGTCCAATCGACATACAAAGGAGCATATCCATGTCCCAGTACGATTACCTCGTCGTCGGTGCCGGCCTTTCGGGCGCCGTCTTCGCCAATGCCGCCAAGCGCGCCGGCAAGTCGGTCCTGGTCATCGACCGCCGCGACCACATCGCCGGCAACGTCTACACCGAGGACGTCGAGGGCATCCAAGTCCACCGCTACGGCGCGCACATCTTCCACACCTCCATGAAGGACGTCTGGGGCTACGTCAACCGCTTCGCCGAGTTCAACAACTACGTCAACTCGCCGGTAGCCAACTTCCACGGCAACATGTACAACATGCCCTTCAACATGAACACCTTCGCCAAGATGTGGCCGGGCGTCGTCACGCCGGCAGATGCCAAGGCCAAGATCGCCGAGCAGGTGGCCGCCGAGAACATCGGAGAGCCGACAAACCTCGAGGAGCAGGCGCTGTCGCTCGTCGGCCGCGACATCTTCGAGACGCTCGTGAAGGGCTACACCGAGAAGCAGTGGGGCCGCGACTGCAAGGACCTGCCCGCGAGCATCATAAAGCGCCTCCCCTGCCGCTTCACCTACGACAACAACTACTTCAACGACCGCTACCAGGGCATCCCCATGGGCGGCTACACCAAGATGGTCGCCAACATGCTCGAGGGCGTCGAGGTGCGCTGCGGCGTGGAGTACAAGGAGCTGGCCGCCGCCGAGCCCGATATCGCCGCCAGGACGATCTACTGCGGCCCCATCGACTCGTTCTACGACTTTAAGCTGGGCACACTCGAGTACCGCAGCCTGCGCTTCGAGACCGAGACACTCGACGAGCAGGACCACCAGGGCGTGGCCGTGGTCAACTACACCGAGCGCGAGGTCCCCTACACCCGCATCATCGAGCACAAGCACTTCGAGTTCGGCACGCAGGAGAAGACCGTCATCACGCGCGAGTACCCGGCGGATTGGAAGCCCGGCGACGAGCCCTACTACCCCATCAACGACGCCAAGAACGAGGCCCTCTACAAGCAGTACGAGGAGCTGGCGGCGCAGGAGGGCGACGTGGTCTTCGCCGGTCGCCTGGGCGGCTACAAGTACTACGACATGGACAAGGCCATCGCCGCCGCCTTCGAGCTCGTCCGCAACGAGCTGGGCGTGGAGCCTACAGAGGCGTAGGGAGCTCAACGACTCGAGACCGACAACCAAATTCGCAAGAAGCAATAAGCCCGGTGCAGCGATGCTACACCGGGCTTATTGTTGAGGGAGCACTGCACGCCCACATGCCCAAAAAGCAAAGACCCGGCATTATACCGGGTCTTCAAAAACTCTCTGGTGCTCCATGGCGGATTCGAACCGTCGACCTTGGGATTAGAAGTCCCCTGCTCTATCCAACTGAGCTAATGGAGCATAAAGCCGGGCGTCCAAGCGGGTACAAGTTCACACGACCAATAAATTATAACCTACTTGAACTGATCGTGGTACGCCTTGCAGACCTCGTCCACGGGACCATCCATGCGCAGATCACCCTTCTCGATCCACACAGCACGCTGGCAAATACGCTCAACCTGCTCCATGGAGTGAGAAACGAACAAGACCGTGACGTCGCCACTCTCAATAAAGTGCTGAATACGGCGCTCGCATTTCTGCTGGAAAAAGACATCGCCAACAGAAAGCGTCTCATCGACGATGAGAATATCGGGCTCGGTAATCGTAGCGATAGCAAAGGCGATACGCGCGACCATACCCGACGAGAAGTTCTTCAAGGGCATGTCAACGAAGTCTTTAAGCTCGGCGAACTCAATAATCTCGTCAAAACTAGCGTCGATAAACTCCTTGGTATAGCCAAGCAGCGCACCGTTCAGATAGATGTTCTCACGAGCCGTAAGCTCCGGGTCAAAGCCAGCACCAAGCTCAATCAGCGGCGCAATATTGCCGTGAACCTTAACCTCACCTTCGCTGGGCTCCAAAACGCCAGCGATGATCTTGAGCATCGTAGACTTGCCGGAACCGTTAGTACCAACAAGGCCAACGACCTCGCCACGATGCACATCAAATGAAATGTGCTTAAGCGCACGGAATTCCTCAAAGAACAGCTCATGCTTCGCGAGCTTAATAAAATACTCTTTGAGGTTCGTAAGCGACTCGGACGCCATGTTAAAGATCATGGTGACGTCTTTGACCTCAACAGCAAGGGGCTGCTTGCTGTAATCAATAGCAGATTCAGTCATGAGCAGCACTCCTTAGATGTAGAGGATAAACTTGTGCTCGGTCTTGTGAAAGACGGCGTAACCAATAGCAAGAGCAAGAATAGCCCAAACAACACACAGCCCAAAGGTAAGCGCAGAAGGCACGGTATTAAACAGGAAGATATCACGCATAAACTGGAGGTAGTTGTACATGGGATTCACAACCACAAGGACCTGGATCCAATGTGCCATTTGGCTAATGAAGTCGGTTGTCCAGAAAATCGGCGTCAGATACATCCAGGCCGTGATAACAACGGTCCACAGGTGCATAACATCGCGGAAAAAAACCGCCAGCGCAGACAGCATCATGCCCAAGCCCATGCAGAAACACATGAGCAGGAGCAAGCAAACCGGCAGCAGAATTAAATGCCAGGTGGGAAGCACGTGGAACCAAAGCATAACCAAGGCGACGGCAACCAAAGAGAAGGCGAAGTTAACGAGCGAGAACAGCACCTTCTGCACCGGAAAGACCCAACGGTGCACCTTAACCTTCTTAAGCAGAGAGGAAGCCCAAATGATGGACATAAGCGCTTGGTTCGTCGACTCGGACATGACAGAGAACGTCACGTTACCGACGATCAAGTAAAGCGGATACATTTCGGGCGTAATAGAACCATTGCGACCTTGCGCGAAGATTGTCGAAAACACGATCGACATAACAATCATCATCAGCAGCGGGTTAAGCACGGACCATGCCACACCCAGAACACTGCGACGATATTTAATCTTAAAATCTTTGGTGACAAGCTGCTTAAGAATGAACTTGTCCTTTTCAAAATCATTTTTAGCGTGAGAGGCCGGTTTAGCCACCGCTTTCTGACTCTCTACGTTGTCAGCCACGGACCATCTCCTTGTCTCGTAAAACATAACAGTGGAAAGTATAGCCCTCCCACGTTGACGATAACTCACCGCAACAAATCTGGAGAACTAACCCATATCTAATCAAAGGGGCAGACGATAGGTATACTTTCGACCCGTTGATTCATTAAAGGAGGTCCTACATGGACTATTCGAATACCGTCGTCATAATCCCCTGCTACAACGAAGCGCTGACGATTGGCAAAGTTGTCGACGATTTTCATCGAGAGTTACCCGGTGCAACCGTCTTTGTATATGACAACAACTCGTCTGATGGCACTTCGCAAATCGCCAAGCAGCACGGTGCCACGGTGCGCCACGAGCCCAGACAGGGCAAAGGCAACGTGTGCCGCCAAATGTTCCGTGATGTCGACGCCGAATGCTATCTAATGGTTGATGGAGACGACACTTACCCCGCCGAGGCGGCAAAGGCGCTTTGCGAGCCCATCCTTAACGGCGAAGCCGATATGACCGTTGGCGATCGCCTGTCAAACGGCACCTATGCCGAAGAGAACAAGAGGGCCTTCCACGGCTTTGGCAACAATCTTGTTCGCGCCATGATCAAGTGGATTTACGGCTACAGCTTTGACGACGTGATGACCGGCTACCGAGCCATGAGCAGACCCTTCGTCAAGACCTTCCCCGTTTTGAGCGAGGGCTTCCAGATTGAGACCGAGCTCTCCATCCACGCTGTCGATCACCGCTGGCGAATTAAAGACGTGCCGGTGGAGTATCGCGATCGGCCCGCAGGCTCCGAGTCCAAGCTCAACACCGTTAGCGACGGCATCAAGGTCATCGCAATGATTGGAACGCTCTTTAAAGACTATCGTCCGCTCAAGTTCTTTACTCTTATAGCGCTCATCTTCGCCATCATAGGCCTTGCCCTCGGAATTCCAATTGTTGTGGAGTACTTCCAAACCGGCTTAGTCCCCCGCTTCCCCACGGCCATACTTGCGGCCTCATTCATGTTCCTGTGTGGGTTGAGCCTAGCAACGGGACTAATCCTCGACTCAGTTGCAAAAGTCGAAAGAAAACAATGGGAGTTACAAGCCTATAAAACCTATTCAAAATAAGAAGAGGTCCGGACTTAATCCGGACCTCTTCTTATTTCAGACCTAAATACTGTTCCCAAAACTCTCGCGAAGTCATGTACGGCATGGCATCTTTCCATGCCCCCCTGACGCTCTTGCCCTCTTTACGATAGCGCGCCATCAGTTCGTGCTCTCGGCGGCGAATACTCTTGAACCGCGCCCGATCCATCGTGCGGACCGACCCCTTCTCGCGGGTCGGATCAAGAAATACCAGCGTCTTGCAACGCGTCGAATTGCCTTCAAGCGTACAGCTGCCATTCTTAACTGCATAGCCGGGCTTTCCGCGCAACAGCGCATCGGGAAGATAGTGTTTGTCGTAAGGAATAGATCTCCAATACTTCATAAATTTCGAAGGATGGAATTCCAGATTAACATTAGCGAGCACTTGCTCCGTAACCCCAGCCTTGCGAAGAAGCTCTGGATCCATTTCGGAAACAGGAATCAGCTTTTCGTTTAACTTACCCTTACCAATCATCGTCGCGGCGCCATCAAGCTTCTGGAGATACTCAGGGCCGCGCAGATAGTCCTCAAAGCCATCAAGGATAAACTCAGCAGCCTGATAATCCATATCGCGCAAGTTCTGACGTACCCCTCGCTGAATACGAAGGACAAACATTTTCTCATCAGCACAATCATCGAGTGAAATCATGGCAAAGAAGTTGCGGAAGTACTGGTAGCAGTCAACCGAAGCGCGGAAACGCCCCTCAAAGCTTGCATGCCACACGCAAATGCAATTCATGGTCATGTAGACAGGCTTATTGCGCATGCCAAACTCAACGTCGTCGCAGCGGATAAAGAAAGGCATGGGAAGGCCGTTCTTTTCGATAGCCTTCACCGGAATGCAGCTATACCACCAAGCCCCATAGGCCTGATCAACTTCAACGTTCGTGCGTTCATTTTCGAGGATGTCGGACAGCTTGCCAACATTCAAGTCCTCTTTTACGCGACGATAGGCACCAGTGGTCGCCACATACGAGACATCCTCGAACTGACGAGTAGGGTCCTCCATTGAGAGCATGGCGCCGTTAATAAAGGCATCCTTATACTTGCCTTTAGCAAGAGAGAGGAGATTGAACGTGCGGATCAAACTCTCGGGCATAATAGAGACATCGTCATCCATCAAAATGATGTGAGTGTACTGATCAGGAGTTTCAGTAGCCGCCATCATTCCACGTGCGAATCCTCCCGAACCGCCCGTATTGGGATTCGGGAGCACGGTGACTAGCTCATCGGAAAGTGATGCAGAATCGAGCGTCTGTCCATTGTCGACGACAAACATGTGGAAGTGGTCGCGAATCGGACCGTCCTCTTTGGAGATGCCCGCTTTAACGAGTTCAATATTCGGAAGAATGTACTGCTCATTCTTAAATGTAGTAGTAGAAAGAGCAAGATTGATCTGGTTAATTGAGTCCTCAGGAACATCAGTCAGATAAGAGGCGTTCAAGAGGTCTACGGAATAGCCCTCATCACTCTCAATCCTAAAACCGATCAAGTCGTAGCCGGTTGTATCGATATCAATATCGAGAACGCAAGGATCAATTTCATTGCCATCAAAAGGATTCGATTTAAGCTCGACAGGATTCAGCTCGCTAGATCTCACTCCATGAACGACAACCCGGCCCCTGCCAAATAAAGCCATATGCAAGACAACGCCGCCAACAGACGCATACTGATGCCATTTGCCAGCAGATAGGCCATTCACATACGTCAGAAAGTCAACGTGTCCATTGACATGAAGTGAATGTATATCGTCATCATACGAAGCACCACCGGAGAGCACGCGATAGTAGAGTTCGGGAAAATCCTTTGCATGCTTTTCAACTTTAAGTACAACATTCGCAAGTTTAAACTGCATTTTAAATACCTTAATCAAAGCCGTTGTAACTACTAATTACATTCGTCGACAAACTTTGCCATCGCGGAGCGAACATCGGGATCAGACAAAACATCCTTTGCAAAATGATCATGCCCACAGATGTCCATTGGCATGTAAGGCCATCCAGGATAGCAATCATCAGCGACCTTTTCCGCTTTCGCGGGAACCAAAAAAGAGAAGCTGTCAAACGGATGCTTTCTTACGGGAAGGATATCGTTGCGGTCCCAAATTATTTTACGTTTAGGGGCATCAAAAACGTTATCAATCGCGTATGCAAAATCACCACGAGACTCATCGGTTAACAAACCTAGATCATGAGCCTTTTCATTAAACGAATCGAATACGCTCTGGACAAGATCAATCTCCGCAGAAGAAACAACTGTTCTCTGAGCTTCCAAGTCAACATCTCCGCACTGCACGCTAAGCCCACTGTGTGGATGAACCATCCAAGGATTATCTTTCCAAAAACTAAACTCACGTTCATTTTTGTCAAAGAAATCCATAAGCTCAATTCTGAGTTGCCTAAGTTGATCGTTCGCGCGCTTGGAATTCTCGGCCGCCCGGTCGTAAATCGAAATGTCCACAAAACAAGGTATAAGCGAATTAGTTGAACAAAAGCGAACTTGACGACACTTTACAAACCAGTCATATACGAGGGTGATTTGATATTCAGGGTCGTCTATTAAAGCGGCAGTGAGCTTATCCACATCGGACCTAAGCATGCAGATATCAATATCGTCGTCCCAAGGAATAAAACCCGATCGAGACAAGGTGCCAACAAGAGAACCATAAGAAAGCCAGTATTGAATATTATTGGCAACACAAATCGCGTCTAGCTTACTCATCAAGGCCGCGTTTGCCTGCTGCATCAATCGAATATCACCCTCGGCGTCGGGTAATGCATCAAAGATTTTGCAACGGAGCTCAAAAGGGGTGAGATCGGGGTACGCACGTCGCGCTAACAATTCAAAGCGAAGCCTCATTTGTTCTGACAGACTTTGTTGGCGTTGCTTGAGCAATTCAATTTCTGGAAATAGCCGAGTATCGAATTTGTAATTGATATTCATATTGATACCGTTATCGGCCTGCTCAATACGGGCGAAAACCTCGTCAAAACGACGGTCCATATCCTCATGCATAGCATGCAACGATCGGGATGAGCCAGGGAGGATCTTTTTAATAGTAGAAAGCAAGGACATGGCTTAACCTTCGCAACGACAAACAATGAACGAAGCACAATTACTCATATGATACAAAAGAATGAGTGGGTCCCACCTTGAAACCCACTCACATGAAGACTACTCCGACGCCTCTTTCAAATACTGTTTCCAGAAATCGATCGAAGTAAAGACATCTCTATACGAAGCGTATTCGGTATAAATCTTATCTTTGTTACGCTTGAATTCCTTCTCGGCTTTACGAAAACGACTCCAAACCTCTTTGAATCGCTTCTTATCCATATGTCTAATGGCACCCTTTTTATTAGGCATATCTACCACAATAAGCGTGTCAACATCCCTGATTTTACCTGCGGGATAAACCCATCCCGCAGCATCAATAACAGCAACCCTACCGTTACGTTTAACGGAGTCGTTAACAAAACGGTGGCCATTAATGGTCAGATAATCCTTAAATGCCTGCAGCCTAGACCTGTCGCCCCCAAGGCTCAAATTGCCAAAAGTCAGTTGCGTCAAGTCGACACCCAATTCTTGTGCCTGAGGGATGAGCTGCTCGATGGGAATCAATTGTTCCCTTTCACGATTTGCCGCCATAAAACGGGATTCAGCGACAGGATGAGAAATCCACTCCGGACCTCTCAAAAAATCTTCAAGACCTTTTACGGCAAGAGCAGCTTCATCGTAATTAAATTTCTTCAAGTCGAGCTCAACTTCACGACGAATCTCATAAAGAAAATCAGAGAGAGGCGCAGCGCCAGTTGTCGCCTGACTGATTAGCGTATTTCGGCTTACCTGATAACGCTCCACGGCAGCACTATACTTAAACTTAAAGGAATTATGCCAAACGCAAATACCATTCATGGACATGAACTTGGGTTTGCAACGAAGCGCATACTCAGCATCATCAGAACGAACAAATAAGGGCAAGGGCAACCCCTCACGTTCAATCGTTGCGGTAGGTATAACGCAATACCACCAGCCAGCATACTGTTGGGCAGTGTCCTCATAAAGGCCAGTTGGGGCCTTATATATCTCGGTCTCAACGACATCATGAAGTGAGGTCATATAGCCTGCAGGCTTAAGGGGAGAAAAAGTTCCCTTAGCAGTAAAGAACCCTAAATCCTCGGTACGCAAATTGGGCTCTTCCAAGCTCATCATAGCACCCGATAAAAAGGCCTCAGCATATTCTTCTTTGAGAAGAGAGAGCAGGTTGAAAGTGCGGATAAAACTCTCGGGAAGAACCTCGACATCATCGTCCATCAGGAGAACATGAGTCGCTTTAGGATTCTGCTCAAGTGACTCAATCATCCCCCGAGCAAAACCACCAGACCCGCCGACATTAGGATTTGGATGAACAGTAACACGCGATGAATCCAGGTTTGCACTATTCAGCGAACGGCCATTATCAATAATGTGTACGTGGAAATGATCAGCAATCTCTTCATCAGAATCAATAATGTTCTTTTGTAAAAGAGATACGTTACGGACAATATAGTCTTCTTTTTTAAACGTAGTAGTTGCAAGCGCTAGCTCAACTGGATGAATATCCAGTTCTTCACAATCGCAATAATAATACGCATTCCGAATATTAACAGGGCCTTCAGTACTGATATTAAAAGCGTGCAGAATCTCTCCCTCACAAAGGGAGAGTTCGATTTCAGCCGTACTCCATTCATCGGATCGTTGCAAACTAACCGCAGAGCCATCAATTGTAGAAGGAATCCAAGAATAATTATTTGCATACGTCTGCTGAAGCGTTAAGGCGGAGCCGCAATACTCGATATGAAGATAAAACGCCTTTGCAGTAGTGTATTTTCGCCACTTATAAATGGATAGCGCATTAAAATATGTTGTGAAATCAACATTGGTCGATTTCATGATTTCAATAGCGTCATTCGAAGTTGGAATAACAAGACCCTCCGTTGCCCTATAGCAAAGCAATGGATACTGCAACATCGCATCAGATCCGTTAAAAATCAAATTTGCAAGTTTAAAATGCATTGAAAACCATCCAAAAAATTCCTGGTGCAACTTGGCAAAATGGCATAAATGCCCATGGCATTGTTTGCATTCTCACTGATTTTAAGAATGCAAACAATGTACTAAAGGCATCTAATCAAAATGAAGTTTTAGCTCTTCCTCCCAGTCGGGCATATGGAACCCAACCGACTCGAGCCTGGAAAGGTCGAGCGCGGAGTGGGTCGGGCGCGGGGCGATGGGGCCCGCGGCGCTCGCGTAGTAGTCGGCGGTCGATACCGGCACGACCCTGTCGCCGTTGCCGTTGGCGACCTCGAAGACGGCGCGGGCGATGTCCGCCCAGCTCTTCACGGCGCCGGAGCCGGTGCAGTCGTAGGTGCCGTAGGGGGCGTGCGTCCCCAGCACGTGGAAGATGGCCTCCGCCATGTCGCGCGTGAAGGTCAGGCGGCCCAGCTGGTCGTCCACGACGGTGACCTGCTCCAACTTGTCCTCCGGGTCGGCTACGCGGTCGGACAGCCCCTTCATGGTCTTCACGAAGTTGTGGCCCTCGCCGATGACCCAGCTGGAGCGCATGATGTAGTGGCGCGGGCAGCCGGCCACGGCGATGTCGCCGGCGGCCTTGGTCTGGCCGTAGACGGACAGCGGGGAGAACGGCTCGTCCTCCGTGTGGACCTCGGCGGTGCCGTCGAAGACGTAGTCGGAGGAGACGTGCACGAGCGTAATGCCGTGCTCGGCGCAGGTGCGGGCGAGGAGCGCCGGGCCGGTCGCGTTGGCCTTCCAGGCGGTGGCGCGGCCCTCGGGGGTCTCGGCCCTGTCGACGGCCGTGTAGGCGCCGCAGTTGATGACGGTGCCGTAGAGCGACCAGTCGTACTGCGAATAGGCCTCCGGGTCGGACATGTCGAAGGTGTCGATGTCGCAGAAGTCGAAGTCCTTCGCGACGCCGCGCTCCTCGGCGAGCGCGCGCACCGCGCGGCCCAGCTGGCCGTCGCAGCCGGTGACGAGCGTCCTCCTGGGCGCCATGGGGACGACGTCCCTGAGCATCGGGTGGTTTTTGTCCGCCTCGGAGACGGTGGCCTGATCCAGCGGGATGGGCCACTCGATGGCGAGCTCCGGATCGGCGAGGTTCACGAAGGTGTAGGTCCTCTTGAGCTCCAGCGACCAGTGGGCGTCCACCAGGTAGGTGTAGGCGGTGCCGTCCTCCAGCGCCTGGAAGGAGTTGCCCACGCCGCGCGGGACGTAGATGGCCTTGCTCGGGTCCAGCACGGTCGTGTAGACCTTCCCGTAGGTGGCGCTGCCCTCGCGCAGGTCCACCCAGGCGCCGAAGACCGAGCCGCGCGCCACGGAGATGAACTTGTCCCAGGGCTCGGCGTGGATGCCGCGGGTGACGCCCCTCCTGTCGTTGTAGGAGACGTTGTTCTGGACGACGTGGAGGTCCGGGATGCCCAGGGCGCACATCTTGGCGCGCTGCCAGTTCTCCTTGAACCAGCCGCGCGAGTCGCCGTGGACGGCGAGGTCGACGACCTTGAGGCCCCCGATGCCGGTCTCGGTGACGGCGAGGTCCTTCTCGAATGCGATGTCTGCCATATCTCTCTCCCCTCCTACTGGCCCTGTGCGCGGTAGCGCGCCTCGGTGGCCTCCTTGGCCGGGCGCCACCAGGACTCGTTGGCCACGTACCAGTCGATCGTCTGCCTGAGCCCCTCGGCGAAGTCGGTGTGGGCCGGCCTCCAGCCGAGCTCGCGCTGGAGCTTGGACGAGTCGATGGCGTAGCGGCGGTCGTGGCCGGGGCGGTCGGCGACCCAGTCGAAGTCCTCGGGGTCGCGCCCCATCGCCTCCAGGATCATGCGCAGGACCGTGATGTTGTTCTTCTCGCCGTCGGCTCCGATGAGGTAGGTCTCCCCCATGCGGCCCTTGGTGAGGATGTCCCAGACGGCCGAGGAGTGGTCCTCGGTGTGGATCCAGTCGCGGACGTTCTCGCCGCGGCCGTAGAGCTTGGGGCGCACGCCGTCGACGATGTTCGTGATCTGGCGCGGGATGAACTTCTCCACGTGCTGGTAGGGGCCGTAGTTGTTGGAGCAGTTGGAGATCGTGGTGCGCAGGCCGTAGGTGCGGGTCCAGGCGCGGACCAGCATGTCGGAGGACGCCTTGGTGCTCGAGTACGGGCTGCTCGGGTGGTACGGCGTCTCCTCGGTGAACTTCGCCGGGTCGTCGAGCGCCAGGTCGCCGTAGACCTCGTCGGTGGAGACGTGGTGGTAGCGGATGCCGTATTTGCGGACGGCCTCCAGCAGGCGGAAGGTGCCCTCCACGTTGGTGCGCAGGAACGGCTCCGGGTCGGCGATGGAGTTGTCGTTGTGGCTCTCGGCGGCGTAGTGCACGATCGCGTCGTGGCCCGGGACGATGCGGTCCAGCAGCTCCGCGTCGCAGATGTCGCCCACGACGAGCTCCACGCGGTCGGAGGGCAGCCCCGCGATGTTCTCGGGGTTGCCGGCGTAGGTCAGCTTGTCCAGGACGGTGACGTGGACGCCCGGGTGGTTGTCCACCACGTAGTGCACGAAGTTGCTGCCGATGAAGCCGCAGCCGCCCGTGACGATGATGTTCCTGGGCTCGAAGAGCTCTTCAGACATATTTGTATCTCCCATTGGATCGGATTAGTACTCGCGCGGGCTGTTGACGATCTCGCCGGCGGCGACCTTCTTCAGGTGCCGGCCGTAGACCGACTTGCCGTAGGCCTCCGCGGCCTCCTCCAGCTCGGCGGTGGTGATCCAGCCGTTCTCCCAAGCGATCTCCTCGGGGACCGAGACCGGCAGGTCCTGGGAGTGCTCCACAGCGCGGACGAACTCCGCCGCCTCGTGCAGGCTCTCCATGGTGCCGGTGTCCAGCCACGCGTAGCCGCGGCCCAGGGTGACGACGGACAGCGTCCCCTCCTCCAGGTACATCCGGTTGAGGTCGGTGATCTCCAGCTCGCCTCGGGCGGAGGGCTCCACCCCATGGGCCTTGGCGGCCACGTCGCCCGGGTAGAAGTAGAGTCCGGTGACGGCGTAGGAGCTCTTGGG
>CABQJU010000003.1:0-102049 GCA_902464575.1 uncultured Collinsella sp.
GGCCCGTGGGTTATACCCTAAGAGCAAACCACCCTTTTTAAGGGTGGTTCTGATTTCGACTTTGTAAACTAGAACCTCCAATCTCTTTACGTTCCCTTTACGATTGCCTCCAGCGCAGCAGGTATCCTTTTAGAGAAGTATGACAGCCGTATAAACGCGGGCTGTAGCGGCGATGCCGCGGTACTTGTGTTATTAGGAGGCTTTAGTATGGCAGCACGTGCGGACAACGTTTCGCGTGTCGACCATGATGGAGTTACGTTGGTGGAGGGCGCGACATCCGATGTTCGCTTTGCCTTCACCGAGCGCGCCGGTGGTGTTTCCGAAGATGCGTACTCCTCACTCAACTTGGGCTCGCATGTTGGCGATGACCCCTTTGCTGTTCAAGAAAATCGTCGTCGCGCGCTCGAGGCTATGGGTGCCGCCGAGTGCGAGCACAACCTGCTCGTTCCCAATCAGGTCCATGGTGACCATATCGTTGCGGTGACCTCGAATGGCGCCGATGACCTTGAGGACGTCCGCGAGCAGATTGCCGAGGGCTGCGATGCCATCGTCTGTACGGCGCATAACGTGCCCGTGCTGCTCTGCTTTGCCGACTGCGTTCCCGTGGTGCTGGTGGCCCCTGGCGGATTTGCCGTGGTGCACTCCGGTTGGAAGGGCACGATTGCACGTATTTCCGCCAAGGCGTGCCAGGCGCTTTGCGATGCTGCCGGTTGCGATGCGAGCGACGTTTCCGCCTATATCGGCCCCCATATCTTGGGTGACGAATATGAGGTATCCCAGGAGCTCGTGGATCGCTTTGCCGCCGAGTTCTCGTGCATCGATGCGAGCACCTCTCGCATGCTCGATCTTTCCGCTGCCATTTGCGAGGCGCTGGTAGATGTCGGTGTCGACGCGGATAATATCGTGGATACCCAGCTTTCGACCGTGCGTCAGAATGACCGCTTTTATTCCTACCGTAATGAGGGCGGTACCTGTGGGCGCCATGCTGCGATCGGCGTGATGCTATGAGAAAGATCGTATCGGCCCTGAGCGCTGCTGTGCTAACGCTTACGCTGTGTGCCTGTTCTTCGGGATCTTCTACCTCTTCCATTACCGTCGCCGGCTCCACGACCTGCCTTCCTATCGCCGAGATTGCGGCCGAGGGCTTTAAGGAGGAGACCGGCATCGACGTGCTCGTTTCCGGTTTGGGTTCTTCCGCTGGCATCGAGGCCGTCAGCGCCGGCACAGCCGATATCGCCAGCTCCTCCCGTGGACTCAATGCCGACGAACAGGATCTGGGCCTGACTCCCATCGTCATTGCCCACGACGGTATCGCGGTCATCGTGAACGACGATAACCCGGTCGATAACCTCTCGACCGAGCAGCTCCGCGATATTTACGCCGGCAAGATCACCAACTGGAAAGAAGTCGGTGGCGAGGACCTGAGGATCCAGGTCATCAATCGAGATGAGGCGTCCGGCACGCGTGAGGCCTTCCGCACCATCGTGATGGACGGCACCCCGTTCGATCGCCGCTCGGCCGTTCTTTCGGGCACGGGCCAGGTGCGCGACGTGGTATCTCGTTCGCGCGGTGCCATTGGCTACATTTCGCTGGGCTTCGTCGATAGCCTCAACGCCAAGACCTCGGTCAAGGCCGTCTCGGTCAATCATGTTGAGGCGTCCGAGAAGACGGTCGCGAGCGGCGGCTATCCCATCTCACGCGACCTTTACTTCTTTGTGAAGGGTGCGCCTTCGCAGCAGGCGCAGGATTACATCGACTATGTGACGTCCGAAAAGATGGACAAGCAGATTCGCGAGGCGGGCTTTATTCCCGTCACCAACGACGAGAAGGGGAGTGAGTAGCATGGAAGCACAGGAAAACTCCCAGACTGAGCAGAATGTTCAGACGCCCAAGAAGCGCGAGCTGGCGCTCGTATCGCACAGTACCTATATCAAGGAGAAGGCGCTGCAGTGGATCTTCTTTGCCTGCGCGTTCTTGGCGGTCGTTACCGTCATCCTGATTTTTGTCTTTACCACGTACTCGGCGCTGCCCGTCTTTACCGACATCGGTCTGGCGGACTTCTTTAGCTTTACGTGGGCGCCTTCCGAGGGCCACTACGGCATCTTGTCGCTGCTTGCCGGCTCGGGTCTGGTGACCGTCGGTGCGCTCGCCATGGGCGTGCCGCTGGGCGTGGGTACGGCCGTTTACCTGGTCGAGATTGCCAGCAAGCGCGTGCGCAAGCTCATCAGCCCCGCCGTTGACCTGCTGGCGGGCATACCCTCCATCATCTACGGCTTCTTTGGCATGATCATCATCCGCCCGTTTATCGCACAACTGACCGGCGGCCTTGGTTTTGGTGCGCTGACGGCGTGGTTTGTGCTCGCCATCATGATCGTCCCTACCATCACCACGCTCACCATCGATGCTCTCAATTCCATTCCCATGGGCATTCGCGAGGCATCGTATGCCATGGGCGCCACCAAGTGGCAGACCATCTATAAGGTCGTGCTACCTGCCGCGAAGCTGGGTATCGTTGATGCCATCGTGCTGGGTATGGGCCGTGCCATCGGCGAGACCATGGCCGTGCTCATGGTCGTAGGTAACGCCCCGGTTATTCCCGACAGCATTGCGAGCCCCATCTCGACGCTCACGAGCCAGATTGCGCTCGACATGAGCTATTCCTCGGGTCTGCACCGCTCGGCGCTGTTCGGCATGGGTGTGGTCCTGTTTATCATCTCCGCCACGCTGGTGGGTATCGTTCGTCTGATTTCCAAGAAGAAGAGGGGGTAGGCTATGTTCGATTCCGTTGACACGACGGTCGATACGACCTCGTCGCGCGAGCGCATCAAGCGTGCCCTTTCCCACGGCAAGAAGGGCCGCATCAACAAGGACCTGTCCAACAAGATCATGCTTGGCGTGTTTCGTGCCGCTGCCTACATCACCACGCTGGTGCTGGTCGCTATCATCGCCTACGTGGTCATCAACGGCCTGCCACACATCTCGCTCGACTTTATCTTCGGTTGGCCCCAGGGCGTCAACGCCGAGGGCGGAATTTGGCCCACGATCGTCTCGACCGTCTACGTGACGGCGCTCGCCATGCTTATCTGCACGCCGATCGCTGTGCTGGCAGCCGTCTATCTGGCCGAGTACGCCAAGCAGGGCAAGGTCGTCGAGCTCATTCGCTACGCTGCTGACGCTTTGGCCTCGGTGCCCTCCATCGTTATGGGCCTGTTTGGCTACGCCTTGTTTGTCGAGGCTATGGGCCTGGGCCTTTCGATGGTCTCGGCCGCTCTGGCGCTCGCGCTCTTGATGCTTCCCATCGTCATGCGCACCACCGAAGAAGCCATTCGCGCCGTTCCGCGCTATATCCGTTGGGGCGCGTACGGCCTGGGCGCTACCAAGTGGCAGGTCGTCTCCAAGATCGTGCTTCCTTCGGCCTTTGGCCGCATTGCCACGGGCATCGTCCTTGCCATCGGCCGTGCCATCGGCGAGACCGCCGTGGTGCTCTACACCATGGGCCAGGCCATCAATCTACCTATTTCGCCGCTCGATTCCGGTCGTCCCATGACCGTTCACCTGTACCTGCTTGCCAACGACGGCATCAACATGAACGCAGCCTACGGCACCGCGCTCTTGCTGATGGTGATCATTTTGGCCTTCAACCTGTTTGCGCGCTTCCTGTCGCGCAAGCGTCGCTAGTTAAGGAGTCCCATGTCCGTTTATCAGTCCGCTCCCGCGTTGGAGCAAGCGGCCATTACGGCCAAGGATTTCAACTTTTGGTACGGTGACTTTCATGCGCTGACGGGGCTTGACCTCAACATCGCCAAAAACGCCATCACCTCCTTCATTGGCCCTTCGGGCTGCGGCAAGTCGACGTTTTTGCGCTGCATCAACCGCATGAATGACCTGATTGAGGGCACGCGCGTCGAGGGCACCATGACGCTCGACGGCAACGATATCTATGCCGAGGGTGTCGATCCGGTCGATCTCCGTCGTCGCGTGGGCATGATCTTTCAGCAGCCCAACCCGTTTCCCAAATCCATCTACGAGAATGTCGCCTTTGGCCCTCGTCTGCAGGGCGTGACTAGCAAAAGCGACCTCGATGACATCGTGGAAGAATCGCTCAAGCGCGCCAACCTCTGGAAAGAGATATCCAATCAGCTCAACAAGGATGGTTTGGCGCTCTCGGGCGGTCAGCAGCAGCGTCTGTGCATCGCGCGCGTGCTTGCGGTGCAACCCGATGTCCTCCTGATGGACGAGCCCTGCTCCGCCATCGACCCCACTTCCGTCTCTAAGGTCGAGGATCTGATGGCCGAGCTGGCGCCCGAGATGACGATCATCATCGTCACGCATTCAATGCAGCAGGCAGCTCGTATCAGTGACTACACCGCGTTCTTCTTGCAGGAAGTTGCCGGCGAGCCCGCTACGCTCATCGAGTATGGTCAAACCGACGCGATCTTCACCAGCCCGGTGGACTCGCGGACGGAAGACTATATCACCGGCCGCTTTGGCTGATCGGTGCGACTAGTCCCAAGCCGATCGGATCTGGTCCGGTGCGTATTCACTGTGCGGGCGGCATGACCGCACCCAACTGATTGGAGTGAACCATGCGCAAACTGTTTTCCCGTCAGCTCATCGAGGCCCGTCACGAGATGCTGAGCATCTACGAGGCCGTCGATCTGGCCCTCCACGATGCCGTGAAGGCCTATGTGACCGACGACCGCAAGCTCGCCACCAAGACCAAGAAGCGTACGCTTTCGATTGACGCACGCTGCGCCAACCTGGAGGCCGTCTGCTACAACCTGATTGCCACGCAGTCACCGGTCGCCTCCGACTTCCGCTTGCTGCAGACGATCATCTACGTCGACTTTAACCTGCAGCGCATGACCGATAAGGTTCGCCAGATTTGCCGCGCCACGCGTCATATGATCAAGGCCGACATCTCGCTGCCCAAGGAGCTTGTCGGCACGGTCGAGGCCGAGGCTGAGGCCGTCTACCAGGTGCTGGGCTCTTCGCTTTCTGCGCTCGTCACCAACGACATGTCCATCATCTGCAACTTGGCCGTCGAGGACGAGCCAGTGCACGCCGCCTACGAGAAGTTCTTCCGCACCTTTAACCGCATGGACACGGGCGATTTTATGGACGACGACAGCAACTATGACGACCTGCGCCGCGCCATCATGGTATCGCGCTATCTCGATCGCATCGCCTCGATTTCCATCGATGCCGCCTGCCGTCTGACCTTCCTGTTGACCGGACAGCGTATGACTGCCAGTGATATCGCCTGCACTGATGAGGATGAGCTCGAGAGCATGCGCGTGCCTTCGGGCGAGGGTGTTATCATGAGGCCCGCCGTCGATGCACGCTACGTTGCCAAGGTGCCCGTTAACGAGGTCAGCGAGGGTCTTCGCTACCTGCTCGATCATCTTGAGGATGAGGACGATGGCGAGGACGACGAGGAGTAAGTAACCCCGTTCGTCGAAAGATTGTAAATACCTAAGTGAGCGCGGCCTTGCACATGCGGGGCCGCGCTCTTGCGTTAGCATGGGACTACTTGTTTGGCTGTCAGCGGAGGCGATTGGCAATGGATAACTATTTGGACTTGATGCGCGCTCGCCGCGAGCAGATTCTGGAACGTTTTTATGCGGCGCTCGATCGCGCGGGCCGTCCCCACGACGCCGCGCGCCTCATTGCCGTGTCCAAGACCGTTGGTGTCGATGAGACCGTTGCCGCCATCCAGGCGGGGTATCGCCATTTTGCCGAGAATCGCCCGCAGGAGCTGGTTCGCAAGCTCACAGGTTTGGCGGAGCATCCGGAGCTGCCCGAGGTGCGCTTCGATATGATCGGCAACCTGCAGACCAATAAGATCAATGCGGTGCTGGGCTCAGCCGAGCTGATTCACTCGGTGGGTTCGCTGCATCTGGCGCAGGCGATCTCGAGCCGTGCTGCCCGCAAGATTGAGGCAGGCGAACTCGCCGGCCCCCAGCGTGTGCTCATTGAGGTCAATGTGAGTGGTGAGGAGTCGAAGGGAGGCTTTTCGCCCGATGAGATTCGCGCCGCCGCGGGTGAGCTTGCGGAACTTGAGGGAATTTGCGTACAGGGGCTTATGACTATGGCGCCCCGGGGGAATAAGGATGTGGCACGCCGCACCTTTGCGGGGCTTCGTGAGCTGAGGGATGAGCTGGAGGCGGCGCATCCCGATTTGAACCTGCCTGAGCTTTCCTGCGGCATGAGCGAGGACTTTGAGCCTGCCCTTGAGGAGGGCTCTACGCTCGTTCGCCTGGGCAGGGTAGTATTTAGCCCGGAGTTTGCAGTAAAATAAGGCTCTGAAGTGCGCACTGATTATCGGGGCGCCTGCACTAAACCGCGAGAGGACACAACCATGGGCTTCCTTGACGAGATTAAAAATAAGATGCACCTGGGCGGCCAGCAGGGTTACGACCAGGGTTATGGCCAGGACGACGACTACGGCTACGATGATGGCTATGACGATGGCTATCAGGGCAACGGCTACAGCGGTGCTTCGGGCGAGGGCTTCTACACCCAAGACGAGCCGAGCAACGGCCTGCTTGGTCAGACGCGCCGTGGTGAAGCTGAGTCGGTTGCCGTGTATACACGCTCCGGGCAGCTGGTCGGCGATGACTCCCGCCATGCCACGACGTATAACCCGCCTTCGCGCTCGCAGGACAGTGTTGCGAGCGGTTATCGTCCTGGTGCCTATGACACGCCGTCGAGCTACGCCGAGAACACCCGCGCCCGTGCCGCCGCTGCGCCTGCGCCTGCACCGAGCGATGCCTCGGCCTATGCGAGCAATATCATCAACGCCACACCGCAGCTGCCGGCCTATGTCCTGCGCCCCGAGAGCTATGACGACGTGGAGACCGTGGTGCGCCGCGTTCGCACCAAGCAGCCTGTCGCACTGATTTTTGTGGGCGTACGCACCGAAGTTGCCAAGCGCGTCTTGGACTTCTCTTACGGCTTTGCCTGCGGTCTGGGTGCCACGGTCAAGGAGGTGGGCGACCGCGTGTTCATGGTGCTGCCCGCCGGTTGCGAGGTCAAAGATTCCGATCTCAAGAAGCTTCGTGCCGACGGCTACCTTAAGTAAAGACAAGACGAGGAGATTCCCATCAACATCTACACTATCGTCCAGCTGGTCAATACGCTGTTCAACTTCTATTCCACGCTCATTGTCGTCTACTGCTTTATGACGTGGATTCCCATGAAGCAGGGTGGTTTGCTTCAGGATATTGCCGCGGTGCTTGATAGCGTGTGCGGTCCGTGGCTCAACCTGTTCCGTCGTTTCATCCCGCCGATGGGCGGTATCGATTTTTCGCCGGTCGTTGCGATTATTGCGTTGCAGTTGGTGCAGAGGCTGGTTCTGCAGCTTCTTATAGGTATACTCGTGTAGAACTGTCTTAGTAACTTACGTCGGGCGTGTAGCGCCGAGGCGATGAAAAAGGAGACTTGTTATGGCTATTACCCCTGCAGACATCCAGGCTCAGACTTTCTCTGAGGCCAAGCGTGGCTACGATCCTGCTGAGGTCGACGTCTTCTTGGAGACGCTGTCCTCTGAGGTTGACGCTATGCTCGCTAAGATCGTCGACCTTAAGGGTCGTCTGACTGCTACCGAGCAGCAGCTTGCCGATGCGCAGGCTCAGCTTGCCCAGGCTCAGGATGCCCCCGCCCAGGCCGTTCCTGCCGCCCCCGTGGCTGCTCCCGCCCCTGACTTCTCCGCTCAGGAGCGCCAGATTTCCGCTGCCCTGATCGCTGCCCAGCAGACCGCTGAGACCATCGTCAACGATGCCAATGAGAACGCTGAGCGTATTCGCAACGAGGCTGACGCCAAGGCCCGCGAGGTTATCCGCCAGGCTCTGACCGAAAAGCAGGCTGAGCTCGAGGAGATCGATCGTCTCAAGGCTTCTCGTGAGGAGTTCAAGGCCGAGTATCTCAAGCTCATCCAGCACTTCATGGACGATGCCCAGAACTCCTTCCCGGCCGACCTCATGGCCTCCACGCCGGTCGGTTCTGCCGCTTCTCCTGCGGTGACTGTTCCCGCCGAGCCGCTGCCCGTCGCTGACCCGGTTGTCCCCGTGGCCGATCCCTTCGCCCCGATCGACAACTTCGCTGCCGACGACCTGGACTAACATTCGGCCTACAATTTAGTGCCTAGAAAGGACCCGCAGCTTGCGGGTCCTTTTTTATGACTGTACCGGGGCGCGCAACATAAAAAACCGAGCCCTGCACATGGTGGCGCAGAACTCGGCGAACCGGTGAGCGGTCAAGGATAGGTTTTAGGGCATGTCCCAAAATTTACTTGAGGAGGAAGTCGGAGAGGGGAATGGTACGGGCCTCGCGATGCTCGGGATCGGCGATGTGGTCGGCAGGATATCCACAGACGAGCATGTGATAGGGATAGACGCCCTTGGGCAGATTGAACTGCTCCTGTGCCACCCCAGGCTTAAAATGGCATACCCAGCACGTTCCCAGGCCCTGCTCGGTGGCCTCCATCATCATCTGATCGCAGACGATCGAAGTATCGATGGCACTCGAGTTCATCTGATCATACGGGCGCACCCAGGCATCATCGGTAACGCTGCAAATAAGGAAGATAAGCGGAGCGCCAAAGATAGACCCATCACGAGCAAACCGAGGCTGACAAGCAGCAGCCTTCTCCAGAAGCTCGGGCGTATCCAACACCATCACACGAGAAGGATGATTATTACAAGCAGAAGGAGCAATCCGCCCAGCCTCAACAATGGCATCCACCACCGACTGCTCAACAGGACGATTCTCAAACTCGCGACAAGAATACCGAGACTGAGCCAGATCCAAATACCCCATAACCAAACCCTCCAAAGTCAGCAAATTTATCCAAAGTAAACCAAAGGGTACCCAAAGCCCCATCCAGCCAAACGTTTGAAGCGGTCCCAAAGTTCCCAATTGGGCCCAAAGGCCCTGCCAACAAAAGCCCCATCGCTTTCAAAGTATCAGCCAAAGTTCCCAATGGTGATACGTAAGGCGAAGGGCCGGCCACGGTTTACTTTCGAACGACTCTGCAAAGCAGCCGGAGTGAGAAAGCAAACCGTGGCCGGCCCTTCGCCGCCGGGACACGTACCCCCAATTAACTGTTCTTCATGACAATCGAATCCACAACATCGGCCACATTCTCGCAGCAGTCGGCGCAGTACTCCAGGAAGGCGTAGACGTCACGCCAAGCGATGACCTCGAGCGGATCCTTGCCGTTAACGTGCAGGTTGCGCATGGCGTTGATGTAGAGCTCGTCGGCCTCGGACTCGATGGTGTTGATCTGGATGACCAGCTCGCGCAGTGTTTTGGACTTGCGGTAGTTGGGAAGCTCGACCATCAGGTCTTTCATGGCGCGGCAGGCGTCAGTCACCTTGTGGGCGATGACGATGGCGTCGGGATGGATGCTCTGAATGTTGGTGAAGTAGACGCGCTGCACGACGCCCTCAATACGGTCGAGCACGGTGTCGAGCGCGCAGCTCATCAGATCCAGATCCTCGCGCTCGAGCGGGGTGATAAAGGCGGTGAGCAGGGCGTCTTCGAGCTCGTGGTGCTTCTTGTCTGCCGCATGCTCAATCGCATGCATCTTATTGAGCATGTCGTGAATCTGCGCGGGATCGAAGTTCTCAAAAATCTTGGTGAGCAGCTCTGCGGCCTGGACGGCGAGGTCGGCGCAAGCGACGTAGTTGTCAAAGTAGAACGAATCGGGTTTCTTTGCCATGGGTGGGTCCTTTCGAGGCGAAGACGGGTGGGCGAAGTGTTGCGGTCCGGATGGACGTTCGGTTTGATTAGAGGAACATCATGAACAGCTTGGCCATGACAAAGCTGATGAGTCCGCAGGCGGGGAAGGTGAAGAACCAGGTGAACATCATGTCCTTGACGACTCCGAAGTTGATGGCCGAGAGGCGCTTGACGGCACCGACGCCCATGATGGCGCAGGTCTTGATGTGTGTGGAGGACACGGGGATGCCGGTAAGGGTGGCAAGCAGCAGGTTCGCGGCGCCCGCGAGGTCGGCGGAGAAGCCCTGATACTTCTCGAGCTTAACCATGCTCTGGCCGACGGACTTGATGATGCGCTCACCGCCCACGCTGGTACCGATACCCATAGTGGCCGAGCACAGCAGCATAATCCAGATGGGGATGCCGGCATCGCCGACGCTGGTCTGGCCGTTTGCGAAGGCCACGCCTAAAAAGAGCACGCCGATGAACTTCTGTCCATCCTGCGCGCCGTGCATAAAGCTCATGGCCGCAGCGCTCGCGATCTGAGCGTATTTAAAGAAGACATTGGCACGTCGCCTGTTGGCGGCGGCGAAAAGAATCGAGACGAGTTTGCACAGGACCCAGCCCATGACAAAGCCCAGGCCGATGGAGAGCGCCAGGCCGTAGATGACCTTCATCCACTCGTGGACGTTGACGCTGCTCGCGCCGCCGAGGGCGATAGCGGCACCGGTCAGGCCGGCGATAAGGCTGTGGCTTTGCGAGGTGGGGATGCCAAAACGCGACGCTGTGGCGCCGTAGACGACGATGGAGAACAGGGCCGCGCACAGGCAGGCGAGCGCCATGGTGCTGTTTCCGCCAAAGTCGACGATATGCGAGATGGTATTGGCGACGCTCGCATTAAAGTGCGTCATGATGAGCACACCGAGGAAGTTGAATGCGGCGCTCATGAGAATGGCGGCGCGGGCGGGCATGCAACGCGTAGTGACGCAGGTCGCGATGGCGTTGGGCGCGTCGGTCCATCCATTGACGAAGATGGCGCCGAGCGCGAGGATCACGGTGACGGCAAGGACTGGGTTCGACACAATTTGGCCGAGGAAGGTTGAGAACGTTACGTCCATATATGGGCTTTCTCGAAGTTTGCAGGCACGTTACAAAAACATGATAAATCGTATCACCTCCTGCGGGTTTCTTTACCGAGTTCTGATGGGAGAAGTGAATTTTTTGGCACTAATATTGAATATTAGCCCTGTTGACCGCGGGTGTTCTTTTTGCTAACACACCATGAGGACACGTGTGCGTGCCCCAACATCCCAAAACCACAGTCTGTTCGCTTTACAATATGCAAACATGCGTTCGATAATAGGAGGCATGGAATATCGACAGACAGATGGCAAAACTCGGCGCGTGCACAAGCAGTATGTGGACGTCGTGGCTCGCATCCTCGCGGGCGGACAGGTCGTGCCGGTCACCGTCTGCTGGGTCGACGGTCGTTGCTTTACGATTGACGAAATTATCTCGACCACCGGGTTTGGCCTGATGGTCCACGGCATCCGTACGGCAACCTATAAGGTGCGTTTTGGCGGGCACGCGACCGAGTTGTATCTGGAGGACCAGACGCGCGAGCGGGCGGACGGCTCGCAGGCACACGTGATGCGTTGGTGGGTCTGGGCCTTTGATCGCACGCTCGAGGGCGAGCGCCGTAGGTAAGGACGTACGGCATTCGGGTACAATGACAGGAATCTTGTCAGCTACTGCGCTGTCGCGGCGCTTTTGAAAGGACGAAATTATGAACGATATTCAGGGCTATCAGAACGGCCCCATCGAAACCGGCGCAAGCCGTGCCAAGGAGATGTCGCCGCGTGCGTATAATCTTGCCATGTCTGCCCTCATCTTCTTGGGCTTTTGTGCCATGGGCGTCGGTGCTTACTTTACGAGCACCATGTCGTTTGCGCGCATGATGATGAGCGGGGCTGCCCTACCGCTGGTTTTTGGCTCGTTTATTTTGACCATCGTCGGCATGGTCATGATGTCGGCCGCCGCCAGCAAGCAGTCCGTGGGCCTGTCCCTTGTGGGCTACGTAATCTTTGCGAGCACCTTTGGCCTGACCGCGTCGTTTGGCCTTGCCAACTACGACCTGCCCACCATCAACACTGCCTTTATCGCCACGGCCGCCATCACCTTTGTCTTTGGCGCCTTGGGCGTGACGTTCCCCAAGTTTTTCCAGCGCGTATATGGCATCGGTTTTGGCATTCTGCTCGCTACTATTCTGGTTGAGATCGTGCTGATGTTCATGGGCGTCTCACAGACCATCACCGATCTGATCGTGATCGTGGTGTTCGCCGGCTTTATTGGCTACGACACCTATGTTGCCACGACGGTGCCGCCTACGCTGCCCAACGCCGTGCTCATGGCGTCCAATCTGTTCGTGGATATTATCAACGTGTTCCTGCGCATTCTGAACATCCTCGGCCGTCGCGACTAGTGGCGAATTGCGGCGGTGCTTGCCGTACGTGCAAATCGATGCGAAAGGCGGTCCTTCGGGGCCGTCTTTTTTGTACGCGGCGGGGTATCATGGATGGGAAAAGCCGATAGCGGCAGAGACCGAGAAAGGTGACCACTTATGGCAGACGTCGACAACAGGAACCGTAACCGCAGGTCCAACCGAGCGGGTCAGCCCAATCCCAAGCGCGAGGCCCGTGCCAAGGCCGCCGAGCGTCACGTGGCAACTGTGTCCGAAGCGTGCGCCAAGGATATCGAGCGTTCGCTTGCCGGCGTGTGCGAGTTCGATGGTATGCCTGCCGGTTTTGTCGCGGCGATGAAGGCCAAGGTTCAGAGTGCTGTGGCCGCCGAAGAACAGGTTGCCGAGGACGTCGAGGGCGCGGAGGCTGCCGAGACCGAGACGGCGCCCGAGACCGAGGCAGCGCCTGAGCCTGCCGAGGAAATCGCCGAAGCTGAGTCCGCGCCTGCTGAGGAGCCCGCTCCGGTTCTGCCTGAGGTCACCGTGCTCGATGCCTCCGCCACGCAGGCCATCCTGGACAACGGTCGTGGCTATGCGCAGTTCTGCGACATGGCCGTGCTCGCCTTTGCCTCGTTCACCAACCCGGGCGGTGGCTACATCCAGGGCTATCTGGGCCAGGAGGCCACGCTGTGCGCCGATTCGTATCTGTACAACGTTCTCGATAAGCAGCGCAAATGGTACGGCGAGAACCGTCGCCGCAACATCAACTGCGAGCTTTACCGCAACCGTGCGCTGGTGGTGCCTGCGGTGCGCTTCGACCGCAACCACGTGCATGCATACGCCGACGTGATCGTGGCCGCCGCGCCCAACGTTAAGCGCGCCCGCCAGGAGTATCGCGTGAGCGACGATGCTCTGCTGGACGCCCTGCGCGACCGCATTCGCTTTGTGCTTGCCATCTGCGACGAGCTAGGTCGCGAGAAGCTCGTGCTGGGCGCTTGGGGCTGCGACAACAACGGCTTTGACGCAGAGGCCGTGGCCGAGCTCTTCCGCAAGGAGCTCGCGTCGGGCGACTTTAAGGTCAAGCAAGTCTTCTTTGCCGTGCCTTCTACGCGCTGGGATGAGGATTTTGCCAAGTTCGAGCACGTGCTGGCAAACTTCCCCGAGCGCAACGAGGAGTCCTATGCCCAGGTTGCCGCTCGCGCTGCGGCAGCTCGCGCCGCCGAGCAGACCCAGGCTGCTACCGAGGATGATGAGGACGAGGACGATTGGCGCAAGTACCTGTAATCGGTACGTGCTGACAGATAGGTCGAGCCGGCGGGAGAGGCTGCTTCCGTCGGCTTTTTACTGAGCGAGGGGCTTACGATGAAAAACGTTCTATGCTTTGGCGACAGCAACACCTATGGTTACGATCCGGCGGGCATGCGCGACGGCACCGCGGTGCGCTATGCGCAGGATGCGCGCTGGTGCGGCGTGGCCCAACGTGACTTAGGCGAGGGCTGGCATGTAATTGAAGAAGGCCTCAACGGCCGCACGACGGTACGCGACGACATGTGCCATCTGGACACCAATCTTAACGGCATCCGCGCACTTCCGATGCTGCTCGAGGCCCATAAGCCGCTGGACGCCATTGTGATCATGCTGGGCACCAACGACTGTAAGACGGTCTTTAACGTGACAGCTTCCGATATCGCCCGTGGCGCCATGGCGCTGATTCGCGCCGTCCGCGCGTTTCCGTGGACCGACGCTGCGCCTTGTCCGCGCATTCTGCTGATGGCGCCTATCAAGATTAAGCCGCAGATCGCCGACGTATATATGACCGATTTTGACGAGCATTCCGTAGAAGCCTCGGAACATTTTGGTGAGTACTACGCGCATGTGGCTGAGCAGTTTGGCTGCGACTTTTTGAATGCAGCGGAGTTTGCCGAGCCGGGCGATATCGACTATCTGCATATGATGCCCGAAAGCCACGAGAGCTTGGGACATGCCGTGGCAGCCAAGCTCCAAGAGATGCTCGGTGAGTAGCGCGACCCCAAGCCACCACAAAGGGGGCGGGCGCCTTTGCGGTGGCTTGGACTGCGAATCTTAATACTGCCACATGTGGTTGACGGGGCCGGAACCTTTGCCCATGTTCAGGCCGGCGGCCAGAGCGCCTGTCAGGTATGCCTTGCCTGCGTTGACGGCGTCGGCAAGATCCATGCCCTGGGCCAGCGCGCAGGCGATGGCGGACGAGAGCGTGCAACCGGTGCCATGCGTGTTGCCGGTCTCGATGCGCTTGTGGCGGAACCACGTGGTGAGCGGATCGCCCAGGTGGTTGCCCTCGTCATCGAGCGGCGCGGGCTCTGCTAGCACATCGTTGGCCTCGTTGACAAAATGCCCGCCCTTAACGAGAGACGCGCAGCCAAAGCGGCGGGTGAGAAGCATGGCGGCATTTTGCTGAGTGCGCTCGGAATCGACCTCATAATCGAGCAACGCCATGGCCTCGGGAATATTGGGCGTGATAACCGTCGCTAGCGGGAACAGGCGGCGGGTGAGCGCCTCGGCGGCATCTTCGGCAATCAGCCGTGCGCCCGAGGTGGCTACCATGACGGGGTCGACTACCACGTTTGTCGCGTTCCAGGCGCTCAGGCGGTCGGCGATAACATCGATAATCTCGACAGAAGAAACCATGCCGATCTTGACGGCGCTGGGGCGGATATCGTCAAAAACGGCGTCAATTTGCGCGGCTACGATATCTGGTGAGATATCCTGCACGGCGGTGACGCCCAGTGTGTTTTGCGCTGTGATGGCGGTGATGGCCGTCTCGGCATACAGGCGGTGCGCCGTGATGGTCTTGATGTCGGCCTGAATGCCGGCGCCACCGCTGGAATCGGATCCCGCGATGGACAGGACGGTAGGTACCTTACTACGATCCATGTTCGCTCCCTTGTTCGGTCGGAATCAAATGGGTCTTTAAGCCAGCATTATAAAGATGCCCGGGCCGACTCTATGTCGAACCCGGGCGGGCGATGCAATCTTTACGCAAATGCAAGCAAATGTTCACACGTCAACAATTGACAGGCACCAGCTCGCCGCCAGAGGCGGCCGCGGCGACAGGGTTAGTCCTCCATGCCGAGGTCGATCGTGGTGCCCTCGAAGATCTTGTTGACGGTGCGGACGGCGCACATCTTGCCACACATGGTGCAAGTGCCCTCGGTGGCGGCGGGGGACTCCTCGTAGCGCTTCTTGCCCGTAACCGGGTCGAGCGCGCACTCCCACATGGCGTCCCAGTCAAGCTTGCGGCGTGCCTGGCCCATCTTGTCGTCCATGTCGCGGGCGTGCGGCACCTTTTTGGCGATGTCGGCGGCGTGTGCGGCGATCTTGGTGGCCATGAGGCCGTCGAGCACATCCTGGGCGTTAGGCAGGCATAGGTGCTCGGCCGGCGTCACGTAGCACAGGAAGTCGGCGCCGGAACTGGCGGAGATAGCGCCGCCGATGGCAGCGGTGATGTGGTCGTAGCCCACGCCGATATCGGTCACCAGCGGCCCGAGCACATAGAACGGGGCATTGTGGCACAGGCGCTTCTGCAGTTTCATGTTGGCGGCGATCTCGTCGAGCGCCATGTGACCCGGGCCCTCGACCATGACCTGGACGCCGGCGGCCCAAGCGCGCTTGCACAGCTTGCCCAGCTCGATCATCTCAGCGGTCTCGGTGGCGTCGTTGGAGTCGTAGAGGCAGCCCGGGCGGCAGGAGTCGCCGAGCGAAATCGTCACGTCGTACTCGTGGCAAATCTCGAGCAACTCGTCGTAGAACTCATAGAATGGGTTCTCGTTACCGGTGACCTCCATCCAGCCAAACAGCAGTGAGCCGCCACGGCTCACGATGTTCATCAGGCGGCCGGTCTCCTTAAAGGTCTTGGTGACCGACTTGTTTATGCCGCAGTGGATGGTCATAAAGTCCACGCCGTCCTCGGCATGCGCGCGCACGACTTCGAACAGGTCGTCCTTGGTGAGCTTGACCAGCGGCTTTTCCATGTAGCCGATGGCGTCGTACATGGGGACGGTGCCTACCATGAGCGGTGTCTCGTCGATGAGCTGCTGGCGGAACTGGCGCGTCTTGCCCGAGTTGGAGAGGTCCATGATGGCGTCGGCGCCAAAGTCCTCGGCGATCTTGACCTTCTTCCATTCCTCGGCGGCATCGGCCTTGTCGCCCGAGATGCCCAGGTTGACGTTGACCTTGGTGGAAAGGCCCTCGCCGACGCCAAAGGCGCGCATGCCCTTTTTGATGTGCACGATGTTGGCGGGAATGGCGATGCGGCCGTCGGCCACGCGCTCGCGGATGTACTCGGGGTCGCGATGCTCGCGCTCGGCGACCTCCTTCATCTGCGGTGTGATCTGCCCGGCGCGGGCGAAGTCGATTTGCGTGACGAGCTTGGGCTCGGTCTGTGTGCTCATTGGCACGGCTCCCTTCGTTGGCATTACCCATATCAGGTTTGCGGGTCAGGGCGGGCGCGCCCAATCTCAGCCTGCCGTCTTGTCCTGCAAGCTCCCCGTTTATGTAATGGGCTCAAGTATAGCTCGAATGGGTACGATTGGCCTAACGAGCGTGCCTGTGGGGAGGCGTACATGGAAGACAAGCATCTATATCGAGAGACGCAATGGGATGTATCGGCCGAGGAAAGCCGTGCGCACCATGGGTTGGTTGCGATTGGTTTTGCGGTGCTTGCCGTGCTGGTGATTGCCTTTTGTATTTGGACGTTCGGCGGTCCTGGCGGCGCTACCTGGGGGTTTGAAGCCGACGAGGGCCTGCCGATTATGACCATGAAAGTTTCTGGTGGCAACACGGTTGCCGCACCGGGCGACTATTGGTATCCGCGCGACGAGTTTGTGCAGCTGCAGCTGAGCGGCGGGTCTATTCCGGGCGAAGAAATCGAACGCGTGACGTTTGATGCGACGCTCAAAACGCTGACGGTGAAGCTCAAAGATCAAGGGGACGTGCCCACGACCATGGACATTGCGCTGACGGAATGGCGCTTGGAGCCCCCGGCGGGCGCTGCGGTATCCGAGGTGGAGCACGTTAAGATTACCTACCAAGATGGCTCGACGAGCGAGATTGCAAAGGCCGATGGCTTGGCGGAGTAATGGGGTGTTTGGAAACGGCGGGCCTATTGTGCCTGCGCGTTCATGAAAACCAGGGTGTTTTTGTCTGAAAGCTCGGGGATGTGCCGATAGCCGATGTTGAATGCGGTGAGTTCGCTTGCATCCTCGAGCTTGTTTTCTGCCATCCACCGCACCATGGAGCCGCGCGCCTTTTTGCTGGCGGTCGACCGTTGGATGGGCTTCCCGTTGCGGATGCCCTCGCCAAAGAGGCATGTGACGGCCGTGGCGTCGTCCGCGAGGTGGGGCAGAACGGCTTTGGCATACTCTACGCTGGCGAGGTTGACGATCGTGGTGTTTGAGCCTGCCGGGGCGATAGCCCGCGCGAGCTTGTCGCTCCAAAACGCGTAGAGGTCTTGGGCATCGTCAACGGCGAGCTTCGCGCCCATCTCCAGTCGATACGGTTCGACGGCATGGAAGGGACGAACGCACCCGTAGAGGCCGGAGAGGATCCACAGATGGTCTTGCAGCCATGCGAGCTGCACTGAATCCATCACCTCGGGTGCCATGCTCTGGTACTGAATGCCGTGATAGGACATGATGGCGGGGGAGAGGTGACGGGCGAGTGCGGGATTGTCGAGATCGCCGTTCCCCAAGATGGGCTCGAACTCATGCAAAATGTCGAGACAAGGGGCCAGCAGCTTGTCGCTGACGTTCCACAGAGCTTGTAGGCCGCTGTCGCCTTCGGTTCGTTCGATGTCCAAGAGCGCATGGTGCAGCTGAGCGGTCTCGCGCGCAAAGGGCGGAATCCCCTGAACTTCAAAAGCATCTTGTGCCGCGCGCATTTGCTTGGCGGGTGAAACGATGACCTGGAGCATGAACTCTCCTCTGCCAAAAAAGTCGCGGCGGAATACGGTCTGCGCGAGCCGGTTGAAGGCCAGGTTAGTCCGTATTCCACCGCAAGTTATAAAGGGCTGGTTTGGTGCGCCTTACAAGGGTTGGTTAGGCGCGCTCGAGGAAGGCTTTGTACCCGCGATAGGCCTCGTAGATATCGGCCTTGTTGGCGACCTCCCACAGGGCGTGCATGGACAGGACGGCAACGCCGGAGTCGATGACGTTCATGCCATACTTGGCCATGATGTAGGCAATGGTGCCGCCGCCGCCCGCGTTGACGCGACCGAGCTCACAGGTCTGGAAGTCCACGCCGGCCTCGTCCATGATGTCGCGGACGAGGGCCACGTACTCGGCATCGGCGTCGTTGGAGCCGCCCTTGCCGCGGCTGCCCGTGTACTTGTTAAAGCACAGGCCGCGACCCATAAAGGCCGCGTTCTTGGTCTCGAACTTGCCGGCATAGCCCGGGTCGAAGCCGGCGGACACGTCGGAGGAGAGCATGCGGCTGCGGGCGAGTGCGCGGCGCAGGGCCAGCGGGCTATCCTCGCCGGCGAGCGTCATGATCTCGGCGACGGTGTTCTCGAAGAAGCGGCTCGTCATACCGGTGGCACCCACGGAGCCGATCTCCTCCTTGTCGACGATGAGCGTGATGCTCGTGCGCTCCACGTTGGCGACGTCGATCTGGGCGAGCATGGAGGGGTAGGCGCAGACGCGGTCGTCGTGGCCATAGCCCAAAATCATGGAGCGGTCGAGGCCCATGTCGCGGGCGGGGCCGGCGGGCACGACCTCGATCTCGGCGGAGAGGAAGTCCTCCTCCTCGACGTCGTACTGCTCCTTGAGGATGTCCAGGAACATCTGCTTGACGGGCTCCTTGGGGGCGTCCTTGTCGTCCCCATCGAACTTGACGGGACGACCGCCCACGATCACGTCGAGGATCTCGGCATCGACGGCGTCCTTGGCAGGCTTGGACATCTGCTCGCTCGAGAGGTGGATCAGCAGGTCGGAGATGGTAAAGACCGGGTCGTCCGCCTTGTCGCCGATATTGATGTCGACGGTGGTACCGTCCTTTTTGCAGATGACGCCCACGAGTGCGAGCGGGGAGGCTACCCAGTGGTAGCTCTTGACGCCGCCGTAGTAGTGCGTGTCGAGGTAGGCCATGTCGCCGGCCTCGAAGGCGGGATTCTGCTTAAGGTCCAGGCGCGGCGAGTCCACGTGGGCGCCCAGGATGTTAAAGCCCTGCTCGAGCGGGGCGGTGCCCAGGTTGACGAGCATAAGGTCCTTGCCGTGGTTGGCGGCGTACACCTTGTCGCCTGCCTTGAGCTCGCGGCCCTCGGCGATCACGGTCTCCAGGTCGACGTATCCCGCCTCCTCGGCCATCTTGATGCCGGTCTTGACGCACAGGCGCTCGGTCTTGTTCTCGCTCAAAAACTGCTTATAGCCGCGGCAAAGCTCCTCGAGCTCCTCGACTTGCTGTGGCGTGTACTTTTTCCATGCGCAGGGACGCTCCATGACGCAGGCTCCTTTCGGATCGATCGTGCTGGTTGATGTACCGTGAGCCATCGTATCACGCGCGGGCCCGCGGCGGCAGGGAAGCCTGATGTGCGGTGGCCGCGGGGCGGGGAGCGTGTAAACTGGTGTGAGCAAACCGTGCCCAGCCCAAAGCGAGGTATTCAATATGTCTGACAAGCGCCGCACCTTTGCCGTTATCGACGGCAACTCGCTCATGCACCGCGCCTTCCACGCCGTGCCGCCCACCATGAATGCGCCGGACGGCCGCCCCACCAACGCGATCTTCGGCTTTCTGAACATGTTTCTCAAGATGATCGATGCCTTTAACCCCGACGGTGTGGTCGTGGCGTTTGACAAGGGCAAACCGCGCGTGCGCATGGAGATGCTGCCGCAGTATAAGGCGCAACGCCCGCCCATGGACCCCGATCTGCATGCGCAGTTTCCGATGATCAAGGAGCTGCTCACCGCGCTCAACGTGCCGATTCTGCAGTCCGAGGGCTGGGAAGGCGACGATATCCTGGGAACCATGGCGCGCCTGGGTGAAGAGGCCGGCTGCGACATGCTGCTGGTGACCGGCGACCGCGACATGTATCAACTCGTGACCGAGCACGTCAACGTGGTCTCGACCCGCAAGGGCCTGTCCGACGTGGCGATCATGACGCCCGAGAGCGTGGACGACCTGTATCACGGCATTACGCCGGCGCTCGTGCCCGATTTTTACGGTCTAAAGGGCGATACGTCGGACAACATTCCCGGCGTACCGGGCATCGGCCCCAAAAAGGCGAGCGCGCTCATCGCACAGTACGGCAGCTTGGACGAGGTCATCGCGCATGCCGACGAGGTCAAGGGCAAGATGGGCGAGAACCTGCGTGCGCACATCGACGATGCGCTGCTGAGCCGCAAGGTCGCAACCATTCGCACCGATGCGCCCGTCGAGCTCGACTTTGACGAAACGTCCTTCCCGGCGTTTTCTGCCGACGAAGTGTCCGCGGCGCTGGGCACACTTGGTATCACCGCCATGCAGAACCGTTTCTTGGCGCTGGTCGGCGGCGAGGGCGGGGCTGCTGCTGCCTCCAGTGTGGTTGAGATACCTGCTATGGTTCGCGCAGCCGCCGGCGATGCCGACGCGCTTGGTGCCGTTGCGGCTGAGGTCTCCCGCGCGATTGATGCCGGCGAGTGGGTCGCCGCCGTGGTGGACGACGACAAGGAAGAGGGCGCGCTCTTTGGACTGACGCGCACGCTGTGGTTGGCGACGTCCAAGGGCCTGTTCGCGCTCGAGGAGGGCGACAGCTGTGCGGCGGCTGAGGTTGAGGGCTTCAACTTCGTTCACGGCGTGATTGCCGGCGTGCTCGCGCGTCTGTTTATGGAGGGTCGCGTGGCGAGCCCGGATATGAAGGCGCTGTTGCACGAGCTTTCGCCCGTCGATTCTTCTGAGCCCGAGCTCATGGATCCGCTCGCTACCGATTCCACGCGTATCTTCGATACCGTGGTCGCTGCCTATCTGCTGGTTTCCGATCGCTCCGAGTTCGATGAGGCATATCTTGCCGATACGTATCTGCAGATGGCGCTGCCTGCGGCGCGCGGCGCAGAGGGTGCCGGTGAGGACGCTCCGGCGCCTGCCGCCCGTACTGCGGCTCTGACGCTGGCGCTCGTGGCACCGTTGCGCGAGTGCATGGCCCGTGAGAATGCCGCCAACGTGTTCGATGGCATCGAGATGCCGCTCGTTCCGGTACTTGCCAAGATGGAGCGCGCGGGCATGCTCGTGGACCCCGACCGTCTGCACAGTCTGTCCGAGGGTCTGGCGACCCAGATTACCGAGGTTGAGCGCAGTATTCGCGACCTGGCGGGTGACGAGACCTTTAATATTGGCAGTCCCATGCAGCTGTCGCACGTGCTCTTTGATGTGATGGGGCTTCCGACCAAGGGCCTCAAGAAGACTAAGCGCGGCTATTATTCGACCAACGCCAAGGTGCTGAGCGACCTTGCGCGTGACCACGAAATCGTGCGTCTGATCTTGGACTGGCGTGAGAAATCTAAGATCAAGTCCACCTATCTGGACACGCTGGGCCCGCTACGCCGTGGTGACGGTCGCGTACACACTACGTACAACCAGACCATCACGGCAACGGGGCGTCTGTCCTCGAGCGACCCGAACCTGCAGAACATCCCGACGCGCTCGGAGCTGGGTCGTACCGTCAAGACGGCGTTTTCGGCAGGCGAGGGAAGCGTCTTTTTGGCGGTGGACTACTCGCAGATCGAGCTGCGTCTGCTGGCGCATCTCTCAGGTGACGAGCACTTGGTGCGCGCCTTTAACGAGGGCGAGGACTTCCATGCCGAGACGGCGGCGCGCGTGTTCGGTGTGCCGGTGTCCGAGGTAACGCCCGACCTGCGCAGTCGCGCCAAGGCCGTGAACTTTGGCATCGTGTATGGCCAGCAGGCCTACGGCCTGTCGCAGTCGCTGCATATCTCGATGGCCGAGGCACGCGACATGATCGACCGCTACTACGAGGCCTACCCGGGCGTGCGTACGTTCCTCGACAACGTAGTGGCGCGCGCCAAGCAGACGGGCTACGCCGAGACCATGTATGGCCGCAGACGCCATATTCCCGAGCTCAAGGCCAAAAACCCGCAACTCCGCGGCTTTGGCGAGCGCACGGCCATGAACCACCCCATGCAGGGAACCGCCGCCGACATCATCAAGATCGCCATGGCCCGCGTAAGCCGCCGCCTGGAAGAGGAAGGCTTTGCCGCCCACATGATCCTGCAAGTGCACGACGAACTGGACTTTGAGTGCCCCATCGACGAAGTCGAGCGCCTAACCACCATGGTCCGCGACGTCATGGAACACGTAGTAGACCTCCGCGTCCCCCTAATTGCCGAAGCCAGCACCGGCATAACCTGAGCCGACGCCAAATAGGGAAGTGCCCACAACCCCAAAGTAACCAAAACAGAGGGGAGCCCCTTCCAAAAAGGGGCTCCCCTCTGTTCAAATAAATTCAGCCAAGTATCTAGACACTCAAGAGGCCATCTTGGCGGCAAGTAAAGTCAACATGGCCATGCCCGGGGCCGACCGCTTGATTTTTGTAGATTCCGCACGAGCCGAAGAGCACTAAATGTGCTCTTCGTGCGAGCCCAGGACTTGACCGAGCAAAAATCAAGCGGTCGGCCCCGGGCATGGCGACGGGATAGATTAACGAGCCGCCAAGATGGCGTCGATGAGCGTCAGTACGCCCCCGTCGTTGTTGCTCGGAATGCGCCACTTGGCGTGCGCGTTCATGTGCTCTTCGGCATTGTCCACGATAAAGCTGTGACCGACGCGCTCCAGCATGGGGATGTCGTTGTACGTATCGCCCACGGCGGCGGCGTCGGCAATATCGATGCCCAGGTGCTCGCACAGGTGCGCGACGCCGGCGCCCTTGTCGACACCCAGGTTCATAAAGTCGATCCACTCGCGCCCGGCGTTGGTGACGTAGAGCTTGTCCGAGAACTCGGGGCTATAGGTCTCGCGGAAAGCGGGCTCGGCGTCGTAGCCGGGGAAGAAGACCGAAATCTTGTTGGACTCGAAATCAATGCCCTCAAAGCTGTCGACGTAGTTGATTGTGTTGTAGTAGACGCTGATCTCGTCGTGGTATTGATGGTCGCGGGCAAGCACGTAGAACTCGTCGAAGCAGCACAGGACGGGGACAGCGCGAGGATCCTCCGAGGCACGGTTCAAGACCTGCTGATACAGCTCCACGTCAATATTGCTTTTATAGATATAGCTGCCGCGATAGATCACGCAAGCTCCGTTGTCGGGACAAAAGGCGAGGCGGTTCTTGATGCCCTCGAACATCTCCTCGAGCTTGGGGGCGGGACGTCCGCTGGCGGGGCAGAATACGATGCCGGCGTCGGCGAGCTTGTCCAGGCGCTCATCAAGACCCTGGGGCAGCACACGCTCGTCGGTCAGCAGCGTCTTGTCCATATCGACGGCGAGAATCTTAATGTTGCCGATGTTGGCGTCCGATTCGTAAGTTTGCATAAAAATGCGCCTTTCGTTTCGAGATTGTTTCAGACGTTATAACCATCAACTAGTAGTCGAGCGTATTTTCGCAGGAATGGTGCGTATTTGCACCACGCTTCACAAAGTAATGAAAAAACTTTTCAGAAATTTGAATTTGTCGCTTGTGCTGCGGGCACTTTAGCGTAATATAGCGACCATCGAAAACGGAGACGGAAAAACAACCGCTTACCGAGTAAAAGGTACCGTTTACGATATTTGAATTGCGCCCGGCGATACGTGAAAGGAGAGGCAGATGCAGTTCGTAAAGATCATCACCACTGCAGACAATGCCATCCGACGCCAGCGCGCAATTTCCCGACGACGATAACAATCGTCTCTGTCCGCATGGGGCGAATTGCCTCAACAGAGTCATTTTGAGGTCGTTGGGTTTTAGCACGACATTGCTGCATGTTTCTAGGGCATGTATGTGCTGATTTTTGCTATTTAACCTGATATTGCACGGTATATGACCTTGAAATGACTTGCAACTGACCGATGTTCTAACTAGCTACCAAGGGCGAAAGGAAACAGCCATGAGCAAGGAAAAAGTCGTTCTCGCATATTCCGGTGGTCTTGATACATCCGTATGTGTCAAGTGGCTCCAGGACGAGAAGAATCTCGATGTCGTTTGCGTCTGCGGCAACGTGGGCCAGGAAGAGACCGGACTGGATGCCAAGAAGCAGAAGGCGCTCGACCTGGGCGTTCTCGATTGCCAGGTGCTCGACCTGCGCGACGAGTTCTCCGATGAGTTCCTGACCAAAGCCATCGCCGCAAACTCCATGTACGAGAATAAGTATCCGCTGCTCTCCGCCCTGTCTCGCCCGCTGCTTGCCAAGAAGCTTGTTGAGGTCGCCCACGAGTTTGGCGCGACCTACGTCGCCCACGGCTGCACTGGCAAAGGTAACGATCAGGTCCGTTTTGAGGCCGCCGTCAAGGCCCTCGACCCCGAGCTCAAGGTTATCGCCCCGGTTCGCGAGTGGGACCTGAAGTGCCGTCCCGACGAGGTCGCCTATGCCCACGCCCACAACGTGCCGGTTCCCGAGGGTGCCAACGACAACCCCTACTCCATCGACGACAACCTGTGGGGTCGCGCCATCGAGTGCGGTCACCTGGAGGACCCTTGGAATGAGCCGCTCGATGACGCTTGGGTTATGACCAAGAACCCCGAGGACACGCCTGACACCCCGACCTATACCGAGATCGAGTTTGAGGCCGGCAAGCCTGTAGCCGTCGACGGCAAGAAGATGAAGCTCTCCGAGATCGTCATCGCCCTCAACAAGATTTCGGGCGACAACGGCTTTGGCCGTCTTGACCTGGTCGAGGATCGTCTGGTGGGCCTCAAGAGCCGCGAGTGCTATGAGGTTCCCGGCGCCCTGACGCTCATCACCGCCCACAAGGCGCTCGAGGACATCTGCGTCGAGGGCGACCTGCTCAAGACCAAGATCAAGCTCGAGCAGGATTGGGCCACCGCCGTGTACAACGGCCAGTGGTACAGCCCGCTCAAGAACGCGCTCGACGCCTTTATGGCCGATACCCAGAAGTTCGTGACCGGCACTGTCCGTCTGAAGTTCTTTAAGGGCAACTGCCATGTCGTCGGCCGCAAGAGTCCCTTCAGCCTCTACGACTACGGCCTGGCTACCTACGACCGCGACACCACGTTTGACGAGAAGGCCAGCGCCGGCTTTATCGAGATCGATACGCTGTCGCTCAAGACGTGGGCAAAGGTCCAGGGCCCCAGCTCTGCTGCTGCCCAGGCCTAGCGCCTCCTTCCCTTGGTATCCGCGCGGCCCATCCGCGTGATACATAACGGGCGCACGGGGTCCCTACCTTTCGTTATGCTTGCTGACACTTCTTAACATCGGTGGCCCCTACGTTCCGCCCGCATATATGATGCCGCGTCTGCGGCTGAGTCCGAGCCCCGTCGGGGTTGTCCGGCGGGGCTCCTTCTATCAATTTGGCGGCTCTGTGCCTATATATATATGAGGAGTATCCATTATGTTCAATGCTATCGCGCATGCTTTGCTTGCCCTCGCGCCCGAGTTCGATGCTGTAAGGGTCGAGGACGTTCCTATGAGCCTGAAGGCCTGGATCGATGGTTCGCAGGGCAACATCCGGAGGGAGACGTTGGGCGCCAAGTGCATGGTGCGTCACTTCTTTGCAAATTAGCCACATGGCCCCGCGCGCGGCAGGGAGTGTGTAAAACTAGCGGTTGATAAATCGCTTTAGCGACAGGGCACATTGCTTTGGACGCTTGTTTTGGTATTTGGAGAAAGGAGACGGTTCCATGGCTCTTTGGGGCGGTCGTTTTGAGGCGGGCGTGGCCGAGGTCACGCAGGAGTTTGGCGCGTCGCTGCCGGTCGACAAACATCTCTATAAGCAGGATATCGCCGGCTCTAAGGCGCATGCCAAGATGTTGGCCGCCCAGGGCATCATCAGTGCCGAGGACGAGCAGGCGATTGCCAAGGGCCTGACCGGAATCGAACAGGATATCGATGCCGGCAACTTTACCTTCAACATCAACGATGAGGACATTCATATGTCCATCGAGAGCGAGCTGACGCGTCGCATCGGCGAGGCTGGCAAGCGCTTGCATACTGGGCGTTCGCGCAACGACCAGGTGGCGACCGATACGCGCCTGGGCGTCAAGGCGCTGGCCAAGGAGCTCATGGAGGCCAATCTTGAGCTGCGCCATGTGCTGGTGGATGCGGCCAAGAAGTACGACAAGGTGATTCTGCCGGGCTACACGCACATGCAACATGCTCAGCCCGTGCTGCTGTCGCATCACCTGCTGGCGTATTCCTGGATGTTCGCGCGCGACTTTACGCGTTTGAAGGCCGCCTTTGATGCTGCCGACAACTGCCCGCTGGGTGCCGCTGCGCTTGCCGGTACGAGCTATCCGCTCGATCGCCAGATGACGGCTGCCGAACTTGGCTTTGCGGGCGTGATCCCCAACTCGCTCGATGCCGTTTCCGACCGTGATTTTCTGCTCGATCTGCATTACGCCGGATCCGTCATGGCGATGCACCTGTCGCGTCTTTCCGAGGAGATCGTACTGTGGTCGAGCTCCGAATTTGGCTTTATCACGCTTTCCGACTCGTACTCCACTGGCTCGTCCATCATGCCGCAGAAGAAGAACCCCGACTTTGCCGAGCTTATCCGCGGCAAGAGCGGTCGCGTGTACGGCAACCTGGTGCAGCTGCTGGTAACCATGAAGGGCCTGCCGCTTGCTTATAACAAGGACTTGCAGGAGGACAAGGAGGGCGCGCTCGATACCGCCCATACGCTCATGCAGTGTCTGTCCGTTATGGCTGGAATGATTTCGACTTGGACCGTCAACGAGGATGCCATGGCGCGCGAGTGCGGCGTGGGGCACCTTGCCGCCACCGATGTTGCCGATTACCTGGCCAAGCGTGGCCTGCCGTTCCGCGAGGCACATGCCGTGGTGGGCCATCTGGTCCTGATGTGCGAGAAGCGCGGCTGCAATCTTGAGGACCTGCCGTTTGAGGTGTTCCAGGAGGCAAGCCCGCTCTTTGAGCGCGACATTACCGAGGCGCTTGACATCCCGTCGATTGTCGCCGCGCGCACGACCGAGGGCGGCACCGCTCCTGCTGCCGTTGCCGTGCAGTTGCAGCGTGCCGAGGCACAGCTCGTGGCTGACGAGGGCGTGTTTGGATCGCTGACCAAGGTCGTCGAGATGGGTCACGGGGCAAAGTAGAGGTTTGGCTGAAGCCGTTTTGGCCATGTATTGATAAATCGTTTTCGCTTTACGGGCGCCTGCTGATGTGGGAGCCCGTATTTTGTTGCTATGGGGGAGGGGCTTGTCGAGAACTTCTGTAGGACCTTTGGGCAGGTTGTGAAGGGGATACGTTCGCGGGCGGCAACCGACCGCCTGCTCTGTTCGGCGCGGTTGATGGGCGGTCGGATGGTACTCTAATCGGGCTTCGAAACAGAAGTGACACATATGGAGCGCTTTAATAAATTGCAACGTTTCAATAAACAGCTTTTTGTTTAACTGCAGCTAAAACTCTGTTACGATGCAGTCCAGGCGGGTGCCGGAATGGGACTTGGGCACGCGCGAACCTACTTGAAAGGCTACTTTTATGGCTATCGAGAAGACCTTCATCATGATTAAGCCCGACGCCGTGCGCGACCGCAAGATCGGCGAGATCGTTGCTCGCATTGAGCGCAGCGGCCTTGTCATCGAGCGCATGGAGATGACCACGCTCGAGCGCGCTACCGTCGAGGAGCACTACGCCCATCTGGCCGACAAGCCCTTCTTTGGCGGTCTCTGCGACTTTATGACGAGCGGTCCGGTCGTCAAGATGGTCGTTTCCGGTCTCTCCGCTGTTGCTAAGATGCGCACCCTCATGGGCGCTACCAACCCGCTTGAGGCTGCTCCTGGTACCATCCGCGGCGACTTTGCCGTCGATGTCAACGCCAACGTGATCCACGGCTCCGACTGCCTGGAGAACGCCGAGATTGAGATCAAGCGCTTCTTTGGCTAAACCAGCTTTGACTCCTTAAAGCTGTTAGCGTGTGGCTTGGGCGCCGCGGAACTCCATCCGCGGCGCCCTTTTATTCCAAAATCTATGCAGGGGCCCGCTCGGACATGTGTTCCGAGCGGGCCCCTGCTGTTAGCTTGTGGCACTGAATAGTTTAGGCTTCGTCGACGATCTTAAGGGCGCGCGTGTGATCGATCTCGTTGAGGAGGTTAACGCGACGCTCGTGACGACCGCCCTCAAACTCGGCGTCGAGCCACTCGTCGACGATCATCTTGGCGAGCTCGGAGCCCACGACGCGGGCGCCAAAAGCGAGCACGTTGGTATTGTTGTGCATGCGGGAGAGCTTGGCGCTGAAGGGCTCGGAGCACACGACGGCGCGTACGCCCTCGACCTTGTTGGCAGCCAGGCTGATACCGACGCCGGTGCCACAGATCAGGATGCCTAGATCGACGTCGCCGTTGGCAACGGCCTTACCCACCTTGTAGCCGGCGATGGGGTAGTCAAAGCTCTCGGAGGTGTCGGTGCCAAAGTTCACGACCTCGCAGCCGCGCTCCTTCAGGTGCTCGGAGATGATGTTCTTGAGCTCGACGGCGGCGTGGTCGTTACCGATACCGATCTTCATGGATAGTTCCTCTCTGGTCTGTGCGGCGAGATTGCTAAAGGTTTTACCGCGTTCGACTGCATGATAGCGCGACTTTTGTGTAAACGCTTGGGCGTTTTTTGGTCAAACGCTTTAGCATGCAACAAGACCGGTTTCTCATGAATGAATGCCGTCAGTTTGCGCCTGAATGCCGTCTACCGGAACCTGGGTTGCGGTTTTTGATGCATTGTTATCAAATAAAAGAGCTAATTATTATTGAGAGCCCAGCCCGTTATACAAGTAGGAGATACCTATGCCTGCCGATTCCCTTCGTGATGCCGCGTTTTGCGATGTTTTGAACCGCGAACTTGTTTGTGCACTCGGCTGCACCGAGCCCATTGCCGTTGCTTATGCAGCGGCGCTGGCGAGCCAGACGCTCGGTTGCGAACCCGATCATATGGATGTTGCCTGCTCGGGCAACATCATCAAGAACGTCAAGAGCGTGACCGTGCCCAACTCGGGCGGTATGCACGGTATTGAGGCCGCGGCCGTGCTGGGTGCCGTGGGCGGCGACGCCAAGAGCGCGCTCGAGGTGCTCGAGAGCGTCGATGACGCGGACCGCGCCCGCGTGGCCGAGCTGCTTGCCGATGCGGACTACTGCGATGTGTCGCTTGTCGAGGGTGTGCCCAACCTCTACATCAAGGTGACTGCGACGGCCGGGGGCCATACCGCGGTCGTCGAGATTACCGATCACCACACTAATGTCACGTGCCATACGCTCGACGGTATTCCGGTATGCGGTAAGTCGGCGGGGGAGTGCGCCGCCTGCGCCGAGCGCGTGGTGGCCGAGCGTGCGGCAGATAACGCCGACACGCCCATGTCGATCGAGACCATCATCGACTTTATCGAGGACGGTGACATTGAGGACGCCCGCGCTGCCGTTGAGCGTCAGATTGAGCTGAATGGCGCGATCAGTGCCGAGGGTCTCGCGCACGCTTGGGGCGCCGAGGTGGGCCGTACGCTGCTGGGTGCTCGTGCCGATGACGTCGCCTGCCGCGCCCGTGCCCGTGCGGCCGCCGGGTCCGACGCCCGCATGAACGGTTGCGCGCTGCCGGTCGCCATTGTGTGCGGCTCGGGCAATCAGGGCATTACCTGCGCATTGCCCGTCATGGAGTATGCCGAGTACCTGCGTTGCGACCACGAGCGCCTGGTGCGCGCCGTGATGCTGTCCGATCTTATCGCCGTGCATATCAAGAGCTATATTGGTGCGCTTTCGGCGTTTTGCGGTGCTATTTGCGCTGCGTGCGGCGCCGGCGCTGCGATTACCTGGCTGTGCGGTGGCACGCGCGAACAGATTGGCGCGACCGTCTCGAACACGCTCGGTAACGTGGGCGGCATCGTGTGCGACGGCGCCAAGGCGAGCTGTGCCGCCAAGATCTCGGCTGCCGTCGATGCGGCGATTCTGGGCCATGATATGGCCATGCAGGGTCGCGGCTTCCGCGCCGGCGAGGGCCTGATCCAAGATACCGTTGAGCAAACAATCGCCAGTATGGGCTACGTAGGCCGCGTGGGCATGAAGGACACCGACATCGAGATCCTCAACATCATGATCGGCAAAACCCAGGTGTGCTAGTTACGCGGTTTTACCAAACCGCGTAACCAGTCGACGCTGCAAATGCCCCTAAGCGGCAATCTGCCTTTCAATCGTCGGGCATGGCCAGAAGGCCTATGCCCTCCTCTTTCAAGGCACATTGCTCGCTTAGGGGCATTTTCGCTGACTTGTGCTCAACCTGCGGCGATATTTGGTTTGGAGCGAGGGGTCCTACGACAGTTCGTCGGCTACTTGGTGTTCGTAGAAGGCTTCGATTACGGCGTTAAAGTCGCGGGCGAAGTCTTCCATGGTTCCGCGCCAGGTGGCTCGGCCGGGTTTTCCCTGGCCAACATAGGCAGTTTGAATGCCGCAGGCGGGACTGGGGAAGTCGCGCTTGGGATCGTTGCCCACCATAAGGACCTCGTGTGGCTCGAGCCCCATCACCTGAAGCTGCTCTAGATAGTAGGTGGCATCGGGCTTGCAGCGGGTGGCGTTTCCCATGTGCGTCACGAGTTCAAAGGGGGCGTCGGCCAGGTCGCCCCAACCCATGCGGCACTCGATGGCCCCCTGGGGAAAGCTGGGGTTGGTAAAGAGCGCGCAGCGCAGCCCTGCGTCCTGTACGGCCTGGAGCGCGGCGTGTGCGCCCGGCATGGCGTGGGCGTTAATGATATCGTCGTTCTTGTACGGAAGAACTTCGCGGTCATAGTAGGTAAACGCCTCGTAGATGAGGGGATCGGAGAGGCAGATCCCGCATCGGCGCTCGACCTCTTCTTGGTAAAACTCAAGATTGGTGCGGTTGTCCGTGCCGCTGCGGCGATTGGCGTTGAGGTCGACCAGGATGGTGCCGAGGCGCGCCATCGTGCCACCGCGGCTGCGGCGCCCGATATCCGCGAGCATCGAAGAGACATCCTTAAAATAGCGAAGGATGAACGCGTTGAGGTTGATGCTGAGAAGCGTTTCGTCCATATCGAAAACGACTGCTTTGAGCACGCGGGCACCTTTCTCGAAAAATCGATCTAGAATCGTTGGCTCCGGATACTTTACCCCAAAGCCGAATGCCTGGCTGGTTATCGTCAAGTTGCGGAGACGTGTGTTCATAAGATTACGAAAAAGTCTCCACACGAGTAAAAAATCGCAGTTCACGCTTGAAATCGAACTCATTTCCCCGTAACCTATACGAACGTGATTGCATAAGCGTCACATTAGTATCTGTCGGCTCCCGAGTGTTCCTAAACGTTGTGTGCTTGTCGCACCCTTCTGTAGGTCCTAGCAATCGGGGCCCCGTAGTTCGAAAGGGGTCCACCTTTGAGTGAGATTCAGAACTCGTCCATTTTCTCTCTTGACGATGTCAACGAGGAGGAGATGAACAACCTCATCGACGGTACGATTACCGACTTTGATGAGGGCGATCTCGTTAACGGCACTGTCGTTAAGATCGAGCATGACGAGGTGCTCGTTGACATCGGATTCAAGTCCGAGGGCGTTATCCCGGTCCGCGAGCTGTCCATCCGCAAGGACGCTAACCCTGCAGACATCGTTGCACTCGGTGATCCCATCGAGGCTCTGGTTCTCCAGAAGGAGGACAAGGACGGTCGTCTGGTCCTGTCCAAGAAGCGTGCCGAGTACGAGCGTGCTTGGAACCGCATCGAGGAGAAGTTCAACTCCGGCGAGAACGTCGAGGGCGAGGTTATCGAGGTTGTCAAGGGCGGCCTGATTCTCGACATCGGCCTGCGTGGCTTCCTGCCCGCTTCCCTCGTCGACCTCCGTCGCGTCAAGGACCTCACCTCCTACATGGGCACCCGCATCGAGGCCCGCGTCATCGAGATGGACCGCAACCGCAACAACGTCGTCCTCTCCCGTCGCGTCGTGCTCGAGGAGTCCCGTAAGGCCGAGCGCTCCGAGATCCTGTCCAAGCTCAAGTCTGGCATGCGTCTCCAGGGCACCGTTTCCTCCATCGTCGACTTCGGCGCCTTCGTCGACCTCGGCGGTATCGATGGCCTCATCCACATCTCCGAGCTCTCCTGGAACCACGTCAACCATCCTTCCGAGGTTGTCAAGGTCGGCCAGGAGGTCGAGGTCGAGGTTCTCGACGTCGATCTCAACCGCGAGCGCATCTCCCTGGGTCTCAAGCAGACCACCGAGGATCCGTGGCGCGCACTGGTCAAGAAGTACCCCGTCGGCGCTATCGTCGAGGGCACTGTGACCAAGCTTGTCCCGTTCGGCGCTTTCGTCGACCTGGGCGAGGGCATCGAGGGCCTGGTGCACATCTCCGAGATGGCCAACAAGCACGTCGACCAGCCTTCTCAGGTCACCCACGTGGGCGACAAGGTTCAGGTCAAGGTCATGGAGATCGACCTCGACCGTCGTCGTATCTCCCTGTCCATGAAGTCTGCTGCTGAGACTCTGGGCGTCGAGATCGAGGTTACCCCGCTGCCTTCCGAGAAGAAGGACGAGGAGACCGACGCCGAGTAAATCGGTTTGACGATCACTTGTTTTAAGGGATTCGTCCGCAATGGACGGGTCCCTTTTTGCATTTGCTGATGAGGTGCGCGATGCTTCCCGTGTGCAATGCTGCCCTGGCTGTTCGCAGACTATTGGGTTGTCGGTGCATGAAAAATGCCGACATCCCGCCTCGGGGAGGAGGCGGGAACGCACCGAGTAGACGGAGGGGTGCGGAGCGAGGTCGCGTCTCGACTGACGACGTTGCCCATCGACGATACTATTGTACTGCATAGCGTGGTTCTTGGTTTATCGTGTCGAACGCTTGTGTTGTGCCATTGCCTGTGACAACGGTGTGCTACACTCTTGCACTGCTGAGTGGGCCAGACGGTCGCGCGATGTGCTGCTTGCGGCACGCGTGAGGAAAGTCCGGGCTCCAGAGGGCGGGATGCCGGCTAACGGCCGGGCGGAGTGATCCGACGGAAAGCGCCGCAGAAAAGAAGACTCCCACCTGCGCCGCAAGGCGTAAAGGGAAAAGCTGAAACGGTGGTGTAAGAGACCACCAGCGTCGTGGCAACACGGCGGCTTGGCAAGCCCCATCCGGAGCAAGCGCGAATAGGAACGCTATGGGCCGGCCCGGTCCGCGTTCGGGTAGCGTGCGTGGAGCTGCACGGTAACGTGCAGACAAGATAAATGACCGTTCACGACAGAACCCGGCTTATCGGCCCACTCGGCACTTTGTTGACGCTGCGAACCCGTCAGCGCGGCAATCTGCCTTTCAAACCTTCGGGCATGACCATAAGGTCAATGCCCTCGGCTTTCAAGGCATCTTGCTCGCGCTGACGGGTTCTCGCTTTCGTTGACGGAATCATCGGCGTTGCCATTCTTTTTACTAGGGTTATCGTATTATTGAGGCTGTTTGTTGCTGCGCTTTATTTTGTTGAGGGGCTTTGTTGGACAGCTATTTTACTCTGCAATCGAATATTGAGGTTTCGGGTGAGTTTGTGGACCGCAAGAGCCGGTTTATTGCCCAGCTGGTCCATATTGAGTCCGAGGATGAGGCGAATGCCTTTATCGAGATGGTTCGCAAGCGTCATTACGACGCTCGACACAATGTTCCCGCGTGGATTTTGGTCGATGGGCGCGAGCGCCAGAGCGATGATGGTGAGCCGAGCCGCACGAGCGGCATGCCGACGCTCGAGGTGCTGCGCGGTGCGGGGCTCAAAAATGTTTGCTGCGTAGTGACGCGCTATTTTGGTGGCACGCTGTTGGGGCCTGGTGGCTTGGTGCGCGCCTATACCGCGGCGACGCAGGCGGCGGTGGCCGCGGCTCAGGAGGCCGGGCAGATCGTCGAGATGACAAGCGTCGTGCCGGTTGACGTGTATGTGGCCTATCCACAGTATGAGCAGGTGCTCCGCTTGGCGCAGGATTCGGGTGCCAAGGTTTCGGATACCGATTACGCGGATACCGTTACACTTCACTTGGTGTTTAAGGCGGGGGAGCAGGAGCCATTTTGCGCCAAGATGCGCGAGCTTATGGCGGGACGCGAGGAGATCGAGGTCGGCGCTCCCGAATTTGCCGAGTTCTGACGGCGACGGCCGGCGTGCTTTTGGACGGATCCCAAGCGCGCCGGCCGTCGTTTTATGTTGATGCCGTCTACTCGGCGAGCTGCTTTAGCACATCGCAGGCGATCTCGATGGCATCGTCGATGCAACCGGGGCAGCTGCGGAGCGGACCCTTATCCGATCCGATGCCCTTGAGCGTGCCACAGACGGTCGTCGTGTTCTTCTCGCCAAAACGCTTGGCGATTTCGCGCGACAGCTTGTAGGTCTGGCCCTTGGTCTTGGGGTTTTCCATGCCGTCGCTCATCACGAAGCCCATGATGGCCACGGCGCCCGAGATGGCGCCGCAGGTTTCGGTCATGCCGCCCATGCCGGCGCCAAAGCCCTCGGTGAGGGTAAAGGCGACCTGAAGGTCGAGTCCGACGGCAGGTGCGAGCGTGCAGGCGACGGCCTGCGCGCAGTTAAAGCCACGGGCGTGGTATTCGGCAGCCTGAGCCTGACAGGCGGTGATGTCGAGCTGGGCCGTATCGATTTGCTTCATCGTTGTCTCCTTGGTCACGGTGTTCCCGCTTATGGTACCCGTGACGGTGCGTGTAATCATCGAGAGCTTCATGGATGCCTCATTTTTCTCTGTCGAGCAAATGCCCAAGGCTTGAGATAAATACCCCTGATCGATTTGTCCCATAACCTACCTTGGGGATGGGTTGAGAGGGCTACGGGGTAGCGGTATCGTGAACCGAATAAATCAAAACCCGAGCAAGGGAGCAAGATATGAGCGAGCAGACCATCGGTACCACGTGTGTTCAGGGCGGTTATCGTCCGGGCGATGCTGAGCCGCGCCAGGTGCCTGTCTATCAGTCCACCACGTGGAAGTACGACACGTCCGAGCACATGGGCAAGCTATTCGACCTGGAGGAGTCGGGCTACTTCTATAGCCGCCTGCAGAACCCCACCTGCGACCTCGTTGCCGCCAAGATCTGCGAGATGGAGGGCGGCACCGCTGCGATGCTCACGAGCTCGGGCATGGCCGCGAACTTCCTCGCGATCTTTAACGTGGCCGGTGCCGGCGATCACGTGGTCGCGAGCTCTGCCATCTACGGCGGCACGTATAACCTGCTGGCTCACACTATGGGCCGCATGGGCCTGACCTGCACGTTCGTCGCACCCGACTGCACCGATGAGGAGCTGGAGGCCGCCTTCCAGCCCAACACCAAGCTCGTCTTTGGCGAGACCATCGCCAACCCCGCGCTTGCCGTGCTCGATATTGAGCGCTTTGCCAAGGCCGCGCACTACCACGGCGTGCCGCTGATGGTCGACAACACCTTCCCGACGCCCGTGATGTGCCGTCCCTTTGAGTGGGGCGCCGACATCGTCACGCACTCCACCACTAAGTACATGGATGGCCATGCGGCCTACCTGGGTGGCGTGATCGTCGATCACGGCCAGTTTGACTGGATGGCCCATGCGGACAAGTTCCCGGGTCTCACCACGCCCGACGAGAGCTATCACGGCGTGACCTATGCCGAGAAGTTCGGTCGCGAGGGTGCCTTCATTACCAAGGCAACCGCGCAGCTCATGCGCGACCTCGGCCCCATGCAGAACCCGCAGGCGGCCTTCTTCCTGAACAGTTCGCTCGAGAGCCTGCACGTGCGTATGCCGCGCCATTGCGAGAACGGTCTGGCGGTCGCCAAGTTCCTGCAGGGCCACCCCAAAGTGCGCTTCGTGAGCTATCCGGGCCTGGAGGGCGACAAGTACTACGACATGGCTCAGAAGTACATGCCCAACGGTACCTGCGGCGTCGTGAGCTTTGGCTTTACCGGTGGTCGTGCGGCGGCCGAGACCTTTATGAAGAGTCTTAAGCTCGCCCAGATTGCCACGCACGTGGCCGATGCCCGCACCTGCTGCCTGCACCCGGCAAACGCCACCCATCGCCAGATGAACGACGAGGAGCTCATCGCCTGCGGCATCTCCGCCGACATGGTGCGCCTGTCGTGCGGCCTTGAGGACACGGCCGATCTGATTGCCGACCTTGAGCAGGCGCTCGAGCAGTGCTAGGCTAGCGTGCGTGCGGGGCGTGGGACGGCTTTTCGGCTGACGACGTCCTCATAGTTCCGATTCCGTAGGCGGGACCCCGATCGTGTCCGTTTGTAGGCGATTGGGGTCCCGTTTTTGCGTTGCACGATAGAAAGGATATACATGGAGAAAACTGCCGAGCAGCTGCGCCGCGAACACATTGCCCTAGAGGGCGACACCCACGGTAAGAATAAATGGGCGATTCTGTTCACCGTGCTCGTCATGACCTTTATGGCGTGTCTGGATGCGAGCATCGTGACGGTGGCGCTCCCAGTGATGCAAAAGGAGCTGGGGGTGGGTCTCGACCGCATTCAGCTCGTGAGCTCGGTGTATCTGCTCGCGACGTGCGTCGCCATGCTGCCGTTTGGCCGCTTGGGCGATGTGCGCGGCAAGGTGAATGTGTTCCAGCTTGGTGTAATCGTCTTTACGGGTGGCTCGTTGCTTTGCGGGCTTTCGACTTCGCTCGAGGTGCTTATCTTGGCGCGTTTCGTGCAGGGCATTGGCTGTGCCGCCGCGATGGCCAACAATATGGGCATCATCACCGAGTCGTTTCCGGCGCGTGAGCGCGGCCGTGCCATGGGCATTCTGGCGACCTTTGTGGCTCTTGGCATGATGTGCGGCCCCGTGCTCGGCGGCGTGCTGGTGGCGAGCTTTCCCTGGGAGAGCATCTTCCTCATCAACCTGCCTATTGGCGTAATCTCGTTTATCGTGGGACTCTATACGCTGCCGCATGTGAAGCCGGAGGCTGGCGAACGCCCTATGCCGTTGACAGAGGCGGCGCGTCGCTGCTTTGCGAGCTCGGCTTTCACGATTAACCTGGCTTGCATGCTTATCGTGTTCGTGGGTATCGGTGCCTCCGAGTTTGTGCTGCCGTTCTACTTTCAGGATGCCCACGGCTTTAGCTCCGATATCTCCGGCCTGTTGTTTTTGGCGATGCCGGTCGTGAATGCCTTTGTGGGCCCGCTTTCGGGCTCGGTGTCCGACCGTGTTGGTTGTGAAGCGCCCACGGCCGTTGGCCTGGGCGTGTACGTGTGCGGTCTCTTTGCGGTGAGCACGCTTGACGAGCACTCTTCCATCTTGATGATTGTGTGCTGCGTCGCGTTTATGTCGTGCGGCACGTCGATCTTCCAGAGTCCCAATAATTCGCTGTATATGGGTTCGGCTCCGCGTGAGGCGCTTGGCTTTGCGGGCAGCTTGAGCAGCTTGGCGCGCTATGCGGGCATAGCGCTGGGTATTACGGCGGCGTCGCGCATCCTGTATGGACAGACGAGCGCGGCGATGGGCAAGACGGTCACGAGCTATGTGGCGGGTCGTCCGGACGTGTTCCTCTTTGGCTTCCGTTTGGTATTCTACGTGCTGATGGCCGTTGCTACCGTGGGCTTTGCGCTCACATTGGTACGTTTGGTGAGGACGCGCACCCGGCATTAGCGTGTTGGGAGGCTGTCTGCCACGAATCGGGCCTATCTACTGGTCTTGCAGCTTTATAGTGCGATGCGGCTTGTGGGGCGGGCGGGGGTCGGTCCGTGGTAGACTATCGAACAACGTTTATTAATCGCGCGGTATCGTTGCCGCGAGAAGGGGTTGCGCCATGCAGGAGCTTGAGGATCGTATTCGCCATGACGGCATCGTAAAGGCCGGTAACGTCCTTAAGGTTGATGCCTTCCTCAACCACCAGTGCGACGTTGAGCTGTTCGACCACATGGGTGCCGAGTGGGCCCGTCTGTTCGAGGGTGTCGAGATCAACAAGATCCTGACGATCGAGGCTTCGGGCATTGGTATGGCCTGCATTGCAGCCCAGCATTTTGGCGGCGTGCCGGTGGTCTTTGCCAAGAAGGCACAGTCTATCAACCTCGACGGCGAGCAGTATGCCACGACCATCTATTCCTTTACCAAGCAGAAGGAGTACCCGGTCATCGTTGGCAAGCGCTTCCTGTCCGAGGGCGACAAGGTCCTGATTATCGACGACTTCCTGGCCAACGGCTGCGCGCTCGAGGGTCTTATCAAGATCTGCGAGGCCGCAGGTGCCGAGGTATCCGGCATTGGCATTGCGGTGGAGAAGGGCTTCCAGGGCGGTGGCGATAAGCTCCGCGAGCGCGGCTTCCGCGTTGAGAGCCTAGCCCGCATCGCCGATATGGACTGCGATACCGGCGAGATCACCTTCGCCTAAGCGCGCAACACAAGCGATTGGTATGCGATGTGACAAAGGGACTTTCCCTTTGTCACATTTTTTATGAGGGGAGGTGTTGATATGGATGAGAACAAGATGGGATGGCGCGAGTATGCGCGCTATGCCGAGATGTCGGTCGAGGAGTTGGCGCGCGATTGCGAGGTGCAGGTGTTTCGCGCGACAGGTCCGGGCGGACAGGGCGTGAACACGACGGACTCGGCGGTACGCATGAAACATATCCCTTCGGGGATTACCGTGACAGCGCGCGAGAGCCGCAGTCAGTTCCAAAACCGTAGCAGCTGCCTGCGTAAGCTGCGCGCTGAGCTTGAGCGTCGCGGGCGTCCACCGCGCCGACGCGTAAAGACCAAGGTGCCTCAGCGCTCACGCCAGCGCAGGCTCAATGACAAGCACTTCAACGCCATTAAAAAGGCCAACCGTCGCAAACCGGGCAGCGACGAATAGCCTCCTCATAAGTTGCGGTGAAATAGGGACTGTTTTGCGGCTTTAGCTGCATAAACAGTCCCTATTTCACCGCAACTTAGGTGGGGTTAGCGGGTTGGGTGCCAGACCTCGAGAGCGGTGGGAAGGATGTCGACCTCGATGCGCGAGGCGTCGATGGGCTCGCCGTCGGCCTGGATGGGGTAGTCTGGCTCCTCAAAGGTGAGCTCCGCATGGCGGCAGCGGCGCATGCGAACCGGCGGCAACTTGGTATGGTGGCCGTCCTTGGCCGAAAGGAACATAGGCAGGGCTACCGCGCGAGGGACGGGGCCGCAGACGTAGCAGACGTCGAGTACGCCGTCGCATGGGTCGGCATCGGGGCAGATGCGATAGCCCGATCCATACGTGGGGCCCAGCTGAATCGCCATGATAATCGCCCTCACGCGCTCGGCGGGCGCGCGATCAAAGCTGGCTGTCATGGGGTAGTTGCGATAGCGCAGGCCAAACTGCTCAAGTCCCGAGAGGGTGTAGAGCGGAGCGCCCGTTAAGCCGGTCTTTTTGCGTAGCTCGGTGGTGCCAAGGCCGATGGCGGCATCGATGCCAACCGAAAGCGTCTGGTCGTAGTACTCAACGGTAGCCTCGCCGCTACCGCTTGCGGGGTTCCATGAGCGAATACGCCCGATGTCTTGACGCCGCAGCTCACAGGTGAGCAGCGCGCCAAAATTCTTACCGGAGAAATCTTCGATACCGAGCGTTTGGGCAAAATCGTTGCCGGAACCAACGGGTAGGACGGCAAGGGCGGGACGGGCCGATTCATCCTGCGTCATGAGTCCATTGACGACCTCGTGGATCACGCCATCGCCGCCAAGGGCGATAACGGTTCGATAGCCCTGGGCCCGCGCGGCAAGCTCCTTGGCGTGCCCCGTGCGTTCGGTCAACACCAGGTCAAACTGGGATGCGCGCGCGGTCATGTCCAAAAAGCGTTGCAGGCGCTCGGCAACCTCATGCGCGGCGCCCGACTGGGCGGCAGGATTGGCGATGATGAGCGTGCGACCAAAATCAGTTGCGTGCATGGGGTGACTCCCGGCGTATGGCATGACAGTGCGGTCGCGCTCAGGTCGAATTGCCCCCGATTGTGGCTGCACGGCGAATACTAACGTCTACTCTATCAGGTCGTTGTGGCGCTCGATAGCCTCCGCTACCGTACCGCCCTCATCCACAATAAGCGAACGGCGCTTGGGTGAGATGATGCGCTGGGCGGGGTACACGCCGCGGTGTCCGCCGGTTAGGTAGCTGATAAAGGCCACGATGACAAAGAACCCGGCGGCCGTGCCGTGGAACAGGTCGATGGCCATCATGCAGGTGGTGATGGGCACGTTGAGGCCGGCGCAGAACACTCCGAGCATGCCGAGAGCCGCCAGAAAACTGGGGTCGAGCCCGGTAAGGCAACCTATCCAGCCACCGAGTGCCGCACCGATGCCAAACAGGGGCGTGACCTCGCCGCCTTGGAAGCCAGCGCCCAAGGTGAGCGCCGTCACCACGAGCTTGATGGATGCGTCAGCAAGGGTAGTGTTACCGGAGAACCCGGCGCCCGAGAGCCAGGTGGCAAGGCCGGCGTAGTTCCAAGCGTCGAGGAGGGCATAGGCGGCCAAAACCACGAGTGCGCCTATAAGTGCGCGAACAAGGTAATTGGTGATAAAGCGACCGTACAGGCTCTTGACGGTTCGAACCGACCAGGCAAAGAGACGTGCCGTCAGACCGAAGATAATGGCGCTGATAACAACGATGACGACCGTTTTGGGCGACATGGCGGGAACGCTGGTGATAACATTCGCCTCGTACTCGGTTCCCAAGGCAAGCGATGTGAAGTAGCCGGTAAACGAGGCGACCAGGCAGTAGATGCCTGCGGTGTAGTCGATCTTGCCGATAAAGCACATCTCCATGCCAAAGAAAGCTCCGGCAAGGGGCGAGCCGAACACGGCGCCAAAGGCCGACGAGATGCCGGCGAGCATGAGGTCGTGGTGGTCATGCTTTTTGAGGTGGGCAAGGCTCGAGATGTTGCTGGCGATGGTGCCGCCAATCTGCACCGCGGCTCCCTCGCGACCGGCCGATCCGCCCGTTAGGTGCGTGAGCGTTGAGCAGATGAAGGTGAGGACGGCCATGCGCATATGGATGAGGCGTGTGCCCAGGGCGGAGTCAATGACCAGGTTGTTACCACGCTTGGCGGCGAGACCGTGGTTCTTGTAGACCCATGCGGTGGCAACGCCCACAGCGGGAAGCAGCGCGTACACCCACGCATGTTGCTCGCGATAATCGGTCGCGATATTCAGCGAGGCCAAAAACGCCCAAGCGGCAACGCCCATGGCGAGCGAGACGATGACGACGAGTACGAGCAGCTTGGCACTCGCGAGTAGGTTGCGGACGTTGCGGCGCGTGTCGGCAGCTAAGAGATGCTCGGAGCGGGTGATCTGATGCCTGCCTGCCATGATGACGTCGTTAAGGGAGAAAAAGCCGCCGTCGTCGAGCGGCTGGGAATGATCCTGCGCCTCGTTTGCGCTTTCGGGTTTGTCGGTAAAAGCCATACGTTCCTCTTTTTGGTTGCATCACGAGCATTATAAAACGCGGTAAACGCGACGAGCCGATGGGTTGGTTTCCATTCTGTTTCGCGGCTTGCGGCCGACAGGTGTATTTGCGGGTACAGGCCAAGTCGCGGTCACGCGTCGGGGATTATACTTAGACAAGCATAAAGAATCGGCGCCCCCGTTGTGCGCCGTGGCATTAAGAGGTGCATATGACAGAGAAGCTCATTCCGCTGGAGGACGCGCAGTCGATTGTTCTGTCGCACGTTGCTCCGACCGATCTCGTCGAGAGTCCCGTGTGGCAGGCCACCGGTCTTCCCTTGGCCGAGGACGCGGTGGCCGATATCGACATCTCGCCGTTTGCCAACAGCGCTATGGACGGATATGCCGTGCGCTCGGCGGACTTGGCGCAGACGTCTGGCGAGGCGCCGGTGACGCTCGACGTTATCGGACATGAGGCCGCGGGCCATGTCTTTGAGGGCACAATCGGCGCGGGCGAGACAGTTCGCATCATGACGGGCGCGCCGGTACCCGAAGGTGCCGATGCCGTGGTGAAGTACGAGATCGTCGACGTACTCGATGGCGACGGCAACGAGGGCTCGCACGTTCGCTTCTCGGCGCCTGCTAAAGTGGGGGAGAACGTTCGCTCTGCTGCCGAGGAGGCCCATGCCGGCGATGTTGTGATGCACGCCGGCGAGGTCGTGGCTCCGGCAGGCGCGGGTCTGCTGGCAAGTGCCGGATACGCGAGCGTGAAGGTGCACGCTGCCCCACGTGTGGGCATCATCTCGCTGGGCACGGAACTGGTCGCACCGAGTAAGGTGCCTGCGCGCGGTCAGATTCGCGATTCCAACTCCTCGGCGCTGATGGCCGAGGCGCTCGATGCCGGCGCCGAGCCCGTGTTCTACGGCATTGCGCCCGATGATGAGCAGGCGATTGCCGATCTGGTGCATCGCGCCGTGCAGGAGTGCGATTTTGTCATTACGAGCGGTGGCGCCTCGGCGGGCGACTACGATTTCGTGACGGCGCTCGTCCGGCGCGAGGGCGAGGTGCTGTTTGACCGCATCTCGATGCGTCCCGGCAAGGCCATCACGTTTGGCTTGCTCGGAGGTAAGCCCTACCTGGGGCTTTCAGGCAATCCGGCCGCGGCGTATGTGGGCTTTGAAATGCTCGCTCGTCCGGCGATCCGTAAGATGCGCGGCTTTGCCGAGGGTGCGCGTCCCGTGCAGCAGGCGATATTGACGCACTGCGTGAAGAAGCGCCAGGACCGACGCTTCTTCGATCGCGCCACGGTTTTGCGCGACCCCGAGACCGGTGAGCTGTTGGTGACCGAGGCCAAGACGCAGAATTCGGCACTGCTCGGCACGATGCAGCGGGCCAACTGCCTGCTGCGTATTGACGAAGGGCCGTGTGAGCTCAAGCCGGGCGACGTCGTGGACGTCGTGCGCGTCGACCTGCCTGAGGGAACGGTGCTATAGGAGGAACGCTATGGAGTTGAAAATTTCGATCGTGACGTGCTCGGATACGCGCGATCTTGCGCAGGACGAGGCTGGAGCCGCGCTCGAGGAGCTCATCGAGGCGCAGGGATGGACGGTTGCCTCACATGTGGTCGTGCGCGACGACGTTAGCGAGATTGGTGATGCCATTGTGGAAGCTGCCGATGCGTGCCACGCCAATGTCGTGCTCACCTGCGGCGGCACGGGACTTTCGATGCGCGACGTGACACCCGAGGCGACGCGTGCCGTCTGTGACCGTGATGTGCCGGGTGTCGCCGAGGCAATCCGTGCCTACTCGATGACCAAGACGCGCCGCGCCATGCTCTCGCGCGCCGTGTGCATGCAGCGTGGGCATACGCTTGTCATCAACTTTCCGGGATCCACGAAAGCGGCCCGCGAAAGCTGGGAGGCCGTGAGCGATCAGCTGGAGCATGCGGCCCAAATGACGGCGGGCGGCGGACATACCAACTAAGCGGTTTACCTGCGGCGGGGCGACCTGAACGGCTGCTCCGCCTTTGTTTTCCGCCGAAGCGACGCCGAGGTGCACGGCAACTCGAAACTATATTCTCTGGCGAGAATAATTTCTCACTATCATTATTCGCGCGTAAGTATAATCTAGTAACAGAATAAAGCCTGCGGCGGGGTGCCCGGGCATAGCGTTCGAAAGGGTTGAATATGTTCGATATGGTTTCACGCCGCGGTTTTGTCTCGCTTTCTGCTGCCGCTGCCGCCGGCCTTGGCCTTGCCGGCTGTTCGGGCAACAAGACGTCCGAGCCCGCTGGCTCCGATGTCGGTTCCGCCAAGTCTTCCTCTAAGAAGAAGGCTGTCGAGCTGCAGGTCTTTGCCGCCAACTCGCTCGAGAAGGCCCTGCCCGAGGTTCAGGGGCTCTACACCGAGCAGACCGGCACTACGTTTGCCGACACGCAGTTTAAGGCGTCTGGCGACCTTGTCGAGCAGATGCGCGCCGGTGCCGCCGTCGACGTGCTCATCACGGCCTCCAAGGGCACCATGGACGACGCCGAGGCCGGCGAGCTCGTCGATACCGATACGCGCGAGGACATGTTCGTCAATGATCTCGTGATCATTCGCGCCGAGGGCTCCGACACCAAGGTCGAGGCCATCGCCGACGTCGCGAATCTGGACGGCAAGATCGCCATCGGCGACGCCAAGACCGTTCCCGCCGGCAAGTACGCCAACCAGGCGCTGGCTTCTGTGGGCCTCTACACCGGCACCGAGGGCGATGACGGCGAGTACGTGCCCGAGATCGCCGACAAGGTCGCGCTGGCCGACAAGGTCGGCACCGCTGCCGCCTACGTTTCTACGGGCGACTGCGTGGCTGGCTTTGTCTACAGTTCCGACATCTTCCGCTACGACGGTATCGAGGAGGCCTTTGTGTGTCCCGAGGACTCGCACAAGCCCATCGTGTATCCCGGTGCTGTCGCCGAGAGCTCCGAGCATGCCGACGAGGCCAAGGCGTTCATCGACTTCTGCCTGACCAACAAGAAGGCGCAGAAGATTTGGGCTAAGTACGGCTTTGAGCTTTCCGCGTAGTGCGGCTTGGCGCGATAATTCCATCGTTTTGTGTTTCACTCCGTCCTTGTATTCGCTTGGAGCTTTTCGTGCTTAATAGATTCCGCGTGCTTGTCGCCTGTGCTTTGACCTTCGTGCTTTGCTGGGTGCCGGGATTTGCGTTTGCTGGGGACGCTGAGGACGGGGCCCAGGTTACTGCGACCGCCCATGGGCTTTCCTATGGGATCGAGGGTTTTGAGCGGTTGGCCAAGGGGACCGCTCGTGCCATGGAGGGCCAGCCTGAGGGCTACCGGTTTCCCGTTGACGAGGACGTGGACCTTGTAGTGGCGCCTGCTGCCGATCGCGTTGTGGTGTGGATATCGCCCAAGGCGGTCGAGAAGTATGGATTGGATCCGCAGGATAACGAGTGCGTATCGGGTCTCAAAGCCCTCGTCTGTAAGCTCGACAGCGCAAACTGCATGGGAGGTGCGCAGCTAGGGGACGTGGATCTTCCTTGGTATGTCACGGCGGAAACAACGTTTGATGCCGGTGGGTATACCTATGGCTTTGACGAGCGCGGTGCGGATGGGGACCGCTATGTGGTGATTGCGTCAGCCTCGGGTGATGCCAAGGGCGGCGCGCGTTGGCTTGATAGCGCTCAAATGGTAGAGGCATCGTCTGTCGTGTTGCGGGATGAGCAGGGCCCCTTGACCTCTCTGGCCTCCTTTTTGGGCGACATCGACTATCGCCCGTTTTGGGTGTCCATTAAAACGAGCGGCCTTGCCCTGCTGATCTCCTTTACACTGGGCCTGTTTGCCGCATGGAAGACCATGGGTACGACGAGCCGCATCAAGGGCTTGCTCGATTCGGTCTTTACGATTCCTATGGTGCTGCCGCCCACGGTGTGCGGCTTTTTGCTCCTCATGCTGTTTGGCCGCTCGACCGGGGTCGGTCGGTGGCTTATCGCGCACGGCGTCTCGATCGTCTTTACGTGGCCGGCGGCGGTGATCTCTGCCGTGGTAGTGTCGTTTCCGCTGGTCTACCGCACGGCGCTCGGAGCCTTCGAGAGCCTCGACACGCAGATGCTCGATGCGGCGCGCACGCTGGGCTGGTCCGAGCGTCGCATCTTCACAAAGCTTATGATGCCGCTCGGCTGGCCCTCCATCGCCGCCGGCACGGTGCTCGCCTTCGCGCGTGCCATGGGCGAGTTTGGCTGCACCCTGTTCTTTGCGGGTAACTACGCCGGCATTACCCAGACCATCCCCATCGCCATCTACTTTGAGTGGATGGGCGGCAACACGTCGGTGGCCCTCTTTTGGGTTGCTGTCGTGATCGTGTTTAGTTTCCTAGTCATCCTATTCATCAACATGTACACCGCTCATTCGCAAAAGTATCGCGAGCGTGGTCTCTCCCGTGCGGAGCGCAAACAGGCCAAAGAACTCGCCGGACAGGGCGATTCGCTCGACCCGGCGGGCGGCGATGCCCTGCGTATCGATCGCGAGGCGCTGGCCGAGCTCATGCGCGATGACACGGTCGCAAAGGGAAGTCGATAGGTCATGTCACTCGTTCTGGATATCAAAAAGCGCTATCCCGGGTTTATGCTCGACATGCAGCTTGAGGCCGGCGAGGAGCGCGTGGCGCTGCTGGGCGCCTCGGGTTGCGGCAAGAGCTGTACACTGCGCTGCATCGCCGGCGTGGAGACGCCCGACGAGGGCAAGATCGTCGTCAACGGCGTGACCTTTTTTGACTCGGCGGCGGGTATCAACCTGTCGCCCCAGGAGCGAAAATGCGCCCTGTTGTTCCAAAACTATCAGCTGTTTCCCAACATGACGGTGGCCGATAACGTATGCGCTGGTGTAAAGGACGCGGGCGACGCCGCGGCGCGCAAAAGGTTGGCCGAGCGCTATCTGGGTATTTTCGGTCTGGCCGATTTTGCCGACCGCTATCCCGCGCGCCTCTCGGGCGGCCAGCAGCAACGTGTGGCGCTTGCGCGCATGGTGGCGGCGCATCCGGGCATTTTTATGTTCGACGAGCCCATGAGCGCACTCGATTCCTATCTTAAGAGCGCCCTCGAACAGAACATGCTCGACCTGTTCGATGTATGCAACCGCACCGTGCTCTACGTGAGCCACGACATCGACGAAGCGTGCCGCCTGTGCCAGCGTATCTGCGTGATGCACGACGGGCATGTTGAGGAAATCGGCTCCATCGAGGACGTGGTCCGCCGTCCGCAGACGCTGGCGGCGCTGCGCCTAACGGGCTGCAAGAATACAAGCCGCGCGCGCAAGATTGGGCCCCAGGAGGTCGAGGCCCTCGACTGGGGCATGACCTTTAACGTGGGTCGCGAGGTTCCCGGTAATGTGGCGTACCTGGGCATTCGCGCAAGCTACTTCCATGTTGACAATCGCGCGGAGCGGGGTCGCAACAGCTATGATTTGCACGTGGCCCGAGTGAGCGATTCTCGCTTTGAGCGCCTGGTGCTGCTGGACGTGCCGCGTACTGATGCGCCCACGCGTCTGCAGTGGAAGGTCAACAAGGTGGGCGTGCCTGTCGACGAGCTGCCGCAAGCAGGCGAGACGCTGCGCATGCACTTCGATGCGAGTAAGATCCATTTGGTTTGTCGATAGCGCTGGGTAATGCTGTCGGGGATATAAGCCTCGGCAGCTTTGTCTTGCCGCTCGCCGAATGAGGGATGACAAACTCTTATCAATAAAGATAATTATTTATTAAACGACGGTACACGGCGCTGTCGTACGAATGTCAACGGTGTTCGCATAGTCGATGACCGTTGATATAGTTGACATCAACTTGTAAAGGAGGGTGCGCACATGCCGCAGACGACATACATTCGCCGCGTTGCCGCGCGTGCCCTATATATGGCCCGGAGTCGCATATGAGCAGGTATGTTCACGGCTCCGGGAGAGACGACGCACAACTAAATAATCGACCGCAAAGCAGGTTCCCTAAAATTCCGGGTTTGAGCACGGCCGGGCAATCGCCGTCCGTCGTGCATCGATACCGCTGTTATCCTTTTTTGGTTCGAGAGGGGAACCGTCATGGCTGAAGAATTTGATTTCCATCCGATGTGGGAGAGCCTCGGCATGAATCTTGCCGACCACGATATGCTGCTGGGCGCCGTGGGCCAGATGTACGGCGATATGTTCCTGACGCAGAACAATCGCCCCAAGTCCACGTCCTACCTGGATTTTGTCGCCACCAACATCCACAGCGGCCGTATTAAGGAGATGCTCGACAAGAAGGAGGCCGGCGAGGCCACCAAGATCGTCGGTTCGTTCTGTGTGTACGTGCCCGAGGAGATCGTGCTTGCCTGCGATGGCATCCCCGTTGGCCTGTGCTCGGGTGCCGACTGGGCGACCGACAAGGTCGAGGAGCATCTGCCGCGCAACACCTGCCCGCTCATCAAGAGCTTTGCCGGCTTTAAGCTGGGCGAGGTCTGCCCCTACATTGAGTCGAGTGATCTGGTGGTGGGCGAGAACACCTGCGATGGCAAGAAGAAGGCCTACGAGTTCTTTGCCACGCAAAAGAACATGTACGTCATGGATATCCCCAACGTGCACGACGAGTCGACGCTCGTGACCTGGAAGGCCGAGGTTAAAAAGCTTGCCGCCAAGATCGAGGAAGAGTGCGGCGTCAAGATTACGCCCGAGCGCCTGAAGGCTGCCATCCACGCCGTCAACGAGAAGCGTCGCGCCCTGCAGCGTCTGGCTGCCACGCGCGCTGCCGATCCGGCGCCCATCAGCGGTCTCGACAGCCTGCTGACCGTTCAGGCCGCCTTTATGGACGACACGCCGCGTCTGACCGGAGCCATCAACGAGATGGCCGCCGAGTGCGAGCAGCGCGTTGAGGCCGGCGAGGGCGTGGCGCCCAAGGGGACCAAGCGCATCCTGTACACCGGCACGCCCATGGCCGTGCCCAACTGGAAGCTGTTCAACCTCATCGAGAAGGCCGGCGGCGTTGTGGTAGGCGAGGAGTCCTGCACGGGCTCGCGCTACTACAAGGACCTGGTCGACGAGTCCGGTGAGACGGTCGACGAGATGCTCGACGCCATCGCCGAGCGCTACTTTAAGATTAACTGCGCCGTCTTTACGCCCAACGATCAGCGTATGAAGGACATTGTCCAGATGGCCAAGGACTTGCATGCCGACGGCATCGTCGACGTGGCCCTGCAGTTCTGCACGCTCTACGAGATGGAGTCGTTTGCCGTGGAGAAGGCTGCCGAGGAGGCCGGCATTCCGTTTATGCACATCACGACCGACTACGCCGGCGAGGATGCAGGCCAACTGCAAACCAGGATTGAGGCTTTCTTGGAAACCATTTAGGGGTATCCGTCCCGGCGGCTTCCCCAGGCACCCGATCTTGCCGTTCAAACCATCGTTTGCGTACCAAAGTACGCGGCGCTTCTCTTTCACGGCAACCTCGGGCACCTGGGAAAGCCGTTTCCTTGGTTGGTCAAAAGGTTTGTTAAGGAGTTATATGTCGGAAAATATGGAGCAGCCGTTGCCATCCACGTTTGAGGAGTTCAACGAGCAGCGCAAGGCGGCGTTTATTCGTGTCAAGGATTACAAGCAGGCGGGCAATCGTCTGGTCGGCTTTTTGTGCAGCTATACGCCGCTCGAGATTATCGATGCCGCGGGGGCTGCGAGCGTGGCGCTGTGCGGCACGTCCGACGAGGTGATTCCCGAGGCCGAGAAGGTGCTGCCGGCAAACCTGTGCCCGCTCATCAAGTCTACGTACGGCTTTGCCTACTCGCAAAAGTGCCCGTTTACGTACTTTAGCGACATGATCATCGGTGAGACCACCTGCGACGGCAAGAAGAAGATGTACGAGCTACTCAACGAGCTCAAGCGCACGCACATTCTGCATCTTCCGCAAGGTCGCGATCGCGCCTACGAGCGTGAGGGCTGGTACGAGGAGTGCCGCCTGCTCAAGGAGGAGCTCGAGGGCTTCTACGGCATCACGATTACCGACGATGACCTGCGCGCTGCCGTCCGTCGTCGCAACCGCTTGCGTGCGGCCCAGCTCGACATGTTTGCGCTGCAGGCGAACCAGCCGGCGGCCATGAGCGGCGTCGACCTGATGAGCACCATGTTTGCCGGTACGTTTAGCTTTGATATCGAGGCCTATACGCAGCAGCTTGAGCAAAAGGTTGCCAAGCTGCGTGAGGCTTACGACGCGGGCGAGCGCCCGGTTGCGGCGGATGCCAAGCGCATTCTGATCACCGGCTGCCCCGTGGGCGGCGTGATTAACAAGATCGGTCGCACCATCGAGTCCAACGGCGGCGTGGTCGTGTGCATGGACGATTGCTCGGGAGAGCGCACGGCGGCCATGATGATCGATCCGGAGGCTCCCGACATCCTGCGCGCCATCGCCGACCGCTACCTGGACATCAGCTGCTCGGTCATGACGCCCAACGACGGCCGTATGGAAAATACGCTGGCCATGTGCGAGAAGTACCATGTCGATGGCGTGGTAGAGAGCGTGCTACAGGCCTGCCACACCTTCAACGTTGAGAGCGCGCGCATGCAGGAGGCCGTCGAGGGTGCGGGTATTCCGTATATGAAGATCGAGACCGACTACAGCAACGGTGACATGGGCCAGATCGAGACGCGCATCGCCGCCTTCATCGAAACCCTGTAGGACAAATGCGGCAAAGGGATAGTTGCTTTGCCGCATAGAAGGAGGATGCCGTGGTTGGCATTGGTATCGACATAGGCTCGACGGCCGCGAAGGCTGCAGTGGTGGAGACGGACGGCGCCATTGCGTGGACCTGCGTCATGCCGACGGGGTATTCGTCGGTCGATGCGGCCGAGCGCTTGCGCGGCGAGCTCGCTGCAGCCGACTATGACGTGGCTGCCGACGACGTGCGCGTGATCGCGACCGGCTACGGCCGTGTCGCCGTGCCCTATGCGCACAAGGTCGTGACCGAGATCACCTGCCACGGCACCGGTGCCGTGCGCCTGTTTGGCGATCACGGCACGGTGATTGACGTGGGCGGCCAGGACACCAAGGTCATTCAGCTTAAAAGTGGCCGCGTGGCCAAGTTCGCCATGAACGACAAGTGCGCTGCCGGTACGGGGCGCTTTTTGGAGATCATGGCCGACCGTCTGGGTATTTCCCAACAGCAGATGGCCGACCTTGCGCGTTCCGGTGAGCCCACCAAGATCAGCAGCATGTGCACGGTGTTTGCCGAAAGCGAGGTCATCAGCCTGATCGGTCGCGGTGAGCCGCGCGAGAACATTGCACGTGGCGTGATCGACAGCGTGGTCTCGCGCGTGGCGACCATGGCCGGGCAGGCCGCGGGCGCCCCGTACTACCTGACCGGTGGCCTGTGCGAGAACGCCTTCGTGGTGGAGCGGTTGGGCGAGCTGCTGGGGTCGCCGGTGACCACCTCGCCCCAGGCTCGCTTTGCCGGAGCGATTGGCGCGGCGATTCGCGCACAGGCGCTCAATTAATGCATCCGCCGCAGGCTCGCATTCATGCGTATACTGGGAGAAAATGATTGACCGATGAGAGGAGGTATCGATGGCTGACGATCAGATTAGGCTCACGTCCATGACGGCCGCGAGCGGTTGAGCCGCTAAGTTGGCTCCCGGAGCCCTCGCCCAGGTCCTGGGCGATTTGCCCAATGTGCATAACGACAACTTGCTCGTGGGGTTCGATACCTCCGACGATGCGAGCGTCTTCCGCGTAGGGGAGAACCTGGGGCTCGTGCAGTCCATCGACTTCTTCCCACCGATGGTCGACGACCCGTTTCTATTTGGCCAGATCGCCGCGGCAAACTCACTGTCGGACATCTACGCCATGGGCGGGCGGCCGAGCCATGCCATGAACTTGCTGTGCATCCCGAGCTGTCTGGGCGTTGAGGTTGCCGGTCAGATTCTGGCGGGCGGCGCCGACAAGTGCGTCGAGGCGGGTTGCTCCATCGCGGGCGGTCACACCATCAACGACGACGAGCCCAAGTACGGCCTGTCCGTGAGCGGGTTTGTCGCGCTCGACCGCATGCTCGCCAACAGCGGCGCGCGCGTGGGCGATGCGTTACTGCTGACCAAGGCGGTTGGCTCGGGCATCATCACCACGGCCATTAAGGGCGAGCTCATCGAGCAGGACGAGGCCGCAGCCATGTTTGACTCGATGCGCACCCTCAACGAGGCTCCGATTCGTCTGGCCGAGGGACTTGAGCTTCACGGCTGCACCGACATTACGGGCTTTGGTCTGATCGGGCACGCGTGCGAGATGGCCGAGGGCTCGGGCGTGCAAGTTGAGCTTGCGTCGGGGGCGGTGCCACTCTTTGACCAGGTGCTCGACATGGCGCGTTTGGGCATTATCCCCGCGGGCTCCTACCGCAACCAGGACTTCTTTGGCCCGCGCGTGACGGCCGACGAGGACCTTGAGCCGGGCATGCTCGACGCGCTGTACGACCCGCAGACGTCTGGTGGCCTGCTTATCGCGGCACCTGCTGCTGATGTGGATGAGCTTGCGAGCCGTCTACATGCCGAAGGACGTATCGCCGCCGTCGTCGGGCGCGTGTACGAGCCGGTACCAGGCGGTCCTGCCGTTCGCGTTGTGCATTAAGGAAAACCGTTTATGCGACCGCCTACTGTTCTGGGCGGTCCCTTTTGAAAGGAAAAACTATGTCTACCAAAATTGAAGTCAATGCCATGGGCGATGCCTGCCCGCTGCCCGTCGTCAAGACGCTCAAAGCCCTGAAGCAGCTCGATGGCGAGGGCACAGTCGTGACCTCGGTCGACAACGAGACCGCCGTCAAGAACATCTCCAAGATGGCGCAGGAGAAGGGCTGCACGGCCTCAGTCGAGAAGGTTTCTGACGCTGAGTGGCGCGTGACCGTCGCGACCGCCGGTGCCGTGGCCGTTGCGGACCCCGAGCAGGACGGCGCTGCTTTCTGCGACGCCAGCGCCGGCAAGGGCAAACTTGTCATTTCCATCTATACCGATTGCATGGGCCGTGGCGACGACGAGCTGGGCCACAAGCTCATGAAGGCGTTTGTCTTTGCCGTGACGCAGCAGGAGGAGCTGCCCGCGACTATGCTTTTCTACAACGGCGGTGCCAAGCTCACCGTCGAGGGCTCGCCGGTGCTCGATGACCTGAAGGGCTTGGCGGAGCAGGGTGTCGAGATTCTCACCTGCGGTACCTGCCTCGACCACTATGGCATTAAAGACCAGCTTGCGGTGGGCGAGGTCACCAACATGTACGTGATCGTGGAGAAGATGGAGCAGGCCGCGCGCGTCGTGCGCCCGTAGCGTATTGGTTGGAGTTGCCATGAGGGAGAAGCGCCCGGCGCTTGTCATCACGTTTCCCACCACGGCGGCCGCCATGGGTTGCGAGTCCCTGTGCATCGAGCGCGGTCTTCCCGGGCGGACGATTCCCGTGCCCGGGGAGGTCGCTGCCGGCTGCGGTTTGGCGTGGAAGGCGTTGCCTGCCGATGAGGAGCTGCTGCGCGGCGAACTCGCCGCGGCGGGCGTTCCCACCGAGGGCTTTACGGTGATCGACATGTGGGAGGTCGTGCGATGATCTACCTGGATAACGCGGCGACGACCATGCACAAGCCGCAGGCGGTCATCGACGCCGTGACGCAAGCGATGTGCTCGCTCGGCAATGCTGGGCGCGGTGCCACCTCGGGTGCGCTCGATGCGGCACGTACCATCCACGGCTGCCGCGCCAAGCTTGCGCGCTTGCTGGGCTGCCCGCGTGCTGACCATGTTTGTTTTACGCCCAACTCCACCGCGGCGCTCAACACCGTTATCAATGGCGTGGTGCGCCCCGGCGACCGCGTGGTCACGACGGTGCTTGAGCACAACTCGGTGCTACGTCCGCTCAACCGCTTGGCGGCAGAGCAGGGCGTGACCGTTGAGCATGCGGGCTGCGACGCGAACGGTGTGCTCGACTACGACGAGCTCGAGCGGTTGGTCACGCCGGGCACGCGTGCCGTGGTGGTGACGCACGCCTCCAATGTGACCGGCAACGCGGTCGACATTGCGCGCGTGGCTGCCATCGCGCATGCGGCCGGCGCGCTGGTGATCGTCGACGCCTCGCAGTCTGCCGGCGCGATGCATATCGATATGCAGGCCATGGGGCTCGACATTGTGTGCTTTACCGGCCATAAGGGGCTCATGGGACCTCAAGGCACCGGCGGCCTGGCCGTGGCGGAGGGCATTGACGTGGCTCCGTGGGCCATGGGCGGCACGGGCGTGCACAGCTTCGATGCGCTGCAGCCGCTTGAGTGGCCCACGCGCCTTGAGGCGGGCACGCTCAACGGTCATGGCATCGCGGGACTTTCCGCTGGTCTCGACTTTATCGAGGCCCAGGGTGGGGTCGAGGCGATTGCTGCCCACGAGCGTGCGCTCGCTGATCGCTTCCTTGCCGGTGTGCGCAAGATTCCGGGGATTAAGCTCTACGGTGCCTTTGACCAGCAGGCGCGCTCTGCGATTGTGTCGCTCAACGTAGCCGATATCGACTCTGCCGAGATTTCGGACGCGCTCATGCAAGGGTGGGGGATTGCGACGCGCCCCGGTGCCCATTGCGCTCCGCTCATGCACCGCGCGCTGGGGACCGAGCGCCAGGGCGTCGTCCGCTTCTCGTTTGGGTATTTCAACACGGACGAGGAAGTCGACACCGCGATTGACGCTTTGCGCGATTTAGCCTGCTAGAGCGTATATACTTGCGGGACGGGTCTTTTGCCCGTCCCGTTTTTGTTTCGACCCGAAAGGTGTGCATATGGCCTCATCCGCTCCGCGCGGTTTGCGCTCCGACCATGTCGTTACCGTCGGCATTGCGCTGTTCTCGATGCTCTTTGGCGCCGGCAACCTCATTATTCCGCCGCTGCTGGCGCTGCAGGCTGGTTCTGCCACGCCGGTCGCCATGCTCGGCTTTCTGATTGCCGCCATCGGCCTGCCCGTCATGGGTTTTATCGCCGTGGCACTTGCCGGAACGGCGCGCGAGCTTGCCGGCCGCGTGCATCCTAAGTTTGGCGAATTCTTCGTTGCGGCGGTCTACCTGGCCATCGGCCCGTGCCTGGCTATTCCGCGCACAAGCTCCACGGCCTTCGAGATGCTGGTGCCGCTGCTGCCCGAGGGCGTTTCGCTCGGCACGGCACGTCTGGCGTTTGCCATCGGGTTCTTCATCATCGCGTTTGCGCTCACGCTGCGCCCGGGTGTCATTACACGCGTACTCGGTCGCATTACGGGCCCCGCGCTCATTGCGCTCATCGTACTGGTCGTGGGTGCTGCCGTGATCTCGCCACTGGGACCGGCTGCCGCGCCTCAGGCTCCCTACGATGCAGGCGCCGCCGTGCAGGGCTTTCTGACTGGCTATCAGACCATGGACCTGCTCGCATCGCTCGCCTTTGGCATTATCATCGCCGAGACCATTCACGAACTGGGCGTTACCGATGACAAGCGCGTGGCCTTCGAGATTTCGCGTTCCGGTGTGATCGCCGGCGTGCTCATGGCCATTATCTATTGCGGCTTGGCCCTTGCCGGTATGCAGCTCGGCACCGTGATGCCCGACGCCACCAACGGCGCTGCAATCCTTGCTCGCTCGGCCTCCATGCACTTTGGCCTTGCCGGCACGGTCGTGGTCTTCGCCATCTTCTTCCTCGCCTGCATGAACGTGTGCATTGGCCTCATTAGTTGCTGCGCGCGCTATTTCTGTGAGACGTACGTGGTTGAAGGGGGAGCGGAGGCCTCCGAGGAGGCCATGCGCCGCCCCTTCGCGATCCTCGCCTTTGTGTTCGCGGCGTTTTCGTGCCTGCTCTCCAACGTGGGCCTCGACGTGATCCTCATGTTCTCGGTGCCTATGCTCAACGCCTTGTATCCCGTTGCCATCGTACTGGTACTGATGGGCCTGGTGCACGGCTTTTGCGACGCTCATCCGCAGGTGTGGGTGTGGGTCGGCGGCGTGGTTGCTGTGCAGAGTGTGATCACCTCGGTCCGCGATGCGTTCTTTGCGGGCGCGTGGCTACCGTTTGATGTTCTTCCGCTGGCGGATATCGGTGCCGCGTGGGCGCCGGTTGCCGTGGCGGCGTTTGTGATCGGTCTGCTCCACAGCAAGTTTGTCGCACATTCGAGGAGCTAGGGTTTCTGCGCTTGCACAGGCGGGGAGTCTCCCCTATAATTTCCTTCGCTTTGGGACACGCAAGGTTTAGACCTTAGCTGCTCAACACCTTCGGGACGTGGCGCAGTTTGGTAGCGCGCCTGCTTTGGGAGCAGGATGTCGCAGGTTCAAATCCTGTCGTCCCGACCATATCTTGCGGGCGTAGTTCAATGGTAGAACCCCAGCCTTCCAAGCTGATGACGCGGGTTCGATTCCCGTCGCCCGCTCCACAAGATAGCTTAACGGCTCTGATTCCCTTTGGGATCAGAGCCGTTTTCGTAAACGTGCCGGGGACCCCACATCCCCACCTAAGTTGCGGTGAAATACGGACTGTTTTCGGCTTTTATGGCCCATGTAGTCCGTATTTCACCGCAACTATTTGTAAGGTTGGATTTTGATGCCGTTGGGAGGATCGTAGCGACCGTCTACCGAGAGTGGAAATATTTTTTGAAGCTCTGACCTGCGACGTCAAGCTTTTGGTCAGCTTTTGGCAAGGCCTGCGGACGGAAGCATGCGATAGCGTAATGGTATTCTCTCCGCCGTGATGGTTATGGGGTTGGCCATGCTCGATAAAGGCAAACATTTTCCGCAGTCCTATGCAAGGATGCTATTCTCGGCCGTTGGAATTCATCAAGATGGACAGCTGCTTATAACAATTGATCCTTGGGATGAACGCCGTGCGCGCGAGCTTATGCAGGAAGAGCTCATGCTTCGTCTTTACAACCATGTGTATGCGGATCCGGTCTATTGGAATAATCTTGGGGTTGAAGATCGTATCTTTCAGCTGGCATCCGCTATTGCGGTCGTTGAACCGGATGCTGTGTTTTGCGGAGCGACAGCAGCGTTGCTCTACGGCATCGGCTCGGCGTATACGCTTCTGGATAAAGTGCAAGTGCTGCTGCCACGGTCTACAAGGCGTGATACGTATGAGTTCGTTGAATACAAGCGCTGGCGCCCGGGCGAAGTGTGGCGGCTTGGTCTGTTTACACTGACGGATCCGTGTCGAACGGTTGTTGATATCGCGCGATCGAGCGCCTTTCGCTATGCGCTGGGTTATGTCGATGGCTTGGCCCGTGAGTACGATGTCGAACGCGAAGAGCTGCGAGCATATGCGCAGGCAAATTGTCGAGGGCTGCATGGCATCGCGCGTGCTTTTGACGTTTTTGAGTATATGGACGGCAGGTCAGACAATGGCGGCGAGTCTGAGGCGAGAGCAGCGATGATTCTCGCTGGGGTTGCCGCGCCCGAGCTTCAAGTTGAGATAACGCGACCGGGAAACGCTGGCTATTATCTAGCAGATTATGGCTGGCAGATGCCAGACGGCTCATGGACGCTGGCAGAGCTGCATGGGCTAGGCAAGTTTGAAGACGAGGCTCAAAATGATCCAGAGCGGGCGGCGGCAAAAACGTATCGAGCGGCCCTCATGCGCGACGCGAACCTTCGCGCCATGGGCCACAACGTCATTCATTTCAAACTCTCGGACACCTACGACGTAGAATCGTTCGGTGCCATGATGCGCGGTTACGGCATTCCGACAATAAAACCCTACGCCGACTCCCGATGGCGAAATCGTTCGCGGTCCACCTTCAATAAGTTGCGGTGAAATACGGACTGTTGTGGCCTTTAAAGGCATCAGTCCGTATTTCACCGCAACTCAGGTGGGGATGGGGTTAGTGGCGACCGTGATGGCGGAGCTTGTCGATGGTGGAGTCGGTGCTTCGGCTGCGGGCTTCGGCGGCGCGGTCGCGAGCGTCGGCGGCGGTTTGGCGTTTACGGCGGTAATCGATCATGCCTTGGATGATGGGCTTGCCAAAGCTCACGACATCATCGTTGTAGATGGCGGTTCGGGCTGCGAGGAGGCAGTCGGTAAAGTCCATATGGGTCTTGCCGAAGAGTTTGACGGCAAGGGCGACAACGGTGGGCTCGTCGACCAGGACGTCATCGAGCAGCCTTTTCATGGCCGCAGCAATTTCAACGCGGGGAACCTTATAGACGTCGCGCAGCGTGACCACGACGCGCGTGATGATTTCGGGGTAGACACGTGCGGTGCGCGTGGCGATGACCTTGGCGGCGCGCGGTGACAGGACCTCGTCGTCGTTAAGCAGGTAGCGAAGGATGACGGTCTCGTCGATGATGGTGCTACTCATGGATATCTACTTCCTCGGGACCCAAAACCGACTCGTCGCTTTCTGTGGCTAGGTATTCAATCCAGGCATTGCGCTCCTCGGAGCGGCGATTGGGGTCCCCGTATGCTTTGAGCAGTCCATAGGCGGCCGTGCCGTCCTTGGAGCGCACGGCGACCGGTTGAAATGGGAGCTTGCGCATCAAAATACTCTGCGCGACAAATAGACGGACAGCCTCGGCGAGCGATGTGCCCATGGCGTCGTAGAGACGCTCGGCATGCTGCTTGTCTTCCTCGCGAATGCGCACCTGCAGGATGGCTCGTTTTTGAGTCGATGACATCACTGGCCTCCCTTAATGAGCGTGCAATTTGAATAGTCAAATACAACATCGGCTAATAATAGCCAATCTTACAACCACTACTTTATTGCACTAGAGTAATTGAGTGTAAACGATATTACAAACGTACTACATCTTTCAGAAACGAGCGTGAAATCTCCCTTGGATGTACGCATGTAATACACTCACCTTTATAGCTTCTAGAGAATAATTCCAACCTGCCAAAACCCCTGCAATACACCCGTATTGCAGGGGTTATGCTCAAGTTTGCCCCCTGCAACTGCGTATATTCAACCTGTATACCGTTGGAGAAATTCTACCGAGTGTCTGTTTCGCCGCATGCATTCGATATGCCGACGCCAGGCCACGGGCGGCTTGGGGCAACGTCGACAGGGTCTCTCCGGCATGGGATTCAGGAGGGAGTGAACAACATGGGCAATAAACGAGTCGTGGCTGATTCTTCACGCTGCATTGGATGCCAAACCTGTATGGCGGCGTGCATCGAGGCACACGATATTCCCGGCAACATCGCCGCGCCGCGCCTGCGCGTGACGCGTACGTACGAGATCTCCGCACCGGTGGCTTGCCATCACTGCGAGGATGCCCCGTGCGCCAAGGCTTGTCCTACGGGCGCCTTGTTCTTTGATCCAAAGAACCATCGCATCGGCGTCAACGAGGACAACTGCATTGGCTGCAAGAGCTGCGTCATGGCATGCCCCTTTGGCGCCGTGAGCGTGGCGACCACGCAGGTCCCCGTCTTGATGGGTGACGTTCGCGTCGGTTCGCAGACTAAGAGCTTCGTGCTCAAGTGCGACCTGTGCGTGGACCGTCCCGGCGGTCCGGCGTGTGCCGAGGCATGCCCGACCAAGGGCCTCACCCTGGTAGACGAGGAGCGTCTGGCAGAACTGACTGCCGAGCGTGCCCGCGCCACCATCGAAAACGAGGCGTAAGCGTCGGGCGACAGGCCCAATGATTGTCAAATAAGTACCGAGCATTCGGTAGCAGAAAAAGGAAGGAGGGTGTCATGGAGAAGCATAAAGTGATCTGCCCGTACTGCGGCGCCGGTTGCCAGTTTAACCTCCTGGTCCAAAACGGCCAGGTCGTGGGCACCGAACCGCTCAACGGCATCACCAACCAGAGCGAGCTGTGCCTTAAGGGCATGAGCGGCTACGACTTCATCAACGACACCAAGATCTTGACTCCTCGCGTACTGCACCCGATGATCCGCCGCACTAAGGGCGCGGATCTTGAGCGCGTAAGCTGGGACGAGGCACTGGATTTCACCGCATCTAAGATGCAGGCCATAATTGACGAATATGGTCCTAACGCTGTCATGACCACCGGCTCTTCGCGAGGCGGCGGCAATGAGGCGAACTACGTCATGCAGAAGTTTACGCGTGCGTGCATCGGCACCCACAGCGTGGACAACTGCGCCCGTACTTGACACGGCCCTACTGTCCTCGGTCTGATGGACACGGTTGGTTCAGGTTGCATGTCATGCTCCATCCCCGGTATGGAGGATGCGGGCTGCATTTTCCTCTTCGGCTATAACCCTGCCGATTCGCACCCCATCGTCGCAAGGCGTATCGTGCGAGCCAAAGAAAAGGGTTGCAAGATCATCGTCGCCGATCCGCGCCATATCGAAACCGCGCGTATCGCCGATCTCTACCTTCCGATCAAGAACGGTTGCAACGTTGCGTTCCTCAACGCCTTTGCAAACTGCTTGGTCAACGATGGCCTCTACGACAAGGATTTCGTCGCCGAGCACACGAACGGCTTTGACGAATGGTGGGAGACCATCAAGAACTACACTCCCGAATCCGTACAGGACATCACGGGTGTCGAGCCCGCGTTGATCCACCAAGCTGCCGAGATGTACGCCACGGCGAAGCCCTCTGCCATCATTGGCTGGGGTATGGGCGTATGCCAGCAGAAGCAGAACCTGAAGACGGTGCACACCATCGCCTCCATCGCCTGCGTTGCCGGCCAGATCGGCAAACCCAATTCCGGCCTCGCGCCCGTGCGTGGCCAGAACAACGTCCAGGGCTCCTGCGATATGGGCATGCTGCCCAACCTGTACCCTGGCTACCAGAAGGTCACCGACCCGGCGGTGCGTGCCAAGTTTGCCAAGGCTTGGGGCGTGCCCGAGGAAAAGCTCCCGCTCGAGGAGGGCTACAAGCTCACCGACCTGGGCCACCTGGTCGACGAGGGCAAGGTGCACTGCTTCTACAACTACGGCGAGGACCCGGTGCAGACCGAGCCCGATTCGGCCGGTATGCGCAAGACGCTCTCCGAGCTGGATCTGTTCATTTGCCAGGACATCTTTATGACGCAGACGACCATGCTCGCCGACGTCATCCTGCCCGCTACCTCTTGGGGCGAGCACGAGGGTGTCTTTACTGCATCCGACCGTAGCTTCCAGCACTTTGACGCGGCCGTTCCGCCCAAGGGCGAGTGCCGTCACGACTGGGAGATCTTCGCGGACCTGTCCACGCGCATGGGCTATCCCATGCACTACGACAACACCGAGCAGATCTGGAACGAGTGCATTAGCCTGTGCCCCAACTTTGTGGGCGCGACCTACGAGAAGATGGCTCCCGAGGGCGGCTACGCCCAGTGGCCCGTCAAGAGCACCGATGTGAACGACCACGGTACGCCCGACATGTTCGCTGGTGGCAAGTTCACCACCAAGGACGGCCGCGCCAACCTGATGGCGCACGACTGGGAGGCGCCCTCCGAGCTTCCCGACGATGAGTACCCGCTCATCCTGTGCACCGTCCGCGAGGTCGGCCACTACAGCTGCCGTTCGATGACCGGCAACTGCAAGACGCTGGCGCTGCTTGCCGACGAGCCCGGTTTTGTCCGCATGAATCCCGCGGACGCCCAGGCGCGCGGCATCAAGAACGGCGACATCGTCTCGATTCACAGCCGCCGCGGCCAGGTATACAGCCGCGCCGACGTGAGCGACCGTATCAACAAGGGCACGGTCTATATGACCTACCAGTGGTGGATCGGCAAGTGCAACGAGCTGACCATGCACAAGGTCGACCCGGTCTCGCACACGCCCGAGGACAAGTTCTCCGCCTGCCAGGTCGACGCCATTGCCGACCAGGTCTGGGCCGAGGGCGAGGTCGAGCGTCAGTACACCGAGCTCAAGCAGGCTCTGGTGGACGCCGCCGCTCCTCAGGACGTTGAGCCCGGCGCCGCCAAGTTCGACGACGAGGCGCACGTGAACCAAATCGTGTAGTCCCGTTCTCGTTGGCTTTTTGGGCCGGGCGTCCCGTACGTTCGGGAGCCCGGCCCGTTATTTTGAAAGGAAGTGGGGATGAACCGCTTCATCGACATCAACCCGGAGAGGTGCATCGGCTGCGGAACATGCCAGTCCGCCTGTGCCGACGCCCACCGGATGCAGGGTCTTCAGGATACGCCGCGCCTGGCGCTCGTGAAGACCGGCGGTATTTCGGCCGCCCTTGCCTGCCACCATTGCGAGGGTGCCCCCTGCGCCGAGGTTTGCCCGGTGAATGCCATCGAGCACGATGGCGATCGCATCCACGTCAAGGAGCAGGAGTGCATCGGGTGCAGGCTGTGCGCCATCGCGTGCCCCTTCGGAGCCATCCATCCCGATGGCACGTCTATCGCCGGTGTCGCAGGCATGTGCGACCCGACGCCTTCGTATCCTAAGTCCCTGAGCAGCCTGCTTACGTGGGCTCCTGGCCAGTACACCTGCGCTGTCAAGTGCGACCTGTGCGCCTTCGATCCGGACGGCCCGCATTGTGTGGCGGCGTGCCCCACCAAGGCACTGACCGTCATGGGCGGCGCGGCCGATCGCGAGCTCGACGTGGCCAAGCGCCTGCGCTCGATCGAAAACGGTCCGGCCGTCGACGTTACCGCTGTGGCCCAGGGCCTGTCCGAGAAAGCAGAAGGGAGCGAAAACAATGGATAGCATGACGCTGTTTATCGCATCGCTTGCCGTCTCGTGCATCGGTGCGCTCGCCTCGGTTCTGCTGATCAAGGCCGATAACGCCGCCAAGACCGCCAGCTGCCTTATCGGTGCCGCCGCCGCGGTGCTTTCGTTTGTGGCCGGTATTCAGGCCGTGCTGGGCGATGTCACGTCGGTCGACACCATCGTGTTCTTCCCGTTTGCCCATTTCCAGCTGCTGCTCAATCAGCTGTCCGGCCTGTTCGTGGCGCTCATCTCGGTGCTCGCGTTTGCCGGTTCGATCTACGGTCTCAACTACTTTGATGAGTACCCGGGCAAAAAGGGCCGCGCCGGCTTCTTCTTTAACACCTTCGTGGCGTCCATGATGCTCGTCATCACCGCCGACAACGTGTTTTGGTTCCTGGTCGCCTTTGAGCTCATGTCGCTGACCTCGTACTTCCTGGTCGTAATCGAGGAGAACGAGAACTCCATCCATGGCGGTTGGCTCTACTTTGTGATCGCGCACGTTGGTTTTGTGCTCATCATGGCGAGCTTCCTCACCATGACCAACTTCGCCGGCGGCTCGTTTGCCTTTGCGGATTTCCGCGCCACGCAGTTTAGCCCCGCGGTCGCATCCGTGTGCTTCGTGCTTGCCTTCTTTGGCTTTGGCGCCAAGGCCGGTATCATCCCGCTGCACGGCTGGCTGCCCAAGGCACATCCCGAGGCGCCGTCCAACGTGTCGGCCCTCATGTCCGGCGGCATGATCAAGATCGGTATCTTCGGTATCCTCAAGGTGGGTCTCGACCTGCTCTCCGCCTCGGGCGTTCAGGTCTGGTGGGGCCTTATGGTCATGGTTTTCGGTGCGATCTCGTCGGTCCTCGGCGTGGCCTTCGCCCTGCAGGAGCATGACATCAAGCGCCTGCTGGCCTATCACTCCGTCGAGAACATCGGCATCATTCTGCTCGGCGTCGGCGCCTCCATGGCCGCCATGGCGCTCAACTCTGTCGGCATCGCCGTCCTGGCTCTGATGGCCGCCCTCTACCACACGTTTAACCACGCGATGTTTAAGGGCGAGCTGTTCTTGGGCGCCGGTGCGCTGCTGTACTCCACGGGTACGCGCAATATGGAGAAGATGGGCGGCCTGTTCCGTCGTATGCCGGCAACGGCCATCTGCTTCCTCATTGGCGCGCTTGCCATCTCGGCCATCCCGCCCTTCAACGGCTTTGTGTCCGAGTGGTTTACCTACCAGTCGCTCTTTAATGCCGCCATGCAGGGCGACAAGGCCGTCATGATCGTGGCCGTGTTCGCCGCCGTCGCGCTTGCCATTACCGGCGCGCTGGCTGTCACGTGCTTCGTCAAGGCCTATGGCGTCTCCTTTGCCTCCGCGCCCCGCTCCGAGGCCGCGGCCAATGCCAAGGAGGTTCCCGCCCCCATGGTGTTTGCGCAGGGCCTGCTCGCGGCTATCTGCGTCGTGCTGGGCATTGGCGCTCCCGTGATCGCGCCCGTGCTGGTCGATGTCGCCGCGTCCGTGCTGCATCCGTACGGTGGCGTGTTTGCCGCCGAGGGCATGGAGCTCATGAACCAGTACTCCGGCGCTGCCACCTCCACGCCCGCGATCGCCATTGCGCTCGTGGTGCTCGTCGGCCTTGCCTGCGGTTATCGCAAGCTCAAGACCGTCGGCAAGGTGCAGAAGTCCCAGCCGTGGGCGTGCGGCTATGCTCCCAACGAGCATATGCCCGTCGTGGCCACGACCTTTGCCTCCGAGGTGTCCTGGTTTATGCAGCCGCTCTACACGCTGCGCGATCGCTGCACGGCCGTCTGCTGGTCCATCGCGCACTTCTTCCAGAAGCTCACCGGTGTGGCCGAGGCTGTTGAGCCCGTACCCGACAAGGTTCTCGTCGATGCCCCGCATAAGGGTGTCGAGAAGCTCGCCGACCTCGCGACTAAGCTCGAGGGCGGCAACTACAGCATCTATATCTGCTACATCGTCGCGGCACTCGTGGTGTTCCTCGTGCTCGCCGTGCAAATGGGTTAAGGAGGGGAGAGCATGAACAACATCGTACTTGCCGTTCTGCAGGGCGTGGTCGTCATGGCCGTCGCGCCGTTCTTCTCCGGTCTCGGTCGCGTGATCCGCGCCAAGATGCACAACCGTCGCGGCCCCAGCATCATGCAGGACTACCGCGATCTGGCCAAGCTCTTTGCGCGCCCCGAGTCCCAGAGCGAGGACGCGAGCTTTGCGCTTCGCATTATGCCGCCGCTGTTCTTCGCCGTCGCCTTTATGCTCGCGATGGGCCTGCCGCTCTTTACGGCACAAAGCCCCATCCCGGTCTTTGGTGACGCCATCACCATCATGTACAGCCTGGCGCTCGCCCGCTTCTTCTTCGCCCTCTGCGGTGTGGATTCGTCCAACGCTTACGCCGGTATCGGCGGCGTTCGCGAGCTGCTCATGAGCGTGCTCATCGAGCCGTCCATGCTGCTGGCGCTGTTTGCCGCCGCCTTGGTGTGCGGCTCCACCGACATCGCCACCATGGGTCAACACATCATGACGGGCGCCATCGACGCGCCGGTCGCCGTGATCCTCGCCGGCATCGCCTTTGCGATCGCCTGCTACATGGAACTCGGCAAGCTGCCGTTTGACCAGGCCGAGGCCGAGCAGGAGCTCCAGGAAGGTCCGCTCGCTGAGCTTTCCGGCCCGTCGCTCGCCATGGCCAAGCTCGCCATGTCCATGAAGCAGGTCCTGGTCCTCGCTTGGTTCTGCGCGATCTTCGTCCCCTGGGGCGAGCCCGCGACCGTGGGCGCCGCCGCCGTTCTGGGCGCGGTCATCTTCCTGGTGAAGTGCCTTATCGACTTTGTCGTATGCGGCGTGATCGAGAACTCTTGCTCGCGTTCGCGCTTTAAGGTGCTCGGCAATCAGACCTGGGCCGTCGTGGGCATCGCCGTGCTGGCGTTTGTCTTCGTGGTCGTCGGCGTGTAGGAGAAGGGAGAAACAATGTCATTTGCAGTCAGTCTGTCCCTTCTCGGCTTGGTCGCGATCGCGGCCCCGATGGTGGCCTCGGTGCTCGTCGCCCTGTTCCCCCGTCCGTACGCCAAGTGGTTCAGCGTTTTGGGTGCCGCCGTCTCGACGGTCTGCACCATCGCCCTCGCCGCGAATTTCGCCGGCGCCGGCATGCCCGACACGCAGGTCCCCCTGATCTCGTTTGGGCAGACCCTCGTCATGGGATTCACTTTCGATCGCATGAGCACGCTGCTCGCGCCCGCCTTTGTGGGTATCGGCCTGCTTGTCGTGATCTATTCGATTCCCTATATGAGCGAGAATAACCGTGAGCATCCCGATGCGCCGCGTCGTCGCTTCTACGCGTATCTCGCGACCTTCATCGGTGCCATGGCCGGCCTCGTGTACAGCTCGACCCTTTTGGGTCAGCTCGTATTCTTTGAGATCACGGGTGCGTGCTCTTGGGGCCTCATTAGCTACTACATGTCGCCTACGGCCAAGAAGGCCGGCATGAAGGCCCTGATCATCACGCATATCGGTGCGCTCGGCCTGTATCTGGGCGCCGCCATCGTGTTTGCCCACACCGGCACCTTCGCCATTACCGCGATTGCCGGCCTCGACGCCAAGCTCAAGGCTATCGTCCTTTTGCTCGTGCTGTTTGCGGCCTGGGCCAAGTCCGCACAGGTTCCCATGTACATGTGGCTGCCTTCGGCCATGGAGGCGCCGACGCCTGTTTCGGCCTACCTGCATGGCGCCTCGATGGTCAAGGTCGGCGTGTGCGTGTTCGCGCGTGCGCTCGTCTCTGCCGGCGAGGTTCCCGAGATCGTGGGCTGGGTCGCCATTATCGACGCCATGGTCACGATGCTCTTTGGTTTCCTTATGTACCTGCCGCAAAAGGACATGAAGCGTCTGCTGGCTTTCTCCACGATCGCCCAGCTCTCCTATGTGTTCTTTGGTCTGGGCCTTTCGGTCTTTGGCAGCCAGCTGGCCTTTGATGGCGCCGTGTGCCACATCTTTAACCACGCCTTCGCCAAGACCCTGTTCTTCCTGATCGCCGGTTCGTTCTCCTTTACGCTCGGCACGCGTATGCTGCCCAAGCTTCGCGGCATCGTGAAGAAGTACCCGATCTCGGGCGTGGGCTTTGGTGTCGCGGCACTCGCCATTGCCGGCGTGCCGCCCATGAACACGTTCTTCTCGAAGTTCCAGATCATCGCCGGCGGCTTCTCCGTGGGTGCCGGCAACGTCGCGATCCTGGTGCTCGTGTGCATCATGGTCGCCGAGACCGTCGCCACCTTCGCCTGGTTCCTCAAGTGGATGGGCTATTGCCTGCCCGGCGAGCCGAGCGAAGAGGTCGCTGCGGGAGCCCCGCTTCCCCGCGCGATGGCGTTTGTGTTCATCGTGCTCATCATCATGGTCATCGTCAGCGGCCCGCTTTCGGCCAGCTGGATCGGTTAGGAGGTAGAACGACATGGGTTATTCGATCGTCAACATCCTTGGCGGCCTTCTGATCGTCACGTCCACCATGGTGGTCGTCTCCAAGAACATCAAGCATGCCATCAGCTGGTATGCAGTGCAGTCGCTGGTGCTCGTGGGACTGCTCGCCACGCTCGGTGCCACTACCGGTGCGCAGGAGCTGCTTATGTGGGCCGGATCTGCCTTTATCACCAAGGTCGTCCTGGTCCCTTATATCCTCAACCGCGCATACAAGAAGATGGGTGAGCCGAGCGACGCATCGCTCAAGGCCGGCCTTAAGCCTGCGTGGGCCATTTGCATCATCGCCGTGGAGGTCGCGATCTGCTTTGCCGTCGTGACGCAGATCAGCCTGCCCACGGCCGAGGTCGCAACGCCTGCGCTCGCTATTAGCTTCGCTCACTTCTTTGTGGGCCTCACCTGCATCATCTCGCAGCGCAACATCATGAAGCAGATCTTTGGATACTGCCTTATGGAAAACGGCAGCCATGTGACGCTCGCGCTTTTGGCCCCCACCGCTCCCGAGATCATCGAGATCGGTATCGCCACCGACGCCATCTTTGCCGTCATCATCATGTCCATCGTCGTGCGTCGCATTTGGGACGACTCCCACTCGCTCGATGCGCGCGACCTGTCCGAGCTGAGGGGGTAGTCCATGGAAACGTTGATTCTCGCCCTGCTCGCGACTCCTTTGGTGTTCTCGCTGGTCATGGCGTTTTTGCCCAAGAATACGTCCTATAACGTATTTGCCGGTCTCAACCTGGTCTCCGTCGCAGCCGTCCTGGTGCTGTCGATTATGACGGCCGGTGACGTCCTTACGAGCGGCGAAACCGCGAGCGCTCTTGGCCTGTGGTTTCACCTCGATTCGCTGGGCGCCATCTTTGTGCTGCTCATCGGCTTTATCGGTTTTCTTACGGGGCTGTTCTCGCTGCCCTATGTAAAGGCCGATATCGAGGAGGGCTCCATGCCCGCCGAGCGCGCCAAGCAGTATTTTGCGCTGTTTAGCCTGTTTGTGTTCACCATGCTGCTCGCGTGCCTGTCCAACAACATGATCCTCACGTGGGCCGCCGTGGAGGCAACTACGCTTTCCACCGTGTTCCTCGTGGGTATCTACAAGAACAAGACGGCCCTCGAGGCTTCTTGGAAGTATGCGATGGTCTGCACCGCCGGCGTGGCCTTTGGCCTGTTCGGTACGCTGCTGATCTACGCCAACGCCGCCGACGTGATTCCCAACGCCCACGAGGCCGCATTCCTGTCATGCGTGCTGCCGTACGCCGACCAGTTCGACCCGACGCTCATGCGCCTCGCCTTTGCGTTCATCGTGATCGGCTTTGGCACCAAGGCCGGCCTGTTCCCCATGCACACTTGGCTGCCCGATGCCCACTCCCAGGCCTCGAGCCCTGTCTCGGCCCTGCTCTCTGGCGTGCTGCTTAAGTGCGCCATGCTTGTGATCATGCGCTTCTACGGCTTTACCATCCAGGCCGTGGGCGCCGAGTATCCGCAATTTTTGCTGTTGATCGTCGGCACGCTGTCCATTTTGGTGGCGGCACTTTCGATGTTTCGCCAGGACGACCTCAAGCGCCGCTTTGCGTACTCGTCTGTGGAGAACGTGGGCGTTATCGCCCTGTGCCTGGGTATCGGTGGCCCGCTGGGTATCGCCGCAGCCCTGCTGCACTGCGTGTTCCACGGTTTTACCAAGACGCTTGCCTTCTGCGTGTCCGGCAACATCCAGCACGCCTTTGGTACGCGTAGCCTGGCCAAGATCCAGGGTGTCGTCGAGGTTGCCCCCGCAACCGCCGCGCTCGCCATCCTGGCACTGCTCGGTCTTGGTGCCTTCCCGCCCTTTGGCATGTTTATCTCCGAGTTCCTGACTTTTGTCGCCGGTGTTACCGCCGGTCCCATGTGGCTGGTCGTCGTGGTCGCCCTCGGTCTTACCGTGGCCATCTCCGCGCTCACCCGCATCGCGCTCAAGTCGGTATTCGGCCATGCGCCCCAGGGCATGGGCAAGCATGAGGCCCCGGCGCTCATGCTTATCCCCGAAATCATCCTGGCTGTCATGATCTTGTGGTTTGGCATCGCCACCCCGCTGCCTCTCGTGCACGGTGTGGAGACCGCGACCGGCATCGTGCTCGAGCAGAGCACCGAGGAACTTCACGCGACGCCGATGTACCGCGCTGTGTTCGGTACCGAGACCGCTCAGAGCGAGGTGGAGTAACGAATGATTGAAACTGAGAACAAGGTGTATGCCCGTCGCTGCGAGAGCCATGTCGAGGCCCTGCGCCGCGCCGTTCCGGGCTGCATTGAGAAGGTCGAGTGGCAGTGTGAGGACCAGCTGACGATCACCGTCAAGCAGGACAAGCTGCCCGAGGCCGTCCACTACCTGTATTACGAGCGCTATGGCTGGATTCCCGTGATCATCGGCAACGACGAGCGCAGCCTGTGCGGCCGTTACGCCGTGTACTACGTCATCTCCATGGAGGGGGAGGACCCCGGCTGGGTTACCGTGCGCACCGAGGTCGATCCCGCCAAGATGACGTTCCCGTCCGTGACGCCGTTCGTCCCCGCCTGCGTGTGGGGCGAGCGCGAGCTGCGCGACATGTTCGGCCTGATCCCCGAGGGCCTGCCCGATCGTCGCCGCCTGGTGCTGCCCGACGACTGGCCCAGCGGCCTGTACCCGCTGCGCAAGGACTCCATGGACTACCGTTTCCGTCCCGCTCCTGCGAGCGACATGGAAAACTACGAGTTCTTGGCCGACACCAAGGGCAAGGAGACGACGCTCGTTCCCATGGGACCGCTGCACATTACCTCCGACGAGCCCGGACACTTCCGTCTGTTCGTTGAGGGCGAGACGATCGTCGACGCCGACTACCGTCTGTTCTACGTGCACCGCGGCATGGAGAAGGTCGCCGAGACGCGCCTGAACTATGACGCCGTGACGTTCCTCGCCGACCGCATCTGCGGTATCTGCGGCTGCGCCCACTCGGTGGCCTACGCCGAGGCCGTCGAGCGCGCCCAGGGCATTCATGTCCCGCCGCGCGCCCAGTACATCCGCGCCATCATGCTCGAGGTCGAGCGCCTGCACTCGCATCTGCTCAACATTGGCCTGGCGTCGCACTACACGGGCTTCGACTCCGGCTTCCAGCAGTTCTTCCGCGTCCGCGAGAAGTCCATGGACCTGGCCGAGAAGCTCTCCGGTCACCGCAAGACCTACGGCCTCAACGTGATCGGCGGCGTGCGTCGCGATATCCTGGCCGAGCAGAAGCTCTCCACGCTCACGACCATCCACCAGCTGCGCTCCGAGGTTCAGGAACTCGTCGACGTGCTGCTCTCCACGCCCAACTTCATTGAGCGTACGAGCGGTATCGGCATCTTGGACCGCAAGATCGCACGCGACTTCTCGCCGGTCGGCCCGCTCATGCGTGGCTCGGGCTATGCCCGCGACGTGCGCTTTGACCATCCCTTCGACGGCTACGCCGATCCGGACGTCCAAAAGATGCACGCCGCCACGGCCGACACCTGCGATGCCTTCGGCCGTACCGCCGTCCGCATCCAGGAGGTCTACGATTCGATCGACATGATCGAGACCATGCTCGAGAACTGCCCGTCGGGCCCCATCCTTACCACGGATTGGGAGTACACCCCGCACAAGTACGCCATCGGTGCCACCGAGGCGCCGCGCGGCGAGGATGTGCACTGGGCCATGCTCGGCAACAACCAGAAGTGCTACCGCTGGCGCGCCAAGGCGGCCACGTACAGCAACTGGCCGGTCCTGCGCTACATGTTCCGCGGCAACACCGTGGGCGACGCGGCGCTGATCGTCGGCTCGCTCGACCCGTGCTACTCCTGCACCGATCGCGTGACGGTGACCGATGTCGCCGCCAAGCGCGACCACGTGCTCGACAAGGAGCAGTTCGAGAACGTCTGGCGCGACAAGTCGCCGCTTGCGGGTGAGGGCACCATGGCCGCTCCGCTCGATGAGGAGGCGCTCTAATATGCTGAAGCTTTGGAAGGTTAACGCCAAGGCCGGCGACGCGACGGTCAAGTACCCGTTTGCGCCGTTCCCCACCAACAAGGACATGCGCGGCAAGCCCGAGCACAATGCCGAGCTCTGCATCGCCTGCGGTGCCTGCGGCGTGGCGTGCCCGGCCGATGCCATTCGCATGGACACCGACCTTGCGGCCGATACCATCACCTGGTCGATCGACTACGGCCGCTGCATCTTTTGCGGTCGTTGCGAGGAAGCCTGCCCCATGGAGGCCATCAAGCTCACCGAGGAGTTTGAGCTGGCCGTCATGAGCAAAGACGACCTCACCAGCAAGAGCGTCTACACGCTCGAGCACTGCTCGCGTTGCGGCAAGCCGTTTGCCCCGCACAAGGAGATCGACTACGCCAAGCGCCTGCTGCAAAAGACCGGCGGCATGGAGGCCATCCAGGCCGCCCGTACCGTCGGTATGTGCCAGGAGTGCAAGCGCGAGCTCGACGCCCTGCGCGCCGCCTCGGCCGTAAAGACCGGCAACGCTGCCGGCATGGCTGCCAACGAGACGCTTGCGTCCGGTGAGCCCCAGGGCCCCGGCATGGAGTATCTGGGCGGCCACGGCGTGAACCCGGAGTATATCGACCGCGAGCTCAACCCCGATGCGCCCGAGATTCCTGCCGGTCCTGCGCCGGTCGAGGGCATCATCATGGATTTTGATACGAAGGAGGAGTAACCATGGCCGAACCCACGCTTTTGCCCGAGCGGCTTCAGTACCGCCCGACCAAGATCGAGCTCGACGAGAGCATTGAGAAGGCCAAGGCGACCCTTCTTAAGAAGATCAAGCGCTCGGTGTACGTCTACCGTGTTGACTGCGGCGGCTGCAACGGCTGCGAGATCGAGATCTTCGGTTCCATCACGCCCGTCTTTGACGTCGAGCGCTTTGGCATCAAGGTCGTGCCCTCGCCCCGTCACGCCGATGTGCTGCTGTACACCGGCGCCGTGACGCGTGCCATGCGCATGCCGGCCCTGCGCGCCTTTGAGGCTGCACCCGATCCCAAGATCGTGGTGTCCTACGGCGCGTGCGGCTGCACCGGCGGCATCTTCTACGATAACTACTGCGTCTGGGGCGGCACGGACAAGATTTTGCCGGTCGATGTCTATATCCCCGGCTGCCCGCCCAGCCCCGCGCAGACCGTCTACGGCTTTGCCATGGCGCTCGGTCTGCTGGACCAAAAGCTCCATGCCGAGACCACGGTGGAGGCCGCCGGCGAGCAGGCCGATATCCTGCACCCCGGCGTGCCGTACAAGCTGCGCGTGGCCATCGAGCGCGAAGCTCGCGCCATGAGCGGCTACCGTTACGGCCGCGACCTGGCCAATGAGTTTATGGATACGCTCGAGGGCGCGCCCAAGGGCGATATCCGCGGTGCCATGGCGCTGCTCATCGATAAGCAGGACGATCCGCGCCGCGTCGAGGTGTACTCGGCGCTGCAGGATCTGGTGCTGGCCGGAGGTCGCTAGATGGAGCTCACGGACCGCTCTGGTTACTTTGCGGGCCCCGGTATGCTCGGCGGCTCTTTTGGCGATGCCTCGCGCGCAAGCGACGAGGCCGCCGAGGGCGTCGCCGACCCCTGCCTGGGCCATACGCCCGACCAGGTGGTCTTCTACGAGCTCACGCGTAAGTTTGTGGAGACCGAGGAAGACGTTCCCCAGGAGGCCTGCGACGTGCTGTACTACACGCTCGCCGTGGGCCACCACACCGGCGTGCTCGATTGCTTTGAGCCGCGCCTGTCGGTGCCGGTGGATGTGTTCTATTCGCTCGTCGACGCGCTGCCGGAGGGGGAGGCCAAGACCAAGTTCGAGGCCATCCGTTCCTTTGGCGAGTGCCAGCTTGACAAGGCGGCGGTGCCGTCGCTGCTCGAGGCCTGCGATGCGCTGCTCGACGAGCGCGGTTTTCGCGGGTCGGCCAAGGCCGGCATCTCGGTGTTCGATGACGACTTTGGCCTGCATGCCCAGCAGGTCGCGTTCTTAATGAAGTTTCGCGATCTGGTTGAGCGCGTGCGCGATGTGTCGGGCGTGTATCTGACGGGGAGGCTGCAGTAATGGGTTGCGTTGTGGATGGCCGCGTGAACGGCGCCCCGTTTGCGGGTATCGTGCTCACGGCGGGAAGCGTGCTGCGTGCCGACGATGCCGCCGGCCCCGTGCTCTCCAAAAAGATGGAGGACGCGCCCATCGCCGGTTGGTACACCATCGACGGCGGGCAAACGCCCGAGGATGACATCATCGAGGTCAAGCGCGAGCGTCCGCCGCGTTTGGTTTTGGTCGACGCCGCCGACATGGCGCTGCCCGTCGGTTCCATCCGCTTGCTCGACAAACGTGACGTGGCCCGCAAGTCGATGTTCACCACGCATTCGCTCCCTTTGTCGATTCTGATCGAAGAGATTGAGCAATCGTGCGAAGATATCGTCTTCATAGGGATTCAGCCGGGCGATACGGAGTTCTATAACCCCATGTCCCCGGAGGTCTTTGAGGCCGTCGACGCCGTGTACGACGCCGTGGCCGCCAACGACTTTTCCCACTTTGTCCGCTTGGGGCAAGAGCAATAGGAGTGCTTGTCCCTGCTGATTAGGAAAGAAGTGATTGACATGGCAGATTCCAAGGCAGAATACCCCGCTCCCGATTGCCTGGCGCCCGCCGCGATCGAGGCCAAGACCGAGACCGCCGGCGTGACCAAGGCTAACCTGCCGGTCGCTAAGGCCTTTCTGTTGGCAATGTTCGCCGGTGCGTTTATCGCCTTCGGCGGCCTGTTCTTTACGGTGTTTTTGAGCGACAGCACGCTGGGCTGGGGTGCCCAGCGCGTCGTGGGCGGCCTGTGCTTTTGCCTGGGCCTGGTGCTGGTGCTGGTTTGCGGCGCCGAGCTGTTTACCGGCAATTCGCTTATGGTCTGCGCGCTCAAGAGCAAAAAGATCACTCTGGCCCAGATGCTCAAGGCCTGGGTCGTCGTGTGGGTCGGCAATTTTGTCGGTGCCCTGTTCATCGTCTTTTTGGTGTACATGGCCGGCATCTATAAGCTCAACGGCGAGGCGGTCGCCAACTCCATGGTGAGCGTCGCCGCCGGCAAGGTGACGATCGACTGGGTGACGATTTTCTTCCGCGGCATCCTGTGCAACATCTTTGTGTGCCTGGCCGTGTGGATCGGTACTGCCGGCAAGACCGTGGTCGATAAGGTCGTGGGCATTCTGCTGCCCATCGCAGCCTTTGTTGCCTGCGGTTTTGAGCACTGCGTTGCCAACATGTACTTTTTGCCCATGGGTGCCGTGATGCATGCATGCGGTTATGGTGCCGAGGTTGCCGGGGCCGATGCACTCAACGTCGCGGGCATTGCGTTTAACCTATCCGCCGCCACGCTGGGCAACATCGTGGGCGGCGCGGTTCTGATCGCGCTCGGCTACTGGTTTATCTACGCCAAGAAGTCCGAGGCGTAAGGTACCGTCTGTTTGACGTTGGGCCTCCCGCGGGGCGTTGCCGTGCGGGAGGCTTTTTGGGTCTGGGGCCCGTTGCCGGGCTGTTGGCCTGTTGTGTTTGGCTGATGAAGGGGGTAATCGAGATGGCATCTGCTGTGAAGCGTGACGGTCGCGCCGTGGTGACCACATGCGGGGGATGCTATGCCGATTGTGCCTTTGCGGCACGCGTTGAGGACGGTCGCGTGGTGGCCGAGTTGCCGGTGCCGGGGCATCCGTGCGCGGCGCGTGCCCTGTGCGCCCGCGGGCGCCATCGCTTGGACATGCCGCTTGACGAGCGCGACCGGATTTTGCACCCCATGCGCCGTCGTCGTGATGACTCGGGGTTTGATGCGATTTCCTGGGATGAGGCGTTTGCTCAGATTGCCGAGCGCCTTTTGGGGATTGTTGACGAGTGCGGGCCTCGTGCGCTGGGCATGACACTCGGCGTGCCCTCGTTCGACCGCTACTGGGCCTATCGTCTTATGCACGCGCTGGGTTCGCCCAACGTGTACGGCGCCGATGGTGCCTGCGAGGTAAGCCGTCTCACCGGTTGGGAGCATAGCTTGGGCTATAGTCCCGCCTCCGACCTGGCGCATACCGATTGCATCATGTATTTGGGGCGTTCCATTGTCGATTCGTCGACGATGGGGGCCGTTGATGCGCTCAACGATGCCCGTCGCCGTGGGGCGAAGATTATCGTGGTCGACCCCCGGCGCAGCGGCTCGGCTGCGCTTGCCGACCGCTGGCTGCGCGTGCGCCCGGGCTGCGACCTGGCCTTGCTGCTGGGCATTGCGCATGTGCTCATTGCCGAGGACTTATACGACCACGAGTTTGTTGCCCGCTATACCACGGGTTTTGATGAGCTGGCGCAGGCGGCTGCTGTTTGGACGCCTGAGTGGGCCGAGTCGATGTGCGACGTGCCGGCCGAAGAGATTGTCGCCACGGCGCGCGATCTCGCTGCCGCCGCGCCTGCCGCCGTGGTAGATGCTGGCTTTCATGGCGGCATCGGCATCGCGTATGCCAACAGTACCCAGACGGCGCGAGCTATCTGTATGGTCGACGTGCTGCTGGGCTGTATTGGACATGCGGGCGGCGCGCTCAATCCACCCACACCGCTTGCGCTGGGCGACCTTGATCCCGCACGCTTTGCGACGCCGCCGGTGCCGCGCATGTCCAAGCTGGGGTCCGAGCGCTATCCACTGGTCGATCCGGTGCGCGGTCTGTGCACGACCATCGGCCAGTCGATTCTGGTCGGCGATTTGCGTGGGCTCATCGTCTATGCCAGTAACCCCGGTGCTGGCTATGGCAATGCGCAGGCTTGGTTGGGCATCTTGCAGCAGCTCGACCTGCTCGTGACGATTGATATTCGCTGGTCCGAGACAGCGCTCGCTTCCGACTTCGTGCTGCCCGATGTGACGTATCTGGAGGCCGACCGTGGCGTGGGAACGGTGACAGGCGCCAACGATGCGCGCGTGTTCTTCCGCAATGCCGTGCTGCCCGTGCAGCATGACGACACACGTCCCGGTCGGGAGATTTTTGCCGGTCTGGCGCAGGCGTGTGGCGTGGGCGAGTACTTCCAGTTTACGTCTGACAATCTGGCGGCTGCCCAGGTGGCACCGTTTGGGATCGATCTGGACGAGCTCAAGGAACGCGGCTGGGCCGACACGGGTGTTACGTTGCCGTCGCGTACGGGCGAGCCGGCGATTCCCCTGGATGGCGGCAAAATTGCGCTGGCAAGCGACGTATGGGAACGAGCCGGTCTGGGTCGTGTACCCAACTGGATCGCTCCCATGGTGGAGCCCGGCCCAGGAATGTTTCGCCTCATTAGCGGCAATCGACCCTTTGAGTCGCATACCTCGCGAAGGCTTGCGGCCCAAGGTGCCGCCGAGGCTGGATCGGACCTGGATGCCGTGCAGATGAATGCCGATGCTGCTACGCGCATGGGCATCGCCGACGGCGAGATCGTCGAGCTCGTGAGCGATATGGGCCGCGACCGCGTGCGCGTGGAGACGACGCCGTATCTGCATCCGGCGTGCATCTTTACATCGGCCGCCCCCGGTGGGCGTTCATTTGGCGCCGATGCCGGTTGCGCTCAAGCCTTGGGCGTGGGCCCGCTCGACCATACGCCGTTGCGTTGGGACCCGTTGACGGGCGCCGCGCTCACCCAGGAAAACGCCGTTCGCGTGGAAAAGATTGTCGCGCGCGGGGATAATGACGGGTAATTGACTCAGCTGATGCATTCGACTGATCCACGTTTCTTTTGAAAGGCCGCACATGAGCGATAGCCAGAACATGTCCGATGAGGTGCGCGCCCGCCTGCGCGCCATTCCTTCCGTCAACGAGCTGCTTGCCGAGTGGCCGGTAGTGAAAGCGGCGGGGGAGACCTGCGATGCGGTGGTGCATGCCGCCGTCACGGCCGAGCTCGACGAGGAGCGCGCCGCGATTCGTGCCGGCGCCGATCCGCGCTCCAAGCGCGAGCTGGCATCGGCCATCGAGTGGCGTGCGCATCGCTCCGCACTGCCGAGCCTGCGTCCCGCCGTCAACGCCACGGGTGTTGTTATCCATACCAATCTGGGCCGAGCCCCGCTCGCGGAGTCGGCCGCCAAGGCCGTGGCCGAGGTCGCGCGCGGCTACAGCACACTCGAGTACAGCGTGGGCACCTGTTCGCGCGGGTCGCGTAAGGAGCATGCCGCGCAGCTCATCCGCTCGCTTACCGGTGCCGAGGACGCGTTGGTCGTTAACAATAACGCGGCCGCCGTGCTGTTGGTGTTGGCAACCCATGCCGCGGGCAAGGAGGTCATCGTCAGCCGCGGCGAGCTTGTCGAGATTGGCGGCAGCTTCCGCATCCCCGATGTCATGGCGGCCTCGGGCGCCAAACTCGTCGAGGTCGGCGCCACCAACCGCACACACCTGGGCGACTACGAGCGCGCCATCACGCCCGAAACGGCCATGATCTTGAAGGTCCATCCTTCCAACTATCGCATCGAGGGTTTTCACGAGGAAGTGAGCTCAAGGGAGCTCGCCGCACTGGCCCATAAGCATGGCCTGCTGTTCTATGAAGACCAGGGCTCAGGGGCGCTGTTGCCTGACGACATCCTGGTTCGCGGCGGCGAGGAAACCACGCCGGCTTCGGTTTCGGCAGGGCTCGATTTGGTGTCGTGCTCGGGCGATAAATTGCTCGGTGCCGCACAGGCGGGCATCATCATGGGCCGTCGTGACCCGGTCCAGGCCTGTGGGTCGCATCCGCTTATGCGCGCCCTGCGCCCGGGCAAGTTGGCGCTCACGGCGCTCGAGGCCACGCTGCGTATCTACATGGATGGCGCCGATGTTGCCCATCGCGATATTCCGGTGCTCAGCATGCTCACGCTTCCGCAGGCTCATCTGGAGCGACGTGCCCGCAAGCTGCGCGATCGTATGGTCGCCGGGCTCGATAAGGCCGGTTGCCCGTGCGCCGTTGAGTTGGAGATTGTCGAGGAATCGTCGACCCCCGGTGGCGGCTCGCTGCCTACCGTGGAGCTGCCCACGATGTGCGTTGCCGTGCGTCTTGTTGACGAGCGCCTGACGGTCGACGCGCTCAAGCGCTCGCTTGTCCAGGACTTCGACACGCCGGTTGTCACGCGAACCTCGCACGATCGCATTTTGTTTGATGTGCGCACACTCGTGGGCGACCGCGATATCGAGACAGCGGCGTCGACGCTTGCCGCATGCGTTGAGAAGGCGATTGCTCGATGAGTGAGGTTCAAGCGCTGGTGGAGTGTCCCGTTATCGTTGGCACGGCGGGCCATGTCGACCACGGTAAGTCGGCGCTCATCGAGGCGCTGACGGGCAAAAACCCCGACCGCCTGGAAGTTGAGCGTCGTCGCGGCATGACGGTTGAGCTTGGCTTTGGCGAGCTGGCGCTGCCGAGTGGCAAGATCGTGGGCCTGGTCGACGTGCCTGGCCATGCACACTACCTGCGCGCCATGGTGCAGGGTGCGACGGGCATCGACGTTGCCGTGCTGGTGGTCTCTGCCGTTGAGGGTGTAATGCCGCAGACGCGCGAGCACGTGCATGTGCTGGAGCTGCTGGGCGTCACACATATGGTGGTCGCGCTGACGATGTGCGACCTGGCCGATAGCGAAATGATTGAGCTTGCCGAGCTCGACGTCGATGATTTTTTATCGGACACCGTGTTTGCGGACGCGCCGATCGTGCCTGTGTCGTCTAAGACGGGCGAGGGGATCGACGGACTGCTTGCGGTGCTCGACGAGCAGGTAGGTGCCTGCTGGGATGCCTGCCGCGACCGTGCCGAGCGCACCGATGCCGCGCCGCGCCTGCCGATTGACCGCTGCTTTACGATCAAGGGCGTCGGCACCGTCGTGACGGGAACGCTGCACGATGCGCCGGTTGCGGTGGGCGACGAGCTGATGGCTTTGCCGTCGCGTACGGTCTGTCGCTTGCGTGGGATTCAGGTGCATGGCGACACTCAGCAGGCGCTGCCCGGTCAGCGTGTGGCGCTCAACTTGGTGGGCGATGGCGTCGCCGCACTTGACCGCGGTGAGATGCTCGGCGTGGCGGGCCGCTTTGGCCAGACGATGCGCTTTATGATGACGTTTACGTATTTGGGTCGCGAGGGAGCCAAGCCGCGTGTGCTCGAGTCGGGCGCGCGTGTGCACGTGATGGCAGGCACGGCCGAGGTCGTCGGCCGCATCATGCTTTTGGAGGGCGAGGCCCCCATGGCGGTGTGCGAGACCCGTACCGTGCAGGTGCGCCTGGAGGAGCCGCTGCCGCTACGTGCCGGGGACCATGCCGTGGTGCTGTCGTATTCGCCCGTTATGCTTATTGGCGGCGGGCGCGTGCTGCTTTCGCGCTGCCGTCGCTCGCGCGAGCTTACTGAGGGGGAGTGCATGCTGTACGCGGCGCTCGAGTCCGGCGATATCGCGGGCGGTGTGGGCGCTTGGTTGGCGCTGCAGACGCTGCCGTTTACGGCTGCCGATGTTACCGCGGCGCTCGATCTTGTTGCTGGTGAGGCTGAGGCAGCGTTGCGCGAGTTGGTGGCGAAGGGCGCTGCTTGCGCGCTTGCTGGCTCGGATGGCTCGCTGTATGCAGATGCTTCCGCGCTCGATGCCGCGATGGGTACGCTGGCGGCGACCCTGTCCGCCATGCATGCGGCGTCTCCCAAGGAGACAGGCTTTACGCCCGGCGCCGTTGCCCATGCTGCGTGGCCTACCGCTGACGATACAGTTGCCGCAGCCCTGATTTCCGAGGGCTGCTCGCGCGGCGTGTGTGCCTCCGAGGGCGCCGAGGTATTCGATCCGCACTCCGCTGCCGCCGCGGCGCGTGTGGTGCGCGAGGCCTGCGAACGTATCGTTGCCTTGCTGGACGAAGCCGGCCTCGATGCACCGACGTTGCCCGAGGTGGGCGAGCAATTGCAGTTCGATCGCGACACCATGACGCGTGCCCTGCGCGAGCTTTCGCTCAACCGCTCTATCGTAAAGGTCGAGCGCGATGTGGCCCTGTCTGCAGCTGCTGAGGCCTGCGCGCGTGAGCTCGTCGCCTCTGCCATTGCCGACGCCGGTGGCGCTGCTACCACGAGCGTGCTGCGCGAGGCGCTGGGCGTGTCGCGCAAGCGTGCCATCAGCATCTTGGAACACCTGGATGCCGTGCGCTTCACGGTGCTCGACAAAGAAGCCGGCGGCCTGCGCTCCCTGCGCTAGGCCACCCTTATCAGTTGCAGTGAAATAGTTCCTGTTTTTGGGGTCTTGCAGCCTAAACAAGAACTATTCCACCGCAACTTCTTGCTCGTCTTTTTGGGATGGGGCCTGTTTGGTTTGGTAAAATACCGGCGCACTTGGGAACGGATGGGCTCCGGTGGGCTCCGCGGTCCTCAAAACCGTTGCGAGGCGTGCAAAACGTCTTGGATGTGTTCGATTCACATACGTTCCCGCCATACGCTACCAGCGCTTTTGTGCTCGCGGTCTTGCTGCGTGCCGCAAAGGCGCTGTTTTGTTTTTGCACGAGCTTTTCGTAGCGCTGCTATTTCGGTGGCTGTATTTAGCTTCGTGCACCGGGTTTCGAGCATGCCGATGGAGGTGTTTTGCCGTATGACTACCGTAAGACGTGCCGATCTTTCTTGTGTCGTCCAAGCGGGTGGGCTGTCCTCGCGCATGGGCTGTGATAAGGCTCGCATGGCGTTTTGCGGCGAGCCGCTCATCGAACGCGTGCTGGGTCGGCTGGCGCCAGTTGCCGGCGAGTTGGTCGTGACGACTTCGCGTCCCAGCGAGCTTTCCTACCTTGAGGAGCGCGCGTTTGGCGGCCTGGTGCCGCGAATAGTGTCGGACCTTGAGGGGCCGGCGGGCGCCATGCGCGGCATCGCGAGTTCGCTGACTGCGGCCCGGCTGCCTCTCGTGGCGATCGTTGCCTGCGATATGCCGTTTGTCTCGCCGGAACTCATCGGCGCGCTTGCCGATCGTGTTGAGGCCGAGGCGTTCGACGTGTGCGTGCCGCGCGAGAAGCGGGGGATTGAGCCGCTGTGCGCCGTGTGGCGCCGCCAGGCTTGCGCGCCGGTTGCCCGTGAGTTGCTCGACCAGGACCGCCAACGCATCCGCTGTTTGATCGACCAGGTCCATGCCGGCTATCTGAATGAGCCCCAGATTGTCGAGGTTGCCGGTTCCACGCTCTGCTTCGAAAACGTCAATACACCCGAGGAGTTTGCGGCAGCCGAGCTGCTCGCCTAGACGATGGGAGATGCCATGCCTCACGATACCTGCCCCGATACCGGGGAACCTTGCACTTGCGATGGGTCCGAGCCTTGTACTTGCGGCTGCGGTGGCTGTGGACATACGGCCGAAGAAGAGGCAGCGGCGGCTGCGTATCGCGAGTCGCACCGCGAGGCCTCGTTTGGCGATGCCTCTGATCACGAGCGCAAGATTATCGTGTCGTTTGACAGCACCTTCGATGTGATGGAATGCGAACAGCTGTGTCTTGCCGCCGGTGTGTCCGGGCGCATCATGCCGCTGCCCGGCTCCATTACCGCCGGCTGTGGACTTTGCTGGGTCATGCCGTTCTCCGGCGATGCCCTCGCCGCCTTCTGTGCCGCGACCGAAGGCCGTATAACCCCCGCCGACTACCATCAACTCGTCCTCTAACCACCAACACCTCCACAAAGGTGCCTGTCCCCAATGTGGTGGTTTGGAACATGTGGACGAAACAGCTTCGAAACACGCGATTTGTACCTCGAGCGCTCAAAAACGCTTCTACCTGCATCGTAATCAAAACGAAACATCTGCTTGTCGGCTTATGCGAAACTTTGCTGCAACAGTGCGATATTATCCATACTCGATAAAGCTCGCGGCGCATGGGGCGCCGCGAACGACACCTTTCTTTTCCATCAATTGGAGGAAGCATGAGCTACACGCAGAAAGTTCTCGAAGAGCTCAAGGCCCGCTATCCCGAGCAGCCTGAGTTCATCCAGGCCGCGACTGAGATTCTCGGCACCATCCAGCCGGCGCTCGACGCCCACCCCGAGTACGAGGAGGCCGCCCTGCTGGAGCGCCTCGTCGAGCCCGAGCGCATCGTCATGTTCCGTGTCCCCTGGGTCGACGACCAGGGCAAGGTCCAGGTCAACCGCGGCTACCGCGTCGAGTTCAACTCTGCCATTGGACCCTACAAGGGCGGCCTGCGCTTTAACCCGACGGTCACCCTGGGCATGCTCAAGTTCCTGGGCCTGGAGCAGATCCTCAAGAACAGCCTGACCACCCTTCCCATGGGCGGCGGCAAGGGCGGCTCCGACTTTGACCCCAAGGGTAAGTCCAACAACGAGATCATGCACTTCTGCCAGTCCTTCATGACCGAGCTCTATCGCCACATCGGCCCCAACACCGACGTTCCCGCCGGCGACCTGGGCGTTGGCGGCCGCGAGGTTGCCTACCTGTTCGGTCAGTACAAGCGCCTGACCAACGAGTGGACCGGCGTCCTCACCGGCAAGGGCCTCTCCTTTGGCGGCTCGCTCGCCCGTACCGAGGCCACCGGTTACGGTCTGGCCTACTTTGTGGACGAGTACCTCAAGAGCCGCGGCGACTCCTTCGAGGGCAAGAACGTCGTCGTTCACGGCTCCGGCAACGTCGCTATCTACGCGGTCCAGAAGGTCACTCAGCTCGGCGGCAAGGTGCTCGCCTGCTCCGATACCCACGGCTGGGTCGAGGATCCCGACGGCATCGACTACACCGTGCTCGAGCTCATCTACAACAAGAAGCGCTCTGGCCACGACAAGGGCGTTACGCTCGCTATGTACGTTGACGAGAGGCCCAGCGCCGTGTGGCACGAGGGCGACGGCCGCGGCGTGTGGCAGCTGCCCTGCGACATCGCGCTGCCCTGCGCTCGCGAGAACACGCTGCTGCTCGAGGACGCCCAGGCGCTCGTCGCCAACGGCTGCACGGTGGTCGGCGAGGGCGCGAACATGCCTACGACCATCGAGGCCACGACCTACTTCCAGGAGAACGGCGTCGCCTTTATGCCCGGCAAGGCTGCCAACGCCGGCGGCGTACTCGTATCCGGCCTGGAGATGAGCCAGAATGCCGAGCACCTGTCCTGGACCTTCGAGGAGGTCGACGGCAAGCTCGAGCAGCTCATGCGCGGCATGTTCCACAACGTGGACGACACCGCCAAGGAGTATGGCCAGGAGGGCAACTTTGTCATGGGCGCCAACATCGCCGGCTTCCTGAAGGTCGCCGATGCCATGCTCGCCCAGGGTGTCTGCTAATCCCTGCCTGACATAGCATGTGATGAGGCTCTCGGCTCAACGCCGGGAGCCTTTTTTGATCCAAAGGGGACGGAGGAAAACGGATCATTTTGTCTCGGCATGAGTTGCGGCCCCTCGTTTGGTACACTTAAAAGTACTGGACAAGTGGAGAGATGGGGGAGAACGTGCTCAAGTTCGGTTCCTACGTCCGTGTTGGAAACGCGGCCGAAGCCTATGAGCTCTTACAGAAGAACCGCAACAACAAGATTGTGGGCGGCGGCATCTGGATGCGCCTGGGTTCGCGTCGTGTGGCGACGGCGATTGACCTTTCGGCCTGCGGACTCGATCAGATCGAGGAGACCGAGACCGAGTTTCGCATCGGTGCCATGTGCACCCTGCGCCAGCTCGAGCGCCATGCCGAGCTCAACGCGCTTGTCAACAATGTTTTTGAGTTTGCCGTCCATGACATCGTGGGTGTGCAGCTGCGCAACACCGCCACGGTAGGCGGCAGCATCTACGGCCGTTTTGGTTTCTCGGACGTGCTCTCGGCCTTCCTGGCGCTCGATTCGTATGTTGAGCTGACGGGTGCCGGCCGCGTGCCGCTCGCGGAGTTCGTGCGGATGGGCTACGTTCGCGACGTGATCGAGCACGTCGTGGTCGTTAAGCACGACTACCGCGCGAGCTATGAGGCCGTGCGCAAGGCCGCGACCGACTTCCCCTCGCTTAATGTCACTGCTGCTTGGTGGGACAACTCCTGGCACGTCACCGTGGGTGCCCGTCCGCTGCGCTCGACCCTGCTGCAGGGCGAGGCATGCGGCCTGGTGAACGAGCAGCCTTCCGAGGACGAGCTGCGCGCCCTAGCCGCATCCGTGCGTGCCCTGAGCTACGGCACCAACCTGTGGGGCTCGGCCGACTACCGCCGCTGCATCTCGGCCCCGCTTGCCGTGCAGGCCGTGCGCCGCGCCGCCGGCATTGAGCTTTCGGCCGCGCTTGCCCGCGAGCTCGAGACCGTGCAAGTGCCTAAGTTTGCCACGGACGAGTATTCCTGCCGCCGCGTGCCCGGCGTCGATTCTAGCGAGGTGCGCTAATGGCTGCCAAACTCATCGATCTTTCCTTTACGCTCAACGGCCGTAAGGTCAAGGTTCAGATTGCCCCCGACACCATGCTCTTCGCGCTGCTGCGCGAGCAGGGTTGCGCGTCGGTGCGCTGTGCCTGCGAAACCACCAACTGCGGCCTGTGCACGGTGTGGCTCGACGGCGACCCGGTGCTGAGCTGCTCGGTTCCCGCCGCCCGTGTTGAGGGACACACCATCACCACGCTTGAGGGCCTTAAGGTCGAGTCCGAGGCTCTCGCCCGTGCGATGGCTGCCGAAGGCGCTGAGCAGTGCGGTTTTTGCGCCCCCGGCCTCATCATGAACGTGCTGGCGCTCGCCCGCGCCGCCAAGGAGGATCCGAGCCTCGTCGCAACGCGCGAGGAGCTCTCGCGCCAGCTCGCCGGCAACCTGTGCCGTTGCAGCGGCTACGAGAGCCAGCTGCGCGCCATCGTCCGCTTCCTCAACGAGTCCGGCGTGCAGGTGGGCTTTGAGATGCCCGAGCTGCCGGTCAACGACACCAGCTGCGACGGCGTCTCGTACAAGCAAATCACCCACAAGCAGCCCAAGAAGGATTCGAAGGCTCTGCTCGAGGGCCGTCCCGTCTACACGGGCGATATGGTGCCCGCCGGCGCGCTCATCGTCAAACTCAAGCGCAGCCCGTATGCTCGCGCCAAGATCCGCTCCATCGACACCTCGCGCGCCCTGAAGGTGCCCGGCGTGGTGGGTGTCTACACCTACGAGGACGTGCCCAAGCGCCGCTTTACCATCGCCGGCCAGAGCTATCCGCAGCCTAGTCCCTACGACCGCCTGATCCTCGAGAACCTGGTGCGCTACCAAAACGAGGAGGTGGCGATCGTCGCCGCCGAGACCGAGGAGGCCGCCGATAAGGCACTCAAGCTCATCAAGGTCGACTACGAGGTGCTCGAGCCGCTGCTCGACTTTACCCAGGCACTCGATAACGACATCGTGGTCCACCCCGAGGGCGACGTGACCTTTATGTTCCCGCAGGGCGGCGACGTTGCTCGCAATCTGGTGTGCAGCGGTACCAGTGATTTTGGCGATCTGGACGAGGCCTTCGCCCAGAGCGACATCGTCTTTGAGCGCACTTACACCAGCCAGGCCACGCAGACCGCGCCCATGGAGACCTTCCGCGCCTTCGCGACGATCGACGCGTTCGGCCGCATCTCGGTGACCACCTCCACGCAGGTGCCTTTCCACGTGCGCCGCATGGTCGCGCAGTCGCTCGACATTCCGCAGTCGCAGGTGCAGGTCATTAAGCCGCGCATCGGCGGCGGCTTTGGCTCCAAGCAGACGGGCTGCTGTGAGATCTTCGTGGCATTCGTTACCCAGCAGACCGGCCGTCCGAGCTACTGCTGCTACACCCGCGAGGAGACCATCACCGCGGGCAACTCGCGCCACCAGATGCAGATGACCGTTAAGATGGGCGCCATGAACGACGGCACCATTACAGCCATCGACCTGCATACGCTGTCCAACGCCGGCGCGTACGGCGAGCACGCCACCACGACGATCGGCCTTTCGGGTCATAAGAGCCTGCCCATCTACAACCACGTAAAGGCGAGCCGCTTTAGGTGGGACGCCGTCTACACCAACACCAACCGCGGCGGCGCGTATCGCGGCTATGGTGCCACCCAGGGCCAGTTTGCCGTGGAGAGCGCCGTCAACGAGCTCGCCGACATGCTGCACATGGACCCCGCCGACCTGCGCCTTAAGAACATGGTGCGCGAGGGCGAGGTCATGCCGCAGTACTACAACGAGAAGCTCAACGCCTGCGCACTCGACCGCTGCCTGCTGCGCGCGATGGACATGATCGGTTGGCGCGACAAGCCGCTGGCCGTCGACCTGGGCGACCGCGTGCGCGCCCTGGGCTGCGCGCTCACCATGCAGGGCTCGGGCATTTCCAACGTGGATATCGCCGGCATCGACATGCGCCTGGAGGAAGATGGCTTCATTACCATCGGCACCGGCGCCACCGATAACGGCATGGGCGTCGACACGATCCTGGCGCAGATTGCCGCCGAGGAGCTGGGCGTGGAGAGTTCGCTGATCGTGGTGCGCGGCGTGGACACCGACGTGTCGCCGTTCGACGCCGGCTCGTACGCGAGCTCGGGCACGTACGTGACGGGCCTGGCAGCCAAGAACGCCGCGACCGAGCTGCGCGAGAAGATCTGCGCCAAGGCCGCCCAGATGTGGGACGTGGACGCCGCCGACGTGGTCTTCGATGGCCAGTACGTGCGCCTGTCCGACGAACGTGCCGCGCGCGAGCAGAACCGCTACCTCACGCTGCGCGACTTTGCCAACCTGTGCGTAAAGAACATCGCGGGCGGCGACGCGCTCACCTCGCATGCCTCTGCCTGCTTGCCCGTTTCGCCCCCGCCGTTTATGGCCGGCATTGCCGAGGTCGAGGTCGACAAGGCCACCGGCAAGGTGACCGTGGTGGACTACGTGGCGGCTGTGGACTGCGGCACCGTTATCAACGAGGCGCTCGCGCGCGTCCAGGCCGAGGGCGGCATTGCCCAGGGTATCGGCCACGCGCTCTATGAGATTGTCGAGCACGATGACCGCGGCCGCCTGCGCACCGGCAACTTTATGAGCTACAAGCTGCCCACGCGCCTGGATATCGGCAGCATTCGCGTGGCCTTTGAGCCGAGCTACGAGCCGACGGGCCCGTTTGGCGCCAAGTCGATCGGCGAGGTCGTCATCAACACGCCGCTCGCCGCAGTAGCCTCGGCCGTGGCGCACGCCACCGGCCATCAGGTTCGCTCACTGCCCATCACGCCCGAGAAGGCCCTGCTGGGGGAGTAGCGTGTCGGCGAACAAGTCGTAATTGGCGGGGCGGGGCAACTCGTCCCGCCTTTTGCACTCGTGGTGAGGTCGTGAGCTTGTAAAAGGTGTGCGTGCGCTTGCCGTTCGTATCTGCTATCATTCCTAGTCTGTGCGCTCATGCGGGCGTGGCGGAATTGGTAGACGCGCCAGATTTAGGTTCTGGTGGGATTCCCGTGAAGGTTCGAGTCCTTTCGCCCGCACCAACGCATCTGCGTCGGCTTCGGCCGTCGCGACTCTTTGTTGCATAAAGGTACCAGCACCTCAGATAAGCTGGGCAGTATGAGGAGGAACGTGTTGAACATCACCGCTTCTGACGTCAAGGACGCCAAGCTCACCGCTACGGTCACCATCCCGGCCGCCGACGTCGACGCCGCGATCAAGAAGGCTTACAAGGACACCGCCAAGAAGTACCGCTTCCCGGGCTTCCGTGCCGGCAAGGCCCCCCGTCCGGTCATCGACTCCGCTCTTGGCGCCGAGGCTACCCTCGCTCAGGCCACCAACGACCTGATCGCCGCCAACGAGCCCGCCGTCCTCAACGAGCTGGACATCGTCCCCACCAAGAACGGTGACTACAAGGAGCTCGACCTCGCCAAGGATCACGAGGACTACACCTACACTGTCGAGTTCTCCCTGCGTCCTGCTGCTGAGCTCTCCTCCTTCGACGCCGTCGAGATCGAGATGCCTCCTGCGGAGGTCACCGAGTCCGAGATTAACAACCAGGTCGAGATGCTCCTCAACTACCGTGCCACCTTCGAGGACGTCGAGGGTCGCGCCGTCGAGGCCGAGGACTACGTCACCGTCGATCTCAAGGCCGTTGAGAACGCTGACAACTTCGCCGCCGAGGGCCGCATGCTCATCGCCGGTAGCGACAGCAACCCCAAGGAGTTCAACGAGGCCCTGATCGGCGCTAACGTTGACGACGTCAAGACCGTCACCTGGACCGACGAGGTCGAGGAGGGCGAGGAGGCCGAGACCCACACCGTCGAGGTCACCGTCAAGGGCATCAAGGTCCGCAACACCCCCGAGCTCACCGATGAGCTCGTCAAGTCCGACTTTGGCTTTGACAGCATCGACGCCATGCGCGACGCCATCAAGATCGAGATCGAGCAGGACAAGGCTTCCCGCCTGCCGGCCGAGAAGGAGAACCGTTGCGTCTCCGCTCTCGCCGAGCGCCTGCAGCTCGACGAGATGGATGCTGACTACGAGCAGTCCGTCTTTGAGGAGCTTGGCCAGAACTTCCTGTCCAACCTCGCTGCCCGCGGCATGACGCTGGACACCTGGCTGCCCGCTTCCGGCCTAACCATGGAGCAGTTCATCGGCGACCTGCACAAGCAGGCCAACGACGTTGCCCGTGAGTCCCTGGCTCTCGACGCCCTCGCCCGTGAGCTCAAGATTGAGGTCACCGAGGACGACGTCAACGCCGAGTTCGAGAAGGCCGGCGTCAAGGACGTCGAGGCTTCCAAGGCCGAGTTCATCGCCGATGGCCGCATGCCTGCCGTCCGCGAGTCCATCCGTCGCTCCAAGGCCGTTGACCACCTGGTCGAGAACGCCAAGGTGACCGAGGTCGACGAGACCGCCAAGGACGCCGAGTAATTCTCGCCACCTTGCCCGCGAGCGCATGCGTGCGCCCGTGATGGGGTAAAGTTATACACCGGTTATCCGGTTGCTTCGTACGGTGCCAGCCAATGCATAGCATGCGGGCACCGTACGTTTATCTAGAACCACTATTGGTCCGCAAGAGAGAAATGGAGATGCGTATGATCGCTAAGTTCGATTCCGCCCTCGTGCCATACGTTATCGAGCAGACGCCGCGCGGCGAGCGCAGCTACGATATCTATTCGCGCCTGCTCAACGACCGCATCATCTTCTTGGGCGAGGAGATCAACTCCGTCAGCGCCAACCTGGTCGTTGCCCAGCTGCTGCATCTTGAGAGCCAGGATGCCGAGAAGGATATCTCGCTCTACATCAATTCGCCCGGTGGCGAGGTCTACTCCGGCCTGGCGATTCTTGACACCATGAACTTCATTAAGCCGCAGGTCTCCACCATTTGCGTCGGCATGGCCGCGTCTATGGCCGCTGTGCTGCTTTCGGCCGGCGCCAAGGGCAAGCGCTTCTGCCTGCCGCACTCCAAGGTCATGATTCACCAGCCCAGCGGCGGTGCCCAGGGTCAGCAGACCGAGATTGAGATCGTTGCCGAGGAGATCAAGAAGACCCGTCGCGAGCTCAACCAGATCCTGTCCGACGCCTCGGGCCAGCCCATCGAGAAGGTCCAGGCCGATACCGAGCGCGACAACTACCTGACCGCTGCCGAGGCCCTCGACTACGGCTTGATTGACCGTATCGTCACCTCGCGCGATCTCGCCGCGAAGGATGCCTAGGATGGCAGGAAACATGCAGGACAACTTTGACGAGAACGGCAACCCTATCCGCTGCTCCTTCTGCGGAAAAGAGCAGGGCCAGGTCCGTCGCCTCGTAAAGGGCCCGACCAACATCTTTATCTGTGACGAGTGCGTCGCCGCTTGCTCCGAGATTCTGGAGGAGTCGCTGGCTTCGGACTTTATGGACGCTGCCCGCAACGGCAAGCTGCCAGGCTTCCTCAACGACCACGGCCAGGCTGCTGGGCAGCCCGCCGTGGACCCCGAGACCGAGGGCTTTGAGCTCGAGGACGACCGCCAGGTCATCACGCACGTGCCGACGCCGCACGAGATCTATGACGAGCTTTCGGCCTATGTCATGGGTCAGGAGGACGCCAAGCGCGCTATGTCGGTTGCCGTGTACAACCACTATCGCCGCGTGATCGAGGGCGGCGCTGCGGTGTCCGCTTTTGACGGCGGCATGGGCTCGCAGTTCGACAACGATATGGACGAGGTGGAGCTCGCCAAGTCCAACATCTTGCTGCTCGGTCCCACTGGTACCGGCAAGACCCTGTTGGCCCAGACGCTCGCGCGCATCCTCGAGGTGCCGTTTGCCATCGCCGATGCCACCGCACTCACCGAGGCCGGTTACGTGGGCGAGGACGTGGAGAACATCCTGCTTAAGCTCATCAATGCTGCCGATGGCGATATCGAGCGCGCGCAGGTTGGCATTATCTACGTGGACGAGATTGATAAGATCGCCCGCAAGGCCGAGAACCTCTCCATTACCCGCGATGTCTCGGGCGAGGGCGTTCAGCAGGCGCTGCTTAAGATCCTTGAGGGCACGGTGGCAAGCGTTCCGCCCACCGGCGGCCGCAAGCATCCCCAGCAGGAGCTGCTGCAGATCGACACGACCAACATCCTGTTCATCTGTGGCGGTGCCTTTGTAGGCCTGGACAAGATCATTGCCGATCGCGTTGGCAACAAGGGTGTGGGCTTCAACTCCGAGATCGCCGGCCCCACCTCGGTCGACGAGAACGACCTGCTGCGTCAGGTGCTCCCGCAGGATCTCAACGCCTTTGGCATGATCCCCGAGTTCGTGGGCCGTACGCCCGTCGTCACCCAGACGCAGGCGCTCGACGAGGATGACCTGGTGTCGATCCTGACGGAGCCCAAGAACGCCGTGGTGCGCCAGTACCGTAAGATGTTCCAGCTCGAGGACGTTGAGCTTGAGTTTGAGGATGCCGCCCTGCACGAGATCGCCCGTATGGCGCTTGCCCGCAAGACCGGCGCCCGCGGCCTGCGTTCCATCTGCGAGGACGTGCTGCAGCAGACGATGTTCGACCTGCCCAGCGAGGAGGGCGTCGCCAAGGTCATCGTGACCGAAGCCTCCGTAAAGGGCGAAGAGCAGCCCCAGCGCATCTACGGGTAAACCAGCCAAAAACGTGCTTGCAAATAGCCTCTGACCATCCGTGGTCGGAGGCTATTTTATATATACGCAATAACTCCAACTACCTGTGTTATTCTGTGTGTTTGTTTAAGCCTCAGCGAAGTCATTACAGACTGAAGTAATCGATACCTAAGGCGTGTCCGCCTGCTTGGTTTTCGTAGATTCCGCACGAGCCGAAGAGCACTTAATGTGCTTTTCGTGCGAGCCAGGACCTGACCGAGCGAAAACCAAGCAGGCGGACACGCCGGCGGGACAGGGAGAGATATATGGAAGAGATGCCCAAGAACTACGATCCGTCGACCAACGAGCCGGCGATCCTGCAGAAGTGGCTCGACGGCGGCTACTACAAGCGCCGTGAGGGCGTGGGCGACTGCACCGTCACCATTCCGCCTCCCAACGTGACCGGCAAGCTCCATATGGGCCACGCCACCGACGACTCCATCCAGGACGCCATCATCCGCATGGCCCGCATGCGCGGCAAGTCCACGCGCTGGGTGCTGGGTACCGACCACGCCGGTATCGCCACGCAGACTAAGGTCGACAAGAAGCTCAAGAGTGAGGGCATCAGCCGCCTGGAGATCGGCCGCGACAAGTTTGTCGACGCTTGCTGGGATTGGACCCACGAGTACGGCGGCATCATCGTCGAGCAGATCAAGCGTATGGGCTGCTCTGTCGACTTCGACAACGAGCGCTTCACTATGGACGAGGACTACGCGCAAGCCGTGCGCAAGGTCTTCTGCGACTGGTACCACGACGGCCTGATCTACCGCGGCAAGCGCATCGTCAACTGGTGCCCCAACTGCACCACCGCCATCTCGGACGACGAGGCCGAGTACAAGGACGAGAAGGGCCACCTTTGGCACCTGCGTTACCCGCTGACCGAGCCGGTCAACGGCCAGGATTACATCGTCGTCGCCACCACGCGCCCCGAGACCATGCTCGGCGACACGGGCGTTGCCGTCTCCCCGAAGGATCCCGAGAAGGCCGCCTTCGTGGGTAAGACCGTCAAGCTTCCCATCGTCGACCGCGAGATCCCCATCTTTGAAGATTGGCACGTCGACGCCAACTTTGGCTCCGGCTTTGTCAAGGTCACCCCGGCCCACGACCCCAACGACTACGCCATGGGTCAGGCCCACGACCTGCCGCAGATCAATATCTTCGACGAGCACGCGGTGGTCGTCGAGGGCTATGGCGAGTTCACCGGTATGACTCGTGAGGAGTGCCGCGAGGCCGTCATTAAGTGGTTTGAGGAGCATGATCTGCTCGATCACGTCGAGGACCACGACCACTCCGTCATGCACTGCTACCGTTGCGACGCCGCGCTTGAGCCGTGGCTGTCCGAGCAGTGGTTTGTGGCCGTCGATAAGCTCAAGGGGCCGGCGCTTGACGCCGTCAAATCCGGCAAGGTCACCTTCCACCCCTCGCGCTGGACGCAGACCTACACCACCTGGATGGAGAACCTCAAGGATTGGTGCATCAGCCGCCAGCTGTGGTGGGGCCACCGCATTCCCGTGTTCTACTGCGAGGACTGCGGCTGGGAGGACGCCCTTACCGAGGACACCGACGTGTGCCCCAAGTGCGGCGGCCATCACGTGCATCAGGACGAGAACGTGCTGGACACTTGGTTCAGCTCGCAGCTGTGGACCTTCGCCACGCAGGGCTGGCCGCAAAAGCCGGAGCTGCTCGAGGGGCATCATCCCACGACGGCGCTCGTCACCGCGCGCGACATCATCGCGCTGTGGGTTGCTCGCATGGTTATGAGCTCGCTGTACTTCCTGGACGAGGTGCCGTTTAAGGACGTCGTCATCTACCCGACGATCCTTGCCAAGGACGGCAGCCGCATGTCCAAGTCCAAGGGTAACGGCGTTGACCCCATGGACCTCATCGGTATGTACGGCGCCGACGCCATGCGCTACAACCTGCTGACGCTGTGCACCAACAACCAGGACGTCAAGTTTGACGCGAACATCGATAAGAAGACCAAGAAGCTCATCGACAGCCCGCGCACCGACCAGGCCAAGAGCTTTGTGACCAAGATCTGGAACGCCAGCCGCTTCCTGCTCATGAACATGGAGGGCTACACGCCTGGCGAGCCCGTCGTGGAGACGCCGGCCGACGCCTGGATGTTCAGCCGCCTTGCCAAGGCCGTGAAGATGGTCACCGAGGGTATCGAGAACTACACCTTTGGCGACATGGCCCGCGGCGTGCAGCAGTTCTTCTGGAACGAGGTCTGCGACTGGTACGTCGAGGTCACCAAGGCCCGTCTGAAGGGCGAGGGCCGTCTGCAGGCTCAGCGCAACCTGATCTTTGTGCTCGACACCTCCATTCGCCTGATGCACCCGCTCATGCCGTTTGTCACCGAGGAGATCTGGGACAATATGCCGGCGAGCGTGCTCGACCTGGATGCCGAGGGCAACGTGGACCGCGCCGAGGCGCTCATGATCGCCAAGTGGCCGGAGCCCGCCGACTACGTCAAGTACGTCGATGAGCCCGCCGAGCGCGCATTTGAGCTGTGCCGCACCGTCGTTTCCGCTGCCCGCGCCACGCGTTCGCGTTATCGCCTGAGCCCCAAGTCAGAGCTCGACGTGGTCGTGCGCGCCGGTGCTGAGGATATCGAGAAGCTCGAGAGCCTGCGCTCGACCATTGAGCCGCTGGCGAACACCGCCTCGCTGGTCATGGGTACCGACGTTGAGAAGCCGGCCGCGAGCATTGCCGTGGTCGACAGCGGCGTCGAGGTCTTTGTGGTGCTCGAGGGCAAGGTCGATCTTTCGGCCGAGAAGGCACGCCTGGAGAAGGAGATCGCCGCGGCCCAGAAGGAGCTCGCCGGTTGCGAGAAGACGCTCGCTAACGAGGGCTTCGTGGCCAAGGCCGCGCCCGCTGTGGTCCAGAAGAAGAGGGACCGTGCAGCTGAGCTCAAGGAGACCCTGGCGGCGCTGACTGCTCAGGTTGCTGACTTCTCGTAAGCGTTACTGGGGGACGCGGTTTGGGGCATTGCTCGCTACTGCGGACAGTCCTGCTCGCACGAAGGCCACATTAAGTGGCCTTCGGCTCGTGCGGAACTTGTATCGAGCAAAGCCCCAAACCGCTCCCATGGCGGTTACGGAGGCGTCCGCTGCCTGGTGGGGCCACTTGGTTGTGGCCTTGAGGTCGCTGCAAAGCGGTGTTTGGTTGATATTTTGTTTGGGAGGGGCTCGTTGTTGATTCGGGCCTCTTTTTATGTTGAGGGGACTTTGGGTTATGGCTAAGCGTTCTGGGTCGTATGTCGTTCCTTTCTCGTTTGAGTTGCTTTCGTTTGATGAGGCTGTGGGGCTGGCTGCTGATACGGGGCGGATTTCTGGGGATGCTGGTCCTCTGCTTGAGACGGTTGTCGATATGCTCGATGAGCTGGGGCGTCCGGACGAGTATTTCGATTGCATCCAGGTTGCCGGTACCAATGGCAAGACTTCGACTACGCGTTTTTCGGCTGCCATTCTTCGTGGTGAGGGGCTCAAAACCGCGCTGTATACGTCTCCGCAGTTGGTGCGCTATCCCGAGCGCATGGAGGTTGACGGGTGCGTTGTGAGTGACGAGGCGTTTGCTCGAGGCGTTTCTGCTGCCGTTGAGGCGGGGCGCCGCGTGAATGCCCGTCGTGTTGCGGCGGGGGAGCGTGCCTATACCATCACGCCGTTTGACCTGCTGACGGCTGCCGCACTTGTGGTGTTTGCCGAGGCCGCGGTGGATGTTGCCGTGCTCGAGGTTGGCATGGGCGGGCGCTGGGACGCCACGAGTGCGACCGATCCCGTCGCCGTTGCCATTACGGGCATTGGGCTCGATCACACACGTATTTTGGGCGATACGCTCGAGGCCATTGCGGGGGAGAAGGCTGCGGTCATTAAGCCCGGACGCCTGGTTGTGCTGGGCGAGGGCACGCACGAGGCGAGTGTTCAGCGCGTGATGGATGCCCGTTGTCGCGAGTGCGGCGTAGTACCGCTCGTGGTGAACCATGCCACTACCAAGGTGCCGGAGCACGTGGGCGATACCGTGGAGTTTAGCTGCACTACGCCGCGCGCGATCTATACATCGAGCATGGTCAAGCCGGCCTATCAGCCGCAGAATGCCGCGTGCGCGATTATGCTGTGCGAGGGCTATCTGGGCCGCGAGCTCGACCATGACAAGCTCGATGCGTCGCTTATGGGCTGCCCCACGCCGGGTCGATTTGATGTGCTGGGAACCGATCCGCTCAAGCTGATCGACGCCTGCCATAACCCTCAGAGCTGCGAGAACTTTGTGAGCGCGCTGGACGAGATCGATCCGTGCGTTGAGAATCGCCCCACGCTGCTGTGTGCCGCGCTGGCCGATAAGGACGTGGCGGGCATTGTCGATGTGCTGGTTCCGGCGTTCCCGCACGTGGTCGTAACCCAGACCGATTCCGACCGTGCCCTGCCGGCAGAGGAGCTCGCTGCCCTCGTTGATGCCGATAAGCTCGTGGGCGTATACCCGAGCGTGTCCGAGGCCCTCGCGGCCTTCGATGCCGCAGGCGAGCCCTTCGTAGCCGCCGGCACCATCACCCTAGCCGGCGAAGTAGCCGGCCTGCTCCGTTAACCCATCCCCTCAGCAGTTGCGGTGAAATACGGACTGTTTTACAAGCCAGAAGCCTCAAACAGTCTGTATATCACCGCAACTCAAATTAGCTGCCCTGGGGTGCCCGTTTACGAAGCCATTTATGCCGCTTAACCTGTAGCATATTGCAAACCTCCATCGGCGAAGGATACGCTCAACTTAACTTGCCAATCGGACCAGTGCTGTTTGGTCCGTTGAGCGTGTCGGGAGGAAACATGAACAGAAGGCATGTCAACGCGGCCATTACCGCGGGTTTGGCTCTGACGATGACGGTCGGCTCGGTGCCGCCGCAGGCGTTCGCCGAGATGATGCAGGGTGATACTACCCAAGTCGTTGCCGAGCAAAGCGATGCGACGGGTGCGGCTGCCACGTCTGCGGACACCGGTCAGGCAACCTCGCAAGACCAGAGTGAAGACAAGATCGCCTCTTTTGCCAGCCTGAACGAGCTACATGTTGCCGAGGGATCCGACGCCACGCTGCCCCAAACTGTAACGGCAACCTACGAGAGCGGTACCACCAAGCAGGAAAACGTCATCTGGAAGCTGAACGGCGCCGATGCTCCGGCAACCTTGGCGCAGCTGCCTGCCGGCTCGTATGAGTTTGAGGGTACCGTCGACGGCACCACGCAGACGGTCAAGCAGCGCGTGGTTGTCGAAGCTGTTACGGCGGACCCGGCAGTGGTAGATCCGGCGGCAGTAAACGCCCCTGATGTCACAGAGACGAGCAACGAAAGTGGCATTACGGTCGAGTCGATCGACGCCAACCCGATTCTGGAAAAATATGTCGGTGCCGATTACTACGGCCAGATCCAATCTTCGAGCGTTAAGGCAAAGCTGTCGGATGGCACCGAGACCTCGGCGTATGTTGATTGGGACGAAAAGTCGCAGACGGCATTTGATACGGCGGCGGAGGAATCCGAAGTCCCCATTACCGGACAGATTACCGGCGTTAACGTGAACAACAACTGGATCACGCTCGCGGAGCCGTACGAAGTGAGCGGTGTACTTAAGGTGTACGTTCCCCGTTCAACCAGTAATGGCTCATGGGTATGGACTGCAGCTGGTATTGCTCCCGCGCTTCCGTCCAGCATTTCGGTCAATTATTCAAATGGTCAATCTTATACATGCCCTGTTGAGTGGAATGAGATCTCGGCTGATCAGTACCAAAAGGAAGGAACCTTTGTTGTCGAGGGACATTTGAAGAGCTATCCCTCTATGCTCGCACGGTGCACGGTCGCAGTCCGCTCTGTTAAGAGCGTCCAGACCGAGTTGACGTGTACGACCCTAACTGGTGAGGTCCCGTCTCTGCCGTATTCTGCTTCGGTTGTCTTTGATAGCGGGGCCACCGAGCAGATCCCGGTGTCTTGGGATTCTTTCGACGCGTCGCTTTACTCTAAGGTGGGCTCGTTTACGGTTAAAGGTAAACTAAACGGTTTTGATTACCGTGAGGTTACCTGCACCGTTACCGTCAAAGATCCTAAGGACGTACTCGATCTTAATTCTCTGAGGTTCGAGCGCGTGGTCGGCGACATTTCTCCTCTTAGCACGTATGTCTATTTCCCGTTTACGCAGTCAAATAACACTACATACACCCAAGGTTATCAGGTTAACTGGGACAACGCCGACGTGTCTCAATTCCAAAAGGCAGGCACCTATACGGTCACGGGCACGCTTGTGACATATAACGAATCTTCAGCCGCTAATGGCCTAAAGGTAACTGCTCAGGTCGAGGTCAAAGAAGTTGCCTCTATCGACGCTCTTGCTCCCGTTAACACGCCCGTCGGCGTACGTCCTACAACGGGCGGCGGTCTTCCCTACAGCGTTGAGGTTGCATTCACCGACGGTACAAAGAAGCAGTGCAACATTGCGTGGGACCCTATTTTGGACACGCAGGTGGCAAGTGAGGGGTCGTTTAAGCTTTCCGGTTCGCTGTCGTATTGGACCAATACCTCATCTTCATCGTCTACTCAGGTGGAGCTGGGTGACAGCAACCGAGTCACGGCGACCATCTCCGTCCGCGCCCTGCAGATGCCTTCCTCGACATCGACAAGCACGCTTATCGGTTGCCAGCCCAATATGCCGGGTTCAATCGAGGCCACGATGTGGAATGGCTCGCGAGGCAATTTCCCCGTTCAGTGGTCGACGATTAGTCAGGACGCCCTAAAGAACCTTGGCCAGATTACGGTTAGCGGATATTTTACCGGCTCTAACATTCCGGCTACGGCGACGGTCAACGTCTGCGATCTCGAGGACAGCAACATCGGCAAGATTGCTTATGTTCCCGGCGCCGGACTTCTGGCTCCGCGCTACACATCCACGCTGTATTTGTCGGATGGCAGCTCGTTCTATCCCCAGTATTCGTCGGGGCAGCCTTATAGCTGGGATGAGTTTCCTCAAGAACTGCTGGACGGCAAGCCTGGCGAGTACGAAATTACCGGTACTATCATTGGCTCGCTGGCGAAGGTCAACGCGATCGCGGTGTGCAGCGAGGTCAAGGGCGTCAATAACTATAGCGAGAATGGCGTGACGCTTGGGCAGTCGTACGAGGACTGGCGCGTTATTTACCCCGGTGAGGAAGTCAATTTGGACTACTTCTACGTGTCCGGCGTATTGCAGGATGGAACGACTTTTGACAGTCTCGGCGTCAACTGGGATACCTACGATAGGTGCCCCCAGAAGGACTGCACGATTACCGGAACGGTCGCCGGAACGAATATCCCCGTGAAAGTGCACGTCATCGTGACTAAAAACTGGGAGGCTCAGCCACAAACCATTACAGTGCTCAAGGGCAGCGACGGCACCGCCATGCTTCCCGGCTATGTCGAACTTATCAGCCCCGATGCGGCAGAACATCCGGACTATTCGCACAAATACGCCGAGACCAAGTGGAACACGAAGGGCTTCGATTGGACCCAGGGCGGCGTGGTACGCGGCACTGCAACAATTAGCTTTAATGCAGGGTACGGCATGCAGACTGTCGACGTTCCGATTACTGCCACCGTTAAGATCGCGAGTAAGGCAACCTCGGTTCAGGGCGGAACCATATGGACCGTCCCCGGCACCAAGCCGATGCTGCCGGAATATCTTGAGGTTCGATACGACAACGATGTGTCTTCTGAGCCCCAGCGCGAAAAGGTCACATGGGACCGTGTCGCCGAAGACGCGTATGCCAAGGACGGTTCGTTTAAGGTGAAGGGCAAGCTCCAAGGTGGTGCCGAGGCGACAATCACTGTTGACGTCTGTTCCGTCATCTCCGTTGCCGTTCCTGAGCGCATTAATACGGCCAGCGGTGTTTTCCCCGAGCTGCCGTGGAATGTCTCGGTTGCCACGAGTGACGGCAAAACTCATAATGCCCAGGTTCAATGGGATTACGTTCGTCCCTCGGTTTATACCGGAGAGCCGGGTCAGGTCACGACAGTGTCTGGCACGCTGTTTGCAAGCGGCCTCGACGGATACGGTGACGGCACTAACACCGGTCTCACTGTTCAGACCAAGATCGTTATCCAAGGCGTTGAGAAGGCAATCGATAACGGCGAGACCGCAGTGACCACCAAGGCGGGCACTGCGCCTGCTATGCCGTCCAAGATGGCGGTCGAGATGAGCGACGGCTCCGTTTCGACGGCGGCTATTGATTGGGATCCGATCGCGCCCGAGAAGTACGAGCGGCCTGGCACGTTCTATGCGACGGGCCATGTGGTCGGCTTTGATGCCGCTGCTGTTATGGCGCTGCTTGACGATGACGGCCAAAAGGTCGGCGTGGATGAGAACGGCAACGTGACCGCCAAGGTGACGGTTGCCGATAAGAAGGCGAAGAAGGTTGCGTTGCAGCCCGAGGCAGTCGTGGTCAACACCACGGTCGGATCGATGCTGGAGCTGCCAGATGCCGTGTCCGTATATTTCTCGGATGGCTCAGCGCGGGATACACGGGGCAGTTTAGGCGGCATCGAGATCGAAAAGTGGACCGACACCGACGGCATCGACCTCTCCAAGCCGCTCGCCAGGAAGGGTACGTATAAACTCGTCGGCAAGCTCAAGGATGTCGACAACGTCAATGCCATCGTGTACGTCAACGTCTCCGAGGCGCCGCGAACCATTACCAAGCTCGAGGCCAAGTCGTTTAGCGTTGCCAAGGGCACGTCCAAGCAGGATCTGTACGCCCAGATGCCCAAGCAAGTTGTTGCGACTTACTCCGACGGCTCGACCGATTTGCTCGACATTGACGTTTGGGATCTTTCTAACGTTACGGACAAGCTGCTCAACGGAACCGGCACCGTGGAGATCACGGGCACGGTTAAGCTCAACGGTGCCAAGGTGACCTGCAATGTGACCGTGGTGGATCAGGATGCCCAGACGCCCGACCACGTCGAGCCGATCGATTCTATTGAGATTGCGGACAATGCTAAGGTCAGCGACCTTATGGAAAAGCTGCCGTCCAAGGTGACGGTGGTCATGAAGGACGGCAAGACCAAGAATGAGACGCCCGTTAAGTGGTCTCAGGTCGACAGCCTGGGCCGTGCCGGTACTGAGTTTGAGGTCACGGGCCTTACGGACAACGGCATGACCGTTAAGGCTCAGGTCAAGGTGACGGCGCATATCGTGGGCTTTGATACCGTTGACGAGATTGAGGTCGAGCGCGATACCAAGACAGCTGATGCCTTGGCCAAGCTGCCCGACACGGTCACGGCAATCTACTCTGACGATACCGACTCCGAAGCCGATGTAACGTGGGATACCAAGGGCCTTTCCGACAAGGACTTTGCCAAGGAAGGTGAAGTTACGGTTAAGGGTACGGTTGCCGGTACCGATCAAAAGGTTGAGTGCACTATCAAGGTCGTCAAACCGCTGCGTGAGATTCCTGATCACCTGGCTGGTACGGTTGACGCTGTGACGCTCGACGACGGGGCGAAGCCCGATGCCGTTGTGGCAGCGCTGCCCAAGACCGTGAAGGTCGCCATGAAGGACGGATCCGAGGTCGATTCGAAGATCGACTGGACTGCTCCCAAGGAGGCCGTCACCATTAAGAATGACGGTACAAGCTTTGTCGTTACGGGCAAGACTAAGGTCGGCAATTATGACGTAAACGCCACGGTCAACCTAGCGCCGGTCGTAGAGAGCGTCGCTGACATCAAGCTTTCGGTTGCCCGCAACACGGCTGCTGCTGACATCGTGCTGCCTGCCCAGGTGACCCTCAACATGTCCGACGGCTCGACGAAGACTGCCGCCGTTACGTGGGATAAGACCCCGCTTACGGCAGATGCCTTGGGCAGGCTGGGCGATGTTGCGCTTGAGGGCAAGGTAGAGGGCACTTCGGTTAAGGCCAAGTGCACGATTACGGTCGTGAAGAGCGATGCCGAGATTCCGGCGTCCGTTGAGCCTATTGCCGGAATTTCCGTTCCCGAGGGCGCGTCTGCCGATGCGGTGCGCGAAGCACTCAAGGGCGTTAAGGCGACGGTCCTTATGAAAGACGGTAAGACGAAGGCGGAGTCCGAGGTTACGTGGTCTGAGGTTCCCGCCGCGGCTGCGGCGTACGGCAACAGCGTCGTCGCCAAGGGCGTGACGGTGAACGGCAACCTGCCTGTCGAAGTTGTTGTCACCTCCACGACGACGATCAATAAGGTAGCCGATGTGCCGCAGATTACGGTTGAGCGCGATGCCAAGGCCGACACCGTGACGGGGCAGCTGCCCAAGAAGGTTGCCGTGACGTACTCCGATGGCCACACGGATGAGGCCGTGGTCACATGGAATACGGATGGCCTGGACAAGCAGCTTCCCTCTGTCGGCGAGTACACGCTCGAGGGCTCCGTTGAGGGCACGACGCTCAAGGCGACCTGCAAGCTGGTCGTCGAGACGCCAGCAAGCGAGATTCCCGTGAGGCCTGCGACGTTCGCTCCCGTTGAGGTGTTTGAGGCAAGCTCTGCCGCCGATGTGCTGAAGGCGCTGCCCAAGAAGGTCTCCGTGATGATGAAGGACGGCAGCCAGGAGGACTACGACGTCGATTGGGAGAATGTCCCCACACTGGATTGGGGTGCCGATGATGTGACCGTGGGCGGTAAGGTTCGCGGCACGGAGCTTACGGTCAGCTGCATGGTGCGCGTTAAGCCGCGCCCGGCGGCCAAGGGCCTCGTTATCGTTGACCAAAACGGCAAGGCCACGACTGCCGAAACCGTGCTCAAGGTAGAGCGCGGCAAGGCAATTGACCTTGCTGCCGCGGCGAGCAATGCGGCTGATGGCGCGCTGCTGCGTGGTAACGTGACGTGGACCTCGTCCGACCCGACGACCGCTACGGTCGAGAACGGTAAGGTCAAGGCCCTCAAGAACGGAACCGTCGTCATTACCGCGACGATGCCCGTTGACGGCGACGCCGCGGTGATTGCGACGCTTGCCGAGGATGGCACTGTGGAGACGCCGGCGCCTCAACAGCTCACTGCTTCGGTGACCGTTGAAGTCGTTGAGCCTGTTGTTGTACAGGAACCGACAGGCGGCAAGGATAACGGTGCCAAGCCCGATGCCAAGGATTCTTCGGGCAAGAAGGATGGCAAGAAGGCCGCTAAGGGAAGCCTGGCCGAGACGGGCGACAATACTGCCGTGACCGTCGCGGCGCTTGGCGGAACCGGCCTGCTGGCTCTTATCGCCGCAGCGATCGAAAAGCTGCGTCATCGCGCGGAGTAGCGTCGAGAGCGTAGCGCTTTAGGTCACAAGAAGGCCTCCCGGTTCTCGTTGGGGAATCGGGAGGCCTTTCGTTTGACTGTAGGGCAGCTAATTTGGGACGGGCTTTGTCTTGAGCGGACTGCTCGCCACGAAATGGGCCTATCTACTACGTTTGACCGGTTACCCTCGACCACACGGGAAATCATAAAATTAAAACCGACGCTCCTATAAGTTGTCAAGAGGCAGTTTGCGGGAGCGTTCTCTCCAA
>CABQJU010000004.1:0-95071 GCA_902464575.1 uncultured Collinsella sp.
GCAACACCGCATATGTTGACGATGACTTTTGTGCCAAGGCGTTCCCCGGGGACCACGTTAAGGTCGTAGCCGCCGCGGATGCGCATCGCGACGAGTCGTCGCCCCATGCCTCGTGGAAAGAGCTGCTCCAGCACCTGGAGCAGGCCTATGAGTTCGACCGCGTGGTCTACCTGTCCAATTACCTCACCCCGCATACCGATACCGTGGGCGATATCGAGCTGCTGCGCTCGGTCTTTCGTGCGTGCATGGGTCGCCGGGTTCAGCTGCTGTATGTAGCGGGGCCCGCGGGTGCCGAGGGTGCCGCCGATACCGCGGGGCGAACGGGCAAGGGCATTATCGCGCACGCAGCCAACGACCTGTGCCGCTACTACGCTGCTCGCGAGGGCGTTCAGACCAAGATCCTGCGCGTGCCGTTCCTGTATACCGCGTCTGCCGCACTGGAGGACCCGTTTTTGGTGCCGCTGTTCGACGCGTGCTCAACCGGATCGGTCGCTCTGCAGGGCGCGCAGGATGCGGCGTTTCCCCTGCTGTGTGCCGAGGAGCTTGCGGTGCTGGTGCGCCGCATCTTCGATAGCTGGGATGGTAACTTTGAGACGCTCGACGTTGCCGATACCTTCCATCACACGGCGGGTGAGGTGGGCGAGGCCCTCAAGGCGCTGTTCCCCGGCCTTGCCGTTGCCTATGGCGATTCTGCCGGCTACGCCCTGCCCGCCAGCGACGTCGCTCGCGTGCGCTATGGCTGGTTTCAGCGCTATGACTTGCTGCGCGATCTCTCGACCATTCAAGCTCGCTGGGGCGCTGGACGCATCAAAAAGATCAACCCGCTGCGTGCCGCCATCGACCGCATCCAGATGCGCGCGCTGCCTATTAAATGCCTGGAGACGGGCGTTGCCTGGGTTCTGTTCGAGGTACTGGAGCATCTGTTCTCACAATCGGTCCAGCTCAACGTGCTCGATTATCGCCTGCTCTACGTGGTGCTGATCGGCACGCTGTATGGCTTGGACTTTGGCCTGGTTGCGGCGCTGCTGGCGTCGGTGGGTTTGGCAGCCAGCTACTTTACTCAGTACGGCTATACCTTCCAGGGTCTGTTCTACGAGCCGTCCAACTGGCTACCGTTTATTGCGTACTTTGTGGTGGGGCCGTGTGCGGCTATGTGCAGCTGCGCAACAGCGAAGCCATTAGGGCGGAGCGCGACCAAAACGATCTCGTGCGCAACCGCAATACGTTCCTTACGCAGCTCTACCACGACGCGATCGAGGACAAGCGCGCGTACAGGCGCCAGATCGTGGGTCGCCACGACAGCTTTGGCAAGATCTTTGCCGTGACGCAGGAGCTCGATGTGCTCAACCCGCGCGACATCTATCGCAAGTGTTGCGAGCTTCTGGGCGAGATCCTCGAGAACGATTCGGTGGCGATCTACCATGTTTCGGGCGGGGCATTTGCACGCCTGGTGGCAGCAAGTCCCGCGATTGCCGAAGATGCCGCACGCTCGCTCACGCTTGAGCAGCTTGCACCTCTTTTGGGCGACGGGGGTCGTTCGAACCTGTGGGTGAACCGCGAGCTGACGCCGGGGCTTCCCATGTTTGGATACGCGATCGAGCGCGACGGGGCACCCGCCGTGTTGATCTTTGTGCGTAGTGCGGCCGAAAACCAAATGACCCTCTATTATCAAAACCTGTTCCGCATCTTGTGCGGGCTGGTCGAAAGCGCGCTGGGCCGTGCCTTTGACTATGAGGCGGTGGCGCAGGATAAACGCTGCGTTGACGGTACTTGCGTGCTCAAGCAGGCTGCCTTTGGCCAAGAGCTCGCGGCGGAGCAGGCGCTGGCAGATAGCAAGATGGGGAGTTTTTTGCTCCTGCGCGTGGTACCGGGCGTGGAGCCTGTCGGCGAGCTGGTGGGCGCAATTGGGTCGGCAATCCGCGAGAGCGACGCGGCGGGCTTGGTCGACGGCGACGTGCTCTATCTGCTTATGCGCCAGGCAAAGGCGTGCGATCTGCCCATTATCCGCGAGCGCCTGAGCGCAAAGCATATTGTGGTGGAGCCCGTCGACGGCGAGGACATTGTGGAGCTGTTGCAGCACATTTCTTACACCGGTGACGGTGAGGGGGGTGCCGCTTGATTTCGCTTGTCGTTGCTGCTGTCTTGCTGCTGATTCATGCGCTGGTTTGCCTGATGCTGTGGACGCTCATGAAGCTGGGCCTGCTGCCGGTGCGCGGGCACATGCTGGCTGTGATAGTGCTGGTGCCGCTGTGGGGCCCGTTGCTGGTGGTTCTGTTATCGATCCGCAGCGCGAAGTTTGGCGAGGGACTGAAAGAGTCTGCGCTGGAGTCGCTGCGCTTCAACGATGACCTGCATCGCAGTATGTCGGTACCGAGTGGTGAGGACGATTCAGGCGTAGTGCCGCTCGAGGAGGCACTCATCGTCAACGACCCGGCATACCGGCGCCGCCTAATGCTCTCCATGCTCACCGAGGAGCCCGACGCGTACCTGGCGCAGCTGCAGGCGGCTAAGCTTAACGACGACGTTGAGGTGGCGCACTATGCCGCGACGGCGGTGGCGCAGATCTCCAAGGAGTCCGACCTTAAACTGCAGCAGCTGGAGCGTGCCTTTAAGACGGACCCGAGCGCTCAAAACCTCAACGAATACTGCGATTTTCTTGGTGAATACTTGGGCTCGGGCTTGGCTGAGGGGCGCGTGGCTCAGATTCAGCGCCAACAGTACGCGCTCCTGCTTGCGCGTCGCTGCGAGCGCGAGGATACCCTTGAGCTGCGCATTCGATACGCGACGGCGCTGGCCGATGTCGGACAGACCGACGAGGCGCAGGCCGTGACCGACCAGCTGGTGCTCGACGTGCCCGAGGAGCAGGAGGTTTGGATGCTTTGCCTGCGCCTGGCTGTGATGCGCCGCGACGGTGACGAGGTCCACCGTGTGATCGATGCGATCGACAATCAGCATGTGTATTTGAGGGCCGTCAACCGCGAAAAGTTGGCGTTTTGGCGCGACGGGGAGGAGGTCAGATGAGCGTGGCGCAACATATCCGCGACCGAGCAGGCCGCTTTCGTTGGATGGGACTCCTCGTGGTGTGGGCTGTTTTTATCGTCATGGCCGCCGTGCTGCTGGTGGAGCGTGCCGGCGTGCAGTACAGTGCGGGCCAGCATAAGCTGGGCATGCTTGCCGCCAACGATGCGGTGCCGGCCTCCTCGGCAATCTTTGGCCAAAAGCCCACGTGCCTGGTCATTACCGATTCCGATCAAGCTGGCGTCGAGGACGTAAAGGAGCAGCTCGACCAGATCCTGCTCGACATGAAGATCGCGCACCGCGACGTGGACCTTGCCCTGGATGGTGCGGATGCCATTCCCTCGCTGACCTCCTTCGATCGCGTGATTTTGCTCATGCCGTCGCTCGATGGGCTCGGTACGCACCTGAGCGACATTATGAGTTGGGTGAGTGCCGGCGGTTCGCTTATGCTCGCTATGCCGCCGGATAACTCGAGCTATCTGCAAGTGATTGCCTCCAAGCTTGGCATTGAATCGGCCGGATATGACTATGTAAAAGCCGAAAGCATTGTGCCGAGTGAGGACTTTATGCTGGGCGGGGGAGAGCGCTACGAGCTCTCGGACCCTTTTGATTCGTCGCTTTCGGTATCGCTGCGCGAGACGGCTCGTGTGTGGGCTATGACCGGCGATGCGGGCGCCCCGCTCATTTGGTCGAATGACTGCGGTAGCGGGCGCACCGTGGTATGCAATATCGGTATCTATGACAAGGTCATGCGTGGCTTTTACGCCGCGGCGATCAGTCTGCTGGGTGATACCACGGCCTATCCGGTCATCAACAGCGCCGTGTTCTTTTTGGACGACTTTCCTAGTCCCGTGCCCTCGGGCGACGGTACTTATATCAAGCGTGACTACGGCCTTTCCATTGCCGATTTTTACACCAAGGTCTGGTGGCCCGATCTGCAAAAGCTCGCGCAAAAATACGGCATTCGCTATACCGGCGTGATGATCGAAAACTACGAGGACGCGGTCAACCAGATCGAGCCCGCGCGCCAACCCGATACCACGCAGTTCCGCTATTTTGGCGGCATGCTGCTGCAGATGGGCGGCGAGCTGGGCTTTCACGGCTACAACCATCAGCCTCTGGCGCTCTGGGACACCGACTACGGCACGCTGTACGACTACAAGACCTGGAAGAACAAAGAGACGCTCGTCGCTTCGCTCAACGAACTTATCGCGTTTCAGGACGAGGTCCTGCCCAATGCTCATGGCTCGGTTTACGTGCCGCCGTCGAATATTCTTTCGGCTCGCGCGCGCAAGCTTATCGGTACCGATGTTCCGCGAATTAAGACCATTGCCAGTACGTATTTTGAGGATGGCACCGACCTGCCCTACGTGCAGGAGTTTGGCGTGGCGAGCGATGGCATTGTGGAACAGCCGCGTATTGTCTCGGGCGGCATGGTCGACGATTCCTATATGCGCCTGGCAGCCGCGTCCGAGCTCAACATGCACTACGTGAGCACGCACTTTATGCACCCGGACGACCTTTTGGACCCCGATCGCGGAGCCAAGGAGGGCTGGGAGGTCTACAAGGGCGGCCTGGTCGACTACCTGGAGTGGCTTACCAAATCCGCCCCCGACCTGCGGCACCAGACGGCGTCGGAGTGCTCCGGTGCCATCCAACGCTTTTCGTCGGTTACGGTGAGCGTGGATACCAGTGCGGATGCCTGGACGCTCAGCCTGGGCAATTTCCACGACGAGGCATGGCTCATGTTCCGCGCCAATAATGGCGAGCCGGGTGCGGTGACGGGTGGTGAACTGACGCACCTTACGGGCGATCTGTATCTGCTCAAGGCAAATGATAAGACGGTGACCATTGCGCGCAAGGAGGGTGGCGACAAATGAGAATCTGCTTGGTACTCGAGGGTTGCTACCCCTATGTGCACGGCGGTGTGTCCACTTGGATGCATGGCTATATCCAGGCTATGCCCGAGCATGAGTTTGTGCTATGGGTGATCGGCGCACATGCTGCCGACCGCGGCAAGTTTGTCTACGAGCTGCCCGGCAACGTGGTCGAGGTGCACGAGGTGTTCCTGGACGATGCCCTGCGGCTTTCGGGCGAGCAACATGAAGCCAGTTTTAACGACCGTGAGCGCGAGGCGTTACGCCGTCTGGTGTCGCTCTCCAATCCGGACTGGGACGTGTTATTCGATATCTTCTACCGCCGTCGCGTGCATCCGCTCTCGTTTTTGCAGAGCCGCACGTTTATGGATATCTTTCGCGACGTGTGCCTGGCCGAGTATCCCTACACGCCCTTTGCCGATGCATTCCACACCATGCGCTCCATGTTGCTGCCCGTGCTCTACCTGTTGGGCAGCGAGGTGCCGGTGGCCGATGTGTACCACGCCATCTCGACCGGCTACGGTGGCCTGCTCGCCTGCCTGGGCTCAAGCGTTCACCATGCGCCGGTGCTGCTGACCGAGCATGGCATCTATACCCGCGAGCGCGAGGAAGAGATCATTCGCGCCGATTGGGTGGTGCCGTCCTTTAAGGACCGCTGGATTCGCTTTTTCTACCTGCTTTCGGAGGAGATCTACCGCCGCGCCTTCCGCGTGACGAGTTTGTTCCATAACGCCCGCAAGACGCAGATTGATATGGGCTGCGATGCGGACAAATGCCTGGTCATCCCCAACGGCATCCAGTTCGATCGCTTTAAGGATATTTCCTTAAAGACCGATGACGGCTGGGTGGACATTGGCGCGGTGGTACGCCTGGCGCCCATCAAGGATGTTAAGACCATGATCTATGCCTTCTTTGAGCTGCACGAGCGCCTGCCCAAGGTGCGCCTGCACATCATGGGCGGCGTGGACGACGAAGAGTACGGCGCCGAGTGCCACGCGCTGGTCGAAACCCTGGGCGTGCGCGACCTGATCTTTACCGGCCGCGTCAACGTGGTCGAGTACATGGAAAAGCTCGACTTTACCATTTTGACGAGCATCTCCGAGGGCCAGCCGCTCAGCGTGCTGGAGTCGCTTGCCGCGTGTCGTCCCTGCGTGACGACCGAGGTGGGCTGCTGCCGTGAGTTGCTCGAAGGCGCTCCGGGCGATGACTTTGGCGTGGCAGGTTTTGTGACGCCGCCTATGTATCGCAAGGGCTTGGCCGATGCCATGGAACGCATGTGCACAAGCCGCGCCCGTCGCATTGAGATGGGGGAGCGAGGCAAGCGTCGCGTTGCCAAGTACTTTTTGCACGAGCAGATGCTCGCCAACTATCGCGCGCTGTACGACGTGACGGCGCAAGCGTTTGACCTGCCCAGAGAGGGGGAGTAGCCGGTGGCCGGAATCGGTTTTGAGCTCAAGCGCCTGTTTAGGCGCAAGGGCCTGTTTGCCACGATGCGCGCCTATGGCTACGCCGGCATTGTGTGCACGGGCCCGATGCTGCTGGGCGTGCTGCTCCAGGTGGGTATCTTGGTGCTGTGCGGTCTGTGGGGCGTGGGACGCGCCAACCAAGACCTGCTGGTGTGCATGGTGACCTATACGCTGCTGGCGTCGCTCACGCTCACGAGCTTTTTCTCCATGCCGGTCACGCGCTTTTTGGCTGATATGTTGTTTGCCGAGCGCGAGGACGAGATTCTGCCCTCGTTTTGGGGCTCCAATGCTGTCATGCTCGTTGCGGGCACGGTGCTCTACGGCGTCTTCCTGCTGTTCTCGGGCGCCACGCTGCTGCAGGGGCTGCTGTGCCTGTGGCTGTTCAACATTATGATCGTCAACTGGAACGGCATGAGTTACCTCACGGCCATCAAGGATTACCGCGGTATCCTATGCAGCTTTGCGGCTGCCATTGGCGTGGCGTGCCTGTGCGCCCTGGCCGCGCTGGCGCTGGGACTGCCGCCGGTCGAGGGCCTGTTGGCGTCAATTGCTCTGGGCTACGGCGTCATGCTCGCCTGGGACGTGGTGCTGCTGTACCGTTATTTTCCTCAGAGCGACCGCAGCCCCTGGCTCTTTTTGCAGTGGCTCGATCAGTTTATGCCGCTGGCGCTCACGGGCTTGTTTACCAACCTGGGTCTCTTTGCGCACTTGGTGATAATTTGGGCCGGTCCCATTGGCGTGCAGGTCAAGGGCTTGTTTTATGGTGCGCCCTACCACGATGTGCCGGCGCTCATCGCGTTTTTGACGATCCTGGTCACGTCCGTCAACTTTGTGGTCTCGGTCGAGGTCAACTTTTATCCGCGCTATCGCGACTACTACAGCCTGTTCAACGACGGTGGCGTGGTGGGCGACATTGTGGTGGCCGAGGAGGAAATGCTTGCCACGCTCAATCGAGAACTGCGCTTTTGTGCGCTCAAGCAGCTGTTTGTGACTGCTGCGGTCATTTCGCTCGAGACCACGGTGCTGTCGGCCCTGCCGTTGGGCTTTAACAACCTGATGCACGGTTATTTTCGTACGTTGTGCGTGGGCTATGGCCTGTATGCCGTGGGCAATACGGTGATGCTTATCTTGCTGTACTTTACCGACTATAAGGGGGCCGTGCTGGCTTCGGGTCTGTTTGCCGGTGTGGCTGGGCTGGCGACTGCGGTGTCGTTGCTTTTGCCGCAGCAGTTTTACGGCTTTGGCTTTTTGTTGGGTGCGGCGGTGTGTTTTATCGTGGCGCTGCTGCGACTCGATACCTATACCGCCAACTTGCCGTATCGTATCCTGAGCCAGCAGCCCATTGTGGCGACCGACAAAACGGGTCGCTTTACACAGCTGGGCCGCTTGCTCGACCGTGCCGAGCAGCGCTATGAGGAACGCCGTCAGCAGGGCGAGCCGCATGGCGCGTTTGAGCGCGCGGTGGTTCGCTTGTACCAAAAGCATTGGGGAGGTCCTGATGACCGATAGAATGATGTCTCGCCGCCGTCTGTTTGAGGCGGCTGCCGGTGTGCTGTTGCTTTCGGGCTGCTCGGTGCAGGAAGACTCCTCGACCAAAAAAGTCAAAAAGCAGGACGAGATCAAAAAGGCCGAGGCCTCGGACGGGACTAAGCACCTGCGCGATAAGGACGAGCTGTACGAGGTCTACGACGACTCGGGTATTGTGACCATGTACCTGACGGTCTCGCGCGGCAACAGCTCCGAGAACACCGACCACAGCTGGGCCGAGATCAACACGTACTCGGTGTATGACTATGCCGACATGGGCGTGACGCGCTATCAGGTTATGGGCCTGCTGCAGCCGGGCGACGAAGACGGCCCGGTGGCCGGCGAGGTCGGCTATGGCGAGGAAGCGCCCAATGCCACCGTGCAGGTGCGCGGCCAGACGTCGAGCGGCTACGCGCAGAAGAATTATAAGGTTGAGCTCAAGAAGGGTAAGGACACCTGGCGTCAGCAGCGCGCGATTGCGCTCAATAAGCATATGGGCGAGGGCATGCGCTTTCGCAACAAGATGGCCTACGACCTGATTTGTGGGATTCCCCAGATGATGGGCCTTCGCACGCAGTTTGTGCACCTGTGGGTGTGCGACCAGACCGAAAAATCTAACGACACCTTTGAGGACTACGGACTGTTTACGCAGGTGGAGCAGCTCAACAAGACGGCGCTTAAGGCACATGGCCTGGATAAGAGCGGGCACCTGTATAAGGTGAACAGCTTTGATTTCCATCGCTTCGAAGATACCATTAAGCTGGCGGATGACCCCGACTATAACCAGACGGCGTTTGAGGGCATGCTCGAGATCAAGGGCGATTCGGACCATACCAAGTTAATCGAGATGCTCGATGCGCTCAACGACGATACGCAAAAGATCGACGATGTGCTCGACACCTACTTCGATACCGAGAACCTGGTCTATTGGATGGCGTTTCAGATCTTGACGGGAAATTGCGATACGCAGAACCGTAACTGCTATCTGTACAGCCCGCTTAACTCAAATACCTGGTACTTTTTAGATTGGGATAACGACGGCATGCTGCGTAAGCTGGAGCTTTCTCTTACCGGGTTTTCGGACTATGCGAGCTGGGAGCGCGGCGCAAGCAACTACTGGGGTAACGTGCTGTTTAACCGCGCGTTGCGCAGCAAGTCGTTCCGCAGCGAACTCGACCGTGCCGTCAAGGACTTGCGCTCGTATTTGACCGAGACTCGCCTGACCAAGATGATCAAGCACTACCGCGAGGTGACTGAATCTCTGGTCTTTGCTTCGCCCGATATCGACAATCTGCCTGTCACCAAGGACCAATACGAGCAGATCGCCGCGGCGATTCCCTCCGAGATCGAGGAGAACTACAAGAGCTTTCGCGAGAGTTTTAAAAAGCCCATGCCGTTCTACATCGGCGTGCCGCAGATCGATAACGGTAAGCTGCGCATTAACTGGGATGCGTCTTACGACTTTGAGGCGCGCGACATTCGCTACACCGTAGAACTTGCGCGCGACTATGCCATAAGCGATGTGGTCTTTAAGGCCGAGGACGTGCTGCTTCCCGAGGTGACCAGTGATGCGCCCGATACCGGCCAGTACTTTGTGCGCGTGCGTGCCACTAACTCCGACGGCTATACGCAAGATGCGTTTGACTATTACGTTACCGACGATGGCAAACAGTACGGCATGAAGTGTTTTTACGTGCAAGACGGCGGTAAGGTCGTGGAGGATACGTATGAGGAGGGCTAGCGCGCTGCTTGAGCGCTTGGCGGCCCCGCCTGTGCGTGCCACGCAGGAGCGTTACCGCCACGAGCTCAAATATCTCATTAACGAGGGCGAGCACGCCGCGCTTGCCTGTCGCATGGCGCCGGTGTTTAAGCTGGACAAGCATGCGCGGGCGGGCGGTTACACCATTCGCAGCCTGTACTTTGACGACTACTGCAACTCGGCCTACGAGGAAAAAGACGCCGGCATTCTCATGCGCAAAAAGTATCGCGTTCGCATCTATAACGGCAGCGACAAGGTGATTAAGCTCGAGCGCAAAAAGAAGTACGGTAGCTGGATCTATAAGGAGGACGCGCCGCTCACACGTGGCGAGTTTGAGCAGATTCTGGCTGGCGACTACGGCTTTTTGCTGAGGAGCCCCTATCCGCTCTGTCGCGAGTTCTACATCGAGTGCATCTGCAACATGATGCGCCCGCGGACCATCGTGGACTACGAGCGTGAGCCGTGGGTGATGGACGAGGGCACCGTGCGCGTTACGTTTGACATGAACGTGCGTGCCGCGGTGGGAAGCTTCGATATCTTTGACGTGACGCTGCCCGTGCTGCCGGTCCTGGAGCCCGGCAAGCTGGTGATGGAGGTCAAGTTTACGGAGTTTTGCCCGCAGCTGGTGCGCGATTTGGTGCCGCCGGGCGCGGCCGAGCTTACGGCGGTCTCCAAGTACTGCCTGTGTTACGAAAAGACCGCCTACCTGCGCGGATTTAATTACTGGGAATCGGATTTTGAGAACCGAGGGGATATTTAGACCATGAGCACCAGGGACTTTTTTAAGAACTCCGTTTTGGAGGCGTTTGGCCAGGTCGACCCTGCCAAGATCGGCCTGTCGCTGCTCGTGGCGCTGGTCATGGGTATTTTGATCTACCACGTGTACAAGCGTTTCTTTACGGGCGTGGTGTACTCGCGCAGCTTTGCCGTGACGCTCGTGGGCATGTGCGTGCTCACCTGCATGGTCACGCTCGCGATCTCGACCAACGTGGTCATCTCGCTCGGTATGGTCGGTGCTCTGTCCATCGTCCGCTACCGTACGGCGGTTAAGGACCCGCTCGACCTGCTGTATCTGTTTTGGGCCATTACCACGGGCATTACGGCGGGAGCCGGCATGTATGCGCTCGTGGGGCTCACGGCGGTGGTGATCGTGGTGATGATCGCCGGCTTTGCGAGCCACCAGGACAAGGCGCGCGTGTACATGATGGTCATCCACTACACGGGCCAGACCACCGGCGACGATATCGTGCGTGCATTTGGGCGCACCAAGTTCACCGTCAAGTCCACGACGATGCGCGGCGACAAGGTCGAAATGGCTGCCGAGGTGTTCTCGGATGGTGTAGATATGCCCTATGCTGACGCCATCCGCGCGCTCGACGGCGTGGAGGACCTAACGCTCATCCAGTACAACGGCGAGTACCACGGTTAGAACCCTAGCGAGCAAATGGGCGCTCCTGGTCGAGCATACGTCAGCGAGCGGGCGGCTGCCGTGGCGAGGTGCCGCGAAAGAGGAGCGACGCGTACTTCATGTACGCGAGCGACGGTTTGAGCGGCAGATCGTCCGGCAGATACCCGCGCAGCGTCGAGTAGTCCGGCGTTCGTCAGAACGCCGGAACGAACAGGTATTATGGTGAAAGCGATTTCAACGACAGGGGTGCTCGTGGTAAAGATGAAAGATGTGGCCGAGCTGGCCGGCGTTTCGAGCGCCGCCGTCTCGCGCTACCTCAATGGTGGGTACATATCGGCGGACAAGGCCGAGCGCATTAAGCAGGCGATTGAGCTGACCGGATACGTGCGTTCTAGTCAGGCTCGTGCGCTGCGCACCGGCTCCACCAAGCTCATCGGCGTCATCGTACCCAAGATTAACTCGGAATCCGTGAGCCGCATTACCGCCGGTATTGGCCAGGTGCTCGGTCGCCGTGGCTACCAGATGCTGCTTGCCAATACCGATAACGCCCCCGATCGCGAGCTCGAGTACCTCGATTTATTCCAAAACCACCCGGTCGATGGCATTGTGCTGGTGGCAACCATGATCACCGACGAGCACCGTCGCGCGATTGAGTCGTGCCGTGTGCCCATTGTGTTGATCGGCCAGCATGTCGAGGGTGCGGCGTGCGTCTATCACGACGATTACGAGGCTGCCTTTGAGCTGGGCCGTGCGCTTGCGGGTCGCGTGGACGGCAAGATTGCCTACATTGGAGTTACTGAAGAAGACCGCGCGGCTGGTTATGAACGCCGTCGCGGTTTTGAGGCCGGTTTGCGCGCCGCGGGTAACCCACTCGATGCTGCCTTGATTCGCCTGGGCTCGTTTACGCTCGACTCGGGCTATCGCGCTGCGCGCGAGCTGCTTGCCGATGCCCCCGATGTTTCGTTTGTCGCCTGCGCGACCGACACCATGGCGGCGGGCGCGCTGCGTGCCATCGATGAGGTTCGCGGTATGGGCGAGGGCATACACCGCGTGAGCGGTTTTGGCGACAACGCGTTTTTGCGCGCGCTGACGGGCGGCATTCCCACCGTGCATTACGGCTACCTGACCAGCGGCGTTGAAGCGACCAATATGTTGCTCAACACGCTCGATGGCGTGGAGGGGGAGCGCGGTCTAAAGACGCTCAAGCTCGGCCATCAGCTTATGAATGTCTAGGCTTTGGGCACGTCTGCCCGCTTCTGAGACCTCCTGTTTTGCCTTAATGCTACCATTCGCCGGCTTATTCCTACCGTTCATCCTGCTATGAAAACGATTACAGACATATGAAACTGAAAACGATTACAGTGTAAGTGTCAAAGATGGTCGGGTGCACATGCGCCCGTTGGAGGAAAGGGAAGACATGGACTACCGTAAATCAGCCCAAGAGGTGCTCGACAATATCGGTGGCGCCGACAACGTTGTTTCGGCCGCACACTGCGCCACGCGTCTGCGCCTGGTGATTGCCGATAACGCCAAGGTCGACAAGGAGGCCCTCGAGAATATCGACGGCGCCAAGGGCGTCTTTGAGGCCCAGGGCCAGCTCCAGATTATTTTTGGTACCGGCACCGTCAACAAGGTCTACGACGAGTTCATCGCGCTTAGCGGCGTCGAGGCTGCCACCAAGGCCGAGGTCAAGGAGGCCGCGGCGCAGCAGCAGAACATCTTTATGCGTGCCATTAAGGTGCTCGGCGACGTCTTTGTCCCCATCATCCCCGCCATCGTGGCTTCGGGCCTGCTGCTGGGCATTATGAGCGCACTCAACTTTATGGCCTCCAACGGCTTTATCGCGCTCGACACCAATAACTTTATTTATAAGATTGCCGACCTGGTCTCGGGCACGTCCTTTGGCATTCTGCAGATCCTGATCGGTTACTCCGCGGCTAAGGCCTTTGGCGCCAACCCGTACCTGGGCGCCGTCGTCGGCGGTGCGTTCATTAACTCCTCGCTGCAGAGCGCCTACACGGTTGCCTCCGAGGGCGTGCAGACCATGGTCACCGTCATCCCCGGCGTGTACAGCTTTGAGTGGGTCGGCTATCAGGGCCATGTGATCCCCATCGTCATCGCCTGTGCCATTCTGGCCTTTCTCGAGAAGCGCCTGCACAAGATCGTTCCCGAGATGTTTGACCTCTTTGTGACTCCTCTCGTCTCCGTGTTCGTGACCGTGCTCGTGACGCTCGTTGCCGTCGGCCCCATCTTTGTCTGGGCCGAGAACGCCATCCTCGGTCTGATTCAGGCCCTGCTGACCCTGCCCTTCGGCATCGGTTCCTTTATCGTCGGCCTGTTCTATGCCCCCACGGTCGTTACCGGTATCCACCAGATGTACACCGCCATCGATCTGGGCCAGCTCGCTCAGTATGGCGTGACCTATTGGCTACCCATCGCCAGTGCCGCCAACATCGCTCAGGGTGGTGCCGCGCTCGCCGTTGCCTTTAAGACCCGCGATGCCAAGATCAAGGGCCTGGCACTTCCTTCGGCCCTGTCCGCCTTCATGGGCATTACCGAGCCTGCCATCTTTGGTGTGAACCTGCGCTTCTTTAAGCCCTTCATCGCCGGCTGCATCGGCGGCGGTTGCGGTGCCCTGGTCTGCGCGCTCACTTCGCTGGCTGCCTCCGGCACGGGCGTTACCGGTATCTTCGGTATCCTGCTGTGCCTGGCCCAGCCCGTGCAGTACGCGATCATGTTTGCGGTCGCCGCGCTGGTTTCCTTTGCTATCTCGTTTGTCCTGTACAAGGACGAGCCCAAGGCTTCTGAGGTGGCCTAAGAGCTTTTGATTGAGGGGATGCCCGCGGGTCGTATGCTCGCGGGCGTTTCCCGTATCTGGTGCCGATCTCTGGTGCCTTGTTACTTTCGATCCGTTAGGACTTTGATATGTCTAATGCACTTGGTCGCGACCTTGCAAAGTTGGTTGCCGCTGTTGACGCCGCCGCCTCTGAGTGCGGTCATGGCGTGTATGGCCAGCACTTCCATATTATGCCGCCGGCGGGTTGGCTTAACGACCCCAACGGTCTTTGCCAGGCGGGCGGCGTGTTCCATGCCTATTTTCAGTATGCGCCGTTTGATGTCGAGGGCGGCGTTAAGGTCTGGGGTCATGCGACGAGTCGCGACCTTATGAAGTGGGACTACGTTGGCGCTCCGCTGCTGCCCGACGAGCCGTTCGATTGCCACGGCGTGTATTCGGGCTCCGCGCTTGCCGAGGACGGCCGCATCCGCGTACTGTACACAGGCAACGTTAAGCTTTCCGATTCGGACGGGACGTACGACTACGTCAATACCGGCCGCCGCGCCGATACTGTTTATGTCGAGAGCGTTGATGGCCTTGCCGGTGGGGAGTTCAGCCAAAAGCGCGTGGTGCTGGCGTCCGAGGATTATCCCGAGGATTTGACCTGCCACGTGCGTGACCCCAAGGTGTGGCGCGATGATGATGGGCGTTACCACATGGTGCTGGGCGCGCGTCGTCGCGTGGACGGTCCGCATGTCGATAGTCGATTTTGCGCCATGCACGGCGAGGGTGCCGGGCGCGATGTGGGTGAGATCCTGGTGTATGGCTCGGCCGATATGCTGAGTTGGGAGCTCGAGAGCCGTTTGTCTACGCCCGAGCGCTTTGGCTTTATGTGGGAGTGCCCGGGATACCTTGAGCTTGAGGCGGATGGCGGTGTACCGGCGAAGTGGCTGTCCTTCTCCCCCCAGGGCCTCGAGGGCGGTCGTTGGGACCGCGGAAATGTATATGCTGCGGGCTACATGCCTGTTACGGGCGACATTACGGGTGGCAATGACGCTTATGAGCTGGGCGAGTTCCGCCTGTGGGACGCTGGTTTTGACTTCTATGCTCCGCAGGAGTTTACGTCCGAGGACGGTCGCCACATTCTGATCGGCTGGATGGGCATGCCCGATGAGCCGACCTATGGCAACACACCGACGCTGGTTGCGGGCTGGCAGCACTGCATGACGGTGCCGCGTGAGCTTACAGCCGGTGCCAGCGGCGTGGTTCTGCAGCAGCCGGCGCGCGAGATTGAGCACCATTATGTTTCGGTGCGTGTAGGGGAGGGCTCGTTGGAGGTTGCCGGCGATACCTGCTTTGACGTTGTTGTTGACGGTGCCGACGGCGCGTTTACCGCAACCGTTGATGGCGAGCTGAAGCTGGCGTTTGTGCCCGCCAATGGCGAGCTGCCCGCGCGCTTTGAGATGCGATTTACCGATGAGGGTCGCGCTTCTGCCGGCTGCGGTCGCACCGTGCGCTGGGAGCCTATCGACGAGGTTCGTAACGTGCGCATTGTTGGCGATGTCTCGTCGGTCGAGGTATTTGTGAACGATGGCGCGCTCGTGTTTTCGACGCGCATCTATCCCGAGGCCTATGGCGTGACGGTTGACGCTCCGGGTGCGAGCGTGAACTATCACACGCTCAACATCTAGGCGTTTCGTCGCATATCGGCGCTATACTGCAGCCGTTGCCCACGATGCGGGAAACACCCGTATCGTGGGTTTTTGCTTATGAAAGGGCGGTGCCTTGTGGATGTACAGCAGCTAGAAGAGGCCTGGGCTGTAAGGGCCGGCGCGCGTGAGGCGCGTCTTGTTGCGGCCCCGCATGTGCCGGCGGCTCTGTCGCTGCTGGGTATTGTGCGTCCTGGTGACCGCCTGGTGGCCTTTGCGGACGACTTTGTCGATGCGTTTGCGAGCGGCTTTGATGGCTGCGATGTCGCGCTGGTGGGCTCGTGGTCCGCCGATGCGTTTGCTGCCGCGTCCGAGGGCTTTGATGCTTCGCTTGATGCCGAGGGGTTGCACCTGTGGTGGTTCGTCAACTCCATCGGCGGGTTTGGTTTGTGTGTGCCCGACCTTCGCGCTCTGGGCCGCGCGGCTCGCGAGGCACGTGCGCTGCTCGTGGTGGATAACACCGTGGCTTCCATCTTTGGCTGCGATCCTTTGCGTTTGGGTGCCGTGCTGTCGCTCGAGGCACTCGACCGCGTGTTCGCCGGTGAGGCGCCGCGCAAGCTCGTTGCCGCTTCGGTGGCGCGCTCGCAGCTCAAACGCCATCGCGTGGATGCCGCGGCTGAGTGCGCGCATGCCCTGCTCGAGGGCTGTGGCTTGGCCAAGCTTGATATGCCTGCTGACGAGGTCGGTGTGCTGGAGCGCGGGCTGGACTCGCTCGATGCCCGCATGCAGGCGCATTTCGACCGCGCACGTGCGCTTGCCGAGTATCTGGCCGCCAATGAGATGGTGCGCAACGTGCGCTATCCCGGGCTGAACTCGCATCCCGACCATGCGGCTGCAACGGGAATCCTCGAGCACGGTTTTGGCCCGGCAGTTGAATTTGACCTGATAGAGCGTAGCGCAGGCGAGCTGTTCGACGCTTTGCCGGGGGAGTTTCGCACATCGCCCGCGGGCGGCGCAACGACGCGTCTTTCAGCCCCTCGTGGCAAGCAGGGGAGCACCATCCGTCTCTTCGCCGGCACCGACAACCCACTGGTTGTAGCGTCAACCCTAGACAACGCCCTCCGCAAGTTAGCTACCCTTTGATGCTGGCGATGAGGGCGTTGGCTTTGGTGGCGATGACGTTGTTGATGTCGGCCTGCAGCTCCTCGTAGACCGCTATGGCTCGCTCTCCTGCGGGCGTGAGCGTGGACCCGCGGGCGCCGTCGCGCTCGATGAGCTTGCAGCCCAGCTGTCCTTCCGCCTCGTTCACAATGCGCCAGGCCTTGGAGTACGCCATGCCCATGCTCTTGGCGGCGCGGTTGAGCGAGTGCTCGCGGGCAATACCCTGCAGCAGTAAGATGCAGCCGTGGCCGAAGACGCCCGGCAAATCCTTGTCGCACGCTTGAATGACCAACTTTGCCGTCGTCTTGTACTCCATGTGCTCCACGTCTCCCCGCTAAAGTGTTTGCTGGGCAAACGCAAAGCCTGCGTCAAACCCTCGTGTGCTCTTCTTAAATCATGCATTGTAGCAGTCAAAGTGCGTTAAGATACTTCCCCAGTATTGGGCGCCCAAGGTTGGGCTGGGTCCTACGAGGCCTGCAGCCGACCGGTCGCATGGAAAAAGGAGAAACATGGCTACGTTCTTTCCCGGTGAGTCCCACACGTTTTCGGAGTATCTGCTGGTCCCTGGTTACTCGTCCTCGCAGTGCATCCCCAACAACGTCTCTCTTAAGACGCCGCTAACCCGCTTTAAGCGCGGTGAGAAGCCGGCAATCACCCTGAACATCCCCATGGTTTCCGCCATCATGCAGTCCGTCTCGGGCGTCGACATGGGTGTCGCGCTCGCTACCGAGGGTGGCCTGTCCTTCATTTACGGTTCCCAGAGTGCCGAGTCCGAGGCCGCTATGGTCAAGGCCGTCAAGGATCACAAGGCCGGCTTCGTTCAGTCCGATTCCACGCTGACCCCCGACATGACCATGGAGCAGGTCATCGAACTCAAGGAGAAGACCGGCCACTCCACCATGCCGGTTACCGACGACGGCACTCCCAAGGGCAAGCTCCTGGGTATCGTCACCAGCCGTGACTATCGCCCCAGCCGCGATGACCACCAGACGAAGGTCTCCGAGTTCATGACCCCGCGTGAGCAGCTCATCGTTGGCGACAAGAACATCAGCCTCAAGGTTGCCAACGACGTCATCTGGGACAACAAGCTCAACGCCCTGCCCATCGTCGACGACAACGATCACCTCATGGGCATCGTCTTCCGCAAGGACTACGATAGCCACAAGACCAACCCCAATGAGCTGCTCGATAACGACAAGCGCTACATGGTCGGCGCCGGTATCAACACCCGCGACTATGCCGAGCGCGTGCCGCTGCTCATCGAGGCCGGCGCCGATGTCCTGTGCATCGATTCCTCCGAGGGCTTCAGCGAGTGGCAGAAGCGCACCATCGAGTGGATTCGCGCCAACTACGGCGAGGACGTCAAGGTTGGCGCCGGTAACGTCGTCGACGCCGAGGGCTTCCGCTTCCTGGCCGACTGCGGTGCCGACTTCATCAAGGTCGGTATCGGCGGCGGTTCCATCTGCATTACCCGCGAGACCAAGGGCATTGGCCGTGGCCAGGCCACCGCGCTGATCGACGTCTGCCGCGCTCGTGATGAGTACTACGAGGAGACCGGCGTCTACGTGCCCGTGTGCTCCGACGGCGGCATCGTCTACGACTACCACATGACGCTCGCCCTTGCCATGGGTGCCGACTTCATGATGCTGGGCCGCTACTTCGCCCGCTTCGATGAGAGCCCGACCGAGCGCGTCAACGTGAACGGCCAGTACATGAAGGAGTACTGGGGCGAGGGTTCTGCGCGTGCCCGCAACTGGCAGCGCTACGACCTGGGCGGCGCCGCGAAGCTCAGCTTCGTCGAGGGCGTCGACTCCTACGTTCCTTACGCCGGTTCCCTCAAGGACGGCGTGGGCGGCACGCTCTACAAGGTTAAGTCCACGATGTGCAACTGCGGTGCTCTCTCGATCCCCGAGCTCCAGGAAAAGGCACGCCTAACGCTGGTTAGCTCCACCTCCATCGTCGAAGGCGGCGCCCACGACGTAGTCGTCAAGGACTCCCAGCAAAGCGTCAGCTACCGCTAAGCGGCTTTCCCAAGCACCGCACCTTGCCGTTCAAACCGTCGCTTGCGTACCAAAGTACGCGTCGTTCCTCTTTCACGGCAATCTGCGGCACCTGGAAAACCCGTTCGTGCTAGAACGAGTTTCAGACAAAGGTTGATTCTCAGCCACGTTATTTAGATAAAGCGAGATGCCCGCAAGTCGCAGGCATCTCGCTTGTTGTATTTGCTATCATCATGCGAGTTAACGATGTGGCGGGGCGTTCTTACCTTTGCTCGCTGCAAGTTCCGCACGAGCCGAAGAGCACTTAATGTGCTCTTCGTGCGAGCAGGACTGTCCGCAGCAGCGAGTAAAGGTAAGAACGCCCCGCCCCAACCCAGCTAACAAAGGAGCTGATATGTGCGATTGCACAGATCATAAGGACGAGATCCCTGTCTACGACGCGCAGGCCATTGAGTCCAAGTGGATGAAGGCCTGGGAGGACTCCAACCTCTTTGCCGTCGACACCGACGACAGTAAGCCCAAGAAGTATGTGCTCGAGATGTTCCCGTATCCGTCGGGCGACCTGCACATGGGCCACGCGCGCAACTACACTATCGGCGATGCCATGGCCCGTCAGGCCCGCATGCGCGGCTACGACGTGCTGCACCCCATCGGCTTTGACGCCTTTGGCCTGCCTGCCGAGAACGCCGCCATCAAGCACAACACGCAGGCTGCCGCCTGGACGTATAAGAACATGGACCAGGCGCTCGCCACGATGAAGCGCATGGGCTTCTCCTACGATCTGGATCGCATGGTTAAGACCTGCAGTCCTGACTACTACCGTTGGGGTCAGTGGATCTTTGAGAAGATGTGGGAAAAGGGCCTGGTCTACCGCAAGAAGAACCCGGTCAACTGGTGCCCCACCTGCAAGACCGTTCTGGCCAACGAGCAGGTTACCGAGGGCAAGTGCTGGCGCTGCGGCACCGAGCCCGAGAAGCGCGACCTTGAGCAGTGGTACTACAAGATTACCGAGTACTCTCAGGAGCTGCTCGACGACTTGGAGAAGCTCCCCGGCTGGCCCGAGCGCGTCAAGCAGATGCAGGCCAACTGGATCGGTCGCTCCGAGGGCGCTGAGGTCGACTTTACCCTGTGCGACCAGGATGGTGAGCCCATTGAGGGCGATGAGGGCAAGATTACCGTCTTTACCACGCGTGCCGATACCCTTTTTGGCGTCTCCTTCTTTGTCCTGGCTCCCGAGTACGCCGGCCTGCATGAGCTCGTCGAGGGCACGGAGTACGAGGAGGCCGTGACCAAGATTGTCGAGGACTCCAAGCATATCTCTGCCGTCGAGCGTGCCCAGGGCACCCTCGAGAAGCACGGTGCCTTCACGGGCCGCTATGTGGTAAACCCCGTCAACGGCGAGAAGGTCCCCGTGTGGGTTGCCGACTACGTCGTGGCCGACTACGGCACCGGCGCCGTCATGGCCGTTCCCTGTGGCGACCAGCGCGACTTTGAGTTTGCCCGCAAGTACGACCTGCCGATCGTGCCGATCATCCTGGACGATGACGATCGCGCTGCCGTCGAGGCCAGCGGCGAGACCATCGATACCTTCCATGCCGAGACCGTCGACTGGGATTGCGCCCACGCTGCCGAGGGCACGCTGGTCCAGTCCGGCAAGTACACCGGCATGCGCGGCGGTAAGCACTCCGAGGGCGAGTCTGCTATCGTGGCCGACCTCGAGGCCATGGGCTGCGGTCGTCGCAAGGTCGAGTTCCGCCTGCGCGATTGGCTCATCAGCCGTCAGCGCTATTGGGGTAACCCCATCCCGGCTATCCATTGCGAGCACTGCGGCATTGTGCCCGTGCCCGAGGATCAGCTGCCAGTGACGCTGCCTGAGAACCTTGACCTGGGCGCCGGCGAAACCCTCGCCGAGTGCAAGGAGTTCTACGAGACCACCTGCCCGGTCTGCGGTCGCCCGGCCAAACGCGAGACCGATACCATGGACACCTTCACCTGCTCCAGCTGGTATTACCTTCGCTATACCGATCCGCACAACACCGAGCTGCCCTTCTCCCGCGAGGCCGCCGACCGTTGGATGCCCGTCGATAACTACATCGGCGGCATCGAGCACGCCATTCTGCACCTGCTCTACAGCCGCTTCTTTACCAAGGCACTGCGCGACCTGGGTCTGCTGAGTGTGGACGAGCCCTTCACCAACCTGCTGTGCCAGGGCATGGTCAAGGACGAGAACGGCGACACCATGTCCAAGTCCAAGGGCAACGTCGTGCCCCCGAGCTCGGTCATCGAGCCCTACGGTGCCGACACCATGCGTCTGGCGATCCTGTTTATCGCTCCGCCCGAGAAGGACTTCGACTGGGATCCCAAGGCCGTTGAGGGCGCCAACCGCTTCATCAAGCGCGCCTGGCGTATCGTTTGGCAGCTCGTCCAGTCCGGTGACGCCAACGTGGCCTTCGACAAGTCCGCGCTCGACGAGGTTGCGATGAAGCTCTATCGCGAGCGTCACCGCACCATCGCCAAGTGCACCGAGGACTTCGACCGCGGCCAGTTCAACACCGCCATCTCGGCCGTCATGGAGCTCGTCAACGCGGCGAGCGCCTACCTCAACGCCACCGAGGGTACCGCCCGCGACAAGGCTTTGTGCTACGGCGTGGCCAAGGATATCGTGAGCGTCCTTGCCCCCATCTGCCCGTTCTGGGCCGACGAGCTGTGGCACGAGGCCCTCGGCTGCGAGGGCAACGCCTACACCGCCGCCTGGCCCGAGTTCGACCTGGCCGAGTCCATCGAGGACACGGTGCAGATCGTCGTACAGGTTCTCGGCAAGGTCCGCGGCCGCGTCGACGTGGCCCGCGATGCCTCCAATGAGGATATGCAGGCTGCCGCCGAGGCCGCCGTCGCCAAGTGGCTCGAGGGCAAGACGGTCGTCAAGGCCATCTGCGTGCCTGGCAAGCTGGTCAACCTGGTGGTCAAGTAAGCGCTGCGCGCATAGCTGACATGCAATAAACGAGGGGCGATCCGGTTGGGTCGTCCCTCGTCTTGTGTTTTATGCCCTGCTTAGTCAGTGCGTCGCACCGTCTTCTATGGGATGTGTACCAGGTCCCTAAAGTAAACGTTGCCCGTTGCCCCTTCGAACATCCAAATGTTGAGGTAGATGTCGTTGAGGTCGTTGTTAACATCAAAGTCCGGATCGTCGAAGGTGCCCACAAAGGTGAGCATGGCGCGCGTTTCCTCACCCGCTGCGACCTGCTGGCGCATGCGTACGTCGCGGACCTTACCGTTGACGTAGGCATAGGAGTCCACATCGCCAAACATCATGTCGACACCGGTGTTGTTGGACACCGTAAAGACGAGCGCGGCGTCCCCGTAGCCGTCGGTGTCCTTGCCTACGCAGGTAACATGGACGTTCTCGTCTACCTCAAGGTCGATGGGGAACTGTTCTTGGGGGTCGGGACTCAGGCCCTGGGGATCGATTTCGTCTGCGTTGATTTTATCGAAGCTACCCCGTGGCGTCGTTTCCTCGGCAGCTTCGGTGCTTCCGGGATTCGGCTCAGATGGCCCGGTTTTGCCATCGATATTGCTGCATCCCATCAGGGCGAACGAGCAGACTGCGATGGCGAGCGCGGTCGTGCGGAGGTTGCCGAGACGTTTCATGGGTGCCTCCTTGCCGTATGGTTTTGGAAGGTTGTGCGGCCAATACGCGCGGCCGGCCTTTTGCTGCAGAATGTCCCTAGCTGTAGTCTGGCCGATGTGCACCCAAGAGCGGAATGCCCATAGGGCCCGATTCGCTTGGCGGGTTGGGACGTTTGGCCCGTTTTGGGCCTTTTGGGGGAGCGCCATATGGGGGTTCTCGCCCAATTATCCGTTTCTTGTGGAGAACCTGTGCTTGTACTCATCTGCAGGTTTGCGTTGTGCTTGCACGTTTCCGCAGCTATTGGTATAGTTTGCTTGCAAATGAAGTTGTAATTGAAAGAAGTGGGGTTTCGGCCCCGCTTCTTTTTTGTATGGATGGAGGTGCCGCAATGGTCAAGACCAAGACCGAGCAGGCGATCATCGACGCGCTCGAGGCCGTCGCTCCCCAGCACGATATCGACATCGTCGACGTCGAGCTCGTGGGTGCCACCAAGGCCCCCTGCGTGCGCGTGCGTATCGAGGGTGCCGAGGGTCAGAGCCTGTCGCTCAACGACGTCACGGCCAACACCAAGTGGGTCGGCGATGTGATTGAGGAGCTCGACCCCATCTCTTCGAGCTATACGCTTGAGGTGTCGAGCCCGGGCATGGCGCGCCCGCTGCGCCGTCCGAGTGACTTTGCCCGCTTTGTGGGCGAGAACTGCGAGCTCACCTCCACCGCCACCGAGGGCCGTCGCAAGTACGCCGGCAAGATTGCCTCCGCCACCGAGACGAGCGTGACCCTCGAGCTCGAGGACGGCGAGTCCGTTACCCTCGATTTCTCTGATGTTAAAAAGTGCAAGTTGAAGCCCACCTACGACTTCAAGCCCGCGAAGGAAGGAAAGTAAGATGGCAGCATCCGACATGATGTCCGCCCTGATGGAGCTTTGCCAGGAGAAGCACATCGACCAGCTCTACCTGATCGACCGCCTGGAGCAGTCGCTCGCCAAGAGCTATGCCGAGATCCTGCATCTTGAGTGGGGCGCCAAGGTGACCATCGACCGCACCACCGGCAAGATCTACGTCTACCGCTTGGAGCCGATCGACGATTCCATGGACGAGGAGGGCAACTTCACCGAGTTCGAGGAGATCGACGTCACCCCCAAGAACACGAGCCGCATCGCCGCCCAGCACGCCAAGGCCGAGATTAACGCCATTGTGCGCAACTCCGCCCGCGAGCAGATCTACGAGGAGTTCTCCGGCCGCATCGGTGACCTCATCAGCGGTACCGTGCTGCAGTCCACGCCCGACTTCACGATCGTCAAGATCCGCGAGGGCGTCGAGGCCGAGCTTCCGCACTTCGATCAGCGCCGTTACGAGAATGAGCGCAACGAGCGTCCGATGGGCGAGCGCTACCTGCACAACCAGCACATCAAGGCCGTGATCATCGACGTTCGCGACCCCAACTCCAACCTGCAGCCGGTTCGCGGCGAGCACAGCCGTCCGCCGATTGTCATCTCCCGTACCCACCCCGAGCTCATGCGTCGTCTGTTTGAGCAGGAGGTGCCCGAGATCTATGAGGGCACCGTCCAGATCAAGTCGATCGCCCGCGAGCCCGGCCAGCGCTCCAAGGTCGCCGTCCACTCGCTCGACGACCGTCTGGATCCCGTGGGCGCCTGCGTCGGCCCCAAGGGCAGCCGTGTTCGCGCTGTCGTGGGCGAGCTCCGCGGCGAGCGCGTCGACGTCATCCTGTGGGATGCCGATCCTGCCGTCTACGTCGCCAACGCCCTGTCGCCCGCTAAGGTCACCCGCGTCCTCATCGACGAGGAGAAGGCCTACGCCGGCGTCATCGTGCCCGACGACCAGCTGTCCCTCGCCATCGGCAAGGAGGGTCAGAACGCCCGCCTCGCCGCGCGCCTGACCGGCTGGCACATCGACATCAAGTCCGAGACGCTTGCCGCCGACATCCTCAAGAACGTTCCCGTTCACGAGGAGCCCGCCGCCGACCTGATCGGTGACGAGGAGGACGAGGACGTCCGCCGCTGCGAGTACGTGTCCGAGGACGGCATCCAGTGCCGCAACCAGGCTCGTCCCGGCTCCCGTTTTTGCGGTGTCCATGACACCGACGCCTTCGATGATGCGGAGGACCTGATCTAGCGCGCGGTCGCGCCGGGCGGGTCCCGGCGCGTCTCCCACGCTCGTTCAGTCTCTAGGCACCCAAGGTGCCAGAAAGGGTAGGTGAAGTCATATGGCAAAAGTCCGTGTGTCCACCCTGGCCAAAGAGTTTGGCATGACCTCCAAGGAACTGATGGGTCATCTCGCCGAAATGAAGATTCCCGCTAAGTCCGCTTCCTCCGCTCTGGAGGACGCATACGTCGCCATGGTCCGCAAGCAGCTCGCCTCGGTGATCGAGGCCCGCGCCCAGGAAGTCGAGGCCGCCAAGCTGGCCGAGGAGCAGGCCGCTGCCGCCGAGGAGGCAGCACGCGCTGCCGAGGCAGAGCGCGAGCGCATCGCCGCCGAGAAGGCACGCGAGGAGGAGCGCCGCCAGTTCGCCGCTGCCCAGGCTGCCGAGGAGGCCGCCCGCGCCGAGGCCGAGGCTAAGAAGAAGGCCGAGCAGGAGCGCCTTGCCCGCGAGAAGGAGGAGGCTGCCCGCGAGGCCCAGCGCCGCGCCGTTCCCGCTTCCGATTCCGGTTCGCGTTTCCGTTCGCTGCTCGACCAGATCGCCGCACAGGAGACCGTCCTCAAGGAGAAGAAGGACGCCGAGGAGAAGGCCAAGGCCGAGCGCGCTGCCGAGCGCGGCAACCGTCGTGGCGGCAACAACGACCGTCGCGGTGGCCGTCGTAACGATCGCAACGCTTCCGACAACAACTCCGAGCGCAATGCCTCCGAGAACCGTCCCCACAGCCATCGCACCAATGCCAGCAACAACGTCGCTGCCGGCATGGACTTCCCCAACCCCGACAAGCAGGGCAAGGGCAAGAAGCGCAAGGGCGGTCACAACAACGAAGAGGACCACTACAGCCGCATGGCTCGCGAGGCCGAGGAGTACAGCCGCGAGAAGGTGCTCGAGGAGGCTCGTGCCGCCGTCGAGGAGGCCTCTCGCGAGTCCACTGGTCGCCGCAAAAAGCGCAAGGAGAAGCGCGAGCGCGAGGCCGCAAAGGCTCAGGAGGAGCGCAAGATAGAGGAGGCGCTGGCCCAGGGCGTGAACCCCGAGGACCTCGACGCCATCAAGGTCTCCCAGGGCGTTACCGTCCAGGAGCTCGCCGAGGCGCTCGACGTTCCGGCCAACGACATCATCAAGCGCCTGTTCCTGCTGGGCACGCCGCTTACCATGACGCAGTCCATGTCCGACGACCTCGTCGAGCTCGTTGCCGACGACCTGGGCCGTCAGATCAAGATCATCACCCCCGAGGAGGAGAACACCTTCTCGTTCTACGACGATCCCGCCGACCTTAAGCCGCGTGCCCCGGTCGTCACCGTCATGGGCCACGTCGACCACGGCAAGACTTCGCTGCTCGACGCCATCCGTCACACCGGCGTCGCTGCCGGCGAGGCGGGCGGCATTACGCAGGCCATCGGCGCTTCGCAGGTCATGATCAACGACCGCAAGATCACCTTCATCGATACCCCCGGTCACGCCACCTTTACGGCCATGCGTGCCCGCGGCGCCAAGGTGACCGACATCGTCATTCTGATCGTGGCTGCCGACGACGGCGTCATGCCCCAGACCATCGAGTCGATCAACCACGCCAAGGCCGCCGGCGTACCCATCGTCGTCGCCGTCAACAAGATCGATAAGCCGGGTGCCAACCCCGACCGCGTGCGCCAGGAGCTCACCGAGTACGGCATCATCCCCGAGGAGTGGGGCGGACAGAACATGTTCGTCAACATCTCGGCCAAGCAGAAGATCGGTATCGACGACCTGCTCGAGACCGTCCTGCTCCAGGCCGACGTGCTCGAGCTCAAGGCCAACCCTGATACGTTCGCTTCGGGCAACGTACTCGAGGCTAAGCTCGATAAGGGCCGCGGCTCGGTTGCTACCGTGCTTGTGACCCGCGGTACCCTGCACGTGGGCGACACGCTGGTCGCCGGCCTCACCTATGGCCGCGTCCGTGCCATGCTCGACCCCAAGGGCAACGCCGTCACCGAGGCCGGTCCCTCCGACGCCGTCGAGATCTTGGGCCTGCAGTCCGTCCCCAACGCCGGCGACGAGTTCCGCGTATTCGAGGACGAGCGCGAGGCACGTGCGCTGGCCGACGAGCGTTCGCTCAAGGCCCGTATCGAGGAGCAGAGCCGCGTGAAGCACGTGACGCTCGAGAACCTCTTCGAGACCATCGCCGACGCCGAGGTCAAGGAGCTCAACCTGATCATCAAGGCCGACGTCCAGGGTTCCATCGAGGCCCTTCAGGACTCCCTCGACAAGATGGATCAGTCCGAGGTGCGCATCAACACGATCCACTCCGCCGTTGGTGCCATCAACGAGACCGACGTGGTCCTGGCCGACGCCTCCAACGCCATCATCATCGGCTTTGGCGTCCGTCCCGACGGCAAGGCCCGCTCCGCCGCCGAGCGCGAGGGCGTCGAGATCCGTTGCTACGACGTCATCTACAAGTGCCTCGAGGACCTCGATGCTGCCCGCATCGGCATGCTCAAGCCCACCGAGGTCGAGGTCTCCACGGGTACTGCGACCGTTCTGGACACCTTCAAGGTGCCCAAGGTCGGTATCGCCGCCGGTGTCCGCGTCGAAGAGGGCGAGATTGCCGCGACCGATTCTGTGCGCCTGGTGCGCGACGGCATCGTGGTCTTCAACGGTAAAATCGCCTCGATGCGCCACTACAAGGACGAGGCCAAGAGCCTCAAGAGCGGCTCCGAGGGCGGTATTGGCCTGGAGAACTTCCAGGACATCAAGCCTGGCGACACCATTGAGGGCTACCGCATCGACCAGGTTGCCCGTACCGAGTAGGGGGTAGCGCTATGAAGCAAACGCAGGCAACCCGCCGTTTGGGCGAGCAGCTTCGCGAGAAGCTCGGTTATATCCTGCTCTTTGAGGTTTCCGATCCGCGTCTCGACCTGGTCACCCTGACCGCGGTCGAGGTCGCGGTGGACCGTTCGTTCGCGCGCGTGTACGTGTCGTGCGACGCGAACCGCTACGACGAGGTCATGGAGGCGCTCGCCAGCGCCAAGGGCCGCATCCGTAGCCTGTTGGCCCGCTCGCTCGATTGGCGCGTCACGCCCGAGCTCGATTTTCGCATCGATCGCTCGACCGATGAGGCCGAGCGCATCACGCGCGCGCTGGAAAACGTTCCCGCCACGCTTGCGATCGAAAAGGACGAGGACGGCTATCCAATAGCGGATGCCGCCCAGGAGGCAGCTTTAGATGAGTAATTCCGCCGACCTCGCATCGTGCGAGTCTGCAGATATTCAGCGACGCATCCTCGAGCTCATCGAGGGTGCGTCCTCCATTGCGATTTCGGGACATACGTCTCCCGATGGCGATGCCTTGGGCTCCGTGTTGGGTCTGGGCCTTTCGCTCATGAAGTTTTTCCCCAACAAGGACATTGCGCTGCTGCTGGCAGACGATGACCCGGTTCCTCGCATCTACCGCTTTATGGAAGGCTCCGATCGCCTGGTGCCGGCATCTGCGTATACCTGCAATCCTGACCTGTTCATCTCGGTGGACGTGCCGGTCGTCGAGCGCCTGAACAACTCCGCCGAGGTGCTGCGTCGATCGGCGCATGTGGTGTGCTTCGATCACCATCCAGCGCGCGAGGAGTTTGCCGAGCTCAGTCTGAGGCGCGTCGAAGCTGCAGCCTGCGCTATGATCATCGACCGCTTCTTGGACAATTGTGGCATTGTCGCACGTGATGGCGTTGCGACCTGTCTGCTGTGTGGCTTGGTTACCGATACCGGTCGTTTCCAGTACCAAAACGCCGATGCCGCCGCATTCCATGCGGCCTCGCGTCTGGTTGCCCACGGTGCCGACCCGGCGCGTGTTGCGCTCGAGGTTTATCAGAGCATGCGCGTTGAGTTTTTGCACCTCAAGTCCATTGTCATGGGTCGCATTAAGACGGTCGCGCATGGGCGCGTGGCGTATAGCTATGCCTACCAGAGCGACCTTGAGGCCTGCGGCGTCACCTCGGACGAGTGCGACGGCCTGGTCGATGTGGTGCGTTCGGTGATGGGCGTCGAGGTCTGCATGTTCTTAAAGGGCATTGAGGGCGATACCAAGGTGCGTGGCAACCTGCGCTCCAAGGGCGACCTCGATGTGTCCGAGATTGCTGCCAACTTTGGCGGTGGCGGGCATCATGCCGCCGCCGGCTTTTCCAACAACGGAACGATTCGCGAGACGCTCGCCGTGGCACTTCCCATGCTGGCCGAGCTGGTGGGGGAGGATCCCGCTTCGGTGACCGTCGAGCTCTAACTTATTGGATGGTACATGGCTCGTCGAACGCCTTCTCAATTGAATATGCTACTCGCCGTCGATAAGCCGGTGGGCTGCACGTCCCATGACGTGGTTTCGCAATGCCGACGCGCCCTCCATGAGCGGCGCGTTGGCCATGCCGGTACGCTTGACCCCATGGCATCCGGTGTCATGGTGGTGGGCGTGGGCCAGGCCACCCGTCTGCTGGGCATGCTTACCCTCGATACCAAAAGCTATGTCGCCGACATTTCGTTTGGCGCCGAGACCAATACCGATGATGCGGAGGGCGAGGCGGTCCGCACGGTGGCTGTTGCCAACGAGCTCCGCGATCCTGCCTATGCTCGTGAGCGCTTGGCCGCCATGCTGGGCCCGCAGATGCAGGTGCCGCCGGCGTTTTCTGCTATCTCGGTCAATGGCGTTCGCGCCTACAAGTCTGCTCGCGAGGGCAATGCGGTGGACCTACCTCCGCGCCCCGTCGAGGTCTATGCCGCCGACCTGATCGCCGTGGGCGGCGAAGGTGATACGTGTGTGTGGACCGTGGCGTTCTCGGTGAGCAAGGGCACCTATATCCGTGCGCTCGCTCGCGACCTGGGCCGCGCTTGCGATAGCGCCGCGCATATTTCCGCGCTGCGCCGCACGGCCTCCGGTGTTGTTTCCATTGGCGCTTGTCATGCGGTCGAGGAGCTTTCTCCCGAGTCCGCGGCTGGCTTTGCCCTGGATCCCATTGCGGCCCTGGGCGCCACACGTGTTGACTTGCCGGGCAATCTTGCCGACGACCTTCTCTGCGGCCGACGCATTCCCGTTGAGCGTGCGCTTGCCGATTTCGATGCCTCGAAGGCGCCGTTTGCGCTGGTGCTCGATGGGGGACTCAAGGCGCTCGCCCGCATTGAGGGTGGCCGCTTTGTCATGGAGCACGTGTTTCCGCAGGCAATCGGCGGTGTTCGATGATGTTGTCCGCTCGCGAGCTCGCGCGTATCTTTTTCGCGGGCGAGTCGGACGAGGCTCGCATCGTTACTGCCGATGTGTTTGATAAGTGTGAGCACCTGGGTGCCGCATCGATTGCCATCGGCGTGTTCGATGGCGTGCACCGTGGACACCAGGAGCTCATTGCGGCGCTTGTCCGTGATGCCCGTGCCCATGGCTGCAAGGCGGTCGTAGTTACCTTCGATCCCGACCCGGACGTCGTGGTGAGCCCTTCGCCCGCTCAAAAATTGATGACGACGGCCGACCGTCTGCATGCCCTGGCTCAAACTGGGGTCGATGCGGTGGTGGCCGTTCCCTTTACGCCTGAGGTTGCGGCGCTTGACCATGTTGCTTTTCTCTCGCTGGTGTCGCGTCTGGTCGACATTCGATCGATTCGCGTTGGCAGCGACTTTAGGCTGGGTCGTGGCGGTGCTTCTGGTGTTGACGAGATGCGCGCCTGGGGTGCCGAGCGCGGCGTTGACGTATACGGGCACGACTTGCTTTGCGAGGGCGGTGAGGCCATTTGCGCCACCCGCATTCGTCATGAGCTGGGACAGGGGCATGTGGAGTTTGCTGCTGAGTTGCTCGGCCGTCCGTATATGGTGCGTGGCGGTGTTATTCGCGGCCGTCACGAGGGCTCTGGCATGGGCTTTCCCACGGCAAACCTGCAGGTTCCCGACGGTATTCAGGTGCCTGCCGATGGCGTGTATGAGGGTCTGGTGCTGGTCGATGACACCGCGTGGCCCGCTGCCGTGAACGTCGGACTGCCGCCGACGTATGCCGACGATGTCGCTTCGGCGCATCTCGAGGCTAATTTAATTGGTTATACGGGCGACCTGTACGGCTCTTCTGTTTCGCTGGCGTTTACGCGTTGGCTGCGTCCGTCGCGCGTGTTCGATTCGCTGGATGAGTTGATCGCGACCGTCGAGGGTAATATCGAGGACATTCGTCACAACTTGGGCAAGCAGGGGGTGAGCATCCGTGATTAGCGATGAGGAAAAAGACCAGGTACGCGCTGCGTCTGACCTGGTTGCCATCGTGCAGGAAACGGTCGAGCTCAAGCCCCGCGGCCATGAGTTTTGGGGATGCTGCCCCTTCCATGGCGAAAAGACGCCGTCCTTCCACATTATTCCCGCCACGCAGGTGTGGCATTGCTTTGGCTGCGGCGAGGGTGGCGACGTCTTCACGTATATCATGAAGCGCGAGAACCTGAGCTTTCCCGAGTCAATCCGTTATTTGGCCGATCGCGCGGGTATTGAGCTGCATGACACCGGAGATCGCCGCGAGCGCGGCACCAAGCGTGCCCGCATCTACGATTTGTGCGCCGAGACCGCCCAGTTCTACCACACCATGCTTATGCGCGGTAAGGACGGCCGTCCGCGCGAGTACTTTGCCAGCCGCGGCATGGGTGGCGACGTCTGCCGCCGCTACTGCCTGGGCTTTGCACCGGGCCGTAACGCGCTGGTGTCGCACCTGTCCCAGGCGGGTTTTACCCCGCAGGAGATGATCGATGCCAACGTTGCCGTGAGCCGCGGGCGCGGGCAGCTTGCCGACCGCTTTTACGACCGCGTGATGTTTCCCATCTTTGACGAGCAGGGTCACAATATTGCCTTTGGCGGTCGTATTATGGGCGACGGCCAGCCTAAGTACCTCAATACCGCCGAGACGAGCGTGTTTCATAAAAAACGAAACCTCTACGGTTTTAATTGGGCCAAGGAGTTTATCGTCGCGCAGGATACTGCCATCGTGGTGGAGGGCTATACCGACTGCATCGCCTGTTGGGAGGCGGGGATTAAAAACGTTGTCGCTACGCTGGGCACCGCGCTCACGGAGCATCACGTCAAGACGCTCACTCGTTTTGCCAAGCGCATCGTGTATATGTTTGACGGCGATGCCGCCGGTCAAAAGGCTGCTCGCCGTGCGATTCAGTTTATCGAGCAGGATTCTATGGACCTGCGCTGCGTGGTGCTGCCCGACGGCAACGATCCCATGGAGTTCATCACGGCGCATGGTGGTGAGGCACTGCAGGCGCGCATCGACGCTGCCGAGCCGCTCATGGACTTCGTGTACCGTTCGCTGCAGGAGTCGAGCGATATCACCACGCCGGGCGGTCGCGCCAAGGCGCTGGAGGACGCTCTCACGCTCATCTATCCGCTGCGCGATAGCTATATGATCGATACGTACTTTATCCAGATTGCCGATCTGCTGGGTTTGGATCTGGAGACGGTGCGTGCGAGCTCGGGCCGTGTGTTTCGCGATGTCGCCAAGCGCGAGGATGCGGAACGACGTCGTGAGCAGAACTATGAGCGCCAGCGGGCACAGGCTGAGCGGTCCGGTAGCGCGGGCGGTCGGGCGTCTGGTTCGCAGGGGACATCTCGTGGTGCTTGGGCTTCGGGCGCGACTCCGGCCGTAGCGGCGCCGGTCGAGGAAGAACCGTACGACTGCGTCCCGCTCGATGCCTATGGCGCTGCACCAGTGGAGGTCGTTGACGACTTGCCGCCAATCGATGTGCCCGATGGTGTGGGCGCTGTGCCTGTGGCTGATGGTTTGGGCGCACCGGCTGCGGCGGCGCCGATGGTTCTTACCGATCTGGAGCGCAAGTCCTTGGCAGGGGAGCGCGAGCTGCTGACCATGCTCACGAGCTATCCCGACCTGTTCCGCACGTATGCCGACCGCATCTGCTCCATCGAGTGGGTTGACTCACGTCACGAGTCCATCGCGTGGGCCGTTCTGGCAACGCCGCCGGGAACCGATCCTGCAGCCTGCATGGATGCGGCGCGCTCGGTGTGTCCCGATGCGGCAACGCTTGTGAGTGCCGGGCGCATCTCGGCGACGAGCAAGCACCCCACCGAGACGAACATCGTGTTTATGCTCGATACGCTCGAGCTCTACACCATCAAGCGCCGCATGCGTGCTGCACAGGCCAAGCTGCGCCAGGACCGTTCACTCGATGATGAGGCCCGTCGCGCGCTGACCGTTCAGGCCGCGCAGGATTCGCAGCGTCAACGCGAACTGCAAAAGTCGATCGGCGGCGTGGCGGACCCGTTCCGTTTGATCGGCCTGGAGGCCGCGGGCACCGAACAAGCCTAGATGTTGTGGTCAACCAGCGTATTCTCGCCTATATCCAGTCCTCTTTTTGGGTATAGACGTCAATGTGTGTGCTAAAGTATTGAGTCCTGTGGACTATGAAGGGAGAATCTGTGCCAAAAAAGACTGAGAGCACGGGTACTGGGCTGGAATCCTACGTTGCAAAGCTCATGGGCAACGGCTCAAACAGGACTTCGGTAACCGAGGACGAGATTCAGGTCGCCCTGAAGGATATCGATGTTTCTGACGAGCAGCTCACTGCGGTATATTCCGCGCTGCGCAACAGCGGCATCCAGATTATCTCCGCGAGCGGTAACGACGACGCCCCCATGGACGTCGACGATGACGATAACGATACCGATACCGACGATTTCGATGACGACGACGAGCACGATTCCGGCTTGCTCGACGATCACGAGCTCAAGATGGCCCGTCAGGCCGACGCCGAGATGGGTTCTTCCAAGAGCAAGAAGAAGCGCACCGTGCGCACGTCCCGTTCGCGTTCGCGCGTGCGCGGCATCGATGCCTCCACGGTGATGCTGACCGGCGACCCGGTCCGTATGTACCTCAAGGAGATCGGCAAGGTCGACCTGCTGACCGCCTCCGAAGAGGTCGATCTGGCCATGAAGATCGAGGCCGGTCTCGAGGCCACCGAGAAGCTCGAGGCTGCCGAGGCAGGCGAGCTCGAGCTCACGCGTGCCGAGATACGTCGTCTTACGCGCATTGAGAACGTGGGCCTCGAAGCCAAGCAGGCACTCATCAGCGCAAACCTGCGTCTGGTCGTCTCCATCGCCAAGCGCTATGTCGGTCGCGGCATGCTGTTCCTTGACCTGATCCAGGAGGGCAACCTCGGTCTGATTCGCGCCGTCGAGAAGTTCGACTACCAGAAGGGCTTTAAGTTCTCCACGTACGCCACGTGGTGGATCCGTCAGGCCATCACGCGCGCTATCGCCGACCAGGCCCGTACCATCCGTATTCCCGTGCACATGGTCGAGACCATCAACAAACTCGTCCGCGTGCAGCGCCAGCTTCTTCAGGACCTGGGCCGCGACCCGACCCCCGAGGAGATCGGTGCCGAGATGGACATGAGTGCCGACCGCGTCCGCGAGATCCAGAAGATCTCGCAGGAGCCCGTGTCGCTCGAGACCCCCATCGGCGAGGAAGAGGATTCCCAGCTGGGCGACTTCATCGAGGACTCCCAGGCCATCGTTCCGCCCGATGCCGCCAGCTTCTCCATGCTGCAGGAGCAGCTCACCCAGGTGCTCGATTCGCTTGCTGATCGTGAGCGCAAGGTTATTGAGCTGCGCTTTGGCCTTGTCGACGGACATCCCCGTACGCTCGAGGAAGTCGGCCGCGAGTTTGGCGTCACGCGCGAGCGCATCCGCCAGATCGAGTCCAAGACTCTGGCCAAGCTTCGCCACCCCAGTCGCTCCAGCAAGCTGAAGGACTATATCGAGAGCTAGTCAAGCAAGAAGCGCCCTCAAGCACATCCGCTTGGGGGCGCTTTCATGTAGTCGTTGGGGACATTCTTGAATGACTGGTCGTTTAAGAACGTCCCCAATGACTAGGTCGGAAAATTTCTTAAAAAAGTTCTTGCCCTGAGCTGATTCGTCCGTATAATAAATTTCGTTGCTTGAGAGCACGCACCTATTCCTCGGTAGCTCAATGGTAGAGCACGCGGCTGTTAACCGCGCTGTTGTAGGTTCGAGTCCTACCCGGGGAGCCAGAATTTATCAGCCCTTTCCGTTGGGCTTTAAATTCCTCGGTAGCTCAATGGTAGAGCACGCGGCTGTTAACCGCGCTGTTGTAGGTTCGAGTCCTACCCGGGGAGCCAGGTTGTAAAACCCGTCGCTTATGCGGCGGGTTTTTTCATGTCGCGGTCGCCGTTCGCGAACGTTACCATATCAACATTTCGTGTCGAGGATGTAATCCCGCGACCCACCACCTCAACACGGCGCGCTCGTTGTAGAATATTGCAATGATTGCTCCCACGACATGGTGCCGCGAGCACCAGATAAGGAGATTCTTGTGTCTGAGACCATTAACGGCAGCCTGAGCGTCTCGAACGACGTTATTGCCGATATTGCCGGTTATGCCGCGATGACGTGCTATGGCGTCGTCGGTATGGCTGAGCAGCTCCAGGGCGCCGAGAGCGTGCGCCTGCTTGCCGGTCAGCGCCTCCGCAAGGGCGTGCTTGTCTCCGCCGACGAGAACGGCCTTACGGTCGATCTTCACGTCGTGCTCGAGAACGGCGTCAACATGAAGTCCGTCTGCCACAATCTTTCGAGTTCCGTTGCCTTCACTCTGCAGGAGGTCGCCCAGATCGATCCCGCTAGCCTTAAGATCGGCATCCACATCGACGCGCTCAAGAGCCGTCTGAACTAGCATCCGAAAACGGAGATTCAAATACCCATGATTGCAAAGACCATTCGCACCTGTTTTCCGATCGCTGCGGCTGCCGTTTCCGACAAGGCCGAGGAGATCAACAAGCTCAACGTCTTCCCCGTACCCGATGGCGATACCGGCACCAACATGTCGCTCACGCTCGCCTCGGTGACCAAGGAGCTTTCCGCCCTTCCTGCCGATGCCGACATGGAGGCCATTGCCGGCGCCATCACCCACGGCTCCCTTATGGGCGCCCGCGGTAACTCCGGCGTCATCACCTCGCAGATTCTGCGCGGCGTGGCCGAGGGCCTTGTCTCTGCCGATGAGCCCATTACGTCCGCCAACATTGCCTTCGCCTTCCGTCGCGCCGTCAAGGTCGCCTTCCAGGCTGTCCGCAAGCCCATCGAGGGCACGATCCTCACGGTCCTGCGCGATGTCTCGACCAAGGCCGATGAGTGCGAGAAGAAGAAGTTCTCGGCTGAGGATGCGCTCGATGCCATCGTCGTTGAGGCGTACCAGTCCGTCGCCCGCACACCCGATCTGTTGCCCGTTCTGAAGGAGAACGGCGTGGTCGACTCCGGCGCCTTTGGCTTCGCCATCTTCCTTGAGAACTTTGTGGCTGCAGCACTTGGCCGCAGTACCGTTGTCGAGGATTTCTCCGCCACGTTTGATTCCGCTGGCTCTGCCCGCGACGCGGCCCTTGGTCGCGTTGAGATCGAGGCCAACGACGATTGGGAGGGCTCGGAGTTCCGCTACTGCAACGAGTTCCTGTTTAAGGCCGACGCCCCGTTTGACGAGGACGAGTGCCTTAAGTTCCTGGGTTCCATGGGCGACTGCGAGCTACTCGTGGGCGCCTATCCCGACTACAAGATCCATGTGCACTCCAACACCCCCAACCTGGTGCTCGAGCACATGCTGCAGCTCGGTCAGATCTATGAGGTCTTTATCCACAACATGGAGATGGAGGCCCACGACCGTACCGCCAAGATCCACGAGGATCAGGAAAAGGCCGCCGAGCCCGCCAAGGCGCTGGGCTTTGTCGCCGTTGCCGCCGGTTCCGGCGAGGCCGACATCCTCAAGTCCCTCGGCGTCGACGTGATCGTGTCCGGTGGCCAGACTATGAATCCCTCGACTGCAGATCTGCTGGGCGCGGTGGACCAGGTCAACGCGACCTCGGTCATCATTCTGCCCAACAACGGCAACATCCGCATGGCTGCCGAGGCTGCTGCCTCAGCCTGCACCGACAAGAAGGTCGCCGTCGTTCCCACCAAGACCGTCCCGCAGGCCTTCTCCGCGCTGTTCGCGGTCCTGCCCGATTCCGAGCTCGAGGATGCCGTCGCCGCCATGGTCGACGCCATCAGCGAGGTCCGCGATGGCGAGGTCACCCGCGCCGTGCGCGACTCCAGTGCCTCTGACGGTTCTCCGATTCACTCCGGTGACGTCATGGGTATCATCGCCGGCTCCATCGACGTGGTCGGCTCCGACGTGAAGCAGGTCACGCTCGACTGCATCAACCGCATGCAGGAGGAAGAGGAGGGCGACGCGCTGACGATTCTGGCCGGCGAGGAGCTGTCCGATGAGGCCTTCCAGGAGATCGTCGACGCTATCGAGGAGGCTCAGCCCGATCTGGAGATTGACGCCCATCGTGGCGAGCAGCCGCTCTATCCCGTGATCTTCTCGATCGAGTAGGCAACTGCCCATGTCCGAGCTGTGCTCCGTGCCGCGCGTCTCGGAGCGCTTTGCCCAGAGCAATGCGCTCGACGAGGATATCGCGCGACTCAAATATGTTTCGGGTAAACGTGAGGAGGCCCTTCGCCGTCTGGGAATTCGGACGGTGGGGGACCTCCTTCTCCATATCCCTCATCGATACCTCGACTTTACCCGTTCGTGGTCCATCGAGATGGCGCCCATCGGTACCGTGTGCACCATCATCGCCACGGTCGACCGCATCGTCCAAAAGCAGCCGCGTCCGCGCATGCAGGTGACCGAGGTATCGCTGGTGGACGAGACGGGCGTGTTGCAGGTCGCCTTTTTCCGCCAGCCCTGGATTGCCCAGCAGCTTAAGCAGGGCGACCGCCTGGCCGTGATGGGCAAGGTCGAGTTTGCCTACGGCTTTAAGCAGATGGCCTCGCCCCACTTTGAAAAGCTCGAGGACGGGCGCGCCGCAGGCACCATTCTGCCGGTCCATTACGTGAGCGATGGCGTGAGCCAGGCGTGGATGCGCCGCATCGTAAGCGGCGCGCTCGAGGTCGTCGGCAATCCGTTCGATCCGATTCCCGCGCCGCTGCGCGCAAAGCGGAAGCTCATGAGCAATGCCCGCGCGTTGCGTTCGATCCACTTTCCCTCGAGCATGGCTGAGCGCGACATCGCACGCCGGCGTCTTGCCTACGAGGAGTGCCTCTACCTGCAGCTGGCGCTGCGTCTGCGCAACGACGGCGGCCTGGTCGATGTGGTGCCCTATGCCCACACTGCGGGCGAGCATCTGGGCGCGCTTAAACAGGCCCTTCCGTTTTCGCTGAGCGACGAGCAGGAGGCCGCATTCCAAGACATCCTGCATGACATGTGCGATGGCGGGCGCGTGATGAACCGTCTGCTGCTGGGCGATGTCGGTACCGGTAAGACCGCCGTTGCCGCCTGCGCGCTGGCTGTGGCTGCCGATAGCGGCACGCAGGCCTGCGTTATGGCGCCCACGGGCGTGCTGGCGCGCCAATATGCCGATAAGACCGGCCCTCTGCTCTCGCAGGCCGGCATGTCCTGGGCGCTTCTGACGGGCGCCACGCCGGCCGCAGAGCGCGAGCGCATCCATGCCCAGCTGGAATCGGGCGAGCTTGACGTGCTCTTTGGCACCCATGCGGTGCTTTCGGATAACGTTGCGTTCAAGCATCTGTCGCTTGTTGTCATCGACGAGCAGCACCGCTTTGGCGTTGGCCAGCGCAACGCCCTACGCGCGAAGGGCCCCGGTGCCGATCTGCTCGTTATGACGGCAACGCCCATCCCGCGTACGCTGGCGCTTTCGGTCTACGGCGATCTGGATACGAGCATCATCCGCCATCGGCCCGTCCCTTGCGCTGGCGTGTCGACACGCGTGCTCACCGAGTCGAGCCGCGACCTCGCCTATGGCGCCATCAGCGAAGCGCATGAAAAAGGTCAGCAGGCCTACGTGATTTGCCCGCTCGTGGAGCCGAGTGACTCGGCCGATGAGTTGGAGGACGTGCCCGGTATCGCCCGCGACGAGGAGGGCCGCGTGACGGTCCCCGTGCCGCTGCATGATACGGCGACCGAGCTCGACCGCCTGCGTCTGGCGCTGCCGGGTCTCACTATCGAGCGCCTCCACGGCCGCATGCCAGCGGGGGAGAAGGACCAGGTTATCGATGCCTTCAAGCGTGGCGAGATTGACGTGCTCGTCTCGACTACGGTGGTCGAGGTGGGCGTTGACGTGCCCAACGCCACCGTCATGGTCATCGAGAACGGCGAGCGCTTTGGTTTGGCTGCCCTGCACCAGCTGCGCGGCCGCGTGGGCCGTGGCGGCGTGTCGGGCACGTGCCTGGTCATGACGCACTCCAAGGGCAACGGCGGCGCATCGGCGGCGCAAGATCGTCTGCAATCGCTCGAAAAAACCTCGGATGGCTTTACGCTCGCCCAGATGGACCTGCGCCTGCGCCATGAAGGCGAGATCCTGGGTTATCGCCAGCATGGTGGTGTGACCCTGCGCTTTGTCGACCTGGATGCCGACGAGGAACTGATCGAGTGGGCCCATTTGGACGCGGTCGAGCTCTTGCGGTATGCTTGCACCCTTGACTCCGTGGCGACGCGCCCCCTGCGCGATGCGGTCGCCATGCGATATCGACACATTTTTAAGGAGGTCAGCGGAGGATGAGAATCATCGGCGGCGAATGGCGCGGTCGTAAGATCGAGGAGCCCCGTGGTCGCGATGTCACCCGCCCCACGACTGATCGCGTACGCGAGGCGTGCGCATCTATGGTCATGTCGGCATTCGACTTCGATCTGGACGAGGTCCGTGTGCTGGACGCCTTTGGCGGCTCCGGTGCCTTAGGTATCGAGATGCTCTCTCGTGGGGCCCGCTCGCTCACGACGTTTGAGATCGATCGCAACGCCGCGCGGCTCATTACCAAGAATATCGAGTCGCTCTGCCGTGACCGCGCGCGTTGGCGCGTGGTCACGGGCGACATGCTGGCGAGCGCCTCGCGCGGCCGCGTGCCGGGTGGTCCCTTCGACTTGGTCCTGCTCGACCCGCCCTACGCATTTGGCGCCGAGCCGGTCGAGGAGCTGCTGCAGAATCTTGCCCAGCAGGGCCTGCTGACATCAGGTGCCTATGCCCTGTTTGAGCATGCCGCCGCCGACGCGGGCGCGCATCCGGCCGGCTTTGAGACCGTGCGCGAGAAGCGCTATGGCATCACTTCGGTCGACCTGCTGCGCTGGGCCGGCGATAGCAAGGACGGCGGCACTGATGCTAACGAAAATGACGAGGCAGTATCCCCGGAGGACGCCCATGAGTGACACTATTAATCGCGTGATCGTCCCGGGCACCTTCGATCCCATCACGTTTGGCCATATCGATGTGATCCGCCGTGCCCGCCGCATCTTTCCCAGCGTGATCGTCGCTGTTGCTGAGTCGCAAGGTAAAAACGGTGTAGGTACCACGTTTATGCTCGATGAGCGCGTGGCGCTGGCCCGCGAGGCGCTCGGCGATATCGACGGCGTCGAGGTCCTGCCCTTTACCGGCCTCTTGGTCGACTTCGCTCGTGAGCAGGGGGCGGGGGCCGTGGTCAAGGGTCTGCGCGCCATGACCGACTTTGAGTATGAGCTGCAGCAGGCCGACCTTAACTATCGCCTGGATAGCGAGCTGGAGTCCATCTTTGTCATGAGTGCGCCGCAGTACGGCTATATCTCGAGCTCGGTCGTTCGCCAGATCGCCTCGCTCGGCAGCGATGTATCGACGTTTGTCCCGTCCAACGTGGTCGAAGCGCTCAAACATCGCTTTTCGTGACGTTTCTTATTGCCTGGTGGCATGTGGTAAACTAGCACGATGATATGTTACCTATGAAAGGAGACCGGATGCCGGGCGAGAATTTTCCTGGCGATAGGATCGTCAGCTTGGTCGATGAGCTCGAAGGGCTGATCGAGGAAGCCAAGCCGCCTTTCGGCAAGAACGCTCAGTTCAAGGTCATCGACGCCGACGTGTTCTTCAACATCCTCGACGAGATCCGCATGAGCTATCCCGAGGAGTGGCAGAAGTCCCGCCGTATCCTTAAGGAGCGCGAGGAGCTTATGGCTTCCGCCGCCGCTCAGGCCGATTCCATCATCGCTGACGCTCAGCAGCAGGCCCTCACTATTGCCGGTGAGCAGGAGATCGTCCGCCTTGCGCAGCAGCAGGCCGACGACATCCGCGATCGTGCCCAGCAGTACGAGCGCGAGACGCGTTATGCTGCCGAGGACTACGCAGAGCAGGTCTTTACGCACCTGGAGGAGAACCTCAAGAGCCTGACCGGCACCGTTACCCGTTGCCGTCAGCAGCTCAACGAGGGTGCCGCCCAACAGAACGGTCAGTGGTAATGGCTGAGTTCCCGAGCGTTACCGTCGATCTTTCCGAGCAGCTCGAGTTTCCCGGAGATTCGTATCCGCTGACCGGTAAGGTCGATGTCTCCACCTACACGGTGGGCGAGAAGGAGTACCAGCTTCAGGACGGCATCGACTACGACGTTGTCTTTACCAATGCCGGTACCGGTGTCTTGCTCACGGGCATGGTCCGCGCGCACGCCACCGGCGAGTGCGACCGTTGCCTGGAGCCCGCCTCGTTTGATATCGCCGGCGAGATCGAGGAGTTCTACCTCTTTGAGGAACCCGAGGATCCCGAGGCCTACGAGGACGGCTACGAGCTCCTGGGTGAGGACCGTATCGTCGATCTGGGTGAGCCCATCAATGACGCGGTCGTTATGGACACCCCGTTTGTGGTGCTCTGCAAGCCCGATTGCCGCGGTCTGTGCCCCACTTGCGGCTGCAATCTCAACGTCGAGCAATGCGATTGCGCCGCCCAGGCAGAGGCAGAATGGGCCGCTGCCACGGAAAATCCATTTGCAGCATTGAAGAATCTCAAGCTTGATGAGTAAAACTGTGGTAGTATCGCTACTTGCGCGTAATCGCCACACTGGATAGTTCATAAGGAAGGTCACTATGCCCGTACCTAAACAAAAGCAGGGTCGTATCCGCACTCACACCCGTCGTTCCGCCAACATGAAGATCTCGGCTGCGGCTCAGTCCACGTGCCCCCGTTGCGGCGCTGTCAAGCTTCCGCACCACGTGTGCCCCAGCTGCGGTTTCTACAAGGACCGCGAGGTTATCGTTACCGAGTAACGGTATACTTTGGATGCGATGCCGTTCCAAATGGAACCACAATGGCCGGCTCAATGAGTCGGCCATTTTTGTATAAGGAGCATGTATATGAGTAACGTTCGCGTTTGTGTAGACGTTGTGGGCGGAGACGAGAAACCTCAGGTCGTTCTCGATGGTATCGAGGCTGCGCTTGCCGCCGATCCCGATATCGAGGTCTTGGCAGCTGGCCCCGCCGAAATCGTCAATCCCTTTGCCGCCTCCCATGCGCGCGTCGAGGCCCTGGAGGCACCCGACGTTATCGCCATGGATGACGATCCCATTCGCGCCGTGATGACCAAGCGTAAGTCGTCGATCGTGCTTTCTTGCCGCGCCATTAAGAAGGGCAACGCGGATGCGTTCTTCTCCGCCGGCTCGACCGGTGTCATGACCGCCGCTGCCACCGCCCACGTGACGCCGTTTAGGTATCAGGCCGAAGGCAAGAAGCAGCCGGTGCGTCCGTGCCTCACCAATGCGTTGCCCAATCGCGCCGGCGGTCTGACGGTGCTGTGCGACATGGGTGCCAACCCCGATGTGGAGGTCGATGACATGGTGCGTTTTGCTCAGATGGGTAGCGCCTATGCCCGCGTCGTCCTGGGCATCGAGCATCCCCGCGTGGGCCTGCTTGCCAACGGCACCGAGGACGAGAAGGGCTCCAACTTTACCAAGGCCTGCTTCCCGGCCATGAAAGCCGCCGTTCCCGGCTTTGTTGGTAACTGCGAGGGCACCGATCTTACGTCGGGCAATTTTGACGTCGTGGTCGCCGACGGCATGTCGGGCAACATCGCGCTCAAGGCCACCGAGGGCGCTGCCAAGTTTTTGCTGCAGGAACTCAAGGGTGCCTTTATGGCCTCGCTCGGCACCAAGATCGCCGCGCTGCTCATTAAAAAGCAGATGCGCGAGATTAAAGCCAAGCTTTCGGGCGACGCCAAGGGCGGCGCGATTCTTTTGGGCCTGCGCGGCGTGGTCCTGATCGGCCATGGTGCCACCTCGGTCGAGGCTGTTAAAAACGGTACGCTTGCGGCGGCCGAAGCCGTGCGCGCCGGGCTGGTCGAGAATGTCGCCAACTCTATGGACGGTATCGTTTTATAAGAGCGAGTTAGAGTGCTGTTATGTGCTTCGCGGCGCACGTCGTGGGGTAGAATCAGAACCGTGTCTTGGTACCGCCCGGGCGGTACCATTCTTTTGGTATTCATGCACTATGAGAGGAAGCGCTATGGACCGCTCCGAAATCTTCGACAAGATCGCCGAGGTCGCTGCTGACGTTCTGGGCGTCGATGTTGCCGAAATTAGCGATGAGACCACCTTTGACGACCTCGATGCCAACTCGCTCGAGCGCCTGCAGCTGGTTACGGCTATCGAGGACGAGTTCAACCTCGAGATCGATGACGAGACCCTTCTCTCGCTCAACTCTGTCGCCGACGCCGTCGACGCTATCGAAGCTGCCAAGGAGGCCTAAGTCTTGGCTTTATCCGACCGACTTACGCGCGCCCAGGAAATCTTGGGCCACGAGTTCAACAATAAGGTGCTGCTGCGCGCGGCGCTTACGCATCCCTCGGCAGTCGAGGGCCAGCCGGTTTCTGCCAGCTATGAGCGCCTTGAGTTCTTGGGCGATTCCATTTTGGGCGCTGTGGTCGCACGCTCCCTGTTTGAGTCCTATCCGGAGTTTGACGAGGGCAAGCTCACACGCCTGAAGGTGTCGCTTGTCTCGGGCGCTACGCTGTCCGAGGTTTCTCACGAGCTGGGCATCGACGACATCATCATCTTTGGTGCCTCCGAGACCGGTACCGGTGCGCGCGGCCTGCATTCGGCCCTCGAGAACGTCTACGAGTCGCTCGTGGGCGCACTGTACCTGGATGCCGGCTGGGATGCCGCAGCGGAGTTTATCCATCGTACGCTTAAGCCGCATTTGGCTTCCGAGCGTTCCGAGCATCCTGCAAACCCCAAGTCGTTTTTGCAGGAGTGCGTGCAAGCCGACGGTCACGAACCCCCGGCGTATAAGCTCGTTGGCTCCGAGGGCCCGGCGCATGCGCCCACCTTTACCTCCGTGGTTTTGATCGATGGTATTCGCCAGGGTCGCGGCTCTGGCTCCTCAAAGAAGGAAGCCGAGGGAGCCGCCGCGCTCGAAGCGCTCGACCGCATGGGTTACACCACCAACGGCGTGATTCTGAACAAGAAGCACGTGTAAGCGAGGAACCGTGTATCTCAAGTCCCTCACGCTCAAAGGGTTCAAGTCGTTTGCCGACCGCGCCCATATGACGTTTGAGCCGGGCCTGACCGTCATCGTCGGTCCCAACGGCTCGGGAAAATCGAACATCTCTGACTCGATTCTGTGGGTCCTGGGCGAGCAGAGCGCCAAGCAGCTGCGCGGCCAGGCCATGGAGGATGTCATCTTCTCGGGCTCGTCGGCGCGCAAGCCGGTGGGTGTCGCCGAGGTCACGCTGGTGCTCGATAACTCGGACCATATGTTGCCCGTCGACTTTGACGAGGTCGCCATCACCCGTCGCATGTATCGCTCGGGCGAAAGCGAGTACCTCATCAACTCGAGTCCGTGCCGCCTGATGGACATTCAGGACATCCTGCACGATTCGGGCCTGGGCAAGGATACGCATTCCATCATCAGCCAGGGCAAGCTCGACGCCATTTTGCAGAGCCGCCCCGAGGAGCGTCGCGCCCTCATCGAGGAGGCCGCCGGCATTTCCAAGCACAAGCGCCGCAAGGAGCGAGCGCTCAAAAAGATTAAGTCGATGGACGAGCACCTGATGCGTGCCCGCGACATCAATAAGGAAATCGCCCGTCAGCTGCGACCGCTGGAGCGTCAGGTCGATCGCGCGCGCAAGTACAAAGAGCTGTCCTCGCGCGCGAACGAGCTTACGCAGATGCTGGCTGTCGATGAGCTTCGTTCGCTGCAGTCGCAGTGGAACGACCTGGAGAGCCGCTCCAAGGAAGGTGCTGCCGAGCTGGAGCTTGCGCAGTACCGCATGAGCGAAAAGGAGCGCGAGCTCGAGAAGCTCCAGGTTATGCTTGAGGAAAAGGGCCTGTTTGTGGGCGACTTGGGCGAGCAGCGCCGTCATATGCAAGATGTGGTCGGCCGTATTAACTCCGACATGCGCCTGCTCGAGGAAAAGGGTCACAACATGGTGTCGCGCCTGTCTGACATGCGCGGGCAGATTTCGAGCTCCGAGCATCAGCGTCGTCGCGTGGTCGAGGAGCTCGAGGACGCGCGTGCGCAGCTTGAGGAAGTGACCGGCGCGCACATGCAGGCCCAGGAGGACGTTGACGCCGCTGGTCCTGCCGCCGCAGAGCTCCACGAGCGGCGCGTGGCGCTCGACAATCAGATTTCGCAGCTTACGCGTGAGCAACGCGATGTGCAGCGCGTGGCCGACAACGCCGCGCTCGAGCTCGCCAAGGTGAAGGACTCGCTGAGCAATGCCGAGGTCGAGGACAACATGTATGCCTCGCGCCTGGAGCAGATCGACGAGCAGCTCGAGGAGGTCATGGCTTCGCTCGAGAGCCGTCGCGACCGCGCCGAGGAGCTTGAGGGCGCTCTTGAGGAAGCGCGCCAGGCTCAGGTCGATGCGCGTGAGGCCACCGAGACGGCACGCGCGGCCCTCAAGGACCTGCGTGCCCGTGAGAGCGAGGCACGCAACAAGTTATCCGAGGTGCGCTCGGAGCTTGCCAGCCAAAAGAAACTCGATGCCCGCATGGCCGACAGCTCGCCGCTCGTGAGCCGTCTGGTGGGTGCGCTGGGCGACGATGTCTTGGGTCGTCTGGGCGACGTGCTGGAGGCCCCGCGCGAGCTTGAGGGCCTGGTTGAGCAATTGCTCGCCGGCGATATCGATGCGCTGCTGTTTGATGACGCCGCCACGCTTGAGCGTGCCGGTCGTGCGGCTCTGGACCAAAAGAAGGCCTCGGGCGAGGCACTGCTGGTGGCGCGCGGCGTGAGCGGCTCTACCGCCGCTGAGGGCGCCTCCGGTACCCGTCTGGTTGATCGTCTGTCCGTGCGCGCAGGCTACGGTCCCGTCGTCGAGGCGCTGCTCGGCGGCTATTACGTCGTTGACGATCTTGCTGCCGCGCTGTCGGCGCCGGTCGTTGAAGGCGTGACTTACGTGACCCCCGATGGCGCCCGCGTCGCCTGCGGCGGCCTGGTGCGCGTGGGGCTTGATGCCGGCGAGGCTTTGGGTGCCTTGGAGCGCAAGCGCCGTATCCGTGAGCTCGAGGGCCTGGAACCCGATCTGGCTGCCATCTTTGAGCATGCTTCGGACCAAGTCGTCGAGGCCAACGTTGCCGTCGAGGAGGCCCGTGCCGCCGAGGGCGATGCCGCCGGTGAGATCGCCCGTCTTGAGGGCGAGCGCCGCTCGCTGCTCTCCGAGATCGGCCGCTTGGAGCAAAGCGCCAACAATGCCGAGGTCGAGCGCGTGCGCATCTCCAAGCGCCGCGAGCAGGCTGCCGAGGCCGTTCGTGCCGCGCGCCCGCGCGTTGACGAGCTCACCCGTTCGCGTGACGAGGCGCGTGCACAGGCAAGCGACCTGGGTCTCCAGATTGCCGAGGCCAGCGATGAGCTCGATCGCGTTCGCCGTGACGATTCCGAGGCCGCCGGTAAGCTCGCCGATGCCAAGGTGCGCCTGGCCCAGACGAGCGAGCGCCTGCGTTCGCTGAAGGGCCGCGTGCCCGACCTTGAGCATCGTCTTGAGGGCATCGACCGTCGTATCCGCGGAACACGCCAGGCTTCGCGCTCGCTCGAGCTGCTGCGCCTGCGCGTCGACCCCATGCACGAACGCTATTCTGCCCTGTTGGAACGCGCGTCGGATTGGGCAGCGCGCCTGCGTGACCAGGCCTCTCTGGAGGAGGCGGACTCCGCTTCGCTCAAGAAGACCATCGAGGATGCCAAGGCAGAGGTTGCCCGCGCTAAGGAGCGAGTCGATACCGCCTCAGCCGCGCAAAACGAGTTCAAGGTCGCGCGTGGCAAGCTCGAGGTGCAGGTCGAGGCTGCCATCAAGGCCATTACCGCCGATGGCACGACGGTGCTCGAGGAAGCGCTCATGCTTCCGGTGCCCACGGACCGCGATGCCGCCGAGCGCGAACTCAACCAGCTTGTGCGCCAGATCAACAACCTTGGTCCCGTTAACCAAGTTGCCATGGAGGAGTACGAGCAGCTCAAGCGCCGCGCCGACTACATCGAGGAGCAGCTGGCCGATCTGGAGAGCGCGCGCAAGGCGCTCACCAAGATCACGGTGGCCATTGATCGCAAGATGCGCAAGGCGTTCCTGGTGACGTTTGAGAAGGTCGACGCGAACTTCCGCGAGATCTTCGCTATGCTCTTCCCGGGCGGCCAGGCTCATCTGGAGATGACCGATCCCGAGCATCCTGCCGAGACGGGTATCGAGGTCGTGGCGCAGCCGCGCGGCAAGCGCATCACCAAGATGATGCTCATGTCGGGCGGCGAGAAGAGTCTGACGGCGCTCGCCCTGCTTTTTGCCGTGTACCGCACACGTACGGTTCCGTTCTATGTGCTGGACGAGGTCGAGGCGGCGCTTGATGACGCTAACCTGTCCAAGCTCATCGGAGCCCTCGATGTGCTGCGTTCCGATACGCAGCTCTTGGTTATCTCGCATCAGCGCCGTACTATGGAGGACGCTGACGTCCTCTATGGCGTCTCGATGCAAGCCGACGGCGTCAGTCGCGTCGTCTCGCAAAAACTCGATCGCGAAACCGGAAAGGTCGTGAATGCATAATGGGATTCTTCGATGCTCTCTCGCGCGGACTTGAGCGCAGCCGCGAGGCCCTCAACGAGGTCTTCTACTTTGGCGGTGAGGTCGACGAGGATTTTTGGGAGGACCTGGAGGACACCCTCGTAATGGGTGACATGGGCGCCGAGGTCGCTATCAAGGTCTCCGATGACCTGCGCGATGCCGCGGCCAAGAAGAACCTCAAGACCGCTCCGCAGCTTCGCCGCGCCCTGGCCGAGCAGCTTGAGCAGCACTTTGTGCCCATCGAGCGAGATCCGTTCTCCGATACGCCGAGCTGCGTGCTGTTTGTGGGCATTAACGGTGCCGGCAAGACCACGACGGTCGGTAAGATCGCGAGCGCCATGGCTGCCCGCGGCAAGAACGTGGTGATCGGTTCGGCCGACACCTTCCGCGCCGCCGCCATCGAGCAGCTTGATGTGTGGGGCCAGCGCGCTGGCGTCCCCGTCATCAAGCGCGACCGCGGCTCCGACCCGGCAAGTGTTTGCTACGACGTGCTCGACGAGGCCGACAAGCGCGGCAGCGACCTGGTGCTTATCGATACCGCCGGCCGTCTACACACGAGCCCTGAGCTCATGCGCGAGCTTGCCAAGGTGGTCAATGTGACCCGTAAGCGCGCCGCCAATATGGCCGCCGGTCCCTTGCCGGTTTCGGTCGTGCTTGTGATCGACGCCGCGACGGGCCAAAACGGTCTGAACCAGGCGCTCGAGTTTAACGAGGCGCTGGGCCTGGACGGTATTATCATGACTAAGCTCGACGGCACGGCTAAGGGCGGCATCGCCATGGCCGTGGCCGAGAAGCTCAAGCTCCCGATCCTGCGCATCGGCGTGGGCGAGCAGGTCGATGACCTGCAGGAGTTCAATGCCAAAGATTTCTGCCGCGCCCTGGTGGGCGAGTCCAATTAAGGAGTGACTAGTGTTTGATTCCCTGAGCGATCGCCTCAACGACACATTTGACCGCCTGCGCGGCAAGGGCAAGCTGACCGAGGCCGATATTACTTCGGCCATGCGCGATATTCGCATGGCGCTGCTCGAGGCCGACGTTAACTTTAAGGTTGTCAAGGAGTTCGTCGCCAAGACTAAGGAGCGCTGCATGACCGCAGAGGTCATGGAGTCGCTCTCTCCGGCGCAAAACGTCGTCAAGATCGTGCTCGACGAGCTTACCGAGATGCTCGGCTCCACCGAGAGCAAGCTCGTCTTTAGCAACCGTATTCCCAATGTCATCATGCTCGTGGGCCTGCAGGGCTCCGGTAAGACCACGGCTGCCGTAAAGCTGGCCTACCTGCTCAAGAAGCAGGGTCGCTCGCCGTTGCTCGCCGCGTGCGACGTCTACCGTCCCGCCGCTGCCGACCAGCTGGCCACGCTCGGTGGCGAGATCGGCGTGCCAGTCTTCCGCGGTGACGGCGCGCACCCGGTCGACATTGCCAAGGGTGCCATCCAGGAGGCCGTCGACCACCTGCGCGATGTGGTCATCGTCGATACCGCCGGTCGTCTGCAGATCGACGAGCAGATGATGCAGGAGGCCGTGGATATCAAGAAGGCTGTCAAGCCCGATCAGGTGCTGATGGTCGTCGATGCCATGACCGGCCAGGATATCGTCAACGTCGTCTCGACCTTCGCCGAGCGCACCGACTTTGACGGCGTGATCATCTCCAAGCTCGATGGCGACGCTCGTGGCGGCGGCGCGCTTTCCGTGCGCCAGGTGACCGGCAAGCCCATCAAGTTCGTGAGCATGGGCGAGAAACCCGATTCGCTTGAGCCGTTCTACCCCGATCGTATGGCCAAGCGCATTCTGGGTATGGGCGACGTTGTCGGAATTATCGAGAAGGCCCAGGAGGCCGCCGATGCCGAGCAGCTCGAGGCCGCCGAGCGCATGCTGCGCGAGGGCTTCACCATGAATGACATGCTCGACCAGATGAAGGCCGTCAAGAAGATGGGCGGCATGAAGGGCATCCTGGGCATGCTCCCCGGCGGCCAGCGTGCGCTCAACCAGATGGGCGGCAACCTGGACGAGGGCATCTTCGACAAGAACGAGGCCATCATCATGTCGATGACCAAGGAGGAGCGTCTGCGTCCTTCCATCATTAACGGCCAGCGCCGTGCCCGCATTGCCAAGGGCGCCGGCGTGACTCCCACCGAGGTCAATAGCCTTATGAAGCAGTGGGGCGAGATGAACAAGATGATGGGCCGCATGCGCACGATGGCCAATCAGGCTCAGGCCGGCGGCAAGAAGGGCAAAAAGGGCAAGAAGGGCAAGAAGATGCGCATGCCCAATATCCCTGGCCTGGACGCTATGGGTCTGGGCGGCATGGGCGGCCTGGGTACGGGCGGCTCCAAGTCCGATATGGACCTGCTGCGCCAGATGGAAGCGCAGATGCGCAATAAGAAATAACGACTGGTTGAGTCGTGTATGGCGAAGGCCGCCTGGATCGTATTCCAGGCGGCCTTCGCCGTTCGTTCGCAGGTTGTCGCACGCGCGGAAGCGTGTTGACGTTGAGATGCTTGCCGTTAGTGGCAGCCGCAGCCCTCGTGGCCCTCGTGCTCGTGATGGCCGTGGCAACCACAGGATTCGCCGTGCTCATGGGCGTGCTCGTGGTCATGGCCATGGCAGTCGCAGGTGGCCTCGTCGTTCTGTGCGAGCGTGCCGGCAATGAGGGCCTCGACGCAGGCATCGCAGCTGCCCTGGGCGCCCGCATAGACCGTGATGCCGGCTTGGGCAAGCGCGTTGATAGCGCCGCCGCCGATACCGCCGCAAATGAGCGTGTCAACGCCACCGTTGGCAAGCAGGCCCGCCAAGGCGCCGTGGCCGGTGCCACCGGTGCCTACGACCTGCTCGTTGAGCACCTTGCCATCCTGGATGTCGTAGATCTTGAACTGCTCGCTGCGGCCAAAGTGCATAAAGATGTTGCCGTTGTCGTACGTCGTTGCCACCCTCATGGTGCCGACCTCCTTTGCTGGCCATGCGGCCGTCGTCGTGGCGATGGGGGAGTACGCGATATTGCCGCCCGCGATGACGAGCGCTCGTCCGTTGACCAGCGCTTCGGCCACCTTGCGATGCGCGCGGCTGCAAATGGCCGCCACCGTTGCGCGGGCGATGCCCATCTGCTGGGCGACCGCCTCTTGGTTGAGACCTTCCAGGTCGCACAGGCGCAGCACCTCAAGCTCGTCGACGGTCATGTCGATGGCATCACCGCTGGCCAGGCCATCGGGGGTAAAGCCGCGGTATTCGGGGATGATCCCGACGCGGCGCAGTTTTTCGCGTCTTCCTGCCATGCACACTCCTTATCTGACATATGTCAACAATAGGATAACGCGTTAGTCGTTGGGCGCAAGGCATTTCTGTCATATGTCAGAAAAAGGCTAAGATGCCTCGTTGCCGCATGCGGAGCCGCGCTTCCGTGCATTGCGTGTGCCGGACTAAGTGTCCAATTCGACACTCGCGCGCCTGGGCTACAATAAATCTCGCTTATAGGCGACTGACAGGAGGGTCAATGAGCAAAGCTGATCAGCAGTTTGTAACCATGTGCCGCGATATCTTGGACCATGGCACCACCACCGAGGGCCAAAAGGTCCGTCCGGTGTGGGAGGACGGCACCCCTGCCTATACCATTAAAAACTTTGGTGTCACGGCGCGCTATGATCTGCGCGAGGAGTTCCCCGCGCTCACCCTGCGTCGTACGGCGCTTAAGTCTGCCATGGACGAGATTCTGTGGATCTATCAAAAGAAGTCCAATAACGTGCATGATCTCAACAGCCATATCTGGGATGAGTGGGCCGATGAGACCGGTTCCATCGGTAAAGCCTACGGCTATCAGATTGGTCAGAAGAGCCATTACGCCGAGGGCGACTTCGACCAGATGGACCGTGTGCTGTACGACCTTAAGCACACGCCGTATAGTCGCCGCATTATGACCAATACGTACGTGTTTAGCGATCTGTCCGAGATGCACCTTTATCCGTGCGCCTATAGCGTGACCTATAACGTGACGCAGCGTCCTCAGGACGACAAGCCGACGCTCAACATGATTCTCAACCAGCGCAGCCAGGACATTTTGGCCGCGAACAACTGGAACGTGTGCCAGTACGCCATTTTGCTGATGATGGTCGCGCAGTCGGTCGATATGATTCCCGGTGAGCTGCTGCACGTGATCGCCGACGCCCATATCTATGATCGTCATGTCGATATCGTCCGCGAGCTTATCGAGCGTCCGCAGTTTGCGGCACCCAAGGTAACGCTCAACCCCGATGTGCATGACTTCTATGCGTTTACGACCGATGACCTGATCGTCGAGGGCTATGAGCACGGCCCGCAGGTCAAGAACATTCCCATTGCGGTGTAGGTGGTGCTCATGACGTGTAAGCTATCTGCTATCGTCGCCGTGTGTGACGATTGGGGCATTGGGTGCGAGGGCGACATGGTGGTGTCCAATCGCGCCGATATGCGCCATTTTGTGGCCTGCACCAAGGGCTGCCCGGTTATCATGGGACGCAAGACCCTGCTGAGTTTTCCCGGCGGGCGTCCGCTCAAGAACCGCCGCAATATCGTGCTCACCCGCGACGAGAGCTTTGCCCCCGAGGGCGTCGACGTGGTGCATAGTATCGACGAGGCGCTCGCCGCGGTTGCCGATGAGCCCGTTGCCTGGGTGATCGGTGGCGGCGATGTCTATCGGCATTTTTTGCCGTATTGCGTCGAGGCCGAGGTCACGCATAACCACTGCGTCCATGTCGTGGATACGTACTTTCCCGATTTGGAAGCCGATCCTGCGTGGGAGATTGCGCAGCGTAGCGGGGTCGCGACGATTGCCGCCGGTGAGGGTGACGAGGGCGTCGATTATGAGTTCGTGACGTATCGTCGCATCGAGGCGTAAATCGTCTGGCGTGAACGGTATCATCGGGTTGATTGAATGCATGGGGCGGCGCTTAGCGTCGCCTCGTTTGGTATAGATGTGCTGTAAAGAAGGGTGCGGGCTGGCTGCTATGACTGATGCCGTTGAGGTTCTGCGAATTGATTCGCTCGAGGACGAGCGGCTCGATGCCTACGTGCGACTGACCGAGCGTGAGCTTCGCTGCGTGCTGGAGCCGCAGAAGGGCATTTTTATCGCTGAGAGTGCCAAGGTCATCGAGCGTGCGGTTCGCGCCGGATATGAGCCGGTGAGCTTTCTTCTGGGCGAGCGCTGGCTCGACCAGATGATGCCGCTGTTTGACCAGCTTGTCGTGCGCGAGGGAGCGGGTCCGGTTCCCGTGTTCGTGGCCTCCATGGAGCTCATGGAGCAGTTGACGGGCTTTAACGTGACGCGCGGCGCGCTGGCGGCGTTCCGTCGCCCGCGTCAGATTCCGGTTGATGAGTTCTTGGGCGGCGTTGTCGAGGCGGCGGGGGGTCGTCCGGTGCGCGTGTGCGTGCTTGAGGGTATTGTCGATCACACCAATGTTGGCGCGATTTTCCGCTCGGCTGCCGCATTGAACGTTGACGGTATTTTGGTCAGCCCGACGTGCTGCGATCCACTGTATCGTCGCTCGGCCCGCGTGAGCATGGGCACCGTGTTTCAGGTGCCGTGGACGCGCATTGGCAGCGAGGCTCGTGTGTGGCCGCATGATGGTCTGAGCGCGTTGCACGATGCCGGTTTTTCGTGTGCCGCTATGGCGTTGACGGACGACTCTGTTTCGCTTGATGATCCTGTACTGCGGAAGATTGATCGCTTGGCGATTTTTATGGGCACCGAGGGTGCCGGCTTGGGCGCCAAGACCATTGCCGGCTGTGACCACGCGGTGCGCATTCCGATGGCGCACGGGGTCGATTCGCTCAACGTGGCCGCGGCGAGCGCCGTCGCCTTTTGGCAGCTGTGCCCGCACGTGAGCAATGAGTATCACTACCAGCCGGGTTTGTATCACTAGGCAGATATTTTGCACTGGGCTCTGATTCGGGGTGTTTCGGTCGACGCCGGTCGGTGCTAAGCTGGTATTTGCTTTGGTCTTAAATTGCCGTTTTGTTGTTTAACATACGTTGGCGGGGAGGGCGTGTGGCTAAGAAATCTACGGCTATCGATGTAACGCAGGGTGTCATTTGGCAACAGCTGCTGTCGCTGTGCGTTCCCATCTTTTTTAGTTCGTTTTTTCAGCAGGCCTACACGCTTATCGGTACGTATATCGTTGGCCAGTTTGGCGGCAAGCTCGCGCTGGGTGGCATTCAAGCCACGATGGTGCTCACCGAGCTCTGCATTGGCTTTTGCGTTGGCGTCGGCGCCGGCTGCGCGGTCATTACCGGTCAGTATTTTGGCCAGCACGATGATGAGCGACTGAGTCGTTCGGTCCATACAGCCATGACGCTCGCGCTGGTGGGCGGTATCGCTTTCTCGATTCTTGGCATAGTGTTCGTTGAGCCCATGCTGGTGCTTATGAACACGCCGCATGAACTATTGGCCGAGGGCGTGGCCTATGCTCGCTGTTATTTTGCCGCGATGGTTGCGGCACTGCTGCTTAATATGGGAACCGCACTGCTGCGTGCCGTGGGCGACACGCGCGGCCCCGCCGTGATCATTGCCTCTGGCTGCCTGGTTAACGTGGTGCTGGATATCATTTTTGTCGCTGTGTTGCATATGGAGGCGCTGGGCTGCGGCATCGCGGTGGCGCTGACCATTTGCTCCAATGCAACGATGATCGTGTTGCGCATGATGCGCGCTCCGGGTGCATGGCGTCTTTCGCTGTCTAAGCTCGGTATCGATCGCGGTATTTGCAAGAGTATGATCTCGTGTGGTCTGCCACTCGGTTTTCAATCGGCTGCCTATTCGATCTCGAACGTGCTGATCCAGGTGTCGGTTAATTCGTTTGGCGCCGATGTCACGACTGCTTGGGGTCTATCTGGGCGCCTGGATGGCATTATCTGGATGGTGACCGAGGCGCTCGGCGTATCGATCACTACGTTCTCGGCGCAGAACTTTGGCGCGCGCAACTACGAGCGCATGCGCAAGGGCTACCATACGTCGCTCGTGCTGTCGTTTATGCTCATTGGTGGCCTGTCTGCCGTGCTGCTGGTGTTCTCGGGCCCGCTGTCGCGTTTGTTTGTCGACGATGCTTCGATATCGTCGTACACCACGACGATTCTTCATTTCATCGCGCCGTTCTATGCGATTTTCTCGATTATCGAGAACGCCTCGGGTTCCATCCGCGGCGCCGGCGTGAGTTTGCAGCCTATGATGCTCACCATCTTTGGCACCGTTGTCTTGAGGGTGATCTGGGTGTTTGCGATCATGCCCTTCGATCCGTCGCTCGAGCATCTACTGCTGGTTTACCCCGTAACCTGGCTCATCACGGCCACGCTGTTCACCATCTACCACCACAGCGGCAACTGGCTAGGTCGCGCCACCGCCTAATGTTCCATGGGGGACGGAGGAAAACGGATCATTGGCCCGGCGATAAGGCGAAGTGATCCGTTTCTCTCCGTCCCTTTCGGGTTATTTAGTATTCGATGCCTTGGCGGGCTAGGAGTCCTTCGTCGAAGTAGTGTTTGATGGGGCGCATTTCGGTGACAAGGTCGGCGAGGTTCGCGAGGGGCAGCAAGCCCCGGCCGGTGAGCACGAGCTCCGTGGTGGCGGGCTTTATCGCAATCAGTTCCTCGACATCCTCTCGCGCCCCAACGCAGCCGTCGTCTTGCCCTTGCCGTCGCCTGTATAGATTTGAACCTTGCCGACTTACAGTGATGCCATCTCTGTCCTTTCGTGCCCGGCGTCGGTTTATCGCCGGCCGGGTTGGGTATTCTAGTTAGCATTATCAACCCCAGTAGATGGAGTTCAAGCAGATGGAGATGGATGACAACAAGCGTAGACGGAATATGATCCTCTACGTGCTCATCGCCTTCGTCGTCTACCTCGTGCTCTCGACCGTTCTGTTCCCTAACATCGGTCACACGCAGCAGATTACGAAGACCGATTACTCGACGTTTGTCAAAGCGCTCGATAAGAAGAGTGTCGACAAGGTCGAGTACAACACGGACGATTACTCGATTTATTACACCAAGAAGGGCGAGGACGAGAACATCGCCTATAAGACGACCGGTGTGCCGAACGATGCGGGCTTTACCGATCGCGTGCTTGAGTCTGGCGCTTCGCTGGAGTCGGTCGTTCCCGATAAAAACTCGGGTTTGATGACCTACTACCTGCTCACGCTCATTCTTCCCATGGCGATTTTCTTCCTCATCGGTTGGTGGCTCAACCGCCGCATGAAGAAGGCTATGGGCGATGACGGCCCGTCGATGAACTTTGGCGGCGGCGGTTTTGGCGGCGGCGGACTGGGTAAGTCCGGCGCGCGCGTGATCGCCTCCAAGGACGTGGGCGTGACCTTTAAGGACGTCGCCGGCCAGGAAGAGGCCAAGGAGTCCCTCAAGGAGGTCGTCGACTTTCTGGAGAAGCCGCAGCGCTACGAGGAGATTGGCGCCAAGCTGCCGCGCGGTGCTCTCCTTGTTGGCCCTCCGGGTACCGGTAAGACCCTGCTAGCCAAGGCTGTTGCCGGCGAGGCTGGTGTTCCGTTCTTTAGCATTTCGGGTTCTGAGTTCGTCGAGATGTTCGTCGGCCGTGGCGCCGCCAAGGTGCGTGACCTTTTTAAGCAGGCCAAGGAAAAGGCCCCGTGCATCGTGTTTATCGACGAGATCGATACCATCGGTAAGAAGCGCGATGGCGGCGGTTTTAGCGGCAACGACGAGCGTGAGCAGACGCTCAATCAGTTGCTGACCGAGATGGATGGCTTCGATAACCACAAGGGTATCGTTGTCCTTGCCGCAACCAATCGCCCCGACAGTCTCGATCCGGCGCTGCTGCGCCCCGGTCGTTTTGACCGCCGCATCCCCGTCGAGTTGCCCGATCTGACCGGCCGTAAGAACATCCTCGAGCTTCACGCCAAGAGTGTGAAGACCGAGCCGCCGATCGATCTGACCGCGATTGCCCGCGCCACGCCCGGTGCCTCGGGCGCCGACCTGGCCAATATCATCAACGAGGGCGCCCTGCGCGCCGTTCGCGAGGGTCGCAAGCGTGCAACCCAGGACGACTTCGAGGAGTCGGTGGAGGTCGTCATTGCCGGCCAACAGCGTAAGTCCACGGTGCTTTCCGACCACGAGAAGCAGGTCGTTTCCTACCACGAGATCGGCCATGCTATCGTCGCTGCCCGCCAAAAGGGTTCCGCGCCGGTTACCAAGATCACCATCGTGCCGCGCACGAGCGGTGCTCTTGGCTATACCATGCAGGTCGAGGAGGACGAGCGCTTCCTGACGACACGCCAGGAGGTCTTGGACAAGCTCGCCGTCTACTGCGGCGGCCGTGCGGCCGAGGAACTCATCTTTGGCGAGATGACGACCGGTGCCGCCAACGATATCGAACAGGCCACCAAGCTTGCCCGTAACATGGTGACGCGCTTTGGTATGTCCGACGAGTTTGGCATGATGGCGCTCGGTACCGTGCAGAACGCGTATCTCAATCAGGACACGTCGCTCACCTGCGCCCCTGGTACGGCCGAGCGTGTGGACGCGATTGTCGCTAAGCTGATCGAGGACGCGCACGATCGCGCCCTGCAGATCCTCAAGGAAAACAAGTTCAAGCTCCATGAGCTGGCTCGTTATCTGTACAAGAAGGAGACCATCACGGGTGAGGAGTTCATGAACCTCCTCACGCGCGAGAATCCGCTGATGCCCAAGCAACAGTAACGCCGCGGTCGAGCCAGTAAACGCCGACGCCCCATTTGAGCAGCTTTCTCAAATGGGGCGTTTTGCTTGAGAGGGATGGAAATGAAGATCGTGGTGAGCGCCTGCTTGATGGGCGAGAGCTGCAAGTATAACGGGCTTGACAACTATCGTCGCGAGTTGGTCGAGGCCTGCGAGCGTACAGGGACTGAGGTCCTCTTGGTGTGCCCTGAGGTCTTTGGCGGCCTGCCCACGCCGCGCAGGCCGTCCGAGATTGTGAACGGCGAGGTCCGTACCTGCGAGGGTACCTCGGTCGATCGCGAGTTTCGCCTGGGCGCTCAACGTGCGCTCGACATGTGCGAGCAGGCGGGCGGCCCGTCCGAGATCGTTGCGTGCATTTTGCAGGATCGCAGTCCGTCGTGCGGCGTGGGCCATATCTACGACGGATCCTTCAGCGGCACGCTCACAACAGGTAACGGTGTCTTCGTTGACCTGCTCCTGCGCCACGGCTACCGCGTTATCCCGGCTAGCGAGTTCGACTCGAGCATGTTACGGCAATAAAAAACCGCCACAAAGGTATTGTCCCCTTTGTGGCGGTTTTGGTCGGTTAGGCCAGGATAGAATGGCCGTAGGCGTTGGCGGCCTTGATGGCGGCGGCGAACTTTTCGTCGGTGAAGGGCTCCGGGTTGCCTTGCTTCCACTCGTTGGTGGCGTGCGCGTATTCGCACAGGGCCGGGATATCTGCCTCGGTAAGGCCAACCTGCTCAAGCGTTACGGGCAGCCCCATCTGCTTGTTAAAGGCGGCGTAGCGCTCAAGGTTCTCGGTATCGCCCGTATAGGCAAACAGTACCAGCACGCCCAGGCTCACGACCTCGCCATGCAGGTAGGTGCCCTCACGCGGAATGCTGCAGGTGGCGTTGTAGAACGCGTGCGCCACGCTCGAGTTGTAGTAATAATCGTTCTGGTTGGTCAGGTTCGAGACATAGCCCGTGTTGACAACGATGTCGAGCGCGATCTGCTTGACGGCCTCGCTCGACAGATTCTGGCGCACATCCTCAAGACCCTGCACACCATAGGTAAACAGCGGCTCGGAGCAGGTGTGGGCGAGTGCCAGGCCAAGACCGGCGGTGTGCTCCAAATTACCGGCGCTCGTGGCGTACTCGACCTCGGGCTGCTTGGACAGGGCATCGCCTACACCGGCCCAGAAGTACTCTGCTGGCGCCTCGGCGATGATCTTGGGGTTGATGAAGATGTGCGCGGGGCGGTTGGGGTACGAATAGCCCTCGAGCGAGCCGTCGTCGTTGTAGACAACGGCAATGGCGGTCGCGGCGGAGCAGTTGGAGCAGATCGTCGGCACGGTAAAGACGATCTTCTTGAGCTCGATGGCCGCCGTCTTGACGGTATCGAGCGCCTTGCCGCCGCCGCAAGCAATGAGCACGTCGGCTTCCTGGCAGGCGGGGGAGTTTACGACCTTGGCGATATTGGCACGCGTACTGTTGGTACCGTAGACGCGCGTCTCCAGGACCTCGACATCGGTACCTTCAAGGGCCGCCTCGATTCCCGGCAGCGCCGCAGCCAGGGCTCGCTTGCCGCCAATGATGGCGACTTTCTTCGCGCCGTACTCCGCCAGTGCAGTTGGCAGCTTGGTAAAGCAATCCTCGCCAACGGTGTAGTCGCTCATTCCAATTGTGCGCATAGCAGCCTTCTTTCGTTCGATAAAGTGCTTTCAGGTATTTTGCTCCTAGTGAAGGCTTGTAATAGCGAGAAATTTCGAACGTATAAAACCAGTGTTGAGGGTTTTTTGCCGACGCGGAACGTGCTAGCATACACCGCATAAGCGTTGATGGGGACGAGTAGTCGGCCGTCCGCATGCTACAGAGAGCGGGAAGCGCTGAGAACCCGTGCATGCGACCGATGAAAATCACCCCGGAGCTGCGGTCCCAACGGACGTGCCGCGCAGACACGTCTTAGTAGATATCGCCGAGATGGTCGTCGATACAGGCCAGCCGAGTAACGGATGCGAGCGCGCGAATACGCGGGCGAGGGCATCTAAGCTGGGTGGTTAAACGAAGAGCTTTTGCGGGCGTACAGCTCGTTTTGTGGCGCTTCGTCCCAGCTTGTAGGGACGGGCGCTTTTTTGGTGCCCAACGGGCGTGTGCGCCCATGACATGAAAGGGGTACCGTGGCAAACGAGTACAAGCAGACGATGAATCTGCCCAAGACCGGTTTTCCCATGCGTGCCGGTCTTTCCAAGTCCGAGCCCAAGCGACTCAAGGACTGGCAGGACAACAAGGTCTACGAGCAGGTTCTGAAGAAGAACGAGGGTCACAAGAAGTTCGTGCTGCACGACGGTCCTCCGTACGCCAACGGCCCGATTCACATCGGCCATGCCATGAACAAGATCTCCAAGGACATGATCAACCGTTACTGGATGATGCAGGGCTATGAGGTTCCCTATGTTCCCGGTTGGGACTGCCATGGCCAGCCGATCGAGCATAAGGTCGAGGAGAAGCTCGGCACCGAGAAGTTCAACCAGACCTCCACGGCTAAGATCCGTGAGCTTTGCAATAAGTTCGCTGTCGAGAACATCGAGCTGCAGAAGGCCGGCTTCCGTCGCCTGGGCGTGCTCGGCGATTGGGACAACCCCTATCTGACGCTCTATCACCAGCATGACGCCGCCGACATCGATGTTTTCAAGGCCATGTTCGACAAGGGCATGATCTATCGCGGTCACAAGCCCGTCCACTGGTGCAAGCACTGCCATACCGCACTTGCTGAGGCCGAGATTGAGTACTCCGACGAGACGAGCCCGTCCATCTTCGTGCGCTTTGAGATGACCTCCAAGCCCGCCGGCCTCGAGAACTTCGACGGCCCGGTTGACTTTATCATCTGGACGACCACGCCGTGGACCATCCCCTCCGACCAGGCAGTTTCTCTCAAGCCCGGTGCCGCCTACGTCGCCGTTGAGCACGACGGCCGCGCCGAGGTCATGCTCGAGGACCTAGCTCCCAAGTGCTGCGAGGAGTTTGGCTGGGAGTACACCCCGGTTGTGGTCGACGGCAAGCCCTATGTGGTTCCCGCCGAGACCTTCCATCACATTCACTATAAGCAGCCGATCTTTGACGGTGTCGAGGGCGTTGCGCTGTTGGCCGATTACGTCGGTGTCGATGACGGTACCGGTATCGTCCACAACTCGCCCGGTCACGGCGTCGACGACTACTTCGCCTGCCTCAAGGAGGGCATCACCGACATTTGCATGCCGGTCGATGACGACGGCAAGTTCTACACCGGCGAGGAGTTTGGCACCGGCGGCCCCTTCAGCGGCATGGATACCGACGAGGCCAACCCGCACATCATCGAGTTCCTGCGCGAGCGCGGCACCCTGGTCCTCGAGAAGAAGATCACGCACAGCTATCCGCACTGCTGGCGCTGCAAGCACCCGGTGCTCTTCCGTGCTACCGACCAGTGGTTTGTCTCGATGGACAAGACTGGTTTGCGCGAGCAGGCTGGTAAGGAGGTTCGCGAGAACGTCAAGTGGTATCCGGCTCACGCCGCCAACCGCATCGGCGCCATGGTTGAGCAGCGTCCCGACTGGTGCATCAGCCGTCAGCGCAACTGGGGCGTGCCTATCCCCAGCTACACCTGTGCCGACTGCGGCGAGAAGGTCATGAACGACGCCACGCTCGACGCCGTCATCAAGCTCTTCCACGAGAAGGGCTCCGACGCCTGGTTCACCGACGCTCCCGAGAGCTACCTGGGCGAGGCCTGCGTCTGCCCCAAGTGCGGCGGCCATCACCTCAAGGCCGATAAGGACATCCTCGACGTGTGGTGGGATTCCGGCGTCTCTTGGAAGGCCGTCTGCGAGTACCGTCCCGAGCTGGAGTATCCGGCTGATGTGTACCTCGAGGGCTCCGACCAGCACCGCGGTTGGTTCCAAAGCTCGCTGCTCACCTCGGTGGGCGCCAACGGCCACGCTCCGTACAAGGCGGTTGTCTCGCAGGGCTTCACCCTCGACGGCCAGGGCCGTAAGATGTCCAAGTCGCTCGGCAACGTCATCGACCCCAACAAGGTCTGCGACGAGATGGGCGCTGACATCATTCGCCTGTGGGTCGCCTCGGTCGACACCAGCTCCGACGTTTCCATCGACCACGAGATTCTCGCCCGTACGTCTGATGCCTACCGTCGTTTCCGCAACACGCTGCGCTTCTTGCTCTCCGAGCTCGAGGGTCAGTTTGAGCCCGAGACCGACGGCGTCGCCTTTGCCGACCTGTTGCCGCTCGACAAGCTCATGGTTGCCCGTCTGACTCAGGTTCAGGCCGAGGTCGACGACGCCTACGCCAGCTACGAGTTCCCGCGCGCCTACCGTGCGCTTTATGACTTCGTGGTTACCGAGCTCTCCAACGTGTACCTCGACGCCCTGAAGGACCGTCTGTACTGCGACAAGCCCGGCTCGCTCGAGCGTCGCAGCGCCCAGACCGTGCTGGCCGAGCTCTTCTCGATGCTCATGCGCGACCTGCAGCCGATCCTGTCCTACACGGTTGACGAGGCCATGGCATATGCGCCCGCTGGCTGCGTCGATCACCAGAAGTACGCCGCGCTGCTCGATTGGTACAAGTCGCCCATCACGGTCGACGAGGCCAATGAGTTCGAGGGCGTGCTCGAGGCTTCTCTTGAGCTCCGTAGCGCCGTGACCAAGGCCCTTGAGGATGCCCGTTCTGCCGGCACCTTCACCAAGAGCCAGCAGGTTCGCGTCAAGGCGGTCGTTCCCGCCGAGATGTACGCGCTGCTGACTGGTGACAAAGCGGTCGACCTGGCCGAGTTCTACATCGTCTCCGATGTTGAGCTGACCCAGGGCGAAGAGCTTTCCGTCTGCATTGATGCTGCCGAGGGCGAGTGCTGCGACCGTTGCTGGAACTATCGCACCACCGTCGGCGAGTACAACGGCCACGCGCATATCTGCAAGCGCTGCGCTGACGCGCTGTAAGTTACGGCGTTCGTAGAACGCCGTAACCTACCGACGCTGCAAACGCCCCTAAGCGGCAATCTGACGTTCAATCGTCGGTCGCGTACCAAAGTACGCTTCCCTCCTCTTTCACGTCACCTTGCTCGCTTAGGGACGTTTTCGCTGTTGGCGACGGCAACGCGGCTTTTCCATTGTTGGAACTAGAGCCTTCTCTTTCGACCTGTGCTCTTAGTCGAAAGCTATTTAGCGACATTCCGTTATTCGGAATGTCGCTTTTGTTTTGTGCTGGTTATTTCGCTTGCGTTGGTGGATATGTCGTGCGCTCTGCGTATGGCAATATAAGATGGTTAATTGCGTTCAACGGAATTCGATGTTCTTGAGGGTAGGGGATTGATTTGGGTCGTGCTGGGGATATGACGCCGTCTTTGCGTTGGCGGTTGGGTGTTGCTGGTGGGGTAGCGCTCGTTGTGCTGCTTGTTGACCAGCTGACCAAGCTTGCGGTTCGTGCCGTGGGCGAAGCTTTGCATGTGACTGCCATCCCCGGTGTCATCGACTTTATGTTTGTCCGCAATATCGGTGCTGCCTTTAGTATGGGCGAGGGGCATGGCATCGCGTTTGCCGTGCTGGCGTTGGCGGTCATTATCGCTATTGCCGTGTACCTCGTTCGTGCACCCCAGCTCGCCCATCTTGAGGTTGTGGGCATGGCGATGGTTGCGGGCGGTGCTATCGGCAACGCTATCGATCGTTTGGCCTTTGGCTTCGTGACCGATTTTATTGCCACCACCTTCGTCGACTTCCCCGTCTTTAATGTGGCCGATATCGGCATTACCTTGGGCGTCGTGCTCGCCCTCTTCGGTTACATGTTCTTGAGCCCCGCTGCCCGTGAGGTCGATGCGACCGCCGAGCTTAACGCCCGTGACGAGGCCCGCGCTAAGCGCAAGGCCCAGCAGCGTGGGGAGCGTGCCCGCAAGATTCGCGAAAGGAATGATCGTTAATGGCCGACATCCATATTCTTGTTGCCGACGATTGCTCTGGCCAGCGTCTCGACGCCTTTTTGGGTGCCAACGACGGCTGCCCCACGCGCTCTGCCTGCGCGTATCTGATCGAGGGCGGCGCCGTAATCGTGAACGGCGAGACCTGTCTGTCAAAAAAGTATGCCGTACGCGCCGGTGACCGCATCTCGGTCGACCTGCCCGAGCCGCACGATCCCACCGATGTGATTCCCGAGGCCATCCCGCTCGACATTCGCTATGAGGACGACTATCTCATTGTGCTCTCCAAGCAGCGCGGGCTGGTGTGCCATCCCGCCCACGGCCACGAGAGCGGCACGCTTGCGAACGCCTTGGTCTACCACTGCGGTATCGATCATCTTGGTACCGTGCAGGGTGAGGACCGCCCCGGCATCGTGCATCGCCTGGATCGCGATACCTCGGGCCTTATGCTCGCGGCAAAAGACGACGACACCCAGCGCGCGCTTCAAAATCTCATTCGCACGCGTGCGCTCGACCGCCGCTATATCACGCTTGTCCACGGGCACATCGCCATGGACGAGGGCACCATCAATACCGGTATCGCCCGTTCTACGCGCGACCGCGTCAAGATGGCGGTTTCGGACGACCCCTTTGCCCGTCAGGCCATTACGACCTTTAAAGTCCTCGAGCGCTTTGATTCCACGCGCTTTGACGATGGTTATACGCTCGTTGAGTGCCATCTGTTTACCGGTCGCACGCACCAGATTCGCGTGCATATGCGTCATATCAACCACGCCTGCGTGGGCGATCCACTCTACGGCAAGTGCGATGCGCGCGCCGACCAGGGCCTGACCAGGCAGTTCCTTCATTCCTGGCGCGTGGCGTTCGACCATCCCGTGACGGGGGAGCGCATTGAGTGCCGCGACGAGTTGCCGTGGGATCTCGCTGCGGTTCTCGACGATCTGGCTCCGCGCTCGCTCGGTCGCACGGCCGTTGGAGATGAAATCGTTCCGCAGCTCGGTCTTCTCGAAGCCTAGCCAGTATTAGGTGGTTTCTTGAACTCGGTAAGCCTGCGGTAAGATATACGATTGTTTACGTTACGCGTTGCTGGGAGCCTGCATGCTCGCCTTTTTACAAACCAACACACCCATCGTGATCTTCAACCAGATTGTCGTCACGCTGCTCACGGTCTGCTTTCTGTACCAGGTGGTCTTCTTTGTCATTGGCGCTCTTCGTGGCGAGGTCGCGCCTCCCAAGGCCAAAAAACTCCATCGCTATGCCTTTTTTATCGCGGCGCATAATGAGGAGGCCGTGATCGCCAACCTCGTTCGCTCCATCAAGGACCAGGATTATCCGTCCGAGCTCATCGAGGTTTTCGTGGTCGCCGATGCCTGCACCGACAACACGGCGCAGCTCGCGCGCGAGGCCGGTGCCATTGTTTACGAGCGCAATGACCTGGCCCGCAAGGGCAAGAGCTGGGTCATGGACTTTGGCTTCGACCGCATTCTCAACGAGTATCCCGACACGTTTGAGGGCTACTTTATCTTCGATGCCGATAACGTTATCTCCCGCGATTACGTTTCCAAGATGAATGATGCCTTTGACCAGGGCTTCCATGTGGTCACGAGCTATCGCAATTCCAAGAACTTCGGCAGCTCGTGGATCTCGGCTGCTAATGCCACGTGGTATCTACGCGAGGCGCGCTTCCTCAACAACGCGCGTAATATCTGCAAGACGTCCTGCGCTGTTTCGGGTTCGGGCTACCTCATCTCCGCCAGCGTTATCGAGGGCATGCACGGTTGGCAGTTCCACACGCTGACCGAGGACATTCAGTTCACCACGTTCTGCGCCATTCACGGCATTCGCATTGGCTATGCGCCGGCGGAGTTCTTTGACGAACAACCCGTGACGTTTAAGGCGTCCTGGAAACAGCGCATGCGTTGGACCAAGGGCTTCTACCAGGTGTTCTTTACTTACGGTAAGCACCTGGTCAAGTCGACCTTCCGCTACCATCGCTTTGCCGCCTACGACATGTTCATGACGATCGCCCCGGGTATGCTGCTGTCGCTCATCTCGATGCTCGCCAATGCGACGTTCCTGATCGTGGGAGGACTCTCGCACGGCTTTTTGGCTACCGAAGTCGAGATGCAGGCCTGTGCCGCTTCGCTCATTATGACCTTCGCCATGATGTATCTGACTTTCTTTATCCTGGCGCTGCTCACGACTATCTTTGAGTACAAGCATATTCACTGCGCGCAAAAGTGGCGTCTGGTGACTAACCTGTTTACCTTCCCGATCTTTATGTTCAGCTATATCCCCATCACGGTGGCCGCGCTGTTCCTGAAGGTCGACTGGGTCCCGACGCAGCACGCCGTCAGCGTTACCCTTGACGAGGTCATGCAAGGCGCCAAATAACCACCACCAAAACCACCGCAAAGGGGACAGGCACCTTTGTGGTGGTTTTTGCTTTTGAGCAGCTGCTCAAGGAGGTTTTCGATGATCTATATCCCGTTTTGGATTTGCATCTTTGCCGGCGTGGCAATTGATGCCCGAGAGCGACGGTTTCCCAATGGGCTTGCCGGCGCATGTGCCGTGGCGGCGTTGGCGGGCGTTTGGCTCGACCTTGGTTTGAACACAGCGCTTGACCACGCCGGTCTTGCGGTCATCGTCTACCTTGGCCTTGTGCTTACCGAGTCGCTCTGGCGTAGAGTTCGCCACGCTCCTGGCATTGGCATGGGGGACGTCAAGGCACTCTTTGCCCTTTGTACCTTCGATCCCCTGGGCGGCGTTGTCGCGTTTGCGGTTGCGCTCCTGACCCTTGCCGTCGCTTGCCTCATCGCAAAATCGCGCTCCCTGCCATTGCTCCCGTTTTTAGTGCCGATTTTTGCCATAATCGAGGTCGTGGGCTGCACTTTGTAACCGATTGCGCATCCTTTTTAAGGAGCATGCCATGGAATCTAATCAAGAAACGGCCGTCATTAAGGCGCGCATGGACCGTATTCCCTCGGCGTTGTCGTCCGAGCTTGTCGAGCGCATTGCCGCCGATCGTGCTTCGGGCTATATCAACCCGTATCGTTGCAACGATGATCAGGTCATTCGTCGTATTGATCGCGCCGCCGACAAAGGCACGCTTATGCGTCCGGCGTTTATTCGCGATACCGAAAAGATACTTCATCTTCCGGCGTACACCCGTTATGCAGGCAAAACGCAGGTCTTTAGCTTCCGTAGCAATGATGATCTTTCACGCCGCGGTTTGCACGTACAGCTTGTCTCCCGCATTGCGCGCGATATCGGTCGCGCCCTGGGGCTCAATTGCGATCTGATCGAGGCGATTGGCCTGGGTCACGACTTGGGACACACGCCTTTCGGCCATGCCGGCGAGCGCTTCCTCAACGATATCTATCATGAGCGTACGGGGCGTTATTTTTTCCATAACGTGCAGTCGGTTCGCGTGCTCGACGCGTTGTATGGCCGCAACGTGTCGCTCCAGACGCTCGACGGCGTGCTATGCCATAACGGCGAGTACGAGCAGCGTGTGTTTGAGCTCTCGGACATGGGCTCCTTTGACCAGTTTGACCAGACGGTTGAGGATTGCATTGCCACGGGCTATAGCGCAATTGAGCATCTGCGTCCCATGACGCTCGAGGGCTGCGTCGTTCGCATCTCGGATATTCTTGCCTACGTCGGTCGTGACCGTCAGGATGCGATCGCGGCGGGCCTGCTTTCGCCCGACGCTTTTGATGATGGCCGGGGCGGTGCCTACAACAGTTGGATCCTCACGCATGCCTCCATCGATATCGTTGAGCACAGCTATGGTAAGCCGCGCATCGAGATGAGCGAGGACCTGTTTGAGGAAATTCGCCGAGCCAAGCGCGAGAACTACGAGAAGATCTATAGCAAGGGCGGTATCGAAGGCGATTCCGAGGCGGAGCTGCGCGAGGCGTTCGTAAAGCTCTACGACCGTTGCCTGCGGGATCTAAACAGTGGCGACGAGTCCTCTTACATCTTTAAGCACCATATTTCGCGCATTGAGCAGCAGCTTTCCTACTATGATCGCACCTATGCCTGGCAGGACGACAAGGATCAAGCCGTGGTGGATTATATCACGAGCATGACGGACGGTTATTTCTGCGAACTGACGAGCAAGCTGTTCCCTGGTCTGGAGTTTCCGCACCGTACCTATATTAACGAACGGTAGTTCGTATTAATTCGGTATACTGTTAGTGGAAAACGTATTTGATTGATACACGGGATGGCTATGGACGACCTTTTTTCTGCTTCGACGCGCGAGCGTTCCTTTCAGAATGCGCCGCTTGCGGTGCGCATGCGCCCCAATTCGCTCGACGAGTACGTGGGCCAGCAAAAGGCCGTCGGTAAGGGTTCATGGCTGCGTGCCGCGATCGAGCACGACGTGCTTTCGAGCGTGATTCTGTACGGGCCTGCCGGTACGGGCAAGACGACGCTGGCCCACATTATCGCCAACCATACCAAGAGCGAGTTTGTCGAGGTCAGCGCCGTCACGGGTACCGTGAAGGACCTGCGTCGCGTGATTGATGAGGCCAAGACGCGCCTGAATACGTACGACCGTCGCACCATTCTATTTATCGATGAGATTCACCGCTTCTCTAAGTCGCAGCAGGATGCCCTGCTGCATGCAGTTGAGAACCGTACCGTCATTATGATTGGCGCTACGACAGAGAACCCGTACTTTGAGGTCAACTCGGCACTGTTGTCGCGCGGGCGCGTGGTGGAGCTTGAACATCTGAAGGATGAGGATATCGCCACGCTTATTGAGCGTGCGCTCGAGGCACCACAGGGCTTGAACGGAAAGTTCTCGGCCGATGAGGATACGGTCAAGACCATTTGCACGCTGGCAGCGGGTGACGCTCGCTCGGCGCTCACGACGCTCGAGTTTGCCAGCGAGATTGCCGTCACGCGTCCCGATACCGAGGGAACGCCAGCGCCTGCGGCGGGGGAGCGCTATCCCATCACCGTGGATGACGTGAAGATTGCCAACCCGCGTCGCGGCTTTACGTATGACAAAAACGGCGACATGCACTACGACATCATCAGTGCGTTCATCAAGTCCATGCGCGGTAGTGACCCCGATGCCACGATCTATTGGCTCGCGCGCATGATCGATGCTGGGGAGGATCCTAAGTTTATCGCTCGCCGCATTATGATTCACGCTTCTGAGGATGTTGGCAACGCCGACCCGCAGGCGCTTTTGGTGGCGCATGCCGCGTTTAAGTCTGCCGAGGTCATTGGCTATCCCGAGTGCCGCATTAACCTGGCTCAGGCTGCACTCTATGTGTGCTTGGCGCCAAAATCCAACGCGTGTGAGGCTTCGATCGATGCGGCGCTGGCCGATATCCATTCTAGTGGGCTTCGCGAGGTGCCGAGTTATCTGCGCGATCGCCATCGCCCGGGCAGCGATGAATACGGTGTGTATAAGTATCCACATGATTATCCCGAAGGCTGGGTCGATCAGCGCTATTTGCCCGAAGGCTTGGAACGCGGTGCATTTTGGCAGCCTGCCGGGCGCGGCTGGGAAGAGTGGCGCGTTGAGCAAAGCGAACGAGACCGCAGCGGGAATGCACCGAGGTAGCTGCTGATAATTTTGTCCCACGTTGCTGCTCTTGGCATGTTCGGTCCCCTTTGGGGTACCATGAAAAGCGTCTGTATTTCGATTCTTCCGGGAGGCTTGTATGAGTCCCATTCAAATCGCCCTGCTGCTGCTCGCCGTTGCCGGCGTGTGGGCCATCGCTGAGCTCGCGCTTACCCTGCGCAAGACCCGCAATGTTGTCGACTCGCTCGATAAGACCGTGAACGACCTCAACAACACCATCGCCGAGGCTCAGCCTGTGGTGGCAAAGCTCGATGGCGCTGTCGATGAGCTTACGCCGGCGCTTGCCCAGATGGAGCCGCTGCTTAAGTCGAGCAAGACGGCAGTTGATGCCCTTACCTCCAATCTCGTAGAGGTCGAAGCCGTGGTTCGCGACATTTCCGAGGTTACGGGCAGCATGGCCGAGGCCAGCAATGCTGTGTCGAGCGTGACCGACTCTGCCGCCGGTGCTGTGCAGAAGCTCTTCAATAAGGTGAAGGCTCCTGCAGCCGACGCCGATCGCAAGCTCGCCGCTGCCGCTGCGGAGGCCGAGCAGCCTACCGAGCGCATCCTAATTGGCGAGGACGAGGCCGCCGCGGGCGACGATGATGGTCAGAAGTCTGTATCCAAGCCGGCTCAGTATTACACCTATACGCCCGCCGAGACCTCTGAGGAGTCCTGCGATGAGTAGCGAAGCAACCTGCCCTATCACGCTGACCGTTGCCGGTGACCCGCGTCTCGCTCGCCTTGTGCGCATGACGGCAGCCAACGTTGGTGCCCTGTGCTCTATGTCTGTCGATCGCATCGAGGACATCCGCATGGCTGCTGAGGAGGCTTTCATCTTTGGTTGCACCGCGGTCGACTGCGATGACATCACCATCAAATTCGATGTCGATGAGACCCACGTTGGCATGACTATTACCTTTGGCGACCAGGCTACGGTCGATGAAGACGACCAGGCTGCGGTGTATGCCGAGCTCATCCTCGCGAGCGTGTGCGACTCCTACGAAAAGACTACGGCGCCCCTGACGCTTTCACTCGACCTCAAGGCGGATATCTAATATGACCGAACGTTCCCGGAGCGGCAAGACCGCTTGGGACAAGGAGAAAACCCGCGAGCTGTTTCGTCGCTACAAAGAAACCGGTGATCCGGACGCGCGCGAGCAGCTCGTCATGTCCCATATGAACCTGGTAAGGTTTCTTGCCAACAAATTTAAGAATCGCGGCGAGCCGCTCGACGACCTCATGCAGGTCGGCTATCTGGGTTTGCTCAAGGCTATCGACCGCTTTGACCCCGAGCGCGGGCTCGAGTTCACGACGTTTGCAACACCCACTATCCTGGGCGAGATCAAACGCCATTTTCGCGACAAGGGCTGGAGCGTGCGTGTACCTCGTCGTCTGCAGGAGCTCTCGGCCAAGGTCAACCAAGCTACTGACAAACTTACCAACGAGCTGCAGCGTTCGCCCAAGGTTGAGGAGATCGCTGAGTATCTAGATGTGACTGTCGATGAGGTCCTCGAGGCTATGGAATCGTCTTCGGCCTATACCTCGGTGCCCATCGAGGCTCCTGGTGCGTCCGATTCCGACGATGCCCCCTCGATTCTCGACCGTTACGCCGACGACGACAACGAGCTCGACTTTACCGATGACCGCCTAGTGATCGAGGAAGCCATCCGTGATTTCTCGCCGCGCGAGCGCGAGGTGATCGAGCTGCGCTTTGTGAAGGGCATGACCCAGATCGAGATCGCCAAGAAGCTTGGTATTTCTCAGGTGCAGGTTTCGCGTCTGCTGCGCCGCACGCTTAAGAAGATTCAGGACAAGATCGACCCCGACGGAGTGATGATTCGTTCATGAGTGAGCACCCCCAACAAACCGATCGCGTGCTGCGCGACACTCGCATTCTGACGCTGCGCATTTGGGCTGTTGTCGGCTGCATTGTCATCGCCGCTGTCATCTTTAACCTTATGGGCATCCTGGCGCCGGTTATTGAGTTTCTTGCCGTCGGCTCCATCATTGCCTTTGTGATGTCCCCGATCACCAACTGGCTCGAGCACCATGGCGTGAATCGCGGCATCGGTTCGCTTATCGCGCTTATTGTTGTTGTTGCCGTGCTCGTCGGTGTCGTTTGCATCTTGTCGCCGATTCTCTTTGGTCAGATCATGGAAGTCCTGAGCCGCCTGCCCGAGCAGCTTCGTGTTGCGGGTGGCGATCTCAACGAGATGATCTCGCATGCCAAGACGCTCAATAACACGCCGCTCAAGGAGTATTTGGACGATAATCTTTCGTCGCTGGTTACCGTGGCATCGAAGTATGTGTCTCAGATTGCTGCCGAGCTTGGCCGCGGTGTGTTCCCGCTCATCACCAATACGGCCTCGCAGTTGTTCGTGATCTTCCTTGGTCTGGTGCTTGCCTACTGGATGGCCTGCGACTACCCTCGCATGCATCACGAGATTTGCACCATCATCGGTCAGGAGAAGGAGACCTCGTACCGCTTTATGGTCGCCATCCTTTCTCGCTCTGTCGGCGGCTACATGCGCGGTATGGTCGTGACGTCCATCTGCGGTGGTTTCCTCGCCTTTATCGGCTTCCTGATTATCGGCCATCCGTATGCGGCGCTCATGGCTATCTTCACTGGCATCATGCACTTGGTTCCGGTCGTCGGTCCCTGGGTGAGCGCGGCAATCGCCACGGTACTCGGCTTTATGTTCAGCCCCATGTTGGCGTTATGGACGCTCATCGTGACGATGGTCGCGCAAAACGTCACCGACAATGTGATTTCGCCTAAGGTCATGCAGAGCTCAGTGCAGGTGCATCCCATTATGAGCCTTACGGCTCTCGTTATTGGTTCGGCACTCATGGGGCCCATCGGCATGATTATTGCCATCCCGCTTTGTGCGGCCCTCAAGGGCATCTTCGTGTACTACTTCGAGAATGAGACCGGCCGTCAGCTTGTGGCCTATGACGGAGCCGTGTTTAAGGGCACGCCGTACCGCGATGCCGATGGCAACCCGGTCGCCGCCTACGACGCGCTCGGCGACGACACCTTCATCTATGAGTCCGAGCTCATCGGTAACGAGACTGCGCCCGAGGCCCAGGCCATGCCCAAACCCGAGCTCGATAATCCCTGGATGAAGCTCTCGGGCCTTCAGCCCGATGCTACGGGCTTTTTCAAGAATCCCTTCGCCAAAGACGACGATTTCAATATGAACGACGACACCAAAACCGGCATCGACGGTTCCATGGACGATTCGGATTCTAAATAGGTTCTATTAACGTTTCTTGAAGTTGTAAATGACAAGAAACGCGACCAAAGCGATTGATAAGGGGCCGGCTACATAGAAAAAGAGAACGTCAATTGCGCGTAGAGTGTAATAAGCCTTATCGCCGGACATTACTGTATACAATACGTATCCAAATGATGGTTGGTTTGCGTACCAGCATGAGAAGGCCAAGAGCGCTAAAAGTGCTACAACCAGAAGTGCATTCAGGACAAATCGTTTGCTTTTCATCGATCGCTCCTTCCGGGTGAATCTTATATGCAATTATACAGCAGTCCTTTTTCAAAGGATCGCGCAGTACTAAATAACGTGCACTTTCGCTGGAGGGTCGCTGTTTGGCGACCCTCTTTTTTGCACTTGCGCGGCGGGATGGTAATATCGTTACGTTTGAACTGTTTCGATGTGAAACCGAGGAGATTCCCTCTATGAGTGCTGACTACCCGTCAATGACTACGGCCGAGATCCGCTCCAAGTTCCTCAACTTCTTTGAGGAGCGCGGTCTTAAGCTCTATCCTTCTTCGTCCCTCGTCCCCGACGATCCTTCACTGCTGCTTGCCAACGCCGGCATGAACCAGTTTAAGGAGTACTACCAGGGCAAGAAGACCATGAAGGAGATTGGCGCGATCTCCTGCCAGAAGTGCGTCCGCACCAACGACATCGACTGCATCGGCGAGGACGGCCGTCACCTGTCGTTCTTCGAGATGCTCGGCGATTTCTCTTTTGGCGGCGTCTCCAAGGAGCAGGCTTGCGCCTGGGCCTTTGAGCTCATCACCAAGGAGTTCAAGCTGCCGCTCGACCGCCTGTACTTTACCGTCTTTACCGAGGACGATGAGACCCATGACGTGTGGCGCTCCCTGGGCGTTGCCGAGGACCACATCTCCCGCTTGGGCGAGGACGACAACTTCTGGGCCGCTGGCCCCACCGGCCCCTGCGGTCCGTGCTCCGAGATCTACTTTGACATGGGCGAGGAGGTCGGTTGCGGCAGCCCCGACTGCAAGCCCGGCTGCGACTGCGACCGCTTCCTTGAGTTCTGGAACCTCGTGTTTACCCAGTACGACCGCCAGGAGGACGGCTCCATGCCGGAGCTGCCGCACCGCAACCTCGATACGGGCATGGGCCTGGAGCGCATGGCTGCCATCATGCAGCACAAGACCGCCAATTACGACGGCGATCTGATGCAGCACCTCATCAAACTCGGTGAGGAGATTAGCGGCAAGACCTATGACGCCGATGACTACTCCGGCGCCAGCCGCTCCCTGCGCATCATCGCCGACCACTCCCGTGCTGTCGACTTTATGATCTCGGACGGCATCCTTCCCGGCAACGAGGGTCGCGAGTACGTCCTTCGCCGTCTGCTCCGCCGTGCCGTGTTCCACGGTCGCCTGCTGGGCATCGAGGGCGCCTTCCTGACCAAGTTCATCGACGAGGTCAACGCTCAAATGGGCGAGGCCTATCCCGAGTTGCTCAAGAACGTCGCGCTCGTCAAGGGTATCGTTGCCTCCGAGGAGGAGCGCTTCTCCACGACGCTCGACAACGGCCGCGTGTACCTGGACGAGGCCCTGGCAGCGCTTGCCGAGGGCGCTGTGCTTCCGGGCGATGTCGCCTTTAAGCTGCACGACACCTTTGGTTTCCCCATCGATCTGACCGTCGAGATCGCCGGCACCGCTGGCCACGACGTCGACATGGACGGCTTCACTGCCTGCATGGAGGACCAGAAGGCCCGCGCCCGCGCTAACGCCAAGGGCGACGCCTGGGGTAGCTTCAACGACGTGTGGGTCGAGCTTTCCGACAAGGTCGCAGCGACCGAGTTCGACGGCTATGACAACGATGTGATCGAGGGCGCCAAGGTTGTCGCCATCGTGCGCAACGGCGAGTCCGTCGAGTCCGCAGCCGCGGGCGAGGATGTCGAGGTCGTGCTCGACCGCACCCCGTTCTATGCCGAGATGGGTGGTCAGCAGGGCGATGCCGGCAAGCTTTCCGCCGAGGGCGTTGTTCTGACCGTTGCCGACACCAAGAACCACAACGGCCTGTATGCCCACGTCGCGCACGTTGCCGATGGCACGCTGACTGTCGGTGCCGCTGTGACCGCCGCTCTCGACGCCGAGCGCCGTGGCTTCCTGCGCCGCAACCACACCGCCACGCACCTGCTCGACGCTGCCCTTAAGCAGGTCCTGGGCGAGCACGTCTCCCAGGCCGGCTCGCTGGTGACGCCCGAGCACCTGCGCTTTGACTTTACGCACTTCGAGGCCCTTTCCTCCGAGCAGCTCAAGGCTGTCGAGGACTTGGTCAACCAGCAGATCTTCGCCTCCAAGCCGGTCGTGACCCGTGTTATGGGCATCGACGAGGCTAAGGCTGCCGGCGCTGTTGCTCTGTTTGGAGAGAAGTACGGCGATGTCGTCCGCGTCGTCTCCGTGGGCGCCGAGGACCAGCCGTTCTCTCGCGAGCTCTGCGGTGGCACGCACGCTGCCAACACCGCCGAGATCGGCCTGTTCAAGATTATTTCCGAGTCCTCTACGGGCTCGAACGTCCGCCGTATCGAGGCCGTGACCTCTAAGGGTGCTCTCGACTATATGGCCGACCGCCTGGCACTCGTTGACGCCGCCGCTGCTGCGCTCAAGTGCCGCGTCGACGAGGTTCCCGCCCGTGTGGAGAACCTGCAGGTCGAGCTGCGCGAGACGTCCAACAAGCTCAAAAAGGCTCTGACCGGTGGTTCCTCCGACGCCATTTCCAGCTCCATCGAGGGTGCTGTCGAGCTCGGTGGCTACAAGCTCGTCGTTGCTGAGCTCCAGGGCCTTGAGGCTGCCGACCTGCGCAACGTATGGGATACCGTGCACCAGAAGGTCGCCGGCCCTGTCGCTTGTGTCGTCGCCAGCGTGACTGAGAAGGGCACTCCGGCCCTGCTCGCTGCCGGCTCCGATGACGCCGTGAAGGCCGGGTTCCACGCCGGTAATGTGATCAAGCAGATCGCGGGTCTGGTCGACGGTCGCGGTGGTGGCCGTCCCAACATGGCCCAGGCCGGTGGCAAGAATGCTGCCGGCATCGCCGATGCCCTCGCGGCCGCCAAGACCGCGCTCGGCGCCTAAGAATCTAAGAAGTCACTGTGGTCGCGCTTGCGCTGGACATAGGGGAGACCAGGATTGGCATCGCCGTCTCGAGCCGTGATGGCAAGATGGCGATGCCCGTCAAGGTGCTCCCGGCCGCCGAGGTCACCGGTATGGCCAAGACGTTCCGCTACCTGGTCGAAGACTATGAGCCCGACATCCTAGTAAGCGGACGTCCCCTGACCATGGGCGGTGAGCCCGGCCCCCAAGCCGAGCGCGTTGCCGCCGTGGCGCAAAAGATTGCCGACGAGCTCGATCTTCCGCTGGAGTTTGAGGACGAGCGTCTGTCCTCGCAAGAGGCCAAGCGTATCCTGCGCGAGCAGGGCCTCAACGAAAAGCAGATGAGGGGCAAGATCGACATGATTGCCGCCAGCCTTTTTTTGCAGACGTGGCTCGATCGTAAAAACGAGGAGGTTTCGCATGCCTAGTGCTTCCGATCCGCGCCAGCCGAATCGTACACGTCAGCCGGCGTCGCGCCCTGCCCAGCCTGGCCAGCGTCCGGCACAGCCGACGCAGCGCGCAGCTCAGCCTGCCGCGCGCCCGGTGCAGTCCTTCTCTCGTTCGGCCCAACCTGTTCAACGGACGGGTCAGCAGCCTTCTGCTCGTTCGGTTCAGCATCCGGCTTCTCACGCGGCTCAGCAGCCCACTGCTCGTACGGCCCAGCCTGCAGGCGGTACCCGCTTTAAGCAGCAGGCACCTACCCAGCGAACGCAGGCCCCCCAATCGCATTCTCATCACGCCCGCGGTTCGCATGGCGTTGCTCCGGCGACCCGCTCGAGCTACAACACGCATACTCGTCGCGGTGCTCAAAAGAAGAGCTCTCCGGTTCCCATGATCATCGGCGTTGTGGTGGCGGTGCTTGCGCTTGTCGCGATCGTTTTCTTTGTCGTGCCGGCCGTCAAGGGCTTCTTTGCCGGTGAGGATACGAAGGTCACGGCTGGTCAGCAGGTTACGGTAACCATTCCCGACGGTGCTTCGGGCGATACGATCGCCTCGATTCTCTCCGAGAACCATATCGTCGAGAATCCCAAGGATTACTATGCGGCGGTGAAAAAGCTCAACGCCGATATGTCGCTCAAGCCTGGTACCTATTTGTTCACCACACTCATGGACGCGACCAAGGTTGTTCAGCAGCTCATGGAAGGTCCCAACGCGGGCTCCAATGCGCTAACAATCCCTGAGGGCCTGACGGTCGATCAAGTCGCCGATCGTGTGGCCCAGGCCTACGATGGCATCTCTAAGGAAGACTTCCTCAACCAGGCTAAGGCCTCCAACTACGTGGACGACTATAGCTTCCTTAAGGGCGCCGCCAACGACTCGCTTGAGGGTTTCTTGTTCCCCAAGACTTATTCGTTGGGCGATTCGCCGACGGTCGATGACGTGATTCGCGCTATGCTCGATCAGTTTAAGACCGAGTACAAGTCGCTTGACTTTGCGAGCTGCGAAGCCAAGATCAAGGAACGCTACGGTGTGGAGATGTCCGACTACGACATCGTCAACTTGGCCTCTATCGTTGAGCGCGAGGGCCTCAACGCCGACCAGCGCGCGCACGTGGCCTCGGTCTTCTACAACCGTCTTGCCGGCAAGCTCGATGGTCTGCGCTATCTCAACAGCGATGCGACCATGATGTATGTCACCGGTGGCGAGGTTACCGCCGACGACCTGCAGAGCGATAGTCCGTATAACACCTATAAGCATGAGGGTCTGCCACCCACGCCCATCTGCTCTCCGTCGCTCGAGGCACTCAAGGCCACGCTTGAGCCGACCGACTCCGATGACCTGTATTTCTACATTACGCAGGACGAGGAGTACTTCTCGCAAACCTACGAAGAGCATCAACAGTCTTGGAATTAGCATGAGGATTTTTAGCCCCAAACGTTACGTTGCCTCGGTCGATCGCATCGACCTTGATACCCTTTGGGCCGACGGCAAACGCGCCATTCTGCTCGATCGCGATAACACCCTGGTGCCGCGTGACACCGAGCAGGTTCCCGCTGCGGTTTCCGCTTGGCTCGATACCGCCCGCGCCAAAGGCTTTAAGCTGTGCATGGTGTCCAACAACTGGCATCGCGACCAGGTCATGGCATCAGCACGCGAGCTGGGACTCGAGGCCATCAGCCATGCCATGAAGCCGGCGCCGTTTGCCCTCAAGGCGGGTCTTAAGCGCCTCGGCGCCACGGCCGACGAGGCGGTGCTGATCGGTGATCAGCTCTACACGGACGTGTGGAGCGGCAACTTCGCCGGCGTCGATACCATCCTGGTAAAGCCGCAGGCCACGCAGGACCTGTGGTATACGCAGATCTTCCGTATCTTTGAGCGCCGGGCCCTGCGCGACCTTCCCTGCGAGGAATAGGTCTCGTCATGTCCCAGCACACCAAACACGGCTGCGACCATATCTTCTTTATCGGCTTTTTGGGCGCGGGCAAATCGACGCTCGCGCGCAACGTCGGCACTATGTTCAAGCGGCGTTTTATCGATACCGACCGCCTAGTCGTCCGCCGTTGCGGCAAGTCGGTAACCGAGATTTTTGAGACCGAGGGTGAGGATCGTTTTCGCGAGCTCGAGACCTCGGCGCTCCGTTCGCTCCAAAGCGAGCGCAGTCTGTTGGTTTCGTGCGGGGGCGGTATCGTCGAGACGCCGGTGAATATTGAGCTGATGCACGAAATGGGTACGTGCGTGTACCTCGAGGGCGACTTTGAGGATTCGATTCGCCAGATTCGTCGGTCCGACACGCGCCCCGATTTCCGCTCGCCCGAGCATGCCGCGCGCTTGTTTGAGCATCGCCGTCCGCTGTATCGCCAGGCCGCCGATATTACCCTTGATATTCGCAACAAGTCCTTCGAGGACGTTTCCTACCTTTGTGCCGAGATGCTTTTGGAGCGTGGACTGCTATGATTCGCCGCCAACTGATCAATTTCCAAAACCGCAGCGTCGATGTCCGTGTCGGATTGGGCGCGTTCGATGAGCTGTCGCGTATGTTTGCCTCGGCTGTGGGCAAGCCTAAGCGCGCGATGGTGGTTTGGAACTCCGCCTCGTCAGAACGTTTTGATGAGGTCGTCGAGCATGCGCTGGTCGACGCCGGTTTTGCCGTGTCGCAGTTCTCCCTTGAGGTTTCGCCTGCTGGTGCCACGCTGGCCGATGCCGATGCTATCTTTGGCGCCTTGTCTGCCAACGGCATTACCTGCGACGATCTGGTTGTCGCCGTTGGCGATGCCGCAACCTGCTCGGTTGTTAGCTGGTGCGCCAACCAGTGGTGTGGCCGAACCGAGTGCGCGCTGCTGCCGACGACCTTTGACGCCATGCTCACGGTCGCGACGACCATGAAGCCGCTCATTGCCTCGTCGTCGAATGCGCTTCCCGCTATCGCGTTCCGTCCCGAACCGGGCTTGGTCGTGTGTGACCTCGACCTTGTTCGCGAGGCGGACCCCGAGGACCTCAAGCTCGGCTATGTGGTACTTGTTGGCACCATGCTTTCGAGCAGTAAGTCCCGTTGGAATCAGTTTACTGAGACCGTCCCCGAGATTCTCGCGGGCGAGGAGGTCGCGCTCGTCAATGCCGTTCAATGGTCTCAGACTGCCCGCAAGGACGTACTGATGGCCACGAACCCGAGCGCTCGCCATGCGCTCGATTTTGGCAAGACGGGGGAGCGTACCCTGCGCGCCTGCTTGGGCGATGCCGCTTCGCAGGCCCCTGCCTACCAGCTGTTGTCCGAGGGCATTCGCTTTGAGGCACGCCTTGCACATGATGCCTGCGATTTCGATATCGATTACGTCTTTGAGGTCGATGACTGCTTGGAGGACTTTGGTATCGAGGAACTTGCCTTCGATCTGGAGTCTGCCGCATATATCGAGGAGTTCCGCAAGCAGCAGTTTGCACGCTCGAACCGCAGCATGTTGCCGCTGCCCGCGGCACTCGGCGCCATTCGCCTAACGAACGTTGAGGACGAGGTTCTTAAGCGCCATGCTCACGCCTACTTGGCTTCTCGTAAAGAACTTCTCTAAGATTTATTGACTTCCATCCTCTTTCGTATCATGTTGAGGGGCGGGTTTCCAATCGGTTGCGGATCGCATGCGATTCCGTCGTTCGGTTGAGACCCGTCCCGTCTATATAGAGACAACAAGAAAGGAATCTGCATGTCTGAGTTTGCTGCCGGTCCTGCCGGTCGTATCGAGCGTGTCCGTGCCCTTATGGTCGAGCGTGGCTACGACGCCATCGTGGTGCGCGACGAGGCCAACCTTCGTTGGCTTACGGGCGTTAAGGGCGTCTTCGACTACACCTTCGAGTTCCCGCACGCTGCGTTTATTACGGCCGACCAGTGCCTGTTCCACACCGACTCGCGCTACCTCAACAGCTTTGAGGAGAACACGCCCGCCGGCAGCCCCTGGGTCTTCGACATGGACGAGGGCACCATCCCCGGCTGGGTCGCCGGCAAGATTGCGGCTAACAAGTGCCGTGTCTGTGCTGTCGAGGACGATATGCAGATTAACTTCTACCAGGGTATTCAGCGCGGCCTGGAGGATCGCTCCGTTGCCTGCATGCTGCCGCTGATGCACGACGACATCCGCAAGATGCGCGCCATCAAGGATGCCGAGGAGATCGAGCTCATGCGCCATGCACAGTCGATCACCGACGCCGCCTTCCAGCACATGCTCGGCTTTATTAAGCCTGGTATGACCGAGAAGCAGGTTCGCAACGAGCTCGAGAACTTTATGTTCGCCAACGGCGCTGACAGCCTTGCTTTCGGCTCCATCGTGGCGAGCGGTCCCAACACCGCCAACCCGCATGCCGTGCCGAGCGACCGCGTGATCGAGAAGGGCGACTTTGTCCTCATGGACTACGGCGCGGGCTACTGCGATTACCGCTCCGACATGACACGCACTGTTGTGATGGGCGAGCCCACGCAGGAGCAATTCGACCTGTATGCACTCGTGCGCCGCACGCACGAGGAGTGCGTCGCCGCCATCCATCCGGGCGTCGAGGGTAACGACATCTTCAAGCTCTCCAAGAAGATCATCGGCGATGCCGGCTATGGCGATTACTATAACCATGGCTTGGGCCACGGCGTTGGTATCGACATTCACGAGCTGCCCAACTTCAACCGCAGCAAGAACACCATCGAGATCGGCTCGGTTGTCACCATGGAGCCCGGCGTCTACCTGCCCGGCGTGGGCGGCGTGCGCCTTGAGGACTACGGCGTGGTCACCGAGAACGGCTACGAGCCCTTCACCAAGACCCCGCACGACCTGCACGTCATCGACTGCTAGCCCATTTCGATAGATTTTTGGGCGGGGCGTCCGGAGCAAGTCGGGCGCCCCGCGTTCTCTTTTTATGCGCTCGCCGCAGGCGCGGTCTGCAAGTGTATAATTTCTATCGTATGTAATTTGGACGCTTGTGCGTTCTGCCCATAACAAGAAAGGTCGCTATGCCTACCATTTCTACCGCCGACTTCAAGAACGGCCTCGGTCTCCGCATCAAGGACAAGGTCTACACCATCGTCGAGTTCCAGCATGTCAAGCCGGGCAAGGGCGGCGCGTTTGTGCGCTACAAGACCCGCGACATCAAGAGCGGCCGCGTCGTCGAGAACACCTGCAACGCCGGCACCAAGTTCGAGAGCGTCATGCTCACCACCCGTGAGTTCCAGTACCTCTACAACGATGGCGCCGACTACATCTTCATGGACAACGAGACCTATGAGCAGGTTCCCGTTCCCGAGGACATGGTGGGCGAGAACTCCAAGTGGCTGCGCGAGAACGACATTTGCCAGCTGCTCTTCGCCGACGATGAGCTCATGGGCGTGACCCCGCCGATGTTTATCGAGACCACCATCGTCCAGACCGACCCGGGCTTTAAGGGCGACACCGTCCAGGGTTCCACCAAGCCGGCCACGATTGACACCGGCGCTGTCATCCAGGTCCCCATGTACCTCAACGAGGGCGAGGTCATCAAGGTTGACACCCGCGACGGCAAGTTCGTCTCCCGCGTCTAGCAACCAACTCTTCTAGGAGGACTCATGCCCCAGGAAATCAAGATTGACGGCATCGGCATTTCGCCCGATGTTTTGACCGCCATCGTCTCGCGCGCCGTGTCGGATGTCGAGGGCATCGCCTCCGTTGGCGTCAAGGACCTTGCCACCAACCTTGTCTCCATGATGCTCTCGTCCAAGGCCCCTGCTTCCGAGCCGGCGGTCGAGGCCGAGGTCGTCGGCGACAAGCTCGCACTCACCGTGCGTGTCGTGGTGTTCTTTGGCTATCCGTTCAAGAAACTCGCCGAGGCCGTTCGCGCCGCCGTGGTCGCTGCCATCGATGCTCAGGTGGGCGTCGAGGTCGAGCGCGTTGACGTTTGCATTGACGGCCTCGTTTTCCCCAAGGAGTAACCTTTGAGCCTTAAGGTTTATCGCGGGCGCACGCTTGCCCGCAGTCAGGCGCTGCAGCTGCTGTTCCAGGCCGAGGCCACGGACAGCCCGCTCGAGCGCGTCCTCGAGGGCGATTTCCTGATCTCGAAGGGTCCCCTCGACCCCTATGCGCTGGAGCTTTGCCGCGGTGCCTACGAGCATATCGATCGTATCGACTGCGCTCTGCGCGCCGTCGCCAAGAACTGGGATCTTATGCGCATGCCCGGCGCCGACCGCAACTTGCTGCGTATCGCCGTCTATGAGATGCGCTTCCTCACCGACGAGGAGGTCTCGGACGCCATCGTAATCAACGAGGCCGTCGAGCTTGCCAAGGCCTATGGCACCGACCAGTCCGCTTCGTTCGTCAACGGCGTGCTGGGCAAGATCGCTCGCAGCGAGGAGCTGCCAGGCGAGGACCTGTACCAAGAGCTGCTGGCCGAAGATCGCGCTCGCGAGGAGGCACAGGCTGCCGAGGCTGCCGCCAAGGTTGCGGTTGCCCAGGCTGAGGCTGGCGTGCTGGCCGAGGATGCGGACGCCGCCGAGGCTGTTGTCGACTCCGTCGAGGAGTAGCTATGCCAGAGGGTTCCGTCCGCAACTTCGACGAGATCTCGGACCGCTTGGACCAGATCATCGCTACCGTTCGTTCCAAGGATACCTCCTTGGAGCGTTCGCTCGATTTGTTTGACGAGGCGATTGAGCTGGGCTCCCGCGCGGTCGATATGGTCGACAAGTTTGAGCTGACGCCGCGTGAGACCGACAAGCTCGAGCAGGAATATGATGAGGATGCGGCAAACGAATCCCAGGATAGCTAGGCCGCATCTCCGGATACGAATGGTTGATGGCATTCATGAAACGCGTGCGTCTTGATGACGAACTGATTTCACAGGGCATCTGCGCCGATCGCGCGGATGCCCTTCGCACTCTTATGGCCGGCTTGGTCTCGAGTGGCGGTGAGCGCTTGACTTCGCCGGGCCTTAAGGTGACCCCGGGCCTGCCGCTGCACGTGAAGGGGCGCATTCCCTATGTTGGCCGCGGCGGTCTTAAGCTCGAAGGCGCACTTGATGCGTTTGGCATCAATCCGACGGGCCTTGCCTGTCTGGATGTGGGCTGCTCTACCGGCGGCTTTACCGATTGCCTGCTCAAGCGCGGAGCTGCGACCGTTGTCTCGGTGGACGTGGGTCGCGCCCAGTTCGATTGGTCGCTGCGCCAAGACGATCGTGTGACGCTCCACGAGCGCACGAATGTGACGCAGTTGCCCGAGCTCGGCTACGGCGGTGCTATCGATCTGGCCGTGTGCGATGTATCGTTTACGAGTATCGCGAATATCATCGACGCCGTGCTGGCGTGCCTGAAGCCTTCGGGTTCGTTTTGCACGCTCGTAAAGCCGCAGTTTGAGGCTCCGGCGGCGCTGGTGGGTGAGGGCGGCATTGTGACCGATCCCGCCGTGCGCCACGATACACTCGTGGCGGCGGTTGAACTCTTTGCTGCCAAGGGCCTGTTCCCGGTCGATGTCTGCGTGTCGCCCATTCATGGTGCCAAGGGAAACGTTGAGTTTTTCCTGTACGGCACGAGGTTTGCCCCCGGCGAGCGCGCCGACGATGAGCTGCAATCCCAGGTATCGGTTTTGAGCGAGAAAGCTGCAACGCTATGAAGGTCTTTCTGGTTCCCAATTACTACAAGCAAGAGGCGGTCGAGAGCGGCCTGATGCTCGAGCTTTGGCTGACGCGCCAGGGCTATGAAGTCGCATGGGCTGCCGACCAGCGATCGAAGATTCAAAGCACGCCTGATATTGACGGCTCCGATCTGGTCATTACGCTCGGCGGCGACGGTACGTTGCTGCGCGCTGCCCGCATCCTCAACCATCGCGAGATTCCTATCCTCGGTCTTTCCTATGGTCACCTGGGCTTTTTAACTGCTGCGAGCCCCGACGAGCGCGACATTCTGCAGGTCGTGAGTGACGCCCTGTCCGGCGAGCTGCACGTGAGCCGTCGCGCCACCATCGCCGCGGATATCGTGTCCGTGCGCGAAGACGGTACGAAGGATGTCGTGCGCACCTTCGCCCTCAACGACATGGCGCTTACGCGCGGCCCCCTGTCCGATATGGTCGAGTTTGACATCACGGTGTCCGGTCACCATATCGACCGCCTACGCGGTGACGGTGTCGTCGTTTCGACGGCGACTGGTTCTACGGGTTACGCGCTCAGCGCCGGTGGCCCCATCGTGAGCCCTGACTATACGGGCATGGTATGCGTGCCCATTGCGCCGCACACCATTCAGGCCCGTGCCTTCTTGACTTCGCCGAGTGATGTCGTCGAAATCTTTATGTCTGATGACCGTCCGAGCGTTCCGGCGATCGCTATCGATGGGCAGTTTATTACCTGTGATGGCACCGTTGAGAGCGTGGCGGTGCGTCGCGGTCCCGGCGATGTGCTGCTGCTGGATTACGGCCCCGAGAGCTTCTATAACTCGGTGAGCCGTGTGTTCTACGGAGTGCGTCATGATCGATGAGCTGCAGGTTTCTAACATTGCACTCATTCGCGAGGCGACGTTGGTGCCGAGTGCCGGCCTGACTGTCCTGACCGGCGAGACCGGTGCTGGCAAGACCGCGCTGCTCTCGGCCCTCAAACTTATTTTGGGCGAGCGCGCGGATTCGTCGACGGTGCGCGAGGGCGAGGCGCTGGCGAGCGTCGAGGCGCGCCTGTTTGACGGCCCGCACGACACGGAGGGCTTCACCGTGCAGCGCAGTCTTTCTGCCGAGGGCCGCAGCCGCGTGAAGATTGACGGCCGCATCGCCAGTGTGCGCGAGCTTTCGGAGCGCGTTGGCTTGATGATGGATCTGTGCGGCCAACACGAGCACCAGCGCTTGCTCGATCCGGCGCATCATGTTGCGATGGTCGATGCCTGGGCAGGGCGCCCTGCACTCGAGGCGCTCGAGCACTACCGCGCCTGCTTTAAGGCTTCGCGCGCTGCCGCTAAGGAGGTTCGACGTGTCGAAGAGACCTCGCGTGCGCAGGGGAGCCGCGTCGAGGAAGCGCGCTTTGCGCTCGAGCGCATCGGCGAGGTCGACCCCAAACCGGGCGAGTATGAGGAACTCGAGGAACTGCTGCCGCGCTCCGAACATGCCGAGGTATTGGTTGCCACGGCTAACGATGCCCATGGATCGCTTGCCGCCGAAGGGGGAGCGCTCGATGCCGTGAACAGCGCCGTGGCAGAGCTTTCCCGCATGGCTACCGTCGATCGCAAACTGGGCGATATTGCCGATGCGCTTTCGGATGCCTGTATTTCCCTTGAGGATTGCGCGAACGAGCTTCGTGCTTATCGCGATGGCGTCGCCTTCGACCCGCGCGAGCTCGCTCGCATGCGTGAGCGGTATTCCGACCTCAAGGGCCTGTTGCGTCAGTGGGGTCCCACCATGGACGATGTTTTTGCCATGCGCGATCGCTCGCAAGAGCTGCTGTCCCTGGTCGATGATGGCGATGAACAGATCAAAAAGGCGCGTGAGGCACTCGGGAGCGCCGAGCGCGAGCTGTTCGCTGCTGCCAGGGCACTTAAGCGCGCTCGCAATACGGCGGCCCCGCGCTTCTGTCACGAGGTCGGCCGCCAGATGGCTCGCTTGGAGATGGGTAGTGCCGAGCTCGTCTGGGAGTCGCGCGATCTTCCCCGTGCTGAGTGGACGCCCGTTGGTCCTTCGAGCTACGAGCTGCTATACCGCAGCGGCGCCGGCTTGACGCCACGTCCCCTGCGCCGCATTGCGTCGGGCGGCGAGCTCAGCCGCGTCATGCTGGCAAGCAAGGTCGTCCTCGGTAACGTGGACGGTGTTGATACGCTGGTGTTTGACGAGGTCGATGCTGGTGTCGGTGGCTCCACGGCGCGTGCGCTCGCGGGCGTGCTGGCAGATCTCGCCGCTACGCATCAGGTGATTGTCGTAACCCACTTGGCGCAGGTCGCCGTCATGGCTGACAAGCATTATGTCGTCAGCAAGGAACCGGGCGATGTTCCACAGACGCATTTGGACGAGGTAACCGGCGAAACGCGTACCGCCGAGATCGCCCGCATGCTGAGCGGCGATCAGTCCGAGGCAAGCTTGGCCCACGCAAAGCAGATGCTCGAAGAAGCTCGAGGTTAGGTCGTATCAGCGGTGTTGGTGGGACAAAATCGACTGAAATTTTTGTCCCACTACGCGTTTTACTCAACGACTTTATCCGGCTGGATGAGCTCCTCGTAGTAGCTGATATGTTCGCGAGCGTCTTCAATCTCGGGCAGCAGGAAGTTGTAGATGACTTCGATGATCATCGTGGCGCTGATCTTGGAGAACGCAAAGTCGCCCGTCGTCAGTAGCGCTTCGTGGTTGACGGTATTAAAAGTGTAGTCTGCCAGCCGCGCGAGTGGGGATTTGCTGTCGCTGCTGATGACGGCTACGGTTGCGCCGCAGTCGCGAGCCGCTTTTGCCATGCGATTCAGTCGGCGCGATTTGCCAGAGTTTGAGATTAGCACGATAACGTCACCCGGGCGCAACGTGAGCGCAAAGCCGATTGATGTCTCGCTAATGGTGCTCGCCATGCAGCGCAGGCCCAGCTGCGAAAATTTAAACGTCGCATCGAGCGCGACCGCGTTCGTATTGCCCACGGCGGCGAACTCAATAACGCCGGCATTCTTAAGCGCGAGTACAACTGCGGCCAACGTGTCGTGATCTATGCCGTCGATGGTCGCATTAAGCTCACTCACCTTGGCGGCGAGGATATTTTTTAGGCTCTGCTCCATATTATCGAGCGAGACCTCGTCGGTCAGGCCCTCGTTGCGCTGGCTTTCCAAATCCCTCGCCAACGAAAACTGAAAGCTGCGGAAGCTGCCAAAGCCCAGCTTTCGGCAGAAGCGCGAAACGGTCGCCTCGGACGTGGCGGCAGCGCGCGAGAGCTGAGCGGCCGTGAGGCGTGGCGCTTCGGACTGGTGCTCCAATATATAGTCGACAATGCGCTGCTCGGACTCGCTGTATCCCTGATGGGTACTAATGAGGGAAAGTGCGCTCTTGCTACTATCGGTCATGGATGGCTCCTGGTTGGCATGAAAATCTAGCTTGATTTGCAATGCCATAGTATACGGGCATTTTCAATTACAAGATACACCTTGCCGTTTCAAGTGTTGATGGTAAACTTTCACTTGCCGTTTACGGTTATGAAAGAACCTTTCACCGGAGAATTGCGCCTTGTCTCTTCTCACGCGGACGGTAGGTTGGTATCTTTCAAGTGTGGAAAAACGCGCATCGAAGCGCGTGTAGGGGAGCGCCCGCGGGCGCTGTACTCAAGAAGGAGGGACACATGGCTAAGTTTGACATCATCGCCGCGACCGGTTGCCCGACCGGCATTGCGCACACCTTCATGGCGAAGGAGGCGCTGGAGAAGGCTGCTGCCGAGCGAGGTCTGACCATTAAGGTCGAGACTCATGGCCAAGTCGGCGTCGAGAACGAGCTCACCAAGAGCGAGATCGCCGGTGCCAAGGCCGTCGTCGTCGCAGCCGATAAGGATGTCCAGGCTGAGCGTTTCGCCGGTAAGCCCATGGTTTCCGTTGGTGTTTCCAAGGCCCTGTCTGTCGAGGCTGCTGGTAAGCTGATCGACCGCGCGCTCGCCGCCAAGGGCGACGACACGGTTGCCGCTGCCGCCGATGTCGAGGACGAGGTCGAGGAGAAGGAGTCCATCGGTCACGTCATCTACAAGCACCTCATGAACGGCGTCAGCCACATGCTGGTCTTCGTCGTTGCCGGTGGTGTTCTGACCGCCATTTCGTTCCTGTGGGGCATCACGTCCTTTGATTCGACGGCTGCCGACTACAACAGCTTTGCCGCGATGCTCAAGATTATCGGCGGTATCGCCATGAACCTCATGGTTCCGGTGCTCTCCGCTTACATCGCCGAGTCCATCGGCAAGCGCCCAGCGCTCGTCCCCGGTTTCGTCGCCGGTATGATTGCCATCCAGGGCTTGCCTGTTAACGCCGATACCGGCATGATCGACGCCGGTGGCGCAGGTGTGGGCTTTGGCTTCCTAGGCGGCATCGTCGGCGGCTTCCTCGCTGGCTATGTCATCCTGCTGCTCGAGAAGGTTTTCTCTAAAATTCCTGCGAGCCTTAATGGCCTGAAGGCAATCTTCCTGTATCCGCTGTGCTCTACCGCCATCGTCGGCCTGGTCATGCTCGGTATTTCCGGCCCCATGGCTGCCATTAACCAGGGCATGATGGATTTCCTGCAGAGCCTCGGTAACTCCGGTCCGGTGATCCTTGGCCTGGCCATCGGCTGCATGTGCGCCTTTGATATGGGCGGCCCGGTCAACAAGGCTGCTTACGCTACTGGCACCTTCCTGCTCGGTACCGCTCTCGAAGCTGGCGTCGGCACCGATACCTACAACTTCGGCACCAACTTCATGGCTGCCGTCTCCGCCGCCTGCATCGTTCCGCCGCTGATCACCACCTTTGCCGTCGTTGTCGGCAAGAAGTACTTCAGCCAGGAGGATCACGACGCCGGTGTCGTCAACCTCATCCTTGGTTGCACCCACATCACCGAGGGCGCCATTCCGTTCATGACCAAGAACATCTGGCCTGTCATGCCCATCATGATGCTCGGCTCTTCTATCGCTTCGATCCTGACCATTATGTTCAACGTTCACGATCCGGCGCCTCACGGTGGCTTCCTGGTCCTGCCCGTTGTCGAGAACGGTCCGCTTTGGGTCCTCGCGATCCTCATCGGCGCTGTTGTCGGTGGCATCCTGTTCGTGGCCTTCAAGAAGTACGACTTCGAGAAGAATCAAAAGGCCGCTCCTGCAGCCAAGCCGGTTGAGGCCCCCAAGGCCGCTGCCGTCGAGGCCCCCAAGGCCGAGGCTGCCGACTTCGTGAAGGTCGAGAATGTCTTTGTCGCCGAGGACTTCGCTTCTCGTGACGAGGCTCTGAGCTTCGTTTCCAACCAGGCCGTCAAGGCAGGTATCGCCAGCGACGCCGACGCCGTGATGAACGCCTTCCTGGCCCGCGAGGCCGAGGGCACCACGGGCATGATGGAGGGCTTCGCCATCCCGCATGCCAAGTCCGACGCCATTACCGAGGCTGCCGTCATCGTCGTCAAGGACGAGTCCGGCGTGACCGGTTGGGACACCATGGACGGCGCTCCCGTCAACGTGGCTATCGCCCTGCTCATCCCCGGTGCCCAGGCCGGCACTACGCACCTCAAGATCCTGTCCAAGGTCGCCGAGGCGCTCATGGACGAGGACTTCCGTGCCACCGTCAAGGGTTCCACCGACGCCGCCGAGATCGCCAAGACGATCAACGCCCGCCTGGTCTAATTCCACGGTACGCGAATAACATCGCCCCCTGTATATAAGGCGGAGTCCCTCTCCAGGGCCTCCGCCTTTTTTTCTATCCCTCCCATAAGTTGCGGTGAAATAGGGACTGTTTAAACGATTCAACCCCAAATTCAGTCCCTATTTCACCGCAACTTATAAAAGGGCATAGAGAGGGCTGCCTATCGAGTTTTTGTCGCGAACAGGTCATCAGCCAGAATTCCGTTCGCACGATATTGCTATGGACCGACCGAGTTTCCGCAGCTTGCTCGCCCACAGGGGGCCGGGCGCGGCCAGTGAGATTTATCGCGAGTTCCGCACGAGCCGAAGAGCACTTAATGTGCTCTTCGTGCGAGCAGGACTGTAGAGCAGGAAATCTCACTGGCCGCGCCCGGCCCCCTGTGGGCGAGCAAGCGGACGACAAACACATCTGTCCAACAATTCGCCCGAAACATAATGAAAAACCGTTTGATGTGAGTTAATATAAACAACGTCGTGAATCTGACTCCTGCCACATGCATGACAGGGGTTAAACACAAAAAGGAGTCAATTATGGTTTCTGAGAAGGCTACCCTCGTTAATCCTCAGGGTCTGCACATGCGTCCGGCTGGTCTGTTCGCCTCCACCATGGGCAAGTACGCCTGTGACGTGACGGTCGTCACCCCCGAGAAGGAGGTCAACGGCAAGTCCCCGATGGCCCTCATGGCTGCTGGTATCCCCTGCGGCACCGAGGTCGAGGTAAAGTGCGACGGCGCAGACGAGGCCGAGGCTCTGGCTGCTGCCATCGAGCTCATCAAGAGCGGTCTTGGCGAGTAGAACTCAAACGGGTCGCATGTTGAACAACTAAGTTCATATTTGGGGGCGCAGTGACCTGTTGTAAGGTAGCTGCGCTCTTTTGTCATGGATATGGCAAAACGCTTTATCACATGACACGGAGAGAGGAATGGGAATGTATCAGGGAGTCAACGCTTCCGAGGGCATCGGTATCGGCACCGTCATGGTCGCCGTCGATCCCGACTTGACGTTTGAGCCGCACGAGGTTGCTGATTCGGCAGCAGAGAAGGAGCGCTATCAGTCCGCTCTTTCGGTCTTCTGCGAGAAGACCCAGGCTCAGGCCGACCACATGAAGGAGACGGTGGGCGAGGCCGAGGCCGAGATCATGAGCGGACATATTGTCCTGGCTCAGGATCCGGGCATGACTGACGCCATCAACGCCGCCATTGACGGTGGTACCTGCGCCGAGCAGGCGCTTATGGACACCTCGACCATGTTCGAGAACATGTTCCTGTCCATGGACGACGAGATGTTCCGTCTGCGCGCGGCCGACATCGCCGACATCCGCACCGGTATTCTGGCCGAGCTGCTGGGCAAGGAGGTCGTCGACCTCTCCGTCCTGCCCGAGAACACCGTCGTTGTCGTGCATGACCTCACGCCGTCCATGACCGCCACGATCGATAAGGCCCACGTTGCCGGTATCGTCACCGAGACCGGTGGCCGCACGTCGCACTCCGCGATCATCGCGCGTGCCCTCGAGATCCCGGCTGTCCTTTCGGTTTCCAACAGCTGCACCGCGCTGCGCAACGGTATGACCGTTGTCGTCGACGGTGGCAAGGGTATCGTTGAGGCCGATCCCGACGAGGAGACGCTCGCCGCCTACACTGCCAAGGCCGAGGCCTTCGCTGCCGAGAAGGCAGCCCTCGAGGCCTTCCGTGGCAAGCCGTCCGTGACTGCCGATGGCATCAAGAAGATCATCGCCTGCAACATCGGTAACCCTGATGACGTGCCCAACGCGCTCGATCACGATGCCGAGGCCATCGGTCTGTTCCGCTCCGAGTTCCTGTTCATGGACTCTGCCGAGCTTCCTTCCGAGGAGGAGCAGTTCAACGCCTACCGTAAGGTCGCCAGCGCGCTCAAGGGCGCTCCGGTCATCATCCGCACGCTCGATGTGGGTGGCGACAAGGAGATTCCGTATCTGCACATGGTCAAGGAAGACAACCCCTTCATGGGCTTCCGCGCCGTGCGTTACTGCCTGGCCAATCCCGACCAGTACAAGGTCCAGCTCCGCGCTCTGCTGCGCGCTAGCGCCTTCGGTGACGTAAAGATCATGATCCCGCTCGTCACTTGCGTCGAGGAGGTCTTGGCTGTCAAGGAGCTCGTCGAGCAGTGCAAGGCCGAGCTGACTGAAGAGGGTCGCAAGTTCAACGAGAACATCGAGGTCGGCATCATGGTTGAGACGCCCGCCGCTTCGCTGCTCGCAGACCGTCTTGCCGAGGTCGCCGACTTCTTCTCCATCGGCACCAACGACCTGATCGGCTACACCATGTGCGCCGACCGTGGCAACGACACCATCTCCAACCTGTACCAGGTTTACTATCCCGCCGTGCTCCGCTCGCTCAAGAACATCATCGAGAGCGGCGTGAAGGCCGGCATCATGGTCGGTATGTGCGGCGAGGCCGCTGCCGATCCGCTGCTCGAGCCGCTGCTGATCAGCTGGGGCCTGGAGGAGTTCTCGATGAGTGCTCCGTCGATCCTGCGCGCCCGTAAGACCATCAGCCAGTGGACCAAGGCCGAGTGCGACGAGCTCGCCGAGAAGGCGCTCGCCTGCAACACCGCCGCCGAGGTCAAGGCACTGCTCGAGTCCGCAGCTCGCTAATTTGGTATCAGAGGTAACCGCGTGGTTGGAATGGGCCGGCCACGCGGCCCTCACATATACAGGGGGTACTGTAAATGTTCTACACGCTAACCGCTAACCCGGCTGTCGACATGACGGTTTCGAGCTCTCCGCTCGAGCCCGACGAGAACGTCCGCACCGGTTCGGCCAGCTACACGGCTAATGGCAAGGGCCTCGACGTGTCCTTCGCCTTTAAGAAGATGGGCGTCGACACCGTCGCGCTCGGCTTCTTCGCTGGCTTCACGGGCAAGTTCATCGTCGAGGAGGTCATGAACCTGGGTTGCCTCTGCCGCCCGGTCTGGACCGACGGTATCACGCGCATTAACACCTACGTCAACGATGGCCAGCACGAGTACGGCATCCTGAACCCGGGTGCTCCGATCACGCCGCAGCACCAGGAGGAGCTCTACAACATCCTGGACACCGCGGGCGATCTCGAGTGCCTGATCGTTTCCGGCTCCGTGCCTCCCAAAGCTACGCCTGACTTCCTGGCTAAGGTCATGGAGCACGCTCAGGCCCGTGGCGCCGACGTCGTCCTGGACCTGTCCTCCGATAAGCTCAAGGAGCTCGCTCACAAGAAGCCGCTGCTCATCAAGCCGAACCATCACGAGATGAAGGCTATCTTCGGCGTGCCGGTCGACACCGACGACGAGGTCCGCGTTGCCATGAAGATGGCTCACGACGCCGGCGTTCAGAACGTGCTGCTCACCCGTGGTAGCCGCGGCGACGCTTACTTCTCCAACGGCGAGGACATCTGGTACGCCAAGCGTGAGTTCAACATCAAGCTGGTTTCTTCCGTCTGCGCCGGCGACTGCACCCTCGCTGCGTTCCTGCACAAGTGGTACAGGGATCGCGACAACGTCGAGGAGGCCATGAAGCTCGCTATGGCCACCGGCGCCAACGTTGCCGAGTCCGTCGGCATCGGCGACTTCGGTCACGTCGACGAGTACAGCAAGCGCGTTGCCGTCCGCAAGCTCGATCGTCAGTAATCTAAACGCGACATATTCGTGCGCATGTGGCGCCCCGGTTTCGGCTGGGACGCCTTTTTGTTCCGCCACGGGGGAGAGGTGTCCCGCCGTACTTCATCGCTTCCACACCGTTCACCGAGTTGTCCTAGCCTTTTACCGATGCGTGGAATATACTTTCATCAACACGCTGCTTCGTGAAAGGAACATTCATGATTTACACGCTCACTGCAAATCCCGCCATTGACTACAACATTGCCTGCGACGGTCTTTCCGCCAACACCGTCACCCGCACGCGCAACGCGGTCTATACGCCCAACGGCAAGGGTCTCAACGTCTCGTTTACGCTTGACCACTACGGTGTCGACACCACGATCCTGGGCTTCTTCGCTGGCTTCTCGGGCGAGTTCATCGTCAAGGGCGCCGAGGCCCTGGGCGTGCCCGTCAAGCCCGTGTGGACCGACGGCATCACGCGCGTCAACGTGTTCCTCAATGCCGGCCCCGACACCGAGTACAACATGGTCAACGCCGGTGCCGCCATCAACGAAGCCAATGAGCAGGAGATGTTTGAACTTATCGATTCGCTCGATGACATGACCTGCCTGGTCATCAGCGGCTCGCTGCCTCCCAACACTTCCGAGGGCTTCCTGGCCGAGGTCCTGCGCCGCGTCAAGGCCAAGGGGGCCGAGTTCGTCCTCGACATCTCGAGCCATCAGCTGGCGGACCTCATTGCCATGGAGCCGCTGCTGATCAAGCCCAATGACGACGAGCTGCTTGACATCTTTGGCATTAAGGTGAGCGGTGGCGACGATGAGTCCGTCAAGGGCGCTATGGCCGAGCTTCATACCAAGGGCGCCAAGAATGTGCTGCTGACTCTTGGCGGCGCCGGTGCGTACTTCTCTAACGGCGAGCACATCTGGTTTGCCAACCGCACCTTCGACGTCAAGCTGCTGTCGACGGTGTGCGCCGGCGATTCCTCGCTCGCTGCCTTCCTGTCCGTGTGGCACGACGCCCCCGAGCGCGTCGAGGACGCCCTGCGCCTTTCGATGGCTACCGGCGCCAACGTGGTCGAGTGCCCCGGTCTGGGCGATTTTGCCAAGGTGGACGAATATAAGAAGCATATCGAGGTTCGCCAGGTCTGCTAGCAGCATCGATACGTCGTTGCCGAACACCCGCTTTGGATTACCAAGGCGGGTGTTTTTTGCGCGCTGAACGTATGTGGCGTCTGCTGTCTCGCTTTATCGAATCGACGACGCGATTGCGTGTGCGCGCTTTCTCGTTTCTTGTTAGACTTCTTGAGAACCATCGATTAACGCTCACAAGTGCAGGAGGCCATAGGCATGTGCAATGTTTCGCTCAACGGTACTCAACCGTCCGATGCGTCCCTGCGCGTCCTGCGCGCGCTTGAGGCGGCTGGTCTTGAGGCTTGGTACGTAGGCGGTTGGGTACGCGACGCCCTGATGGGGTGCCCCAGCCACGATGTTGATATGTGCTGTAGCGGCCTGTGGCAGGAGTCCAAGGCGGCGCTCGAGGCCGCTGGTGTCGCGGTCGTGGAGTCGGGCATTAAATTTGGCGGAATCACGGCTATTTCCGATGGTGAACGTATCGAGGTCACCACGTACCGCCTGGATGGCTTCTATGCCGATGGGCGCCATCCTCAGAGTGTCGAGCGTGCTGCCTCGCTCGAGGACGATCTTGCGCGCCGCGACTTTACCGTCAATGCCATGGCGTGGCATCCCGAGCGTGGGCTTGTCGACCGCTACGACGGCCAGGGTGACTTGGAGCGCAAGCTGATTCGCGCTGTCGGCGATCCCAAGCGTCGCTTTAACGAGGACGCCCTGCGCATGCTGCGTGCGGTACGCTTTGCCTGCCGTCTGGACTTTAGGATTGACCCCGAGACTAAGCGTGCGCTTGCCGAGTGCGCTCCGCTGCTCGATGCCGTGGCGCGCGAGCGTGTGGGTATTGAGCTCGAGGGCATTCTTTCGACCGGTCATGGGGGAGACGCCATGCTGCGCTACCCCGAGCTTATCTGCGCCGCCGTGCCCGAGTTGGCAGCGGGTCGCGGGTTTGATCAGCGCAGTGTCTATCATGCGTTTAACGTTTACGAGCATATCGCCCGTGTGCTGACGGTGGCAGGGGAGCTGGCGCTGTGCGACGGCATCGCGCCCTCGTCGAGTCTTATGTGGGCGGCGTTTTTGCACGATGTGTCCAAGCCCGAGTGCTTCACGGTCGATCACGCCGGCAGCGGACACTTCTACGGTCATCCCGAGCTCGGCGCCAAGAAGGCGCGCGTCATTATGGATCGTCTGGCGCTCTCGCACGACCTGGTGCGCGACGTGTGCCTGCTTATCAAATACCATGATAAGCCGCTGCGCCCCGAGCGCTCCTGCCTGCTCAATATGATGCGCGCGCTTTCGGGTGAGGGCGTCGACACGGCCCGCCTGGTTGACGAGCTCATGGACCTTAAGCGTGCTGACACGCTCGGCAAGGCCCCGTCGTGCTTCTATTACGTTGAGACGATTGAAGAGATGCGCGCGATGGCGCACGAGCTGCTGAAGGCAGGGGAGCCCTATATGCTCAAGATGCTCGCCATCAACGGCGGCGACCTGATCCGTGCCGGAGTCAAGCCCGGGCCGGAACTGGGGCAGCTTCTCAACTCCGCCCTCGACGCCGTGATCGAAGACAACATTCCCAACGAGCGCGAAGCTCTTTTGGTCCATCTCAACTTGGATTAGCTACCCAGTTTACCTGCGTGTTCCATAACCTGCCGACAATTTTTCGGCAATTTGGAATTTCTTCTTGCGCTGACGTTTTTTGTCCCGTAATATATTTGCTCGCAGCACGGCAGTGCAGATGTCATGTGGCCCGTTCGTCTAGCGGTTTAGGACGCCGCCCTCTCAAGGCGGAGATCACCAG
>CABQJU010000005.1:0-83567 GCA_902464575.1 uncultured Collinsella sp.
GCTGGCTCGGCTGGGTTTGCTATTTATCCGACAAACTTCGCAATAGCCAGCAATGAACGCTTGTATTGCGCAAGACGTTACATTACCTTCTGAAACATATGGCGCACCCTGTCCAGGCGGCTGTTTGGACGGCGGGGCTGGATGACCGGCTGGCCGACAGCGGCCTGATACCCTTTCAGTTCCGTCAGGCACACGCTCCGCCCATTGGTGTAAGAGGCCAAATCAGTACGGTATGCCTGTATGCAACGGGCGGGAATCTCGCCAGTAAAGACAACTTCATCCTTTTTTATCTGGGCCGTTTCGATGGTGGCACAATATTTCGGCGCATCATGATAAGCCCTGGAAAGGTATTCCTGGGGCGCATAGAGGGTGAAGGAGAGATAAGGTTCCAGCAACTGTGTCCCTGATTCCTTTAATGCCAGTTCCAATACAATCGGGGCCAATGAGCGAAAGTCCGCCGGCGTGCTGACCGGGCTATAATAAAGCCCGTATTCAAAGCAAATCTTACAGTCCGTTACGTTCCAGCCACACAAGCCTTGCTCCAGACCGTAACGGATACCATCCATGACAGCGTTTTGAAAACTCTGGTTCAAGTATCCCAGGGAAACCCGGCTCTCGTATTGTACACCGGAGCCAAGCGGGAGCGGCGTAACAGACAGTCCGATGGATGCCCAAAACGGGTTGGGCGGCACCTCGATATGGATGGTGTGGCTGGCTGCTTTGAGCGGCCGCTCCATATAAATGACGGTGGGTTCCTTTACCACTGTTTCAAGCTTGTATTTTTCCGACAGCAAAGCGGAAACAACCTCCAACTGCACCCGGCCCAAAAAAGAAAGAATGATCTCTTGGGTGATGGAATCCACCTCGTAGCACAAAAGCGGGTCAGTATCCGCAATTTGCGTAAGAGCGTCCAGCAACCGATCTCTTTGCTCTGCCGTTTTTGGCGTAATCGTTGTCCGCAGCATAGAGAAGGGAGCATCACTCCACATTTCACGAGGAAGTTGGGTTTTGTCCCCCAATATATCGTTTAATCTCAAACTGTCGCTGGGAAGGATGACAATTTCGCCCTTATGGGCGGTATCTGTCCGAACAATCTCCCCTTTGGATGGAATACGCATCTCTGTGATTTTCAGCTTTTCTCTCCCGGCCAGGGCCACCGTATCCCGCAAGCGCAGCGTTCCGCTGTATAGCCGCAGATAGACAAGCCTCTGGCCGCAATCTGTATACTCCACCTTGAAAACGCTGCCGCACAGGGCGGTGCGCCCCTGTTCCTTGGTCGGTTGGAACAGCCCTATCACCGCATCCATCAACCGTTGAATGCCAAGGCCGTTTTTGGCGCTACCATGATAGACTGGGAACAGGGAAGCGGCTTGAACCCGCCGCTGTTCCTCCCGCGCAAGTTCTTCCCGGCTGATTGGCTCTCCTGCGATATACTTTTCCAATAATCCATCGTTATTTTCGATGACCGCATCCCATGCTTCTATGTCGGTATTTTCCTCCAGAACTATTTCCGGGGACAGCGATACCGTCTGCTTGATGATAATATCGGCGGAGAGCTTATCCCGAACAGACTGATATACGCCCTCCAAATCAATGTCAACCTGGTCGATCTTGTTGATAAAGATAATGGTGGGGATGTTCAATTTCCGTAGGGCATGGAACAGAACTCGGGTCTGGGCCTGTACGCCATCTCTAGCGGAGAGCACCAAGATGGCCCCGTCCAAAACGGCCAGAGAGCGGTATACCTCTGCCAAGAAATCCATGTGGCCGGGAGTATCCACAATGTTGACTTTACAACTGTGCCACTGGAAAGAAGTGACTGCCGTTTGAATGGTAATTCCACGCTGCCTCTCCAAAAACATAGTGTCCGTTCTCGTTGTCCCTTTTTCGACGCTCCCCGGCTCTGAAATGGTTCCGCTGGCATACAGCAGGCTTTCTGTCAGTGTCGTCTTGCCCGCATCTACATGGGCAAGAATCCCGATATTGATAATGTTCATGTCTATCCTCCATACAAGGCCCAAAAGGGCGCAAAAATCCCCAGCGGCAAATACTTTTACCGCTGGGGATCATGACTTCGGATACATGGAAACGCATTCAGCTAACATGAGCCGTTATCCGTCACGATATTTGATAAAAAGGCAAAAGCATTCTTAAATTGGGTACAAAAACCAAGCCCCTGCAAGGGGCAATTATTTTTGTGCCCATTATCAAATTTTATTTAAGAATACCTTGCCGCATGTTGAATAGCCTCCTCAAATCAGGATGATAGCAGTATAGCATAGTACACTCTAAAATGCAAGAAGTTTTTACCCGCTGTCCCAAATAAATCAGGAGGGCATTCACCGGGACACCCTTCGATTTGGGGCCTCATGCGCAAATAATTTCTGTGTCCACGATTTCCGCCGCACACGCCCGGATATTGTTAGTTCCTCTGCAACTCATACCACAGGCCGTTGCTCTCGTCGAAGATGTACTTTTCCATAATGTTACCTCCATTTTTTTGATTATCGTGCGCCTACTCTCATTTTGGGCCTTGCGGCCCGTTTCCGTTCCTTTTCAGCCTGTTCCTGCTGGTAAACAGCCTCCAATATCTTGTCCGCCTGTTCTGGGCCAATGGCCCGTCTGACCCGCTCATAGTCCCTGACCTGTCCTTTTAAGCCGTCCCTCTCGGCGCAGACCTCGTAAATCCTGGTGGAAAGAGAGCCGTTCTTGCTGACCTCCCGATCATAGGCGCTTTGCAACCGCTCAAACCTGCTTTTGAGGTCGAAATAGGCCCGATAGACGGAGCGCAGCACTTTGACGATTTTCTCCCAAAGGGGCTTGGCCTTCTTCTCTCGGTAAGACTTGGCCGATTCCAGCGGCCCCGCCTCCGGCAGCGTCCGCTCTGAATCGTCGGAGAAGTCCGCCGCCAGCTTTTCCATGCCCTTGAGCAAGGGAGCTACATCGTCCAGCTTTGCCCTGGCCTGGGCCGCTTTCTTCTCGGCTGCTGCCGCCTCCTTATTCTTTTGGTCGGCCTCAACCTGGGCCAGCGCCGATGCCTCTTGAAGCTGTGCAAGCCGTTCCTGCTCACGCTCCGTCTTGAACTGCATAACAGTCAGATGTTCCTCGGAACTGCCACGCTCCCCGCGCTCTACATTGTCATAGCCAGCGGAGCGCATATGCTCAAAGAAATCGTCTTGCAGGACACTGTACGACTTTCGTAGGACGGGCTTGCCCTTAGCTGTGCATAGCGGTTCTCCGGTAGCTTCGTCCAGAATGGACTTGGACGCCCACTTCTTACTCATGCTCACCTGCATGATCGTTTCCTTGACCTTTCCCACCAGGGACTTGTCCTTACACCGCTTTGTCCAGCGTATCTCCTTCTCCACCACCGGGATATAGACCACATGGAGGTGGTAGTGGTACACGTCCTCCCCCAGCGCCTCGGACATGGCCCGGTTGCGCTCGTCGGCGTGCATGACCGCCGACAAAATATACTGCTCTCCACCCACGATTTTGATTGCGGCTTTATAGGCTTCGGTGTAAAATTGGTTTGCGAAGTCATACCCGCCGTGATTGTAGAAGTAAGCGGAGTTTACGTCAAAGACCAGCTCACTGTATCGAAAGGCGTCCTCCTTGATACCACGGGTGGAAATCACGCCATCAGCCTCCATTTGAGCAAATATCTCCCGATACCCAGCGGACGGGGTTTTGAAATAGACATTGAGCGGCGTCCGCTCTAATACAATGTCTTGGTTGACATAGGAATCTTTCTCACGCTCATTGTGCTGCTGGGTGTTGCCGATCTTGGTTTCGGTCAGCCTCATATTTCTTGCGTTGATACGGTCAATACCGTCGCCTCTCGCCATAGGCAAAAATCCTCCTGTTTCAGATGTTGGGTTGTTGATCGAGGACGGAAGTTCAGGGGAGGCACTTCCTGCGGGAAGTGTAATAACCCACTATGACACTTTCATCCCTTCGGGCTGCAAAGTGTCGTGGGCTCTCCGAGGGGGTGTGGGGGCTTTGTCCCCGGCAACATCTCCGGCCTAAGAGCCGCCGCAAGCGGCGGTTGGCCTCCGAAACGCCTCGCTGCGGCTCGGTGTGCGGTTGCCTCCCCCAGCAGGGCCGCCCTTTTACCCGCAGGGTATACTTCGCAGAAAAGGGCACCCTGCACCTCGTCGGGTCAAAGTCCGCTCCATTCGGGACGGCCTTGTGTCCATCCCTCACTCCGCTCCCTTGCCCCTCCTCTCCCCACCGCAACCGCTTCGCTGGGTTGCGGTGGGGGTGGGAAACGTCTGGGGCCGCTCCCTGTGACAGCCGTGACGACTGTGACGATGTTTCAGACACCGCCCCCGCCCTCAAAAAAGCCGTCACGGTCGTCACGCCTGGGGCGGTTCCAGCGTCAGGCTGATACTTCTCCCGGCGTGGCTCCTGCTGTTCTCATAGCGGATGTGGTAGTCTGTCAGCAGCTTCCCGGCCCGGACATTCAGCCGCATTGCCAGGGCATTGGGCTTCATGTCAGTCTGGAGCGCCGCCGCCAGTTCTGTGGCCGTCCCTGCCCAAGAGGGGCTTTCCGCTGTTACAAGGGCGGCTACGGCCTCCAGCACCGGGTCGGGCGGCTCTGTCCATGCCTCCGTTTCCGTACGCTCCAGCGTCCATATCAGCCGTTCCTTGTCCTTGGTAAGATAGAATCGCTGGTCTTGCTGGTCACGCCCGGCCACGTCCAGAACGGCGTTGCCGTCCGTCCGCTTCTCCTTTTGAAGAAGAAAGGCTCCGTCCGCTGCTCCCGCCAGTCCGTTGGTGCCGGAGATCATATCGAACTTATCATCGGCCTGTTGTTTCCGGGTGTGATGTACCAGCAGGAGGCAGACGCCGCAATCATCGGCAAATCGTTTCAGTTTCCCCACCACCTCGTAATCGTTGGCGTAGCTGTACTTATCCCCGCCAGCCTCTCGGATTTTCTGGAGGGTGTCAATGATAATCAGCTTGGTGTCCGGGTGTTCCCGGACGAACTTCTTTAGCTGTTCCTCCAGGCCAACGCCGAGCTGCTTGGCGTAGACCGCAAAGAGCAGGTCGTTGGTGCCCTCTGTGCCGAACATTCGGTATAGCCGCCCCTGCAAGCGGCGGTGATCGTCCTCCAGCGCCAGATAGAGGACAGTCCCCTTGTGAACGGGATAGTCCCACAGCGGGAGGCCGGTGCTGACATGGTAGGCAAGCTGGGCCATCAGGAACGACTTGCCCACCTTGGGCGCTCCCGCAAAGAGGTATGTCCCAGGGTAGAGCAGACCGTCAATGACGGGCGGTCTGCTCTGGTAGATGTTCTGGTAAAGGTCGTTCATAGAAACCGTGTGGAGGTAAGCCGAGTCGCTCATGCGCCGCATATCTCGGAGCATTTCTTCCAAACTTTCCTCTTGGGGGTTGTTTTCAGCCGTTTCCTCTGCTATACTTTTGATAGTTGTTTGTGAAATGGGCTGTTCCCCGTCTGCGCCAACAGACGGAACCGGGACAGTCCTTTTCGTTTCTCTGGAATCCATCAATCTATCAATCCTCCTTCATGCCGCCCAGCGTCATCGAGATAAGGTCAATGGTGGCGAGAAGTTCATCCCCCACGCCGCCCCCGGCCTCAATGCGCCGCAGTTCCCCCAGGACGGCGGCGAGTTGGTCACGCAGGGCCTTGTAGACCCTGGGATTGCCCTGCACCACCACGGCCCGGTCTAAGAGCCGCCGGGTGATGTAGTCCTGCTTGGTCAGCCCGGAGAGGCGGACGGCAATCTCAATCTGTTCGTTTTCCTCCGGGGACACCCGGAACGCTATGGTTTTGCTTCTCCATCGGTTGTGGTTGTCAAGGTTCTTTGCAGACATGATTTAAGCCCCCTTTCGCTCCATGTCCAGTTTGTTCGCCATCTCCGCCTGCCGGGTGGGAAACAGGTGAGCGTAGCGGTAGGTGATGTCGATACTTTCATGTCCCACCCGGTCAGCGATTGCCAGGGCGGTGAAGCCCATGTCAATCAGCAGGGAAATGTGGCTGTGTCGGAGGTCGTGAATCCTGATCCGCTTGACTCCGGACTCCTTGCATCCGCGCTCCATCTCGTGCGTCAGGTAGTACTTCGTCACGTCGAAGATGCGGTCATGGGGACCAAGGTCGTCTCTGAAGTCTTCCAGGTACTCCTTCATCTCCTCGGCGAGGAACTTGGGCATGGCGATCCTTCGCACGGAGTTCGGAGTCTTCGGGTCGGTGATGGTGTCGATGCCCTTCAAACGCTGATACGACTTCGTGATGCTGAGCTCCGAGGTCTCGAAGATGAAATCGGATGGGGTGAGGGCGAGGAGCTCTCCACAGCGGATACCTGTCCAGTAGAGGACCTCGAAAGCGTAAAAGGAAAGAGGTTTGTCCATGATGGCCTCCGAGAACCTCAGATACTCCTGCTTCGTCCAGAAGTTCATCTCTCCGCCTTTCTTCGAGCCCATCTTCGTTACCTTCCTGCACGGGTTGCCCGTCAGGTCGTAGTAGCGCTCGGCATGGTTGAAGATGGCGTTCAGCTGGTTGTTGATGGTTCTGAGGTAGGTGGCCGAGTACGGCTTCCCGTTGGCGTCCTTGTGGTCGATAAGCTGGTTCTGCCAGCGGACGACGTCGATGGGCTTGATCTCGGACATCCTCATCTTCCCGAAGAAGGGGATGATCTTGTCCTTGATCATGTACTCCTTGGTCAGCCAGGTGTGCTCCCTGATTCGAGGCCTAATCTCGGTGGCGTACACGTCGACGAAGTCCGCGAAGAGCATGTCCATGGTGCCGTTGTGAACCGCTAGGAAGTCCTTCTCCCACATGAGCGCCTCGAGCTCGGTGGCAAAGCCCCTCTTGACCTTGTGCCGCTTCGCGCCCCTGCCGTCACGGTAGAAGCACTGGGAGTAGAACGTCCCGTTCTCGCTTCTATATACGGGCATCTTCATCACCGGCAAAGAATCTTGCCTCGAAGTGGTCGGAGCGGACGCGGCCCTTGACCACCGAGCGACCCTTCTTGATCTGCTCCTCGTTCATCTCCTGGATGATCTTGTAGGCGAACCCTTTCGACATGTTCAGCCTCTGTGCGACCTGCTCTGCGTTGAGCATGGTTGGTTTGCCTTCTTCCTGGTTCATTTGTCCTCCTAATATCGTACGATTACGTACGTTTGATATGAGCGAATCATAATCGTACGCTTTCGTACTGTCAAGAAATTGCGTACGTTTGCGTACGGTGCTAGAATTACGAGGTTTAGATTTTCAGGAGGGAAGATGACGACTGGCGAGAAGATCAGGCACTACCGCAAGCTGCGCGGGCTCTACCAGGGGGAGCTGGGCGAGAGGATCGGCGTCTCGGAGGGTGCGATCCGCCACTACGAGACGGATTTCAGGACCCCCAAGCAGCCTCAGATCGAAGCCATCGCCGAAGCCCTCGACATCTCCCCGCTTGCCCTGAAGGACTTCGGCGTGGAGAACGCCCGAGACCTCCTGGGCCTCCTTCTGCAGCTGGAGGACGAGTTCGGCATCGTGCCCGCTGAGGATGGCTCTGGTCTTTCTATCGACGCGTCTGCCGAGAAGGCGCCCAAGACGACCCAGATGCTCAAGGCCTGGGCCGCGAAGCGAAACGAGCTGGAATCCGGAGAGATCACGCCGGAGGAATACGCCGACTGGAAGGCCAAGTTCTAGGAGTAAATATTTACTGAAACGCGAGCAGGTGGCTTTACCCCCGCAATTGGGAGTAAAGCACCTGCTTTTCTTATGCCCGAAACCCACCATTCGAAGCGTGCTGAAGCCGTTGGAATCGCTTGGGGGAGTAATTTTTTACTCCCCATTGTTGACCTGCGGTTTTGCTGAAAAGCCACCATATTTCGCCCCGTTGAGTTTCAGTTGAGTTTTGGGGTCCGTTTTGCCCCACTGGGACAGGCGACTGGGACAATTTACTCCCCCAACAAACCTTTTACTCCCCGTCCGTGGGGTGCCGCCATGTCCGCCCTGTACGGCAATTAGGAGTAAAACTTCCTAAAACAGCAGGTCAAAGCATAAAAAATACCCCCGATTTCAAGTGGAAATCGGGGGTATCTCGCTCAATTTATTCCCCCAAGTTGCTGGGGGCTTTGCGTTTCTTCCGTACGCTGCGACACTCTGCGGTACTCAGCGGACGGAAAATCGAGGCTTCAAAATAGCCTTTCGACTACTCCCACTCGATGGTCGCGGGCGGCTTGGACGTAATGTCGTAGCACACGCGGTTGGCACCGGGGACCTCGGCAACGATGCGGCCGGAGATCCTCGCCAGCACGTCGTAGGGCAGCTTGGCCCAGTCGGCGGTCATGGCATCGCTGGACTCGACGGCACGCAGGATGATCGGACGCTGATAGGTGCGCTCGTCGCCCATAACACCGACGGACTTGATGTCGGGCAGGACCGCGAAATACTGCCAGCAGCTGTGCTCGGAGTTGCGCTCGCCGGTCTGCTCAAACAGACGCTGGTTGTAGGCGTCGAGCTCCTCGCGCACGATGGCATCGGCGTTCTTGAGGATCTCGAGCTTCTCCTTGTCGACCGCGCCGATGATGCGGATGGCCAGGCCCGGGCCCGGGAAGGGCTGACGGAACACGATGTAACCCGGCAGGCCCAGCGCCAGACCAAGCGCGCGGACCTCGTCCTTAAAGAAGTGGTCGAGCGGCTCAATGAGGTCGAAGTGCACGCCCTCGGGGAACGGGATCAGGTTGTGATGGCTCTTGATAGTGGCCGTCTTGCCGCCCGTCTTGCGAGCGCCGGACTCGATGATGTCGGGGTAGATGGTGCCCTGAGCCAGGTACTTGACCGGCTTGCCATCGGTCTCGAGCTGCTGCGCCACGGCGAAGAACTCTTTCCAGAACTGCGTACCGATGATGCGGCGCTTCTCCTCGGGCTCGGTCACGCCGGCCAGAAGCTCGGCATAACGGTCCTCGGCGTGAACATGGATAAAGTCGACGTCAAACTGCTTGGTGAAAACCTCCTCAACCTGCTCGGGCTCGCCCTTGCGCAGCAGACCGTGGTTGATGAACACGCAGGTCATCTGCTTGCCCACGGCGCGAGCGCCCAACGCAGCCACGACGGAGGAGTCGACGCCACCGGACAGGGCCAGAATCACGCGGTCGTCGCCGACCTTCTCGCGGAACTCGGCCGTCATGGTCTCGACCAGGTTGTCCATGCTCCAGTTGGGCTCCAGGCCACAGATCTCAAACAGGAAGTTGCTCAGCAGCTGCTGACCGTACTCGGAATGCTTGACCTCGGGGTGGAACTGCGTGGTGAAGATCTTGCGCTCGACGCACTCCATGGCGGCAACCGGGCACACGTCGGTGCTGGCGGTAACGGTAAAGCCCTCGGGCACCTCAGACACGGCGTCGCGGTGGCTCATCCACACGGTCTGCTCCATGGGCGTGGAGTTAAAGAGCTTGGCGCCGGCCGTGCGCGTGATGGTAGCACGGCCGTACTCGCCCACCTCGGAGTGGCCGACCTTGCCGCCGAGCGTCACGGCCGTGATCTGATGACCGTAGCAGAAGCCCAGGACGGGAAGGCCCAGGTCAAAGATGGCGGGGTCGATGGACGGAGCGTCCTCGGCGTACACGGAAGCCGGACCGCCGGAAAGGATGAGCGCAGAGGCGTTCATCTCGCGAATCTCGTCGGCCGAGATGTCGCAGGGGACAATCTCGGAATACACGTTGAGGTCGCGGACGCGACGGGCAATGAGCTGACCGTACTGCGCACCAAAGTCGAGTACGAGGACCTTTGCGGAAGCCTTTTGATCCATGGTTCCCCCTCTTGTTGGCGGGGAGCCGGTGCCCACCCGCGTGAATGAACGAAAATAACTTCCATAGTGTACACGTTATATGGGGTTTCTCGTCCCTCGCAGCCATCAGCGCACGGCAAACGCACGACCTGGGCCCCTATTTGACGGCAATTGAAGTGTTACCAGACGTTACAGATGATGTAATACGTTTGAACATTGGACGCCCTGTGCCACAATACTGCCGAACGACTCCGCCTCTGCGGCGGCAAATACGATAGGAATATCAGCATGAAGCGCATCCTTCTCATCGCCACGGGCGGCACCATCGCATCGACCGAGGACGGCAACGGCCTCTCCCCCGCCCTGACCGGTGAGGAGCTCGCCCAGAGCGTCCCCGAGATCTCGGGCCTCTGCGAGCTCGACGTCGTGCAGCCCATGAACATCGACAGCACCAACATGCGCCCGAGTGACTGGATGCGTATCCGCGACGTCATCGTCGAGGGTTATGCCGACCACGACGGCTTCGTGATTCTGCACGGCACCGACACCATGAGCTACACCGCGGCAGCGCTTTCCTATCTGATTCAGGACAGTCCCAAGCCCATCGTACTCACCGGCTCGCAAAAGCCCATGGGTAACCCCTTTACCGATGCCAAGCTCAACCTGTACCAGAGCCTGCTCTATGCGCTCGACGAGCATTCACACGACGTCTCGATCGTGTTTGGCGGCGTCGCCATTGCCGGCACGCGCGCCCGCAAGCAGCGCACCATGAGCTTTAACGCGTTCATTAGTGTCAACTATCCGCCCATTGCCTACATCCGCAACGACCGCATTGTGCGCAACGGGCTTCACGGCACGCATCAGGGCGAAAACCCGGTGCGTTTCTACGACAGCATCGACCCGCGCGTGTTTGTCCTTAAGCTCACGCCCGGCGTGAACCCGGGTATCCTGGACGCCCTGGCCGATAGCTACGACGCCGTGATTCTGGAGACCTTTGGCATTGGCGGTATTCCCGAGTTCGGCGAGCCCGGCGAATCATTCCAGGAGGCGATTTTCCGCTGGGTCGATTCGGGCCGCACCGTCGTTATGACCACGCAGGTCCCCGAGGAGGGCCTTGACCTGGGTGTTTATGAGGTCGGCCGTGCTTACGCCGATCAGCCGGGCATTCTGCGCGGCGACGACATGACCACCGAGACGCTCGTGGCCAAGACCATGTGGGCACTCGGCCAGTCACGCGATGCCGCCGAGATCCAGCGCCTGTTCTACAGCCAAGTCAACCACGACCGCATCCCGATGGCGTAATTCAGTTGTCGACGGGTATCCCCTATTCGATACCCTCGAGAAGCTCTGACACCGTCATGCCGAGTGCGGGTGCGATCTTAAATAGAACCTTGAGCGTGAAATTTGCCGTCCCGTCTTCGATTCGGTCGAGATAGGGTCGGCTGATTCCTGTCGCCACACAAAAATCAACCTTGGAGATACCAAGGTCTCTGCGTGTCTCTTCGACCCGCCTGCCAAGAATCTGTTTCGCACGTTCGTCCATGCAGCTGAGTTTGAAATGGAGCCGAACATAAACGTAAACTATAGTTTACGTTTTGCCGAATACACAGGAGTTTTCTATGTCGGGTTCTTCGGTCCGCACGTACCGAGCCACGCTTCGCACAAACAGCGCACCGCCCAAGCTCGTCGTCGTTGAAGCAGAATGCCTTTCGCCCGATGAGCGCACAGCATTTGCATTGCTATCAAGTCGCGTCGCCGCCGTTCTGGTCCCTTGCCCGGCGCAAGGTGAACTTGCCATCCAATGCCAAGCGCACAGCTGCTCGCTCAATCAGGCTGCCGTAATCGCAACCAGCCAACACGGCCTGCCGCTCCTTTTAGAAGCCGGTATCGCACTCGCCCTTCGCGGCGCCGGATACGAAAACGAGGCCGCCGCCGACATGGTCTTTAAACCACGATCGAACGGCGGCCTCGCAGCAGCCATTGAATATGCGTGCAGGCTCGTTGCCTAAAAGGACAAGCTAGAAACCAAAGCCAAAGCCCGTTCCAGTAATCGCCGAATACATAAAGTAGACGTTGATTACGTTGAGGAACACGCCCGTGATGCAGCCGTTGCGCAGGTAGCGCTCGCACACGATGCGCGCCATGGCGGCGGAGTCATCATTGTTTTTAGCTTGACGTCCCGCCGTAAAGTATGTCGCCACGCTCAGCAGCAAGTTGAGCACCGGCAGCGCCAGCAGCTCGTAGCTCTTGCCCCAGCGCGTCACCTCGCCAGCGGCGTTAAACTTCGTTGCCACCTCGGGACCAATGTTGGGGATAACACACGCTGCGACCACCAGCGGAAGAACCGCAAGCACCAGCAGCGCGATGCCCATGTAGCCGGCTTTTTTACCATATTTAAACATGCACGTCGTCCTTACACGTTAAAGCGGAAGTGCACGACGTCCCCATCGGCCATGACATAGTCCTTGCCCTCGATGCGCAGCTTGCCGGCAGCCTTGGCGCCCTGCTCGCCGCCGAGCTCGATGTAGTCATCGTAGCCAATGACCTCGGCCTTAATAAAGCCGCGCTCAAAGTCGGTATGGATGACACCGGCGGCCTGCGGGGCGGTCGCACCCTGACGCACCGTCCAGGCCTTGACCTCCATCTCGCCGGCTGTAAAGAACGACTGCAGGCCGAGCAGCTTGTAGGCTGCCTGCGCGAGCACGTCCAGGCCGGGCTGCTCCAGGCCCAGGCTCTCCAGGTAGTCGGCCGCGTCCTCGGGATCGAGCTCGGAAAGCTCGGCCTCGATCTTGGCGCAGATCGGCAGCGGCTTGACGCCATCGATGGGCGCCAGGTCCTCGTTGAGCATGTCCTCGTCCACGTTGGCCACATACAGGATGGGCTTCATGGTGAGCAGGAACAGGCCCTTGGCAGCGGCGCGCTCCTCGTCGGTCATCTCCATGGACGCAGCACGCTTACCCTCGTTGAGCCAGGCGAGTAGGCGCTTGGCGACCTCAAACTTGGGCATGAGCTCCTTGTCGCGCTTGGCCTCCTTCTCGAGCTTGGGCAGCTGCTTCTCGAGCGTGCCCATGTCGGCCAGGATAAGCTCGGTCATGATGGTGTCGGCGTCACCGGCGGGATCGACGAACTCGCCCGTGCGGCCCACCTCGCGCATAACGTTGGGGTCCTTAAAGTAGCGCACGACCTCGCAGATGGCGTCGGTCTCGCGAATGTTGGCCAGGAACTGGTTGCCCAGACCCTCGCCCTCGTTAGCGCCCTTCACCAGACCTGCGATGTCAACAAACTCGACCGTCGCCGGCACAATGCGGCCCGGGTTGACGATGTCGGCGAGCTTTTGCAAGCGGTTATCGGGCACGTCGACGATACCCACGTTGGGGTCGATCGTGGCAAACGGGTAGTTGGCGGCAAGGCCGGTCTTTTTGGTAAGCGCGGTGAACAACGTCGACTTGCCCACGTTGGGCAGGCCCACGATACCGATGGAAAGGGACACGACAGCTCCTTTTGGTACAAGCATTTCAAACTGCATAAGTATAGCGCCGCCGCAGCATCTGGGCGAACCCAGACGCCACGGCGGCACGAATGAAGCAGAGATAGGGGTCGCTGACTAGTCTGCGAGCTTTTCCACCTGGTCGAGCATCTTGTCAAGCTTGGCCTTTGCCTCGGCTTTTGCCTTTTGGACCTCTTCGTGGGCTTTGGCCTTCTGGGCAGCCTTTTCCTCGGCTTCGGGATCGACGACGACCAGGTTGGATGCATCATGCTCAACCAACTTAAGCGCATGCTCGGGGCACACCTTGACGCAGGCCCCGCAACCTAGGCAATACGTGGACTCCAGTGCAAAGCGACCGCTTCCTACCAAATCGCAGGCGAACGTGGGGCATACATTGACGCACTCGCCGCACGACGTGCACTTGTCAAAATCGCACTCCGGCGTGCTCACTTGCATGTTCTGGGCAAGCTCGGGGTGGTTTTGCAGCGTCGAGAGCACCAGCTGCCGCCCGTGCGTGAGCGAACGGCGACGCTTGGTCGTCGTGGTGCCGCACATGGTGTTGAGCGTGCGCTCCAGCTGGGTAATCTGGTGGCGGTGGGCTTTGAGCTTCTGCGTCACCGAGGCCAGCGCCGCCGTCGCCGGGTTGAGCTTGGTCACCGTCAGGCCCGTGGTGCGGGCGATCTTTTCCATGTACTCCTTGCGCTCGTACTCGCGACGCTTATGGCACTTGAGGCTCTTGGGGTCGACCTCCAGGCCCATACCCGTGCCAGACCACTCCTCGGCCTTCGCAATCGCCTCGCCCAGAATGTCCTCACCGCCGATGTTGCGGCATTTATCGCACACGCCCAACGGCAGGTACACGCTCACGTTGGGATAGTCCGCCAGTACCGAGAACCAGGTCTCGGCCGTAATATCGCCCACGCAGGCAACGACGACTTCGTTTTCGCGCGGCATGCGCTTAAGGGCGCGCGTGCAGGTGACGTAGGCGGTCTCGTGGCTCGTGGCCGCCGAGACAATGTCGTCATACAGGTTTTTAGGCGCCAGGCGCGGCGAGATAATCGCCTCGGTCGGACAGGCAGCGGCGCACAGGCCGCACTTGCGACAGGAGTCGAGGATCTCGATGGCGTCTTCCTCGACCTCGATAGCGTTGACCGGGCACACGTCCATGCACGCGGTACAGCCGCTCTTTTCGTTTTTGCAGGTCAGGCACGGAATGGTGTTGCCGCGCGGACGCTCTTTATAGTCGGCAGGATTCCACTGCGGCGCCGATGGATCGAGTGCATCGGTCACGCCGCCAAGCGGGTTTTTAAGAAAGTCGAAACCCTTGCTGATCTCGATAATGTCATCAAACAGATCGTGTTCCTGCGCCATGCGCGGCCCCTCCCTGAGCAGTGCAAACAAGCAAGAGATAATGATACGCTATCGGCCCACGCCTCGGGCAAATTACACGCGGAGCACCTTTGAGGCAAATAGTCTATGGCCTATCGCCGTCTCGATCGCACAAGGCCGATCAAACGCCAAACTATGCCTCGCACATGAGCTGCACGAGCTTTTGCCTGGTCACCTTTGTCTGCTCGTTGGCCATGTTACGCTCGTTTCTAAAGACCGCATTTGCAACACCCTGCAGATCGGCATCGGAAATCTCGCCAAGGCCCAGCCCCTCGAGCGTCGTCGGCAGACCGACGCGCTGGCAAAACTCGAGCACCTGATCAAGCTCGGGGGCACGCTCCAAGCGCAGCTGCACCACCAGACCAAATGCCACGGCCTCGCCATGCATGGCCTTGCACTCGGGCAGGATCGTCAGACCGTTGGCGATGGCATGCGCCAACGCCAAGCCACCGCTCTCAAAGCCGACGCCCGAGAGCAGAATATTGCACTCGATCAGGCGCTCAACCGCCGGCGATGTACGGCCCTTTTTGAGGTCGCGCTTGGCAGCGACGCCGCACTCCATGAGCGTGTCGTAGCAGGCGCGAGCCGCGACCAGGGCCAAGTGCCCCGACGCGCCACCGTGCTCGTTGGTGCCGTGCGCCGCGGCGCACGAACGCGCCTCGAAGTACGTTGCCAGTGCGTCGCCCATGCCGGCGACCGTCATACGCAACGGGGCCGCCGCGACCACGTTGGTATCGACCACGACCAGATCTGGATTCTTCTCGAGCATCAGATAGCGGTCGAACGACCCATCCTCGTGATACAGCACCGAAATCGCACTGCACGGACCGTCCATCGAAGCCGCCGTGGGGCATACGCACAACGGCAGCTCGGCATAAAACGCAACGGCCTTGGCGATATCGAGCATCTTGCCGCCGCCAATACCCACCACCATGTCACAATACTCGGCCTGGGCTTCCTTGGCCATTTTTACAACGGCCTCTTCCGTACACGGACCGTCATAAATCTTAAAGAACGGCTCGCTTAGATCTTCATCCAGAAATCCATCGACGATCTGCCTGCACAGCCGATCCTCGGTGCCCTGGTCAAACAAGACATAGGCAGCGCAGCCCAACCATGACAGATACCTGCCCTGACGCGAAAGTTCGCCCGGCCCCTGAACATACCGGCCGGGGCCGCCATAAACCATGGGAAGCGCCATACGAAAATCCGCCCTTTCATCAATAACAATTGGTGCAAAGTAACCCGCCCCCTGCACCAACTTGTGCATTGGTGACAGGTCACTTTGCACCATAGCAAAAAGGGGTAAAGCCATCTGCCGGCTTTGCCCCTTCCTTAGCTCGATTTACTCATCCATGAGGTAATAATGACCCAGCGCGTCGGCACCCAGGATGGCGTTTGCGACCATCTCGGGCGTCACCTCAAACGGCATGTTGCACATGGTGTCCTCGGGCGCGCACGCGGCCTCGGCAACAATCATGGCCTGCTCGCGCGTAACCTCGGCAACGCCAAGCTCCTCCATCGTGACCGGCAGGCCCAGCTCAATGCAGAAGCCCAAGACTTCCTCGAGCTTCTCGGTCGGAGCGTCCTCGAGTACCAGCTGGACGATGGTGCCAAAGGCGACCTTCTCGCCGTGATACATGCCATGGCACTCGGGCAGCATCGTCAAACCGTTGTGGATGGCATGAGCAGCAGCAAGGCCCGAGCTCTCAAAGCCAATGCCCGAAAGCAGCGTGTTGGCCTCAATGATGTGCTCGACGGCAGGCGTGAGCGCACCCTTCTCCAGCGCGACCTTGGCCTTGACGCCATCGGCCATGAGCGTCTCATAGCAGAGCTTGGCGAGCGCCAGGCCGGCCATGCCGCCCTTGCCGCCGGCGCAAGTGCCACCGTCGGCATCATGCGTCGCCTGGGCCTCAAAGTAGGTTGCGAGCGCATCGCCCATACCGGAAACCGTCAGGCGCACCGGGCTCGCCGCGATAACCGTCGTATCCATCAGGACAATATTGGGGTTTGCCTTAAGGAAGAGATATTTATCGAACTGGCCGTCATCGGTGTAGAGCACCGAAAGAGCAGAGCACGGAGCATCGGTCGAAGCGATGGTGGGGCAAATGATGACCGGGGACTCCAGGTAGTAGGCAACGGCCTTTGCGGTGTCGAGGATCTTGCCGCCACCGACGCCGACGATGATGTCGCAACCGTTGTCGCGGGCGAGCGCGACCAGGCGATCAACCTCGCCCTTGGAGCACTCGCCGTTAAAGTCCTCAAACAGCAGCTCGGCCTTGGCCTCGGCAAAGCCGCCCTCGATCTTGGCACCGACGCGCTTCTTGCCCGAAGGCGTCACGATGACGAGGGCCTTAGCGCCGAGCGGCTCGACATAGGAGCCGAGCTTGGCGAGCTCGTCCGGGCCCTGGATGTACTTGCTGGGGCTATTGAAAATTGCAGCCATTTTTATCCCATTCTCTAATAATAAAAAGAAAGGGGCTCCGTACGGATACGTGCGGAGCCCCTCGTTACGATAACAAGAGTCGATTAGAAATCGATGTCGGTGTCGTAGTAGCAGGCCTTGAGGATCTTCTCGAAGTCGGCAGCCTTGGTCTCACGCGGGTTCTCCGGCGTGCAGGCGTCGGTCTCGGCGTTCGCGGCGATCTCGGGCAGCTTGGCGAGGAACTCCTCCTCGGAAACCATCTGCGGGTTCTCGGCGTCGACCTTCACGCCACCATTCGCGTAATCCTTGATGGACTGCGGAATGTTGAGCTGGTCGTTGAGGTCGCGAATCTTCTGGACGAGCGCAGCGATGAGCTCCTCGTTGGTCTCGCCGGGAAGGTGCAGGATCTCCTTGGCCACGTAAGCGTAACGCTCGGCAGCACGCGGGTCCTTGGAGTTCCACTGGATGACCTTGCCCAGGTACATGGCGTTAGCGGCACCGTGGATGATGTGACCGTTCTCAAAGGCAGCACCGGTCTTGTGAGCCATGGAGTGAACGATGCCGAGCAGGCCCGAGGAGAAGGCGATACCGGCGATGCACTGAGCCTCGTGCATGTGCTGACGGGCCTCATGGTCGCCAGCATAGGACTTGGGCAGCCACTCGACGATCTCGCGGATGCCGTGCAGAGCGTTGGCGTCGGTGAACATAGAGGCGCAGGTGGAAACGTAGGCCTCCATGCAGTGGGTCAGAGCGTCCATGCCGGTGTGAGCGCACAGCTTGGCGGGCATGGTGTAGGTGAGCTCGGGGTCGACGATGGCGACATCAGGGGTGATGTTGAAGTCGGCCAGCGGGTACTTGATGCCCTTGGCGTAGTCGGTAATGACGGAGAACGCGGTGACCTCGGTAGCGGTGCCGGAGGTAGAGGAGATGGCGCAGAAATGAGCCTTCTGACGCAGCTCGGGGAAGCTGAACGGCTGGATGATGTTATCGAAGGACTCCTCGGGATACTCGTAGAAGACCCACATGGCCTTAGCGGCATCGATGGGCGAGCCGCCACCGATGGCGATAATCCAGTCGGGCTCGAACTCGCGCATGGCCTCGGCGCCCTTCATGACCGTCTCGATGGACGGGTCGGACTCGACGCCCTCGAACAGCTTGACCTCGAAACCGCCTTCCTTAAGGTCGTTCTCGACGTCCTGCAGGAACCCGCCGCGGCGCATAGAGCTGCCGCCAGAAACGATGATGGCCTTCTTGCCCTTGAGGTTCTTCACCTCGTGGCGAGCGCCCTCACCAAAGTACAAATCGCGAGGATTGGTAAAACGTCCCATACTGTGCCTCCTAAACAAGCCCCTCTTAGACTTGCGTATATAACGGAGCACCCAATTGGCTCCGTTAGGACCGGTTTGCGCGTTGCCGGCGATGACAATGCGCGATGTCTAAACGTCTCAACGCTCAGACAAACACTATTTTACCGTTCTGGTTGGTCAGTTATTCACCTAAAGCCGCCAATGATGAAACGTTTTTTCTATCCCTGAAGACCCTTGTGCGGCATTCATACTCCCAAGCTGGGCAAACGTTTTATCAAGGTTGACCACATATCCCGGGCAGGACTGTGCCCCTCCAAAATATGCACCGTTCGCCGCCAAAAATCGACCGTTTGCGGCACCGTGATACCACTCGGTCGTCCAAGGTGCCGACATTTGTGCGACATCCGTCTTCGTGGTGCAAAGGTGCAAGTCCAAGTGCGGCACCCCCGGCGTGCCACATGCGGGTAAACTAGAACCTTATATAGAAACATTTGAACCCTAACCGCAGCAAAGGAGGCCCCATGGCATTCGATCCCATTCAAGAGGATTGCCATCGCCTCGTTCTTGAGGCCTTGCGCCGCGACAATATCCCGCTCACCGACGGTGCCGCCGTAGAGCGTCTGATGGAACAATTCACCCGCAACCCCGCACCGCTCATCGTGCACGACCGCGACCGCGCCGGGCACCTCATTGCCAAGGTGGTCGAGGCTGTCGACTACCGCATTCCCTTTATCCCTGACGATACCCAGGCAGAGCAAGAAGAGGCAGCTGCCGAGAACATGCTCCGCGAGGCAGCCGCGCTCGACCCGACCAACTGGGACGCTCAGCGCATGCTGACCGCCCTCACCGCCGGCTCCAACGAGGAATACGTGCAGTATCTGGTGTCCAAGTGCGACGAGGTGGAGCACGATCTGGCGCTCAAGACCGCCTCGGCGCAGGACCCCTACGAGCGTGAGGCCGCAGGCGACCTTATGCGCCGCCCCTACCTGCGCTGGCTTGCCGCCTTGGCATCGCGCGCGCTCATTAGCGGACGCTACCGCATGTCGCTCGAAGCCGCGAATCGCAGCTTGGACTTTGCGCCCAACGACCCCGCCGGCGTCCGCCATACTGCGATGCTTGCCATGGCAAAGCTCGAATACCCTGCCGAGGAGCTCAAGCGTTTTCGTTCCGCCCACTCCGTGCCCTATCTTGCCAACGCGCCGCTGCGCCGCCGTCCCAAAGATGCGGAGCGCGACCTGGACCCGTGGACGCTCATCGCACTGATGAGCGCAGCCTGGCGCGAGCTGGATTACGAGGGCGCCGAGCACTACCTGCGCATCCTGGTGCGCTCGTGTCCGCACGCAGCCGAGGCACTCTACTTCCAAACCGAGTTTCCCGATGGCGTCTATGCCCGCGTCAACGTGGGTGTGGGCTCCACCGACGAGCTTGTCCTTGCGCTGTCCGAGGCGACGCCGGTACTGCAGGAGGGCCTGGGCGCCCCCGACAACGCCAGCTTTGCCGCCTGGGTCGCCACCAACGACATCGTGCGCTCCCAAATCGACGAGCGCATCCTGCGCGCAGCCGAGCAGGGGCTTCCATTTAAGGGAGGAGACCTCTAATGGATCCGAGCGTCTACATCCCCGCCTACCTGGAGCGCACCTATCTGGCGTCGCACCCCGAGCTCACCGATGCAGCACGCGAGCTTGTCCATAACGACATTAGTGCGAATCCCCAAAAGTACGCGCAGTCCGAGCATGCCCAGGCGCTGCTGTCCTATGCCGGTGTTCATCGCCACCTGCTCGACGAGCTCCATCGCATCGAAGATATGGGCAGCGACGAGGAGTTTGAGCAGACGCGCAATCGCCTGTTCGACGACATGCGCGATGAGCTGCTCAAGATTGTCCGCGTCGACGCACTGACCGTCGACGCGCAGCTGCTCGCCATCATCCTGGCCGACACACCCGTTGACGCCTGCCTGGGCGACCTGATGAAGCTCGAGGCAACCACGGCCGATTACCTGCAGCAAAGCGTGCCCGGGTTCGATATGGAGGCCCCGCACTACTGGGCCAACAAAGTTTTGACGGACGGCGTGACGGCGGCAGAGCTCACCGTGAGCGAGCCGGCGCTTATCGGGTGGCTTCACACACTCGAGGCCATCTCGCAGCTGTGCATGGCGAGCGCCCGCTACCGTGCTGCCGTCAACTATTCTCGCCGTGTTCTTAAGGCGGAAGGCTATCCCACCCGAGCGGCAGGCACCGTGTTACTCGCCCTCGCTCGCTTGGAAGACGAGGACGGCTTTTTTGCCCTGGCCCACCAGCTCGAGGAGCAGATGGGGGCCGATGCCCTCGAGAACTCTCCTTGGTATCTGCTCGCCCGCACGATTCTGCTGTTCAAAACAAACAAGATGCGCCCGGCGACACGCGCGCTGCGTGAGTTTGCCAACCGCTGCGAGGGTGGCGCGTTCTTCTTACTGAACCCCATGTACCAGACACCGTACCTTCCCTGCCGGCCCGAGCCACACGATCCCTGGGATCTTTCGCACCAGGCCGTTTGGGAAGCGGACGGTATTATCTCGGACACTCCCGACTTTGCCCCCTGGGCCAACGCCTGCGAAGATGTATCGCAGCTTGCCCAGGAATTTGCGCGCCGCTACGGATTTTAGTGACGCACTCGACCCGACCATGTCGTTTACGTTAGGAACGGTTTCATGAACCTCCGCTCATCTCTTGCCTGCACCTCGAGCGATATCGCTCGCTGGGGGCTGCGCTCCGTCCTTAAGCGCCAGGGCGGCGTACTCCCCGGCCGCATCGCCATGAAGATCGACCCCTATCTGCTGAGCGACCTGGCGAGTCTTGTCGACCGCAGCGTGGTGATCACCGGCACCAACGGTAAGACCACCACTTCAAACCTGATCGCCGACGCCGTTGCCGCCAGCGGCGCCACCGTGGTATGCAACCGCGCCGGCAACAACATGGAGCCGGGCGTGGTGGGCGCACTGCTCGAGGCGCGCAGCGGCCTCAAGCGAGCCGGCGGCGGCAAGCGCGTAGGCGTTTTTGAATGTGATGAGCTCTACACCGTGCGCGTCCTGCCCAAGCTCAAGCCGACGCACTTCGTGCTGCTCAACTTGTTCCGTGACCAGCTGGATCGCTATGGCGAGATCGATCACACCCAGGAGGTCATCGCCCACGCGTTGGAGCTTTCGCCGGCAACGACGCTCATCTACAACGCCGATGACCCGCTGTGCGCCTCGATTGCCGCGCGCGTTCCCAATGCGAGTATTGCCTTTGGCATCGATGGCGCCACTAACACCGAGTCTGACCGCATTAGCGACTCGCGCTTTTGCTCGCAGTGCAACGCCCCGTTGGAGTACGACTACGTACAGTATGGTCAACTCGGCGCCTACCATTGCCCCTCGTGCGGTTGGGCACGCCCCGCACTGGTCCGCCGCGTGACGAATGTGAAGCTCAGTCGCGACGGCTATGGTTTTGACCTGGTGTTTGGATCTGATTCCAGCGCGCCAGCCGCGCACATCGACACGCGCTACAACGGCTTATATATGGTCTATAACGTTGCCGCCGCATTCTTTGCCGCACATGAGTTAGGCGTGGATACGGCGCACCTGCAGCCCACGCTCGATGCCTACGTGCCCGCCGGCGGACGCATGGGCCGCTGGGATATTGCCGGTCGCACCGTCGAGGCAAACCTGGCCAAGAATCCCGTGGGCTTCGATCGACAGATCCAGTCCATTAAGACGGCGGGCGGCAGACTCTGCGCTTTCTTCCTGAACGACAACAGTGCCGACGGCCACGATGTCTCCTGGATCTACGACGTCGACTTCGAGCGTATCGCCGATACCCCAGGGCTTGTCGCCTTTGCCGGCGGCACGCGTGCACACGATATGCAGGTACGTCTCAAGTACGCCGGCATCGACGCCGCCATCATCTCGGACGTCGCGCAGGCAATTGGCGCCGTGGCGGATGAGGCCGCCGGCGACACTTTCTACGCCGTCGCCAACTACACGGCCTTCCCGCCGCTGGTCAAGGAGCTCGACGAGCTTAATGGCACCACCGCCGACGTTGTTGCCGGGCGCGCCGTGGCCCGCGCCGATGGCAACGCCATCCCTTCCGCCGTCGCGCCGGTCGAGCTTTCACGCCCGTTGCGTATCGTCTACCTGTATCCCGATGCGCTCAACCTCTACGGCGACGGCGGCAACGTTATCGCGCTCGAGCGCCGCTGCGCCTGGCGCGGTATCCCCGTGCGCGTGGACGAGGTCCGTATGGGCGAGACGCTCGATCTGCACGATGCCGATATTGTCATGATGGGCGGCGGCTCCGACCGCGACCAACTGGCGGTTGCACATGAACTGCTCGCTCAAAAAGACAAGGTCGCGGCCTATGTTGAGGATAGCGGCTCGCTGCTCGCTATCTGCGGCAGCTATCAGCTGCTCGGCCGTTCGTACTATATGGGTGAGGATCGCATCGAGGGCCTGGGCGTCATTGCCACCGAGACCGTACGCGGCTCCGACCGCCTGATCGGCAACGTCGCCGTCAAGACCGACCTGGCGCCCGAGCCCTTTGTGGGATTCGAGAACCACGGCGGCCGCACGCTTTTGGACGCCGATGCCACGCCGCTCGGAACGTCCGTCGTCGTGGGCACCGGCAACAACGGCGACGATGGCTTTGAGGGTCTCATCTACAAGGGCGTCATCGGCACGTACCTGCATGGCCCGGCGCTGCCCAAGAACCCCGAGCTCGCCGACTGGCTGATCGCGCACGCCCTCGAGCGCCGCGGCGATGCACAGGCCAACGCTCTGCTGCCGCTCAAGCCCCTCGACGACACCTACGAGCACGCCGCCCACGACGCCGCCATGAAGCTCCTCCCCTAGCACCTCACCACCACAAAGGGGACAGGCACCTTTGTGGTGGTTTTGACCCGTCCCAGCGGTTTGTCTCAATCTGTAACATCTAGACCGATAAAAGTCGTCTTACTGTTACAGAATGAGATGTTCGTCCCGACGTCTGCCTTTTGTCTCGATCTGTAACAGATAGAGCCGATTTGCCCGCCCAGATGTTACAGATTGAGATATTTGAAAATCGGAATAGAAGCCTACTCCTATGTGGTGGTTTTCCAGTTTGCCAACGATATACGCGCCGGCAAAAAAGTCTGCTATACTCTTTCCCGCTGTCCCCATCGTCTAGCGGCCAAGGACGCCACCCTTTCAAGGTGGATATCGCGGGTTCGAATCCCGCTGGGGGCACCATTTAAACTGAGAAGCCCGTTGCCCTCGCGGTGACGGGCTTTTTGCTATCCATGTGCCGGGATTCGAACCCGACAGGGTGCGGAGCTGTGGAAACGCGAAGCGTTTTCCAGCGCAGCACGCAAGGAGCGAAGTGACGCAGCGAAGGCGGGCGGCGCCAGCCGCACGCGGACATCCCGCTGGGGGCACCATTTAAACTGAGAAGCCCGTTGCCCTCGCGGTGACGGGCTTTTTGCTACCCATGAGCCGGGATTCGAACCCGGCAGGGTGCGGATCCCGGCATCATCGCAAGGCCTGTGGGCAAAAAATAGCAAATATGAGTACTGTCACCAATTTAGTAACAGCGATTTCATGCCATCAGAAGGCGATTTAGACGCCAGGGGTCCTACGGCGAAAGAATTGCAGGCGTTTATCAGCTAAGTACTTGAACATATGTTGTGTAACACTGCATATTTTGCAAAAAAAATAATGCTACAGGACTTGTGACAGTACTCATATTTGACGTTTTTTGTCCACGCCCCCTTATTGCGTGGGCGAATCAGGTGCAAAACGGGCTTCAAAGCGTCCTTCGCAAACAAAAACCGGGGCCCGCATGATGCGGACCCCGGCTCAATACCGTGACGATATGTCAGTTACGCTCTACACGTAGAACAGGATGTCGTCGTAAGTCGGGACCGGCCAGTAGTCGGCAGCCACGATCTCCTCCATGGCATCCACGGCGGCGCGCAGCGCATCCATAGCGGGAACGACCTCGTGCGCGTACACGTTGGCCTGCTCCTGGCTATCGAGGGCCTCAGCCTTCTGATGCACGGCGTCAAGCGCCTTGATGGAGTCGTTGATGGTGGTGATGCCGTTGCAGAGCTTGTTGAGCGTGTTCTGCTCGCACTGCATGGCGGCCTCAGCACCGGCGGCACGAATAGTCTCAAGGCCCTTAGCGACCTTGGTGGCATAGGCGGTAATGACCGGGCGATAGGTACGACGCGCCTCGCGAACCATCGTGGTGGCCTCGATGTTCATGAGCTTGTTGTACTTCTCGAGCTTGCAATCGTAGCGGCACTGGGCCTCGGCCTTGGTCAGAACACCCGTCTCCTCAAAGAGCGCAATGGCCTTATCGGAAACAAAGGCGGGCAGGGCGTCGGCCGTGGTCTTGTTGTTGGCAAGGCCGCGCTTCTCGGCCTCGACGGGCCACTCGTCGGAGTAGCCATCGCCGGAGAAGAGGATGCGCTGGTGGTCGGTCAGGACCTTCTTGCAGTACTCGAGCGCGGCGTCCTGGAACTCATCCTCGGGCGTACCCTCAAGCGCGTCGGCGAAGGACTTGAGCGACTTGGCCACGGCGGCATCGAGCACCAGGTTGGAGTCGGAGACGTTCTGCTCGGAGCCGCAGGCACGGAACTCGAACTTGTTGCCGGTGAAGGCGAACGGGGAGGTACGGTTGCGGTCGGTGTTGTCCTGCATCAGTTTGGGCAGAGTATCGGCGCCCAGGTCGAGCACGCCGCGCGTGGCATGGACAGAAGCCTTGCCATCGATGATCTTCTCGACGACCTCGGTAAGCTGGTCGCCCAGGAAGATGGACATAATCGCCGGAGGAGCCTCATTGGCGCCCAGACGATGATCGTTGCCGGCCGAGGCAACAGAGGCACGCAGGAGCTCCTGATAGTTATCGACGGCCTCGATCACCGCGGTGAGGAAGACGATGAACTGCAGGTTGTCGAGCGGGGTGTCGCCCGGATCGAGCAGGTTCTCGGACTCGGTGCCAAGCGACCAGTTGTTGTGCTTGCCCGAACCATTGATGCCCTCAAAGGGCTTCTCGTGCAGCAGGCAGACCAAGTCGTGGCGGGAGGCGATGAGCTTCATCTTCTCCATCATGACCAGATTCTGGTCGATGGCCTCGTTGACCTCGCCATAGACAGGGGCGAGCTCATGCTGGCAGGGAGCGACCTCGTTGTGCTTGGTCTTGGCGGGAATGCCAAGCGCCCACAGCTCATCGTCCAGGTCCTTCATATAGGCCGAGACGGTGGGGCGGATAGCGCCAAAGTAGTGCTCCTCGAGCTCCTGGCCCTTGCAGGGAGCGGCGCCAAAGAGGGTGCGACCGGTGATGACCAGGTCCCTGCGCTTGCGGTAAGCGTCCTTCTTGATCAGGAAGTACTCCTGCTCATCGCCCACGGAAGGAACGACCTTCTTGGGGGTCTTGCCAAACAGCGCCAAAACGCGCTTGGACTCACGCGAGAGCGCGGTCATGGAGCGCAGCAGCGGGGTCTTCTTGTCCAGGGCCTCGCCCGTGTAGGAGCAAAAAGCCGTGGGGATGCACAGGACATCGTCCTTAATGAAGGCAGGGCTGGTGGGATCCCAGGCGGTGTAGCCACGGGCCTCGAAGGTGGCACGCAGGCCGCCGTTGGGGAAGCTCGAGGCATCGGGCTCGCCCTGGATGAGGTTCTTGCCCGTAAACTTGGTGATGGCGGTGCCGTCGTGGTTGGGCTCGAGGAAGCTGTCGTGCTTCTCGGAAGTAATGCCCGAAAGCGGCTGGAACCAGTGCGCGTAGTGCGTCGCGCCCTTGGAGATGGCCCAGACCTTCATAGCGTGGGCAACAGCGTTGGCCACATCCAGGTCGAGCGGCTCACCGTCCTCGAGGGTTGCAGCAAGGCGCTTCCAAATGTCCTTGGGGAGGTAGTCCTTCATGACTTCCTCCGAGAACACCATGGTCCCGAAGCGGTCAGTAAGTTCGGCCATACGGAACTCCCTTCGTATCGGCACCGCGTGAGAAGCGGTGTTGATTACTAACGAACGAGTCATAGCTTAGACTCGGCGTGTTTCCGCAACATTACCGTTATGTTGCTGTCGCGAAACCAATCAATGAGGTTACCGCATCGCGGCGGCGTTGCCACCCTCAACAGCCAATCAACTGTATAAATTGCAGACCTTTCCCCATGGTTTAAGGGTAGTCAATTTGAGATGGGGCTCTATTAACTGGTATTTCACATCGAATACCAGTCTTTATAGCCCCATCCTAGATTGACCGCCCTGTTATAGGGAATGCCGATAGCAAAGCATTTTCGATTGGTATCCCCAAATAGCGAGTGAAACTCCGCCGTGACACAGTGGTGCTGTAGAATCCTTACAACACATCACACTATTACGTATCTAGAGGAGCACGATATGCGCGTCGACGAGGTTTTTAAGCAGGCAGCATCCCAGGGCACCGCACCCGTTTCGTTTGAGATGTTCCCGCCCAAGGGCGAGCTCACCCTCGACACGGCTCGCGAAGTGGCAGGCAATCTGTGCAAGCTTTCGCCGAGCTTTGTCTCGGTCACCTGCTCGGCCGGCGGCTCGGGCAACGGTGCCACCACCGCCCCCATCGCGCATATGATTTCGAGCGAATTCGACACGCCCTCGGTGGCGCACCTCACCTGTGTGGGCCGTACCCACGCCGATATCGCCGCCAAGATCGATGAGTACCGCACCGCCGGCGTGAAAAACATCCTGGCCCTGCGTGGAGATCTCCCTGCCGGCGCGACCGAGGACGACAAGCCCGCCTCCGACTACGCCTACGCCCGCGACCTCATCCCCGAGCTCGTCGACGCCGGCTTTTGCGTGGGCGCCGCAGCCTACCCCGAGGGCCACATTGCCTGTGAGGATCTCAACCTCTCGGTCGAACACCTCAAGCAAAAACAGGACGCCGGCGCGAGCTTCTTTGTGACGCAGCTCTTCTTTGATAACGAGTGCTTCTACCGTTTTCGCGAGCTTGCCGACAAGGCCGGCATCACCGTGCCCATTACCGCGGGCATCATGCCGTTTATGGGCAAGTCGCAGATCAGCCGCATGGTCTTTATGTGCGGCGCGTCGCTGCCCTCCCCCGTCATCAAGATTCTCGCCAAGTACGAGAATGACCCCGAGAGCCTGCAGGCAGCTGGTGTAGATTATGCCGCCCGCCAGCTTTGCGACCTCAAGGAGCACGGCGCCGACGGCCTGCACCTGTACACTATGAACCGTCCTGCGATCGCCGCAACCATTATGGAGCGCCTGGGGTAATGGAAAAACCGCACATCGATACAATCGCTGTCGAAGTGCCGGCCGACCTTGCGTCGCCGGCGCTTTACCGTGTCGATGCTGCGCACCATCCCCGTGTCGACCGTGCCGAGATGCTGCGGTATCTGGGTTACGGCGGCCAGCAGATTGAGCCCGAGCTGTCACGACGTATTGAGCTTGTCGTTGAACGTCTGGAATTGGACATTGAGCCCCGCGGCGTGCGACGCGTGTTTGCCGTCGATGCCACGGGCGTGGACGAACAAAGTGAGCCTTGCATTCGCTTGGTCGGCACCAACGTTGAGCTGCGAGGTCGCGATATCTATCGACATCTCAAAGATGCCCGCTTTGCCGCGCTCATGGCATGCACCCTCGGCATGGACGCCGAGCGTCGCCTGCGCACCACGGGAGCCCAACATCCCCTAGAGGGCGCCGTGCTCGACGCCGCGTGCTCCGCTTACGTGGAAGCCGCCGTTGAGCAAATGGACCAGCAGGTCAAGACGGACGCCGCCGTTCATGGGCTCGCCGGCAACTGGCGCTTTAGCCCCGGCTACGGCGACTGCCCGCTCTCGGCCCAGCGCTCGATCGTCAATGCGCTCAACGCCACGCGGCTTATCGGCCTGACCGTCACGCCCACCAGCCTGCTCATGCCCACCAAAAGCGTGACCGCGGTGATCGGCCTGTTTGACGGCGAGGTCCACGACGCCCAAAGCCGCCCCACCTGCAATATCTGCCGCATGCGCGAGAGATGCCGCTTCCGTGCCGCCCACACCACCTGCTATTCCAGCCATTAGGAGCCCCCGATGTTTACTCCGCTTATCACTCATGATTCTGACGGCACTGCATTGGCGGCACCCGTTGATGCCGCACGTCGCAACGGTGCCACGTACAAGACGCGCACGATCGACGATCTGCGCATTAAGGACGATCGCCTGCGTGCGGCCATAGAGGGCACGGGGCACCTGCTGTTCGACGGCGGCATGGGCACCATGTTGCAGGCCGCTGGCATGAAGGCGGGCGCCCTGCCCGAGCTGCTCAACTTTGAGGAGCCCCAGGTCATTACCGACATTCAGCGCCAGTACGTCGAAGCCGGCTGCGACGTGATCACCGCCAACACCTTTGGCGCCAATGCCCACAAGCTCGACGGCGCCGCCACCGTGGCAGATGTCTTTGCCGCCGCTGTCGCCTGCGCCCGCGCGGCTGGTGCCCGCTACGTCGCCGGTGACATCGGCCCCATCGGCGCACTGCTTCGTCCCTTAGGCACCCTCAGCTTCGACGAGGCCTATGACCTCTTTGCCGAGGAAGTGCGCGCCGGCGTCGCCGCGGGCGTGGACCTCTTTATTATCGAGACCATGACCGACCTGGCCGAGATCAAGGCGGCGGTCCTCGCCTGCCGCGAGAACTCCGACCTGCCCGTCTTTGCCACCATGACCTTTGAGGAAGACGGCCGTACCTTCCTGGGCACGAGTCCCGAGGTCGCCGCCATCACGCTCGACGCCATCGGTGCCGACGTTTTGGGCATCAACTGCAGCCAAGGACCGGCCGAGCTCCGAGGACTCGCCGCACGTATGCTCACCGTTACCGACAAGCCCGTTATGGTGCAGGCCAACGCGGGACTCCCCCATGTGGACGACGACGGCAACACCGTCTTTGATATCCAGGCCCCCGAATACGCCGAGGCCGTCGCCGGCATGATCGCCGACGGCGTGAGCGTCGTGGGCGGTTGCTGCGGAACCACGCCGGCGCACATGGCGGCCTTGCGCACGCTTATCGACAACCACACGCCCAGCCCGCGCCACCGCAAGCCCAGCATGTCGGTCACAAGCGCCCAGACCGTGGTGGACCTTCCCTGCGACGGCCACAAGATCGCCGTCATCGGCGAGCGCATCAACCCCACCGGCAAAAAGCGTCTGCAGCAGGCCCTGCGCGACGGCGATCTGGACTACGTCGTGAGCCAGGGCATCAGCCAGCAGGAACAGGGCGCCGATATCCTGGACGTCAACGTCGGCCTGCCCGAGATCGACGAGGTCAAGATCATCCAACAGGCGACCGAACAGCTCCAGGGCTCCACGCTGTTGCCGCTGCAGATCGACTCCACCGATCCCGCCGCTGTCGAGGCCGCCGTGCGCCGCTACGCCGGCAAGCCCATCATCAACTCGGTCAATGGCAAGCAGCAGATCATGGATGAGATCTTTCCGCTGGTCGCCCACTACGGCACCAACGTTGTCGGCCTTACGCTCGACGAAGGCGGCATCCCCGATACCGCCGAGGCTCGCTTCGCCATCGCCGAGCACATCGTGGCCGAGGCTGCCCGTTACGGCATCGGCCCGGACCGCGTCCTCATCGACTGCCTGGTCATGACCGCCTCGACCAACCAGCGCCAGGCCGAGCAGATCCTGCGCGCCATGTCCCTGTGCAAGGAGCGCCTGGGCGTCAAATGTGCGCTCGGCGTGTCGAACATCAGCTTTGGCCTGCCTGCCCGCCCGCTGCTGGGCTCGGTCTTTTTGGCTGCCGCCTTCGGCGCGGGCCTGGACGCCCCCATCATGAACCCGGGTTCCAAGCGCTTTATGGATACCGTCTACAGCTATCGCGTGTTGAGCGTTGAGGACGAGGGCTCGACCGGATACATCGAGCGCTATGCCGGCTGGACCGATCCGTACAAGATCGCCGCCAACCCGGCAGCTGCTCAGGCCGCATCGAGTGATGCCGCGCCCGCTGCCGGCACCGCCGGCACCGACGGCAACGACGACCCGATTCGTCGCATGGTCGTCTCGGGCCGCAAAGGCGAGATCGCGGGCGAGACCGAGCGCCTGCTAGCGGATCACGACGCCATGGACCTCATCAACAACCACTTTATCCCCGCCCTCGACGAGGTGGGTGTCCTCTTTGACCAGGGCAAGTTCTTCCTGCCGCAGCTCATGGCCTCGGCCGAGGCCGCGCGCGTGGGCTTCGACACCATCAAGCGCCTGATGCCCGCCGGCGAGATCGCCGACAAGGGCAAGATCTGCGTGGCCACCGTCAAGGGCGACATCCACGATATTGGCAAGAACATCGTCAAAATGCTGCTCGATAACTACGGCTATACCGTCTTTGACCTAGGCCGCGACGTCGATCCGCAAGAAGTGCTCAAGACCGTCAAGGAGCGCGATATCAAGCTCGTCGGCCTCTCGGCGCTTATGACTACCACGGTCGTCGCCATGGAGGAAACCATCAAGCTGCTTCATACCGAGGTGCCAGGCGTCAAGATCATCGTGGGCGGCGCCGTACTCACCCCCGAATACGCCAAGCAGATCGGCGCGGACTACTACGCCAAGGACGCCGCCGAGAGCGCGCGCATCGCCGAAGAGGTCTTTGGGCAGTAACACAACGGAAACAACCGAGCACCAAAACGTGCCGCATGCGCCACTTGGCACGTGCAGCACGTTAGAATAGATAAGATTATGCTCGTTTTGGCAGATAGGAGCGCAAGGATGGCGATCACGCCCGCAGAAATCGCGGAAACCCGCGGCATGGTTGAGGAGCAGAACCTCGACATCAGGACCATCACCATGGGTGTTTCGCTCATGGGTTGCGGTGACGAGAACCTCGACCGCATGTGCACGAAGATCTACGACCACGTGACGCACACGGCTGAGCATCTGGTCGAGACCGCCGAGAACCTCGAGCGCGAGTACGGTATCCCCATCGTCAACAAGCGCGTTTCCGTCACCCCGGTGGCGCAGATCGCCGCGTGCTGCAAGGATGAGGACCTCACCCCTATCGCGCATGCCCTCGACCGCGCGGCCGAGACGCTCGGCATCGATTACCTGGGCGGCTTCTCTGCACTCGTCCAGAAGGGCATCGGCGACGCCGACCGCCGCGTCATCCAGTCCATCCCCCAGGCGCTCGCCACCACGAGCCGCGTTTGCTCCAGCGTCAACGTCGCCAGCCTGCGCGCCGGTATCAACATGGACGCCGTGCTCATGGCCGCCCAGACCATCATCGATGCTGCTAAACTCACGGCCGACCAGGATTCCGTCGGCGCTTCCAAATTTGTCTGCTTTGCCAACATGGTCGAGGACTCCCCGTTTATGGCGGGCGCCGTCCACGGCGGTGGCGAGGCCGACGCCGTCATCAACGTAGGCGTCTCGGGCCCCGGCGTTATGGCCGCAGCCCTGGAAACGCTGCCCGATTCCGCATCGATGATGGAAGTCGCCGAGAAGATCAAGCAGACCGCCTTTAAGATCACCCGTGCCGGCGAGCTCATGAGCCGCGAGGCCGCCCATCGCCTGGGTGTCGAGAAGGGCATTGTCGACCTGTCGCTGGCTCCCACGCCCGCCATCGGCGACTCCGTCGCGCGCATCCTCGAGATCATCGGCGTGGGCACCTGCGGTGGCCCGGGCACGACCTGCGCGCTCGCCATGCTCAACGATGCCGTCAAGAAGGGCGGCGTCATGGCCAGCTCCAGCGTGGGCGGTCTCTCGGGCGCTTTCATCCCCGTGTCCGAGGACGCCGGCATGATCGCCGCCGTCGAGGCCGGCGCGCTTTCGCTCGAGAAGCTCGAGGCCATGACCTGCGTGTGCTCCGTTGGCCTGGACATGATCGCCATCCCCGGCGACACCCCGGTCGAGACCATCGCCGGCATCATCGCCGACGAGATGGCCATCGGCGTCATCAACAACAAGACCACGGCCGTCCGCGTGATTCCTGCTATCGGCAAGGGCGTGGGCGACTGCGTCGAGTATGGCGGCCTGTTCGGCCGTGCGCCCATCATGCCGGTGAACCCCAACGCCGGCACCGTGCTTGCCCACCGTGGCGGACGCTTCCCGGCGCCGCTGAACTCGCTGAAGAACTAGCTGAGGGGGACTGGCGAGGAGCCCCGGGGAGGGCAAATATATAAGGTCGCCTGCTCGGACAGTCCTGACTCGCACGGAGAGCACATTAAGTGCTCTCCGGCTCGTGCGGAACTCGCGATCGACCTTATATATTTGCCCTCCCCGGGGCTCCCGCACAACGGGACCTCGGTTGGGTTCTATCCCTTTGGCAGTCGCTTCGCTTCTGCCCTACTTTACTGGTATGGCGGTTTGGCGTTGGATCGGTTCTTTCTGATATATGCTGGTTGCGGCTCTTCTTTTGGGAGGAGTCGCTTTTTTGTTGTGAGGGGGATGGCCCGTGGCTGATGATTTGATTCGTTCTGAGCTGCTTTCTGCGGATTGGAATGGCGAATGGATGCGTCTGCAGGCTGGTCGGCGGCGGGCTGATGATTCTTTTGAGTGGGATAAAAGGGCTCGGCATTTTCGGCCGTTGGAGACTGCCCCTTATGCTCGGGATTTTATAAAGCTGTTGGCGTTAAAGCCTGGTGAATCCGTGCTGGATATGGGGTGTGGGGCTGGGTCGATTGCTATTCCGCTTGCGCAAGACGGACATCCCGTGATTGCCGCTGATTTTTCCCCTGCCATGTTGGGCACGCTTGATGCCGGCATTGAGTACTACGGGCTCGAGGGGCGTATAACGCCGCTTGAGCTTGCTTGGGATGACGATTGGGATCTGGTTGGACCGGTCGCGAAAGCGGTGGATGTTGCCTTTGCCAGTCGGTCGGTTACGACGACCAATCTAAAAGGTGCACTTGCCAAGCTTGACCGTACGGCTCGTCGGCGTTGTGCTGTCACGATGGTCGCCAACTCCAGCCCGCGCTATGACCTGCACCTGATGAACGCCATCGGCGCCTCGGTTACCTGCAGTAATGGCTTTGTGTATGCTTTTAATATCCTCGTTCAGATGGGTGTCCTGCCGCAGGTTACGTACTTTGAATCGCCCCGTCGCGATACCTTCGACAGCCTTGAAGCGGGTGTGGCGGACTTTTCTCGTATGCTCGAGCATGGCAACGAGGACAAGATCGACTGCCTGCGTGACTACATCGCTCAACACATGATTGAGAACCCCCATGCCGGCGAGCCGGGGTCCAAGGGCGTGCCGCAGGGGCGCTATATGCTCGATCATGTCCGCAAGGTTCGTTGGGCGTTTATTGCATGGGAGCCGGTCTCTGCGCCCAGCTCATAGCCTGTTCACAGCCCGCACCGCCCACTCACTCGGCATCCGCATTCTTTTTGAACTGGGAAAACGCGCTCCACACCGCGCCGTTCCTGCGCTATCGTGGGACAGCTCACGTAGATTAAGGCCCCGTCGCGGGGCGCCCCATACATAGAAAGCGAGAACCCATGGCACTGACAGGAGCACAGGTCAAGCAGCTTCGCAGCATGGCCCATCACCTCAACCCCGCCATCATCATCGGCAAGTCCGACGTCAACGAGGGCACCGTCGAGCAGACGGTCGCCTACCTGGAGAAGCACGAGCTCGTTAAGTGCTCCGTGCTCGATGGCTCTAGCCTTTCCGCCCGCGAAGCCGCCGAGGAGCTCGCCGAGCGTTGCCACGCCGAGGTCGTCCAGGTCATCGGCCGCAAGTTCTCGCTGTATCGCGAGTCCTCGCGCAAGGACATCGAGAAGATCAAACTCGTCTAGGAGCCAATGATCCGGCGAGCCAACACATAGCAAGCTTACGGGTGCCCAAGTACTTCGGGCGCCCGTTTTTTATCGTTCGACCAGCACGCGATTGAGCCGCCCCTCCACCAAGCGCTCGTATAGGCGCCGCGTCTCGGGCTCGGGCACGCCATTGACCTGCTCCCTCAGGTGGTGCATATGCCCGCTGTACAGCTCGACGATATCGCGCCGTCGCCCCGCCGCACTGTAGACGCGCATGGCGCAGCGCACCATATCCTCACGCGCCGTTTCCTGTCGAAGCCCCGACTCCGCCAGCCAAATCGCCGACTGCAGATCGTTTTCTTCTAGAGCGGCATTTGCTCCCTTAATCATGCAATCGATGTACTTTGACTGCATAATGCGCCGCATGCGCAAAAAGTAGGTGGGATTACAGCCATTGGGAACATACAACGGTCCGGCATAAAGCTGTTCAATCTTAAGGCACAACTCGACCAGATGGGGCCCGCGCGCACCCGTGCGATTTCCCAAAACCTCGCGGCTTATCTGGTCAAACAGCCGTACATCGGTCTTGACGTAGTCGCCGTTGAGCCCAATGCATTCATTTTGGATGAGCACGCATGACTTGCCATCCGGCGTCGGCCCCAAAGCCGACCGCAAGCGCGATATCGTCGAGTACAGGTTGTTGCGGGCGCTATTGAACTCGGCATGGGGCCACAGCTCCATGGCCAGCGTCTCACGATCGACGAGCGCATCCATGCCCAGCGCAAGCCGCTCGGCAAGTGTCGCCGCCTTCTTGCGGCGCCACATTTTGTCCGTGATGGGAAACCCGTCGCGCTCGGCGCGAAACGCCCCAAACATACGAATCTCGATATGGTCGATGGTATCAACGGCTTCAACCTCGCCGGCCTGGAACAGGCGCTCGCCCTCCCCTTCTAAATCGTCGCGCAGCGAATACCGCGACAGCTCGCGCACGGGAAGCTTCTTGCGTATCCTGGCCGCCGGCTCGCCCAGACAATGCATGGCAAGGCGCGCAAAGAGCCGATACGATGGCTCTAGAATTCCCGCACGATTCATGGACATCCAGGCCGCAAGATCGCTGTCTCGGCCCGCACAGGCCAAATGCAGCGCCACCATCCAGGCTTCTGCGCCACCAACCTGCGTCTGGCTTATATCGAGTAGCTCCGCTTCCTCGCGTACCGAAACCATCGACGTGTTACGCAGATACGCTGCGCGCTCCAGCAGCAATGCGTTATCGCGCATGTACGCAATCGACTCCTCGGCAAGTTTAAGCACTTGGACCGCACGGAACTTTGCATTAACCGGCCGTCCCTCTGCCAGCGACTGCCAACCTTCTAGCAACAGGCCAAACAGCTGAATCTGGTTGTCGCGCATGCGCACGGCAAAACGATCGAGCTCGTTGAACGCCGCATCGTCGGTTACCGGCAAGCCGGAAAGGAGCCGCCGTGCCGCCAACACCATGCGCACCCAGATAGCCATCGCCTTAAGCCCACGTACGTCGAGCGCCTCCCGCACCACCGTCATCTCGTCGTCGCGCTCGTCGGTTCCCGCAAACGACCCATCAAAGAGCTCCACCAGCATGCTATCGGCCCGTATAACAATCCCCGCGATGTCGAGCTCGCAGTCGTAGGCCCTGCTCGTTTTGAGCTGCTGTAGAACGCCGCCGTCATTTCCCCGCTCGGTCAGACAGCGCTTGACCTCGATATGCGCAGACAACATATCGAGTGCGGTATGGGATGTCTCGATTTCTGGCACGGCCAGATTCGTAGGAAGCCCAAGCCCGTTGTCCCCATAGCAAACAGCCGTCAGTGTCTGGGCCACCCTCCATGAAACAGGGTCTATTTCGCAGGCCGCCCGTTCGCCCCCGCGCTCGATGACCGATGCCATATAGCGGGCGAGCTTTGTGTTGGACACGCTGACCGCTGCCAGATATACGCCAAGCGCCTCGGCAGGCGTTGGCTCTGGAGCCGGATCGTCAGCGTCGATCGTGCCCAGCGCTGCTCGGCAGATATCGGCCCCGTGCCCCGTCAGAGCAAAATCGACCCCATACTGCCCAGCAAGTTCAAGAACCGCCTCACGGTCCAAAAAGGCGTCCGCCAGGCCCATCGCCGCATCGCATCGGCCCGCCTTAAGCAAAATCCGGGCCGCCCTCGGAACAAGTTCGGGGCGAACCTCGGCCACCAACTTACGCAAGCGCAAGCGTCCGTTATCCTCCGTGCCCAGACACGTAAAACTCCGCTCGGCGGGATCCAAGCCAAAGATCGGGTAGTCGCGTACAAAGTAGGACTGGTCGACCATCGACAGCCTCACCCCGCAAGCCTCGAGTTCTGCGATATTGCCCTCGCCCATCAAAACCATGAGACATGCCACGCAAAACAGCGCATTATTGTCGAGCGAAGCCAGATCGGCAAGTGCCGCGCCATATACGTTGACAATCTCGTTTTCGAGCAGACCGGCTACGTCGCCTTGGCCATACAGACCCGTCTGCAATGCCGAAACGAGCTCGGGCACGCCCTGCGTGAGCTGATAAAAGTCGAGCGATGTGCTGATCGAAAACGCCGATGCCCACGCCGAATACTCATAGGCATGCACCTTGAGCATCTGCGCATTGATCTTAACCGAATCGCCCAGCCCATGAATCAGCTGACGATTTGAAGGACGGCAGGAGATAAAGACCCCTATCCCCATAGCGCGCAGGCCGCGAATCCTGTCGATGAGGTCTTCGGTATCGTGCTGATCGAGGTTTGGCACATTATCAATCGCGATAAGGGAGTGCGGTTTGTCTTTGAGTTCTTCGGTAACCACCTCGAGCTGCATAAACACCTCGCGCCCAGTGGCGCGATCGGCCTCGATAATCCGCACGGGGCCTCGCGTCGGGTCGCATTTAACCTCATGGGTGTACTGCAGCAGCACCGAGGTCTTCCCAAACCCGTCGGGCGCATAAAGCACCACGATGCCGGCCTTTCGGCCCTTGGCGATAAGCTCATTCATCAAGCGTTCGCGTCGCACCATATAGCCTCCGCCCAGCGGCATCAGCTCGAGGTCGTCTATACCGCTCAAATCATTTACCATGCCCGCTCCTCAACTCGACCGTATGGACACTGTAGCCGCAAGACCATACAAGCCGCGCTATGAATAGAGCGACCTTGTGTTTTAGGTTGTCTTTTGGTACGCAAGCGGCAAGTTTTTGTACAGCGAGGGCCGATTGTTATTAATCCCCCGACTAATCGGTCTTTAAGCAGGTAAATGAGCTTGTCAGCTTGTCCCATCTAAGCGGCAGTGTAACGCAGATGAACAAGGTTCAGCCATGTCATTCAACTCGCCTAGCACCCGCTACCGTCTACGACCTTCTAGTGGCATTTTTGCATAGAATCTGGTATGGAATGAATCAAGCTGTTGGGCATCCGGCATTCGTCAAGCTTGCGGCAAGATTTTGGTCAAGTGGGCGAAAAGGGATAGCAAAAAGGCCCCCGCAAAGCGGAGGCCTTAGGCAAGGCTATGTCGAGCTGCAGGATTCGCGCTACTCGCAGAGCGAAAGGGCGGCCTCGTCGGCAACGACAACGCAGTTGGTGTGCAGCTGCAGGATCGAAGCCGGGCACTCGGGCGTAACCGGACCATAGCACATGTCATGCACGGCCTGAGCCTTGGCCTCGCCGTTGGCGACGACCAGGATCATGCGGGCATACATGATGGTCTGGGTACCCATGGTGTAGGCCTGACGGGGAACATCGTCGATGCTGTCGAACAGGCGGCTGTTGGCCTGAATGGTGCTCTCGGTGAGGTCGACGCAGTGCGTACCCTTGGAGAAGTGGTCATCGGGCTCGTTGAAGCCGATGTGGCCGTTGTTGCCGATGCCGAGCAGCTGCAGATCCGGGTAACCGGCGTCGGCGACGATCTTGTCGTACTCAGAGCAGGCAGCGGCGGCGTCGGGGTTGGAACCATCGGGCACATGCGTGTTGTTCAGGTCGATGTTGATGTGATCGAAGAAGTTCTCACGCATGAAGTAGTGATAGCTCTGGGGATCGTCGTGCGAAAGGCCGCGATACTCGTCCAGGTTGTAGGTGCTAACCTCGGCAAAGTCGACGTCGCCCTTCGCGTACCAAGCAGCGAGCTGCTTGTAGGCACCGATCGGGGTGGAGCCGGTGGCAAGGCCCAGCACACAGTCGGGCTTGAGGATAACCTGCGCCGAGATGATATTAGCGGCCTTGCGGCTCATATCCTCGTAGTCTTTAGCTTTAATGATCTTCATTACGCATCCTTTCTCGTACAAGAGAGGCAAGGCTCCCTTACAAGCACTTGCCCGCGGCCCGCGTCGGCCGCAACCAACGTGTGCGGCCACCAGGGCGAGGTCGCGTAATGTATGTGTCTCGTGTCTAGCCGCGTCGAGGCCCCTGCCCGTCCACGGTGACCCGAAGCTGTTTAGCCTCGGACAAATCCCATCTTGCCACGGAGGGCGTCCTCTTTCAAGGGCGCCCTCCGTAAACGTGTTTGAATTGTAGGCTAATGGCCACGTGCACTTGCTAGCGCTCGCGAGCAACGATGAGCTGGTCCATCTCTTCGACATGCACGCCAACGGAGCCCTTGATACTCGAGAACTCAACGGAGTTGCACACCAAGATGGGAACCGTCACATCGTAGCCCTCGGCAGCAATTGCCTCGCGATCGAACTCAATGAGTACATCGCCCTTATGGACGATGTCACCCACTTGCGCATGTACGGTAAAGTGCTTGCCCTCGAGCTGAACAGTGTCCAAACCAACGTGGATGAGCACGTCCAAGCCATCGACCGTGTTAAGCGCAACAGCGTGTCCCGTGGGAAAAATGGCCTCGACCTTGGCATCAGCCGGTGCAATCACACGCGTTCCGGTGGGCCGAATCGCCACGCCCTGGCCCAAAAGGCCGGTGGCAAACGTCTGGTCGTTTACCTCGGAGAGCGGAATGACGTCACCCGAGATGGGAGCATCCAACGTAAGGACTCGACCACGCATACCAAAAGACCTTAGGACTTTAGTGAACATGCTCCCCCTCGGACATACCGATCAACCAAAATAACCTTAACAGTTTACCACTTGGCACCCGTTTTTGACCATTAGGGAAGTTCGCGCTTGACAACCTCGACGATGTCGTCGACAACGCGCTGGGTCAGCTCGTGCGTCTCGGCCTCGGCCATCACGCGGACCAGCGGCTCGGTGCCGCTCGGGCGCACCAGAATGCGGCCGCGGCCGTCAAGCTCCTTCTCGGCAGCAGCGACGGCATCCCAGATGGGCTGGCAATCGTCCAGACCGGCCTTGTTGTCGGAATGCACGTTGACGAGTACCTGCGGGTACTTCTTCATGATACCGGCAAGATCGGTGAGGGTGCGGCCGGTGCGCTTGAGCACGGCCAGCAGCTGCAGAGCCGTCACCAGGCCGTCGCCGGTGGTATTGTGCTCCAGGAAGATGATGTGGCCGGACTGTTCGCCGCCGATGACGGCGCCGTCCGCGAGCATGCGCTCCAGAACGTAGCGGTCGCCCACGGCGGTCTGGACCATCTCGAAGCCCTGCTCCTTCATAGCGATGGAGAAGCCCAGGTTGCACATAACGGTCGAGACGATCTCGGAGTTGGCGAGCTTGCCGCGAGCGGCGAGGTCAGAACCGCAGATAGCCAGGATGTAGTCACCGTCGATCTCATTGCCCTCGCTGTCCACGAACAGCACGCGATCGGCGTCGCCGTCGTGGGCCAAGCCGATATCGGCGTGGGTGCGCAGCACGAGCTCGCGCAGGGGCTCAAGGTGCGTAGAGCCGCACTCGACGTTGATGTCGGTGCCGCAATAATCGGTGTTGATGGCGTGGACCGTGGCGCCCAGGCGCTGCAGCGCGGCGGGCGTAGTCTGGCAGGAAGCACCGTGACCGCAGTCGACGGCAACGACCAAGCCATCGAGCCTCAGGCCATCAAGCGTATCGATGGCGTGGTCGACGTATGCCTTGCGGGCGTCCTTCATCTTGGTGATGTGGCCCACGCCGGCGCCAGTCGGCAGCGTGTCGGCAGCCATGGCTTCCTCGGACATGACCCAGGCGCTGATCTCTTCCTCGACAGCATCGGGAAGCTTCATGCCCTTGCGGCTAAAGAACTTGATGCCATTGAACTCCGGCGGATTATGCGAAGCAGAGATGACGATGCCGCCGTCGAGCTCGTTCTGAACGGTGAGCAGTGCCACGGCAGGCGTGGGGATGACGCCGCAGCAGTGCGGACGGCCGCCCTCGGCCATGATGCCGGCGGTCAGAGCGCTCTCGAGCATGGTGCCCGAAAGGCGCGTGTCACGGCCGATGCAGATGTCCGGACCAAGGAACTTGGTCGCCGCGCGGCCCAGGCGAAACGCGAGGTCGCACGAAAGATCGGCGTTGGCGACGCCACGGACACCATCGGTACCGAAGATGTTCTGGGGCATAGGATTGCTCCTTCCCTAGCAGGCGATATGCAACCGCCCACCCTAGTCGAAAAAGAAAAGCGGGACCCGCCGAGGAATCGGCAGGCCCCGCTTGTACATTGTATCTCGAAAGGAGATAAAACCTTAGCGCTTGGAGAACTGGGGAGCGCGGCGGGCCTTCTTGAGGCCGTACTTCTTGCGCTCGACCACGCGAGCATCGCGCGTAAGGAAACCGGCCTTCTTGAGGTCAGCACGGTAGTCGCCAGCGTTCAGAAGAGCGCGAGCGATGCCCAGGCGCAGAGCGCCGGACTGACCGGAGATGCCGCCGCCATCGCACAGAGCGATAACGTCGAACTGACCGGCGGTGTCGGTCACCTTGAAGGGAGCAAGGGCGTTCTCAACGAGCTGATGGCGGCCGAAATACTGCTCGGCGTCACGCTTGTTGATGGTCACCTTGCCGGTGCCGGGGACGAGACGGACGCGGGCGACGGCGTTCTTACGACGACCGGTACCCTGGTAGACAACGGTGTTCTCAGCCATCTTTAAGCCTCCAGCTCAATCTTCGTGGGGTTCTGGGCAGCATGCGGATGCTCGGCACCAGCGTAGACCTTAAGCTTGGTCATCTGGGCACGGCCGAGGGTGGTCTTGGGCAGCATACCGCGAACGGCGCGCTCGATGACCTTCTCCGGGTGCTTCTCCATAGCCTGGCGGAAGCTCTCAGCCTTGAGGCCGCCGTTGTAGCCGCTGTGGCGATAATAGGTCTTCGTGTCGGCCTTGTTACCGGTAAGCTGGACCTTATCGGCGTTGATGACGACAACGAAGTCGCCGCAGTCGCTGTTGGGCGTGAACTGGGGCTTGTTCTTACCGCGCAGGATCATTGCGATCTGGGTGGCAAGACGGCCCAGGACAGCACCATCGGCGTCGACGAGAACCCAGTTGCGCTGGACCTCGCCCTGCTTGGCGTAGTGAGTCGATTTCGAAATCACTTAGACTCCTCCATGTACAGTACGTGTTGTTACAGAGATTCACGGGGCTCTGCAAGTAACCCGTCCATATTACCCCGCTCGCCGTACGAGTCAACAGGTATTTTGGCTCCGACCAGAGTTTCTGCACATGTCATCCACGAGCCGTGATTTTTCCAGCTCTTTAGCTGTTGTCATTTTTTTGAGGGTTCGCCGTCGTTAGCGCTCAACGAACTCTTGGATTTCCGCGAGCAGGCGCTTTGCCTCCTGACGGCCCTGGATATACAGGTCCAAAAGCTTTGCCGAATCGTGCTCGACATGGCCGACCTCGACCGGCTTTTGCGGAGCGACGACCAACGCGCGGCCCTCGCGCTCATACTTCCACAGGTGCATGCGCTGGATGTTGTAACGGTCGTGGCGCGTCTCGATAGCCTCGAGCAGATAGGGGTAGTCGGCATAACGCGCACGCGCGGCCGGCAAAAACTCGTAGGGCTTTTTCTCATACGAGCGGTCCTGCGTGACAATGACAACCGCGCGGTCGAAGCCCGCCTCCTCGAGCACATGCTCGATAGGAACCGAATCGGCCACGCCGCCGTCGACGTATTTGTGCCCGTCAATCTCGACCGGAGGCGTCACCAGCGGCAACGAGGTCGAGGCACGCACGGCGTCGAGATCGAGCACGGCGCTTTTGACCGGGAGGTACGTGGCGGTTCCAAAGAGCATGTCCGTCGCGACGGCGTACATCTCGATGGGGCTCGCGTCGAACGTCTCGTTGTCAAAGGGATCCAGGCGGTCTTGGACGTCGTTGAAGATGAAGTCGTAACCCACAATGGAACCCGTGGACGCAAACGATGCAGCGCCCATGAATCGGCTGTCGTTGCAGAAAGCCAGGTTGATGCGATTGACGCGACCGATCTGGTGCGACTTGTAGTTGACGCCGTTGAGCGCACCGGCCGAAACGCCGTACACCGCCGGAATTTCGACACCGGCCTCCATGAGAACGTCGAGCACGCCGGCGGTAAACTGCCCACGAAAACTGCCACCCTCCAAGACGAGCGCGACCTTGCCGGCGTTCTTTGCCTTATCTTCTGCAGTCATATTGACCTCCTGCGATTGCGTTTTGGCTTTCTTCTACCCAGTTTTAGGATGGCGAGAGCGCGGGTTTTTCGAGGAGGTAGGTGAAGCGGAAAGTGTGTCCCAGTTTGAGGCGAGATTCCGGGACGTGCTTTCCGCTTGGACCGCCGCTGGGAAAGCGCGCCCCGTTCTGAGCGCGGATTCCGGGATGAACTTTCCGCTAGCCATTCATTTGGAAACTGCATCCCATTCCGAACGAGGATTCCGGGATGTACTTTCCGCTTGAGCTGCCATTGGGAAAGCATATCCCACTCTACGGCTCGATTCCGGGTCGCAGTTTCCGCTTGAGGCATCATCCGGAAACTGCGACCCAGTCTGAGCGCGGATTCCGGGATGGGCTTTCCGCCTGGGCCGCCATTGGGAAAGCACGTCCCACTCTGCGTCACTGAGGCGTTTTCTTTACGCTCGCGCCCTGCACAGAGTTCGATTCTCCGCGGTACGGGGGGGATCCGTTGATGCGGCGCATGGCCGGCTGAGATTCGATAAATATCGCATCCGTTTTGAGTCGGAAGTTTGCACGGAGAATCCGCGTATTTGCTTCGCAAATACGCACCGGCTTCGGCCGCCTGCCGGCGCCCTCGCCCGCTCACTACAAACGCTCCGCGTTTGCTTAACGCTCGCGCCCTGCACAGAGTTCGATTCTCCGCGGTACGGACTGGAAATAAAAAGGCAGGTAGATACGAATATCTACCTGCCTGTTGCTTATGGTGGAGGCGCGGAGAATCGAACTCCGGTCCACGAAAGCCCCCTGATTGGCATCTCCAAGCTCAGTCGCTGGTTTAGTCTCGGACGCTTTGCGCGCAGCGACACGCTCGCGGCGTCCTAACCGGTTCGGTCTTAGCCTGCGCCATACCGATTACGTGCGCAGGAGCATTCCCCTAACATGACGTCGTACCGGTGTCGGGGAAATCACCGGGTTGACGCGCCGCTATAAACTAAGCAGCGAGAGCCATAGGCTCAAAAGAAGAGTTGTTGTCAATTCAATTTGACGGTACCCCTGTTTAACGAGGCGAGGAGACCTCGGCTTGCTTCCTCTCTCAGAGCTATCGTGTCGAAACCAGTCGCCCCCGAATGTTGGGAAAGTCTGGATGGTATCGGGTCTGCAAACACCCGATAACCGTCGACTTTTCAAGGAACACGCGGGGTGAACCCCGCTCGTGGATAGCTATCTTACCACGTTCTGAAAGCGCACAGCTGTTCTATGCACGAGCTGTGAAGACCCTAATGTGCACCATACTTCGCACTTTTGCTACCGATCGCGTCACGTATATTTTCGCCAAGCAAAATTGACCCGTCGAAAGGACCGTTATGGATACCAAACAGCAACTCGTCAATGCCCTCGCAGGCCTGGGCTCAACCATTACCGAAGCCATGGATGTCATCGAAGGCTTTGTACCGTGCGGACATCCCGCCCTCACGGTATCGAACGCACTCGTCGCGCTGGACACTGACGATGATGCAGCTCTCGCCCAGCAGCTTGAGACCGTCGAGGGCTTTATCGACCACGTGAGTGAGAACCGCGGCGTGGCCGCCTACCACGGCATCGAGGTCGAGCTCGCGGGTCCCAAAGCCGATCTGCTCGCAGCAATCCGCGAGGTAGGCGCCCTTATGCAGACCGCAGGCGTCAAGAACACCCAGGTCAACGAGTGGGTCTACCGCAGTCTGGCAGCACTCGACAGCTCCGACGAAAAGGCAGCCGAGCAGCTCGCAGAAAGTCCCGCCATCAAGGCCGAGCTTTTGTAAATAGCAGACGCGGGCCCCTTGGTGCATCGTCGTCCAAGAGGCCCACAAACAGTTCGCGTCAGCCGATAGCCGCGCCGCCGCGTTCGGCCAAAGCCAGAATCGGCATCATTTGACGAGGTGTCTTTGCTGCAAGATCGGCATGTTCGAGCAGCTTGCGATCATTGGTCACCAAGTAATCGACCTGTGCGCGCTTACACGCGGCGAGCACCAAGTTGTCCTCGTAATCGCGATGGAGCGCTAAGTATTTGTCGGCCAGCCAAAGGTCCGACGCATCTGCACCCACGGCCGTGGCGTTTTCGGTCATGTTCCGAACAAACGCCAACGCCGCATCGCCAATTGCACGGGCAGATGCCTCGTCGAGCGCTCCCCCGCTGGCAAGAACGCTACGCCTCAGTTCGTGTTGGACAACGTACAGCACGTCCTTGGCGATATGCACTGGAAAGAACAGCAATGCCCCCGCCTCCGCCGCCTGTCCGATAAAGGCACGGGCAGCGAGCGACTCGGCATGGTCGGCGCAAAACGAATCGACCCATACGTTGGCGTCCACCATTATTTTGAGGGGAGCCCCACTCACTGGATCATCCCCTTTTGGCGATAATGCTCATCCATGGCTTCGGAATAGATTGCGTCCCAACCGCGATCGTCGGATACGGGTGACGGAGCGATGCCCAAGTCTGCATAAAGCCGGTCTGCCGCTGCCCATGATGCGGCGAACGGAGTATCGGGCGCGACGGTCTGCTGCCGGTCGTCGACGGCCGCAAGCACTTCCTCGCACTGCCCGCCACCCTGCGCGACCTTGGCCACCACCTTTTTGATGAGCTCGGGCAGTGACCCGCCCGAAAGCCGCAGTGCCTCCTCGGCACGGTTCTTGACCTGGCGATCCACGCGAACGTTCACCTGCGCCATGCCGCCAACAGCACCCACGTTGATCCCGCTCCCTTCAAATGCTAGCACCGCTAGCAACACTATATAGAGAAGCTAGCAAATGGTCAAATGCAAAAGGCCTACGTCCGGACGACACCGATGCCGTCTGGGCGCAGGCCAGATAACGTGGGCGAACACGTCTGCTAGCGCAGGTAAGCCTTTGCGTTGCCCAGGCTGTAGGCGATCGTTGAGCCGTTGTGCAGCAGTGACGACGTCTGCGGAGTGATCATGCCGGTAATACCCAATGCCAACAGCGCCGAGTTGGTGAGCATCACCTTGGAATACGAACTCGACAGACGGTCGATAAGCCCCTGACTCATGCGGCGCAGGCGCACGATTGCGGCCAGATCTGTATCGGTCAGGATGATATCGGCGACCTCCTTGGCGATGTCGCTTCCACCGCCCATGGCCAGACCCACATCGGCCAGACCCAGCGCCGGTGAGTCGTTGACGCCGTCGCCCACCATGGCAACGTGGCGCCCCTCGCGCTTAATCCGCTCCACATAGGCGTACTTGTCCTCGGGCAGCAGCTCGGCCTTAAACTCATCGACACCAGCCGCGCGAGCAATACGCTCGGCCGTGCGCTCCGAGTCGCCCGTGAGCATGACCACGTGCTTAACGCCCAGCGCATGCAGGTCGGCGATGGCCTCGCGGACCCCGGGCTTGAGCGGATCCTCGATACCGAGCACGCCCACAACGGTACCATCGACCGCCAGATACAGCGGCGACAGGCCCTGCATCTGGGACTCGATTTGCTCCTTAATGTCGGACTCGAGCTGCGCGCCCTCATCCTCGAATACAAAGTGAGCGGAGCCGATGATGGCGCGACGCCCTTCGATGGACGAAGCGATGCCGTGCGCCACGATGTACTCGACAGCAGCGTGACGCTCGCGGTGCTCGAGCCCGCGTTCGCGCGCCGCATTGACCACGGCGCGTGCAACCGGATGCGGGAAATGCTCCTCCAAGCAAGCGGAAAGGCGCAGGACCTCGTCCTCGCTCCAGCCATCAGTCGTCAGCACGCAAGCCAGGCGCGGCTGTGCCTCGGTAAGCGTGCCGGTCTTATCAAACACAATAGTGTCGGCCTTGGCAAACGACTCAAAGTACTTGGCGCCCTTGACCATTACGCCCATCTTGGCAGCGTCGCTCATGGCAGTCATGACGGCGACGGAACCCGTGAGTTTGAGTGCGCACGAGTAGTCGACCATCAGCGCCGCTGAGGTCTTGATGAGGCTGCGCGTGGTGAGCGCAACCAAGCCCGCGAGCAGGAAGTTCCATGGGACGATCTTGTTGGCGAGGTCCTCCATGTGCGACTGGCCCTCGGACTTGAGCGAGTCGGCCGTCTGCACGAGCGAGACGATCGAGCGGAGCTTGGTCTGAGCCGTGTTGGCGCGCACACGCACCAAGATGCTGCCATCTTCCACAACGGTGCCGGCGAATACGTCGTCGCCCACGCTGCGCTCGACGGCCAGCGGTTCGCCGGTCAGGGTCGCCTGGTTGACCATAGCGCTCCCCTGCTCGACCACGCCGTCGATACAGATAGACATGCCGGTGCGCACGGCGACCAAATCGCCGGGTTCAAGCTCGGTGGCGGCAACACTTACCTCTGTGTCGCCGACGACCTTTTGCGCCTTGTCGGGCACATCGAGCAGCGAGTTGATGAGCTCGTTTTCGCTCATGGCGCGGGTGTAGTCCTCAAGCAGCTCGCCCACGTTGAGCAGGAACATCGTCTGACCCGCGGTGTCGACGTCGCGCTTGACGAACGAGATGCCGATGGCCGAAGCGTCGAGCACGGGAACGGTCAGGCGCGGCTGCGCGAGCTCACAGAGGGCGGCGCGCAAAAATGTCATGTAACCGACCACGACAAACACCGCACGCAGAGGCGTCGGCAAGAACCAGCGACGTGCGTAATGGGCACCGACGAGTGTCGCCAGGTCCATAACGAGTTTGTGCTTGCGTGGCTCAAGCTGCATCACGTAACCCGTCTTTGCGTCGGCAATGGCCTGGGCATCGAGCGCACACAAGGCGTCGAGCACGCTTGCGCGGCGCGGCTCGTCGTATTCCAGCGCCATTTGGCCAATGCGGCCGTACACGCGCACCTTGTGCACGCCGTCGATATCGCCGCTGAGCTTAAGAAGTGCATCGAGATCGCTCTCTGGCACAGGACCCGCCAATTGAAGACGGGTCCTGCCGGGGATCTCGCTAATAATCGAGAATCTCATAGTTTGTGCCTGGGAGCGTTACTCGGCTGCCTCGTCAGCAGCGGCCTCGCTCTGGGTAATGTAGGCCGCCTCGGCAACCATGTCGTCGACATTAGCCTTGGCCTGCTCGACCATGTCCTGGTAGCCGTTCTTGATGCGCATGCCGCACGCGATACCCTGCACGCAGGCATTCTTGACCGGAGCGCTGGTAAGCAGCTTGATGCCGGCCGTGCCAAGCAGAAAACCGCCACCGACAAGCAGGGTATTGAACGTCGACTTCTTCATGTTGCTTCTCCCTTTTGCCGCATTGGACGCGGCACGGTGCCTCAGCACCCGAGTAAACAAGTTTGCTCGAGCACACTTTTGGAAAATAGTTTAGTTTATCTAACTATTAAGGTCAACAAAGGTTAACTTTTTGGAAATCTTGAGGCGCGATGTGACCAAAGGGACCGTCCCTGCGCCACATCCACAAAAAATGAGGGCGCCAATAGCGCCCTCATTCACTCTATTCCATTCAGCCCTACCTGACCCGAACGGCCGAGTCGTCACGGAACCGAGGGGCCGGGCGCAGGGCCTTGCCTCTCAATGAGTTCCGCACGAACAGGAGGCGCCAGTGGCGCCTCCGCCGTGAGTCAGGACTGTCCGAAATTGAGAGGCAAGGCCCTGCGCCCGGCCCCTCGGTTCCCGCTTACGAGAGCGACGTTCTCAGCAACTCGTTGAAGAGCTTCGGGTTGCCCTTGCCGCGGCTCGCCTTCATGCACTGGCCCACCAAAAAGCCGATGACCTTCTGGTTGCCGTCACGATACTGCTGCGCCTGCTCGGCACAGTTTGCCAGCACCTCGTCCACAATCGGCTGCAGCGCACCGGCATCGCTCACCTGACGCATACCACGCTCGTCGACGATCTTGTTGGGGTCGTCGCCGGTCTGGGCCATGGCCTCAAAGACCTCGTGCGCCTGGTTGGAGCTGATAGCATCGGTCGCCAGCAGCTTAGCCAGCGCCGCAACCTGAGCCGGCGCGATACCGGACTCGGTCAGCGACACGCCCGCGCCCTTAAGATAGGCGATCATCTCGTTCACCAGCAAGTTTGCAACCGTCTGGGCCTCCTTGCCAGCCATACCGGCAGCGGCGGCCTCAAAAAACTCGGCAAACTCGGGGTCGCCGGCAATCTGCTCGGCGTCGGCCGCCTTAATGCCAAAGTCGGCCTCAAAACGGACGCGCTTGGCATCGGGCAGCTCGGGGATCTCGCCACGGCAGCGGTCGATGAACTCGTCGTCCAGATCGAACGGCGCCAGATCGGGGTCGGGGAACAGACGATAGTCGTCTGCCGTTTCCTTCACACGCATGACCACGGTGCGCTTGCGACTGGGCTCCCAGTGGCGGGTCTCCTGATAGATGATGCCGCCCTCCTCGAGCACCTCGGCCTGGCGGCAGATCTCGTAGGCAAGGCCATCGTGCAGGCTCTTAAACGAGTTGAGGTTCTTGAGCTCGGTCTTGGTGCCCAGCTTGGTCTCGCCGCGGCGGCGCAGCGACACGTTGCCGTCGCAGCGCATGGAGCCCTTCTCCATGGAGCAGTCCGAAATGCCCAGCGTCACAAAGATGCGACGGAGCTTTTCCATAAACAGGCGAGCCTCCTCGGGCGTGCGCAAGTCGGGCTCAGTCACGAGCTCAATCAAAGGCGTGCCGCAGCGGTTGTAGTCGACGAGCGACTCAGCCGCGGCGGTAATGCGGCCCTCGGCGCCGCCCACATGGACCATCTTGGCGGCGTCCTCCTCCATGTGAATGCGCAGGATGCGGATGGGCACCGTGTAGGAACCGTCCTCGCGACGCTCAGGCATCTGCAAGTTGGACGCATCGTAGCTGGCCAGGTGGCCGGCGCGCTGGTTGCCCTCGCGCATGGTCGACGTCATGGACGTGGACAGGCCCTCGGCGTTGGCCGAGGCGCTCGCCAGACTCTGCGCCTCGGCCTCACCAAACGCGCAGTCGGGGCGCTCGGCGGCACCGCGACCTGTCACGTCAAGATCCAGGTGACCGTACATGGCAAAGGCGACCGGACCCTGCGTGGTCTGGAAGTTCTTGGCCATGTCGGGATAAAAGTAGTGCTTGCGGTAGAACATCGAGTGGCGCTGGATCTCGCAGCTGGTGGCGAGACCGGCCTTGACGATGCTCTCGATGGCGCGCTTGTTGGGCACCGGCAGGGCGCCGGGCAGGCCCAGACACACCGGGCACACGTTGGCGTTGGGCTCGTCATCGTGGCTGAGCTTGCAGTTGCAGAACATCTTGGTATCGAGTGCGGTGAGCTCGGTGTGGATCTCCAGGCCGATCACGGCCTCCCAATCCTGCAGGACCTCGGAAAGCTCCTTCATTACAGCTCGCCTCCCTTCCCGGCAAAATCGGGCGCGACGGAAAGCGCGGGCGCACCCGTGGCGGCATCGGCAAAGCCGCGCTCCAGGGCGCGGGCAAACGTGAGCAGCTGACGGTCCTTAAAGGCCGGACCAACCAGCTGGGCAGAAACGGGCAACTGAGTATCCTCGCCCAAGCCCAGCGGCACTGAGATACCACCGTTGCCGCAGATGTTGAGCGAGATGGTGTACAGATCGGAGAGGTACATCTGCGTGGGGTCGCTGATCTCGCCAAACTTAAAGGCCGTGCGCGGCGAGGCGGGCATGAGGATGGTGTCCACCTTGGCATACGCGGCGTCGTAGTCCTGCGTGATGAGCGTGCGGGCCTTTTGCGCAGCGTAGTAGTACTTGTCGTACACGCCCGAGCTCAGCAGGTAGGCGCCGAGCATCTGACGGCGCTTGGCCTCGGCACCAAAGCCGTGGGCACGCGAAAGCGAGCTCTGGTCGGACAAGTTGGCGCAGCCCTCCTCCTGATAGCCGTAGCGAATGCCGTCGAAACGTGCCAGGTTGGAGAACGCCTCGGCCGGGCCGATGACGTAGTAAGCGGCGATGGCGGCGTCCAGGTGCGGCAGGTCGACCTCGACCAGCTCGGCGCCCTGGTTCTGCAGCTCCTGGGCGGCGCGCTGAACAGCGGCCTTGACCTCGGGCGTCAGGCCCTCGGCCTCCATAAACGCGGGGATGATGCCCACGCGCTTGCCCTCGATGCTGTCGTTGAGGTGCTCGGTAAAGTCGACGGCGCAATCCTGGCTGGTGCAGTCGTACGGATCGTGGCCCGCACCGGTAAGCGCGTTCATGGCCAGCGCGACATCCTCGACCGTGCGGCCAAAGGGGCCCACCTGGTCGAGCGACGAGCCAAAGGCAACCACGCCGTAACGGCTCACGGCGCCATACGTGGGCTTAAAGCCCACCACGCCGCACAGCGACGCCGGCTGGCGGATGGAGCCGCCGGTGTCCGAGCCCAGCGAGAGCGCGACCTCGCCCGCGGCGACGGCGGCAGCGGAGCCGCCCGAGGAGCCGCCGGGCACGCGCTCGGTATCCCAGGGGTTGTTGGTGCGATGGAACGCCGAGCTCTCGGTAGAGCTGCCAAAGGCGAACTCGTCCATGTTGGCCTTGCCCATGGGCAGGCAGCCGGCATCGAGCATGCGCTGGACGCAGGTAGCGGTGTAGACGCTCTGATAGTTCTCGAGCATGCGGGAAGCGCAGGTGGTGCGCGTGCCCACGAGGTTCATGTTGTCCTTAATGGCCAGCGGCACGCCCGCGAGCGGGGGCAGCGGCTTGCCTGCGGCACGGTCGGCATCCACGCGCGCGGCGGCCTCGAGCGCGAGCTCGGGCGACACCTGCAGGAATGCCTGAACCCCGCCCTCGCGCGCCTCGATGGCAGCAAGGGAGGCCTGGGCCACCTCGGTGGCGGTAAAGTCGCCGGCGGCAACGCCCGCGGCGATCTGGGCGGCGGTAAGGGAATCGAAGCTCTGCGCCATTACTCGCTCTCCCCCTCTCCCAAAATGGACGGCACGCGGAAGTAGCGGTCGCGCGCGCTGCCGGCGTTTTCGAGCGCGACGTCGAGCGACAGGTCGCGCTCGGGCTCGCGTAGGTCATCGCCCATCACGTTGGACAGGCTTCCGATGGGATGGAACGTGGGTTCCACGTCGGGCAAGTCATATTGCAAGACGGGCTCGAGCATCTGGACGGCGTCGTTCAGGTAGGACGTCATCTGGGTGAGCTCGTCATCGGTCAGTGCGATCTTTGCGTACTCGGCGATGCCGCGCACGTCTTTCTCGCTGAGTGCCATAGGCGCTCCCTTCCGCATAACAGTTAAACCGCTCTAGTATACAGGGCAACGCCGCTCGGAGCAGGTGCTTTACCTAAATGCAGCGAAAACGTAACGAGGGCGGCGGCTGGCAGGCGGCGGGCTGGCGGTTCTGAAGCGAAAACCGCATCGTCCACAGCGAAGACCGTCTCGCCCACAGCGAAAACCATCACAACATTCGACGCTTTTCGCCAAAAACGCGATTTTCATCGAATGTTGTGATGGTTTGAAAGCCCCGACCACCACAAAGGTGCCTGCCCCCATTGTGGTGGTTCCGAACGATGTCTTATGCCGAGACCTTAGCCTTGCGGCGTTTACGGACCGCATGGATCACGATGTCCAGCAGCAACAGCACAATGGCCACGACCACGATAAGCACGGCGAACTCGCGCTTGCCCCAGTGGCGGCCGGCCAGCGACTTTTGCTTGTCGACGTCCTTCTTGTTGTACTTGGTGCGCACGCAATGCACCAACAGGCGATGGTCGTTCACGCCGTAGGGCGTGCAGGTGACGAGCGTCACCTTGTCGGCACCGGGCTCGATGGTCAGCGACTCCATCTCCTCGGGCAGCACCACCTCGGAGTCCACCATCTTGTAGGCGAGCGTCTTATTCATGGTGTGCAGCAGCACCAGGTCGCCGGGCTCCAGCGAATGGATGTCGTCGAACATACTCAGGTTGCGCATGCCCGAGTGCGCGGTGAGCACGCAATGCGTCGAGGTGCCACCCACCGGCAGGCTCGTGCCCTCCAGGTGGCCGACGCCCGCCATGAGGACTTCTTCGCTCGTGCCGTGGTAGATGGGCATACTCACATCGATGGAGGGGATCTCGACCCAGCTCATCATGGGGTCGCGGTCAAAGATGAGCTGCTGGGCGTAGGGCTCGATCTGGTCGGCGGGAAGCTCGGTGGCCTCGCCCGCCAGCTGCTCGTTATAGGAGCGCGCCTGGAGCAGGATGCGCTCACGCTCCTCTTCAGACAGCGCATCCACGGTGCTGGACACGGTGCTGATCTGGTTGAACACGCCCGAGGCCTCGAGCCGGTCCAAGATCCACGGCCAGGTCATAAGGCCCACGCCAATAAGGATGATGACGATGGTGATGAGCCGGTCGGCCCAGCGCGGCAGCCGCTTGCGGCGGCGCTTGGGTTTGGGCTGAGGGCTTGAGCCGCCGTTGTCCGCGGCGTTATTGCTCTTCATATGTTTGGCGCCCTGCACCATCGCCAGTCACTCCTCTACAACTCAAGTTGTCTAAACAAATAATAGCCGATTAGCGAGCCCCGCGCCGGATAACGCAGCCAGATTGCACCGTCCGGGCCACGTAACCCCACTCAACCAATCAAGCCATATGTTGCTTTCATCGTCTCGAGCAACTGCACCATCGTTGCGCCCGCAACCCCAATCTGTTTCAGATTGACGTCGCCCACCTCGCAATCTTTAACAAACGCAAGCATATCGTCCTTCAGTTCTCCGCGCAGGTCGACGCCTTCCGACTCGCCAAGCAGCTGAGCAAGCCTCAGCGCATCGCGTTTATGCTTTTTTACCTTCCTCGAATCAACGTTCTCCCCCGCTTCCCTTCTAGCTTTTAGGTCGAGATACGCCTTCGCTTTGAACGGGACAATGTATTCCGTGCCCAAGACCGAAACGCCGCCTACGGTCCGAATTCCCTGAAGGAACAAGCTGTAGTAAGCATCGTCCAACAAAATTGCCGAAAGACTGCTTATGTTTTCATCAACGTGAATTGGCGCCACATCAATCCCCTCACGACCCTTTAGAAAGTCGGGGCACTTCGCGAAGAGCTCGATCATATGGGGGTAACCCGGCCTCTTTGGCTCTGTAAACCGATAAAAACATGAGCCTTTACCTTCGCCCCAGCCGCAGCGGTAGCCGCCATCACGCACCAAAGTCCATATGGCTTCTGCCGTCTGAGGCAACCGGTCATCGGCGACAATTACCACATCAAAATCGTGAGTCGCCCTGAATGAAAGCCCCGCCTCCGCGAGCAAAATGTCGCATGCCGTGCCGCCGATAAGGGCATACGATCCTGCAGCTTCTTGCATATGCTGCTGAAATTCTTGGAGACCTTCTACAGCGCTTCTCGCCATGGATATTCCTTTCCAAACATGCGATCGACTTCGAGCTGAATTCGCTCATCGTCGATCGCCGCCAAAGATAGCGCAAGCGAAATGTCATCGACGCGGGAGGAGTCGGCAAACACGGGCGCATAGCGCCACACTTGGATCATCGCCGTTTCGTTATCCGGCAGCTCCCCGTCTGCGACTTCAAGGTCGCTCAGTTCACGCCATGTACTTCTTAAGACGGCCTTTTGCTCCATGCCCGGCGCAGCGAGCATCGAACGCACAGCGAGCGCCGTCTCCCCAGCGTCAGCAAGACCGTCAACCCGCGGCGTCTTCCTAGCAAAAAAGACCTTCGAGACAGGCGAAGAGAGCTCCGCCATGTGCTCACTGAGCAGAAGATCAACGGCCACGGGGAACACAATGACACGCCGTTCGCGCCGCTCGCGCCTTGCGAGCCCCCTGTCTACAAGCTCGGTTACGGCCTCACTCGCGCGGCTTGCCGAAATCCCAAGCGCACGACAAAGGTCATCGGAATGATATGACTCCTGCCCTGCTCCCCAGATTGCGGCAGCCTGCGCGTTGGATGACATCTTGGTCGCGCGATTATGAAATCTAGTGCCGCCCCTCTCCGTGCAGGCCGCGCCCATAAATGGAAGAAAGGCCTGTCTACCAGGGCAAACAAAGGGGATTCCTTGTGCGACCAATGCCTTGCGCTGGCGCGCATCGGCATCAGGAAACGAAACGACGACAGGAGCCTCCGCACGCAAGGCTAGCTGGCTATAGACTCTCTTAGCCTCGGGAAGCCCAACGCCAGTAGGCAAACTTGCAAGCAAAAAAGAAAAACCGTTTGCGTCAACGGCGCGGATCTCAATCGACCGCAGATGCAGCGGCAAGCGTGCGGATCCAGGCCAAGTTTTAGCCTTGGCGGAGAGGCCTAGTGCTTCTTGTAAGTAGGTAAGCGCTTCGTTCATTTCCATCTTTTTCGCTTAGTTCCAGTTTATATTGGAATTATACATAATTTTCGGAAATAACAAGATTTCTATCAGGCATAGGCCCGTATTTGAGTTTTCGAAAAGTCGCGAATCGACAGAGTGATTCGGGATACAATAGCTACAGGAAACGACGCATCCCGCGTAAGTGATCGAAAGCGCGGGCGGCCTAGTTTTCTGGTTTTGTTAAATGCCCGGGCCTCTAACCCCGGGCATTCTTATTTGCGCTTGTTGCGGCGCAAATGCCTTCTACCGTCCGCACCGCGCGAGCGCCTACGGACCTTAAACCGAACCTCATACGAGTCAAGAAACGCGATGACGGATGAGTCCGCACCGGACGGTAAAGGCTGCCTGTGTTGTCCAAAAAGAACGGGGCAAACTCCAGCGCGGAGTCTGCCCCGAAAAGAGAGTGGCAAAGCAAGAACGTCGATGGACGAGAAAAGTGTCCGCAAGTCTCATGACCATCACATCCCACCTGCCAAAGGGATGGGCGAGTGAGTGTTACTCCTGCTCGGACTCCTCAGCCTGCTTACGGCTGCGGATGAGGTGCGCCACGCCAATGCACAGCACCGCGCCACCAGCGATCCAAGTGAAGGTCACGCCGTTGAGGCCGGTCAGCGGGAGGCCAGAACCCTTCTTGTTCTTGATGGTGAGGGGAATCATGGTCGTGGGCGCGTTATCTTCAATCGTGGCAGTGACCATATCGGAACCAGGAGTCACGCTGAGCTTTTTAAGCGTGCCGTCTGTATTGAATTCAGGCGTCACCGTGATTTCGAAGTCGGCGATGGTGTTGTAGCCCGCAGGCGTCTTGCTCTCGGAAATCAGGTATGTGCCCGCAACAAGCCCGGGAATAGAGACCTTGTTGCCCGCCCCCTCGGTTTCAAACGTATAGGCGTCGTTTACGTTGTCGCTGAAGCTGCCGTCTTGCTTCAACCATTTTTCAACTTTTTTATTGGACCCTTCCGTGATCATTTTGACCTTAAACCCCGCAACGAGTTTGGCGTTAGCGTTGTTCGGGTCAGTCTTAGTTACATCGAGACCAAAGACGTAGTCAGTGACCTTGTCCGACTTAGAAGTGCCCTTATCATTAGTCACGGGATTGTTGGAATAGACAAGCTTGACCTCATTGGTGTTACCGGTGGTCGTGTATTCGGCATCGCTGGTGAGCTGAGCTTTGTAGGTCACGACGACCGTGGAGTCTTTGTCGACAGTGATTGCAGCGCCGTTCTCGCCCTTGACGGCCTTGAGGTCATCGAACTTGACTGTAAGGAGCTCGCTGTTCTTGACGGTATCCTGCGCCGCAGCGACGTTCGCGCTGAACCCGGACTTGACCTCGGTCTTGGCCTTGGTTTTGCCGTCGACGATGTAGACGTGGAGGCCCTCGGGGGCGTTGTTCTCGCCCTTGATAACGATGAGGCCCTTGCTCAGCGTATCTTGGAATTCATAGTAATACGTACCGTACGAGGCAATATTATCTGCAACGCTACCGGTCAGCCTGTAGTCAATTTCCTGTCCGATCCAAGCATCGCCGCTGTTCTTCCAGTAGCTCTCTTCAGCATCGGCAGCATCCTTACCTGCAGTGTCGTCGAGAATCTTTTTGTCGACCCTGGGGATACTGGTCTTCTCGGTAACGACCACGGGATCACCGCCAACAATCGCGAAGATCGGAGAGGTGCCAGTGTTCGGCTTGGCCTGATTCGTAAGACCATCAGACACGAAGAGATAATAGCCATCACCGTAAAGGCCAGCTTCATTAGTGTTCGGGCGCGTCCACGGAGTACCTGCGTTAAGGGGATCTCCCGCAGCGGTCTCCGCCTTAACACCTTGCTTCATGCCTGAAACCGCAGCCGCAATTTCATAAAGCACATCGCCGGGGGCAACACGCGTACCGTCGCTGCTGGATGCAGTGCTGGCAGTGCCATTCACATTTTGAGAAAGCCACTCAGCCACAACAGAAGCTGAAGCATTCTTATCGAGCTTCTGGGTGGGGTCTTTCTTCACGAGTTCCTGATACTCAGCAGATCCCTTAATGGCGACAATCACCTTGGAGCCGATAGCATCATTTGCCCATTCAATATCAGAAGCAACCTTGCCATTGTCTTTCTCGTCAACGACTTTTGCCTTGAAGATCTGATAGGCCTTGAACGTATTGCCTTGGTTATCCTCGGCAACCTTATTGATGGTGATGCTGTTATTCGGAGCCGCCACATCCTCAGCAAACGCCATCGTGACGGGCGCCATAACTCCGCCGAAGCTCAGCGCTGCTGTGAGGCCGGCGGTTACTGCCAGGCGGGCGATGTTCTTGCTCATGCTCATCTTCTTTTCCTCTGCTTTCTGCTTGAATTCCATTTGATCTAAATCTGTCTGTCTGTGTCTTAGCATCTGCTTCGCTACGTCTCGCCCCGCTCTCTGCGGGGCTGCCAGCTACTCTTTATGGCTGCCACCTCCCCGCTTGACCAGGAGCGCGACCACGATGAGCGCGGCTCCGGTGACCGCTGCGGCGGCCGCGGCGTACATTGCCATATCGCCAGTCGAGGGCATAAAGCCTCCGGTGGTAATGCTAGGGGGTGTGCCGGTGGGCGTGTTAATGAGCGACGCCTCCAGGCTGCCCGTCGACCCGTCCGCGCTGTCGGCGCGCAGGGGCGACTCGGCCGTGATGGTGAGCTTGGGCTTGGCGGCGGCCACCTGGTCGACGTCCAGGCCCTCGGCCTTGACCGTCACGGAGCGCGTGCCCTCGAAGGCGTTGTAGCCCTTGGGCGCCTTGAGCTCGCGGACCTCCAGCTTGCCCGAGTCCACGCCCGAGACGGTCACGCGGCCGTCCTCGCCCGTGGTGACGGTGGCCTTGCCCTCCGCATCCCACGTACCGTCGGCCGCCAGTGTGCGACCGCGATCGTCGGCGATGCTCAGGACCGCCCCGGCAAGCGGCTTGTCGCCGTCGCTGCCGCGCTTGGTAAGCGCGAGATCCCAGGTGTAGGCCGTCGCGTCATCGCTCGGCGTGCGGGTGAAGCCGGCGTCGCCGGACTGGTCGGACAAGGGAGAGCGCGGGTAGCGCAGGTAGACCTCGTTGGGGTTGCCCTTGGCGATGCCGTGGTTGCAGCCGCTGGCGAGCGGCGCGTTGTACACAGCGACCACGCGGGCGCCCGCGGTAAAGGCTTCGGTCCCGCCGAGCGCGGCGATGAGGTCGCCGGTGCGCACGGTGAAGGTCTTGCCGTCGGCCGCTACCTTGGTGGCGCACTGGGCCGTGATGTCGGTCCAGCCCTTCGCGGGCTCGGTGCCGGCGCGGCCGTCCCTGCCGGCCGAGACGGCGTCGAAGCCACCGTCCGCACCCGCCGCCACGTACACGCGCATGCTCGCGGCCACCTTGGAGGGGTCGAGCCCCGCGCTCATGGTGTCGACGAACCGCACCGCGTAGGTGTCGTAGGCCGTGAGCCCCGCCGGGACCGTGGCCGAGAGGCGCCAGTACAGGTCGTCGGCGACCGTGGCGTCGGCGGCCTTCTGCCAGGCGGCGGTGCCGTCCTCCAGCACGTGCTTGGACACCTTGGGCGTCGCCGCCTTGGGCTTGACGGTGACGGCGCTGCCGCCCACCAGGGCCATGATCGGCGCGGTGCCGACCTCGCCTTGGGCGATGGCGTCGTCGTCGGCGACGATGAGCCAGTAGCCGCAGTGCAGCTCGGCCGCCGTACCCGCGTTAAGGGCCACGAACACGGCGCCAGAGCTCTGGAGGGAACGAGCGAGCTGTGCGCTCAGCGCGCTCGTAAGGTGGGAATCGGTGTTGAGCCACTCGGCAGCTTCCTGCGCGGTGGTCTGGGAATTGGGCATGCCGGCGCTGTGCAGCACAGGCAGCGCGGCGTCGCGCACGGCGTCGCTTACCCAGGCGAGGTCGGTGGCGATCTTAGCGTCGCTGTCGCCGTCGACGACGTTGGCGCTAAAGATCTGGTAGGCATCGTAGCTGCTCGCCACGGTGCCGCTCACCGTGATGGAACCGGTCGAGGTCGGCGCGGCCTGCGCGGAAGCGGGGAACACAACCGCGCAGGTGCCGATCAGGAGGGCAAGCAGCGCAAACAAGATCGGGAAGGAGCAAACTTTCTTATTCACGACGCTCGCCTCCCTTCGCATTCGCCTTGCGACGAACGTGCATCCAGGCTGCAGCAGCGCAAAGCACCGCCGCGCCGGCAAGGTACGTCAGAGTGACGCCCGACATACCAGAAAGGGGCAAAGAGGTGGAGTAGGTGTTGGTGAAGGTGGGGTTAGGGGTTGAATTCGCGCTCACATTATCGTTGGCGTCGACCTCGTAGTAGACCGGCGTGCATTTCAGCGTGCCGCCACCGTTGTCCGTTGCCGTTACCACGACCTTGAACCTCTTGGTGTCGTTCTTGTAGCCTTCGTGCTCGGTGCCTTCGTTCTCTTTGGCGGCACATTCACGGATATAGTAGGTGACTGTTGCTTTGCCTTCAGTGAGATCTTTGACGCCAAGTGGGCCAATTGTCTGCTCAGCAAACGTCACCGTTGCCTCATTGCCCGTCCCCTTACTAGTGCATTGGGTATTGAGCACCTTCTCATTGCCACTGGCATCCTTGGTGTACAGCTCGAACTTGAACTTCTTCATCTCGCCGCCATCGACCTTCTTGGTCACCTGAGGTGTCCAAGTGCCTGAAGCCTGGTAGGGCGCAAGTTCGTTCTTAAACGCATGGTTGGATTCATTGCCGATTCTTACGGTCGAGATGGTTTTATCTTTCGGATCTTCACTCCAGCTATAGAAGCCTGCACCGGGATCAGTGAAAGACTTTTCGTTTTTCCTTTTGACGGTGACTATGGAAGCGCTTGTATTGACCGAAAAACGTTTAATCTCAATTCCCAAGAAATTCGTTGTTTCAACTGGCTGATCGCTAACCTCTACATGTATTTTGTAAATAGACTTATCAAACTTTGTTCCTTTTTCGTTGACAGGAACTTTATCAGGGTCAGGGGGAACTTCAACAAGGTAGAGGTCGTAATTGCCCGACTGGTAGTTCGCGCCCGTATCAATGAGAATGTCTCCGTTTTCATCGACGGTAACCGCGGGCATAGCCTCGCATCCGTTTTCGTTAAGCGTGCCGTTCTCATTCCAGCATGGTGCCTTCTTTGAATTGGCAGGTGCGCCCAACAGCTTAAACTGATAGGGATGTTCTTTGAGACTCCGCTTAGCACCGTCCTTCATAAGGACTTTATTTGCCTTGACTTTGATTGCAGGATACGCGTTCAAAGCCTCGACCTTGCCAACGACAAGATCGCCGTTGGTCATGATGCCGCCGCCGTGGGTGTATGAGTAGTTGCCACTGATGACAGTGGTCGCAGCGTTTTGGGCAGCGGTCTTGGCATCATTGGTCGGATGAGCCTCAAGACCGAACATATACTTAGCCTCGGCGCCGCCATTGGCATCGATGGTTATCTTCTCACGATCGCAAGTGCCCTTCCAGCCAGCCGAGCCACCGCCGAGCATCTTGCCAAGAACGACCGCAACCGTATTTTGACTGTCGTCCTGGCGTACCAAGAAGAAATCCTTATGACCCTCTTCTTTGAAGGTTGGGGTAATGTAATTAGTATTTTTGTCCAAATTCTTATCATGACCACCGGCAGAGAAGTGCTCACCGTGATCCGCATTGTTGTAGATTGCAGCACCATTTGAGTGAGAGACAATCGTCTCGCCCGTAGGGCAAGCACCAACGCCGCCACCCCAGCCGCCGGCCACATTGTTGGTGATCAGCGTCTTTACGATATTGAGCTTACCGCCCTGCTGGATAAAGATGCCACCGCCGCCCCAGTCGCCGCCGCGGCTCTTGCCCGTCATGGTCTTGTTGTTGGTGATGTAAACCTTGCTGGACGCACTTGCTGCCTCAATAACGCCGGTAGTACCGCTAGAAATACGGAGACCACCGCCCTCGGCATTGTCGGACATATTGCCCGCTATAAAGCCGCCAGTCATGGAGAACGTGGTGATCGGTTGATTGTGAAAACCAGCGTAGATACCGCCGCCGGCCTCATGGGAGTAATTGGCAGTAACGGAGCCGCCCGCCATGGTCAGTTTGCCGCCATTGACAGAAGCAATACCGCCCCCGCCGAGCAGACCGTTGTTGTATTTCGTAGTGATATAGGAGTCGACGCGATTGTTGGTAATGTTTGCCGTTCCTTTGATTGTAACGTCAGCATTTTTGGTAAAGACACCGCCGCCATAGCCATTATTGGGATTGTCGATGTCGTTATAGAGATCCTCATACGTAGCGTTACCCGAGATGACACCACCGGATAGATTCAGCGTGGCGCCCTGGTCAGCATAGATGCCGCCGCCAGATGCTGCCTTGTTTGCCGCGATTACGCCGCCGGTCATGTTGAACTTGGCATTTGTGCCCGTCACGCACAGGCCACCACCCCAGCCGCCGCCGTTACCGTTGGTGACATAGCCGCCAGAAATATTGACAGTGCCTTGAGAGAAAATAACGTGACCGTCGTTGCCCAGGGTACGAGGCGTTGTGATCATGCCTCCGCTGAGGTTAAGCGTACAGCCTTCCCCAACAGAAATGACTTGATTTACATAGCCCTCTTTGCACGCAACGATAGCGCCGAAATTGGTAACAGTGTGCTGGTAGGTCTTTTCGCTAGTACCAAGACCGTTAGGCGTACTCGTACTTTCAGTTACGTAGTATGTGAGTGATTGCGGAGCACTATCGTTCCAATTTACCTTCGCCGCCTGACCAGGCTCGCTACTGGGATCTTCAACCGGTGAGTCTTTCGCCGCACCTTCGACAGTTAGCGTAGCGCCAGATGAAATTGTAATAAATGTACAACCAGTCCTGCCGGTGTTGTCGTTACCACTGCTGTAATAAAGCTTGTAGCATGCAAGGTCGATGGTGGTGTTTTGGCTAATATTGATCGGTTTGGACGACCAAGCGTCGCCCGTCAGACAATAGTTTCCGCCGTTGTTGAACTTATCAGTAACATCGCCTTCTATTTTGTTAGCATTCACGCTTGCGAGCGCAATCGCATTCTCATCGCTATTACTATCATCCGCGGGCTGCGCAGCACCCTCAGTTTCCGCGTCATCAGACAACGGGGCCATCTCGGCAGCACCGTCGCCAGTCTCGTCGCCCTCGGCGTCGTCGCTATTCTGGTTTTCGGTATCCCCGTTGGTAGTGTCGTCTACATCAGTAGACTCACTTGAGGAGCCCCCCCCATTACAGTTTCCGCGGTAGAAACTGTCTGGGCATCGTTGGCGATGGCCTGCGAGATCGGGGGCATAACGAGCGACAGTACCAGGCTCAAAACGGAGGCTCCGCACAAAACGCCTGCCAGTACACGGCGCGTCGCTTTTTTACTCTGCTTAGATTTGTCTGAATTCGCTTTCATCGATGTCTCCTCCCCAAGAGACCGCGATCTTGCTCTTTCACTATCAAACGTATCTGCGCAATCTGTAATTGCGCACGCTTAGTAATCCATATTGTAGCAATTGTTTGAACATCTAAGCAAAAATACCGATAGTTTTATAGCGAATTCTCAATTCGCTTGACATTTGCTCGGATTTACCTTCGTTTATTCGCTATGAAATATCTATTTCTACTGGTAATTAAGCTAGTTATCATTTTTTAATAGCATTTTATTTATTTGCACAACATTTTGCTCAAGAGCATGCGTCCTGTGAACGGTAGATCATTAACCGGGAGGAATAGACTACCAAATTGATGGGAATATCTTTAACCCATCGGTGGTTAGAGGCGTGATGTTCAGACAACGTTATTTGTATTTTCGCGCAGATTTTCGGTATCAATTCGCCCAAATCGCCTGAGGCCACCGCAAAGGTACCTGCCCCTTTTGTGGTGGTTCTCCCCCTGCGCTACAGCAGATGTTCCTCGATAAAGATCGCTATGCCGTCTTTGTCGTTGCTGGCGGTTACAAAGTCGGCGGCGGCACGGGTGGCATCGCTGCCATTTGCCATGGCCACGCCCACGCCGGCGTCAGCCACCATGCAGGTGTCGTTGTCCGCATCGCCAAACACGCAGATGTCTTGGAGCTCCATGTCGTTGAGCTCCGCCACGCGCACAAGGCCGCGCGTCTTGGACACGCGCGGATCCATAAACTCGTAGAGCCGCTGCGTGGTTTGCAGAGCCGCCGCCTTAACAGTGTCATCGGCAAACGTCGATGCTCGCTCAATCACCCGCGGCATTACCTCGGGCGCCATGGTAAACATCACCTTGGGCTGCGGCTCGCGCAAGAACTCGGCAAAATCGACCACCTGGTAGGGCACGCCGTCGACGCGCGACAGGTGCTCGACGCACGCGTTGCTCTCGGGCACGTAGAACACGCCGTCTCGGGGGCAGACGGGCGTTGCCGGAAGGTCCGCCATGTGCTTGCAGATGCGCGCGATGGTCTCGCCCGGCAGCGGATAGCTCAGCTCGTTGATGTCGTGCGCGCGGTCGATGACCTCGGCGCCACCGCAGCCCACGAGCACGTCCACCAGGCCTTCGATGCCCCAGAGCTCGTACATGGCCTCGGTCGCATGGGCGTCGCGCCCGGTGCACAGGCCAAAGAGCACGCCGCGCTCGCGCAGGGCGCGGATCGCCGCCACGGTGCGCGGGGACACCGTGTGCTGGCTCGTGAGCAGCGTGCCGTCGATATCGCAGAACACGGCTTTGATGTGGCTGAAGGTGGTGTCCATGGGGGCCTTTCTGGGTTGTGCGGCGGTGTGGGGTGTATTCGTGAACGGCGTACATGGTATACCAAGGCACAGGCCGTTGGGGCCCGATCGCCACAAAGGTGCCTGTCCCCCTTTGTGGTGGCCGAACTCGAAGGGTGGCCGGACCCGGGGCGCAAACCATCACAACATTCGACGTTTTTCGGCAAAATCGCGATTTTCGCTGAATGTTGTGATGGTTTTTACTGCCTTGCGGCACGATCAAAGTGCCGGCGGCCAAACAGCAGCAGCGCCGCGGGAACCGCCGTCACGACCATGCCCGCCCCGATGAGCGTCTGCTGTACGCCAAATGTCGCCGCCAGCCACGGGGCAATCGCCAGCGGCGCCACGCCGGCGAACATATTGCCAAAGCCCATGACCGAGTTGACGCGGCCGAGCTGTCCGAGCGGGGCCGTCGTTTGCACGATCGTGTTGTGGAGCGGGTTGACGACGCCCCAGGCCACGCCCAGGGCAATCTGGCCGACGAGGGCTACACCCACGTACGGTGTCCCCACATAGAGCAAACTTCCCAGGCCCACGGACATGAGCGCCACGAGCAGGGTTTTAAGGTTGACCAGGTGCGGCGGCAAGCGGAGCGCGAGGACGGCGCCCAGCACCGCGCCCAAACCGCTGGCCGACGAGAGCCAGCCCATCCATTCGACACCGACATGTAGGACATCGCGGTAGAAGAACGACTCCAGTGGATCGAAGGCGCCGTAGCCAAAGTTTGAAAGAAAAATAATGCAGAACAGCAGGGCGAGGATGCTATTGGTAAAGACCGTCTTGATACTGGTCGCGAAGGTGACGCGGGCGGATGTGCTGGGGTTGGAGCTTTGTCCCGCACGCCCCCCTTCCTCTGCCGAATCGGCATCCGCATCTCCGGCGACATGGCTGGTCTGCGGTCTAAAGCCCCAACCGGCGACGAGCGCCAGTACGGTAAAGATCATCATGAGCACGAACACCGCACGCGACGACGCAGCAGCTGCGACAAAGCCGCCCAGTGTGGGGCCGACGATAATGCTCACGTTGGAGAACATGGCGATGGCGGAGTTGATGTCTTTGAGCTCGACAGGATCGTCAGTGAGGTAGGCTGGATAGGATGTGGCGATGGGCTGGGCGAATCCCATCACAAAGCCCAGGAGCACCGCGCCGAGCAGGACGATGCCGGTCGCGCTGCCAAAAACGAGGATCGCCGCGCCGGTTGCCAACGTGCCCACGATGCTCAGCAAGAAATGACGGCGCGGGCCCCAGGCGTCAAGCGCCGCGCCACCCGCAAAGGATCCCAAGATCACGAATACGTTCATAAACAGGACGGCCAGCGATGTCGCCACAACCGAAGCGTCGTCTGCATAGGTGAGCGTTCCGATGACGCCGATAAAGTAGCTGGTCTGAAAACCGGTGTAGATGAGAAAGCGCATCGCCACCAGGCGCTTGGCCTGCACGGACAGCGATGATCGAGGCTTTGAGAAAAGAAAGGCGAGCATGGAGACTCCTTGTTTCATACGAATACGGGCGGCGGGCATTCGCCACCGTCTGTCAAATCAATCTATCCGCATGAAACATTAAGGACGCATCAAGCCCCTTCTCTCCGTTTTTCGCCCGTCATGAACTACTTGGTAGATTTTAAGGCATGTCCCACGCATCTACCAAAGCAAAAACCACCACAAAGGTGTCTGGCCCCTTTGTGGCGGAAATGACGTTTGCCCAGATAAAACCTGCCAAATTAAACCTGTCCCTTTTTGGCAGGTTTTAGGCTAGATGATCTTGGATGAGATCACAGATGGCTCGGGCGTCGTTGATGTTGATGGCTCGGGTCGCAAAGCCAGCATCGAAGGCCTGACGCGCCAGGGCTTCGTTGCAGGCAAGGGCCAGCGTGTGACCGTCGACCAGGTCGAGCGAGCTCTTGCCGCGCAGACGGTCGACACCAGAGCGCGCGACCACGATGTTGTCGAAGCCCTCGGTCTTGTAGCCCTCGATGATCACCACGTCGACATCGTTGTAACGCGACAGCAGCTCGCGTGCGGGCATCTCGTCCTCCTCGCGCGTGTCGGCGTACTCCGCCCAGCGCGTGGCGCAGATGAGTCCCACGTGCTTGGATCCGGCCTGATGATGGCGCCAGGTGTCCTTAGCGGGTACATCGATATCAAAGCCGTGATGCCCATGATGCTTGAGCGAACCCACGCGCAGGCCGCGGCGGGTGAGCTCGGCGATAACCTTCTCGACGAGTGTGGTCTTGCCCGAGTTCTGGTAGCCGATAAACGCGATCGCGGGGACAGCCGGGGCCGGAGCTGCGGGCGCGACGGCGACGGGTGCGCTCGCGGGCGCGGCACCGTCAGCGGCCACGGCCTTAGCAGCAGCAACCTGACGCTCGGCACGATCCCACACGCCCGAGCGGCCGCCCTCCTTGTGCAACAGGCGCACGTCGACGATCTCCATGCCGCGATCTACCGCCTTGCACATGTCGTAGATGGTCAGACATGCGGCACTCGCGCCGGTCAACGCCTCCATCTCGATACCCGTCTTGCCCGTCACGCCCGCCGTGACCAGCACGTGAAAGCCGACCTGCCCGTCCGCGCGCGCCGGCACCCAGCCCTCGGGCATGTCCTCGGCCGGCGTCCCCGCCGGAGCGATGGGCGCAATATCGCACTTGCTCTTGGTAATGAGCAGCGGATGGCACATGGGGATGATGTCGCTCGTGCGCTTGATGGCCATAATGCCCGCCACGCGCGCGCAGGCAAGCACGTCGCCCTTTTTGGCGCGGTCCTGCAGCACCATGGCTTGCGTCTCGGGGTGCATGAGGATGGTGCCCTCGGCGATGGCAATGCGATGGGTCTCGGCCTTGTCGGACACGTCGACCATGCGCACCTCGCCCTTGGCGTCCACGTGCGTCAGCTCGTCGCGGCGCGCGTCACGGGCGGGCTCGGCGGCAGCGCTGGCAGTCGGCTGCACGACCGTGGCGACATCGCCGGCCGCAGCCGTGGCTTTATGGGCAGACATCGCGGCCCTGCGAGCGGCCTTGGTGGCATCGGCGTACCTGCTCTTGGCCATATGATCATCCTCCGATTTGGGACATAAATCGTTGCGTGCCCTCAATTATCGCGTGTTCCTGCGGTTTGTGGGCCACGGCATCGCGCCAAATCGAAAGTACCTGCATATCATCACCACGGCGCAGCGCCTCACGCACCGAATACTCGGCATCGCTGAACAGGCACGGACGCACGTTGCCATCGGCCGTCAGGCGCAGACGGTTGCAGTTCGCGCAAAAATGGTTGGACATGGCGCTGATGAAGCCGACCGTTCCCGCCGCGCCCGGAAAGTGCCAGTAGCGCGCAGGGCCCGCGCCGGCAGGAGCGTCGTTGATGTCGAGCGGTTCGAGCTCGCCCAGCCCCGTCGCGGCGGCCCCGGCATTGATGCGCGCCCGCAGCTCGTCGCTCGGCACGGTATCGCTCGCGTCCCACAGCTCGGGATTGAGCGTGGGCGCATGCGGATCCACAGCGCAATGCGAGCTCGTGTGTTCGTCGCCGATGGGCATGTATTCGATAAAGCGCAGGTGGATGGGGCGGTCGAGTGTGAGCCGCGCAAGGGCCGCCACATCCTGGTTGAGCCGGCGCACAACAACGCAGTTGACCTTAACGGGCTCAAAGCCCCAAGCCAGCGCTGCGTCGATGCCAGCCATGGTCTGCTCGAGTCGGCCCAGGCGCGTGATCTTTCCAAAGAGCGTAGGGTCGAGCGTGTCGAGCGAGATGTTGACGCGATTAAGCCCGGCATCTTTGAGCTGCGGCGCCAGCTTGGGCAGTAGGGCGCCATTGGTGGTGAGCGAGATGTCCTCGATCTGCGGAATCGCGCGGATGTCGTGAATGAGCGGGATGATACGGCGACTGACCAGCGGCTCGCCGCCCGTCAGGCGCACGCGGCGAATGCCCTCCCCCGCCACCAAGCGCACAAAGCGGGCGATTTCCTCGGCGCTGAGCAGCTCGTCGTGCGCACGGGGCGCCACGCCATCGGCCGGCATGCAGTAAATGCAGCGGAAATTGCACTTGTCGGTAACGGCAATGCGCAGGTAGTTGATGTCGCGGCCAAAACCGTCATGTTGTACGCGGTCGCTCACGCAGCCCTCCCCTCGCGCGGCGTTTTATTCTTCGGAAAACATAATACCCCACGAGAGAATCATGCCGACACCCGTACGACAGGACAGGGCGCTTCGAGCCAAAACGGACTTTCCAAGCCCATCCTCAGCACAGACCATCACAACATTCGATGCTTTTCCCGATTTTGGCAAAAAACGTCGAATGTTGTGATGGCTTGCCTGCCGCAGCGCCCCGTAGAAGGACCAAAGCACCCCTAAAGGCCGCCGTCCCAGTGCCGAATCACGAATTCTCGCAGGTCGTTTTGACGTTTCTGAAACACCTCGCTTCGGTCGCACTTAAGGCCCATAGCGAGTGCGATGGCATTCATCGCCCGGTGCAATTGCAGCTGGTGGGCAAACTGAGTCCCGGTGAGGACGATCATCCTAAAGCCCAGCGCACTCAGCACGGTCATACGCTCCGCATCCGACGCACTGCGCTGTTTATCAAGATGGTCCGAGCCGTTGTATTCAATCCCTGTACCGCTTGCAGGCGCATATACGTCAATCTCGAAATACCCGGCCTTTGCGAGATACTTGAACTCGTTGGGAACATCGACCCGATGGTTGAGCTCGATCTTGGCGTATCCCAGCCCGCCCTGGGAACGTTTTGCTACGACCATGATTGCGGTGGCCGTCTCCATGGGCGACCGCGCGCCATCGTGCACGCGCTTGAGCACAGCGGCCGCGCGTATAGCCCCCTGACGAGATCGGTTCTCATTGCAATAAGCAATCAAGTCGGCAACGGTATACCTCTGCCCCATCTCGATATAATCGCCTGTCGACAGATGATTCAAATGGTATCGGGCACAGATTTCGTAGCCATATTCCAGCTGCTCGGACTCGCTCATCCACGAGCCCGCCTGGACAAAGCACATGGCCTCATCAACCACCAGAAGGCCCTCCGCCACCTCGATAAGATGGCCTGGAGGTATCGGCGCCCCAAACACGTGGCACCTAAATCCAGCCGGCGTCGAGCGCTCAAAATCAAAGTTGACGAGCGTGTCGATATGATCGAGCTCTTCTCGCGGAATACCAAGCGAAACCAGATAGTCGGTAACGATCCCAACTGCCGTTGAAGCCCTCAGTCCCTTGGCATCGAGTCCCAATTTGGGCAGGCTCGCGGTCGGCTCCCCCTCGTTGGCAAGCGAGTCCTCATCGTATAGACTGCTTGCTCGCGAGAGCGGCTCGGACGGGCGCGCCACGTTGTGGTACAGCCAGGCAGTCTTATGGGACAGGACGATCGGCAGATCCATGAGCCCTCCAATGGAGTCGGATAACCAACCTTATTCCCCTGCTCACGGGTTCGCACACCTTCGTGCGCAAGAAAGCGATTCCACTCGATCGAGTGGCAGAAAAACCATCACAACATTCGATGCTTTTCCCGATTTTGGCAAAAAACGTCGAATGTTGTGATGGTTTGAGGCGAGGTGAGGGGCACGGAGGGATCAAAGCATCGTGCTCGGAGCGTGACTTTTTTCGCCCTGCCGCCAACACAAACCTTGACTCTACAATCGTTGTAGGGTTTTCACTACACTGGTAGCTAAACGAACCCAGCCAGAAAGCCCCGCTCATGGAACACGACCTCACACGCGGCAATGTCCTCAAGACCATCGCGGTCTTTGCCCTGCCCTATATGCTCTCGTACTTTTTGCAGATGCTCTACGGCATGGCCGACCTGTACATGATGGGGCAGTTTAGCGGCGCTGCCGGCATCACCGCCGTGGGCAATGGCGCGCAGACGCTCTATATCATTACCGTGACGCTCGTGGGTCTGGCCATGGGAACGACGGTCATCGTCGGCCACGCCGTGGGCTCGCGTCGCTTCGATCGCGCCGAGACCGCCATCGGCAACACCATCACGCTGTTTATGGGTGTCTCGGTGGTGCTGGCTGTTGTCCTGCTTGCACTGTGCCCGCAGATCGTGGCACTCATTGGCACGCCGGCCGAGGCAGTCGAAGGAACCGCCGCCTACCTGCGTATCTGCTTTATCGGCATTCCCTTTATCGCCGCGTACAACATCCTCTCGGCCATCTTTCGCGGGCTGGGCGATTCGCGCTCGCCTATGTACGTGATCGGCGTGGCGTGCATCATTAATATCGCGCTCGACTTTCTGTTTATCGGCCACATGGGACTCGGCCCCGTGGGCGCAGCGCTCGGCACGGTAACCGCCCAGACGGCCAGCGTTGCCCTCGCGCTCGTGTGGCTCAAGAGTCGCCGCACGAACATCCACGTTAAGCGCAGCGACCTGCGCCCCCAGCCCGAGGTGCTCGGCAGCATTCTTAAGATCGGCGTGCCCGTGGCCGTGCAGGACGGCTGCATCCAGGTGGCGTTTATGTTTATCACCGTCATCGCCAACCACCGAGGGCTCGTCGACGCCGCCGCCGTGGGCCTGGTCGAGAAGATGATCAGCTTTTTGTTCATTGTCCCGAGCTCCATGGGCGCTACCGTCAGCGCACTCACGGCGCAAAACGCCGGCGCGGGCAAGGGCGACCGCGCACGTCAGGTGCTCAAGGACGCCATGACGATCTCGGTGGTGTACGGCTGCCTGATCACGGTGCTGATGTGGCTGGTGGCACCGGCGTTTATCGGCTTTTTTGCCAAGGACTCCGCGGTCGTCGCGGCCGGTACCGGCTATATGCGCAGCTACATTTTCGACGCGATTTTTGCCGGCATCCACATTTGCTTTAGTGGCTTTTTCGCTGCATACGGCAAGAGTTACATCGGCTTTGCGCACAACGTGCTGGCCGTGGCACTCATTCGCGTGCCGGGCGCGTGGCTGCTGTCGAACGCCTATTCCGACACGCTGTTTCCCATGGGCATCGCTTCGCCATGCGGCTCGATTTTGTCGGCAGTCATCTGTGTTGTCGCGTTTACCGTGCTCAACCGGCGTGGGGCTTTTGACAAGTTGGCAGCGTAGCGGGGCAACGCGAAATCGCCCCCATCGACGACATCATCAGCGACGACCCGGCGACCTACGTGACGCAGATCACGGTGCCGGTTGTCCCGGCAAAGTAAGAACCGCCCGGAAGGCATCGTGCTTCCGGGCGGTTCTTACTAATCATTATCCAGCAACTCGAATCGATTTCTAGATATCACCAATGCGGCATAATCTTGGCTTTGGTGAAAAACATGGGCAACCACAACGTCCTCGTTATCGTAGTAATAAAGCATTACATAAGAATTGACGAGGCAAGCATGGTAGCCAAGCGCTGCAAGCTCGGGTAACTTCGATAAGCCGTAGTCAACTACACCACTTTGAAGAAGCTGGAGCTGACTACGGTATTTATCAAGAAAATGCCGGGCGGTAAAAATACCATGCCCTAATAGATAATCAACGATATCGTCAACCTCTTGTTCAGCTGTAGGCAGAATCTTGACGTTATAGGCCATATTTTGCCTCAAGGTCATCGAGGGCCTCAAAGGCATCACGCGCCGTGCCGGCAGCACGCTCCCGCTCGGCCACAGCTATACGAGCCATCAGGCGAGCCTTAGCCTGTTCCTGAACCATGAGGTCATAGTCTTCAGATCGAAGTACAACAAATTTGCTATAGCCGTTTTTTGTAACAGTCACTGGGCCCGTAGTAGTTTCAACGAGCTCAGAAAACTTTGCGGTGTCCCGCATATCTTTAATTGGAACGCAAACGGGCATGGCACACTCCTAACATAATTGTGTACACAATTATGTTACACCAAAACGACCCCGCTAAAGTCCTAAAGCATCTTCACTGACAATCTGAATGTCATCGCCCTTGGACTGGAGTTCCAAGGCTTTCTTTACCTTACTCCCGTAGTTCTTTGTAGTCCAAGCATCGCTGCCTTCATCGCCCACAACCACGTAGTCGCATTTCTTTGACATGCCACTCAGTACCTGGCCGCCATTCTGCAAAATAAACTGCTTGATACACTCTTTTGAACCATGATAGAAAGTACCAGAGAGGCAGAATTTCTTTCCTTCAATTTGAACCTGTCGATGCGCTACGCCATCGGAGCAGGGATTGATTACCCCCTGCAATAAACCAACCAATTGATTGGATTCGCGCTCATCTATATCACCATCCGCCAAAGCGGCAGTTAGAAGCGAGCAAACTTTGTCGAGCAAAGGGTCGCCTTGCAACTTATCATGTTCTTCGACATACTGCAGTACTGACATTGCCTCCAAGGCATCAACTCGGCCATTGGCGACTATCATTTCGCACAAACTTAGAAAGTCGCAGTAATCGGCAGTCTTTTCCGACTTCACTCTCTGTGCCGAAGCACGGGAAGCCCCTTCATTTGAACGTCGTTTGCAACTAGCACCAAGACTATACGGTGCAAACGTGGGGACACGCCCCTCGTCTTCCATAACCAACGAGTGGAAAATACGCCTGCAAGCATCCGCATCGTCCAAGGCTCGATGATGGTTCCCCATCTCAAGATCTAGGCATCGGCAAACCGTTGGAAGCTTATAGTCTGGGTATTCTGGATGCCACTGCTTGGCAAGCTCTTTAGTGCAGGCGTAATTCCACTCGGGCCTGTCAAGTTCATAGGCGTCGAATAGCTTCCACAGAACCGCCAAATCAAATGAAGCGTTGTGAGCAACCAGAGCGGCTCCGTCAAACAAGCTTTTCAATGAGCGTGACCATATTTCCGGAAATGTAGGAGCACCGGCAACATCAGCGTGGGAAATGCCCGTTAGCCTCATGTTTATTTCCGAAAACGGCTCCTCAGGATCAACCAAATAGGAATCCTCTGCAAGGACGGCACCATTGCAGTCACATCGAATTAGTCCAATTGAGCTAATTCGATCATTGTGTCCATTTGGAGTTTCAACATCCAAAAACAGTACGTCTGCCGCCATGACAGTCTCCCTACTCCACAGGAACTTCGCCCGTTTCGATAATTTCCTCAAGTTGGTCTTCGTCCAGTACGGGCACACCAAGTGCTTGGGCCTTAGTGAGCTTTGAGCCCGCATTCGCCCCCGCAACTACATAGGAGGTTTTCTTCGAAACCGACCCCGTCACCTTAGCCCCCAGAAGTTTCAACACATCCCCAGCCTCGGAACGAGAACGTTTCTCGAGTGTACCGGTCAGAACAAAAGTCAATCCTGTTAGTGGTTGCTCTGAAGCGAGATTGGCGGAAATACCAGCTTTTTCAGACTTTGCCTGCATTGCGCCCATAAGGTCTTCCTCGAGAGAGAAACCGCATTCACGAAGTCGCTGAAGCACATCGAGATTTTCCGGAACAGAGAAGAACTCCTTTATGCTATTTGCGATTTCCGGTCCAACCCCTTCGATCTGGGCTATATCTTCCTCGTCAGCTATAACAAGTGCATCAATTGAAAGGTAACGCCGGGCTATAAGCTCGGCGACGCTCTTCCCCACCAAGCGAATCCCCAAAGCAAACAGAATCCTTGGGAGCGGCAACTGCCGAGATTTATTGAGCTCATCGACTATCTTTTCAGCCGTCTTCACACCCACCGGTATGGGCTCGCCCGCATTTTTAACGATTCGATCGGCTTTGTAAAGCCTTGGAGTACCGTCCTCGTTGAGCATCGGCTTTCCATGCTTATCGAGCATGGGGTCGCCCTTACGATGCCCCCCTTTTACCACGCGGCCCGTGTCCAGGCCTGCGATGTCATCGATCGTGAGCTGGTAGAAGTCCGCGACATCGTGGACCAGGCCGGCGGCGATCATCTTGTCGACGATCTCGTCGCCTAGGCCGTCGACGTCCATGCAGCCGCGGCTCACCCAGTGGAGCAGACGCTCCTTGAGCTGCGCGGGGCAGTCGATGGAGACGCAGCGGTAAGCGACCTCGCCATCCTCGTGGACCACAGGGCTGCCGCACACGGGGCAGACCTCGGGCATCTGCCAGTCAACGCTGTCGGCCGGGCGCTTATCGAGCACCGGGCCCACGACCTCGGGGATCACGTCGCCTGCCTTGTGCACGATGATAGTGTCACCCTCGCGCACGTTTTTGCGGCGAATCTCGTCGATGTTATGCAGCGTGGCGCGCGCGATGGTGGAGCCGGCGACCGTCACCGGGTCGAACTCGGCGACCGGCGTGAGCACACCGGTGCGACCCACCTGGATGCGTATCTCGCGCAGGACGGTCTGCTTTTCCTCGGGCGGGAACTTAAAGGCGATGGCCCAGCGCGGCGCGCGGGCGGTAAAGCCCAAGTCGAGCTGCTGTTGGAAGCTATCGACCTTTACAACCACGCCGTCGATGTCGTAGTCCAGGTCACCGCGATGCTCGAGCGCCTGGGCACAGAACTCGTGGACATCGGCCGGCGTGGCGCAACGAGCCACGTTGGGGTTGACGCTAAAGCCGGCGCTACGCAGCCAGTCCAGAAACTCGCGCTGGCTGTGGACGTGCAACGGATCGGTATCGGCAATGGCATAGATAAAGGTGGCCAGGTCACGGCGTGCCGTGACCTTGGGATCCTTTTGGCGCAGGCTGCCGGCGGCGGCGTTGCGCGGGTTGGCGAAGGGGTCGCGACCCTCGGCATCGGCCTCGTCGTTCAGACGAACAAAGCTGCCCTTGGGCATATAGACCTCGCCGCGTACTTCGATGGTGCGCTCGCGATCGGCGGCCATGTGGGCGAGCGCCGGCTCGGACAGATGCATGGGCACATCCTTGATAGTGCGCACGTTGAGCGATACGTCCTCGCCCGTGGTGCCGTCGCCGCGCGTGGCGGCGCGCACAAAGGTGCCGTTTTGGTAGGTAAGCGCCACGCCCAGACCGTCGATCTTAAGCTCGCAGGTATAAGTGACGCTACCGGCACCAAGCGCATCCTCAGTGCGCTGGAGCCACGCGTCGAGTTCGTCCAAATCCATGGCATCGTCCATAGAATACATGCGTGCCATGTGCGTGACCGGCGTAAACTGCTCACTCACGTAGCCGCCCACGCGCTGGGTATAGCTGTCGGGCGTTACCAGATCGGGGTAGGTGGCCTCGATCTCCTGCAGCTCAACGAGCATTTTGTCAAAGGCGGCGTCCGTGATCTCGGGCGCGTCGAGCATGTAGTAGCGATAGGCGTGATAGTCGAGCTCGTGGCGCAGCTCGGCCGCGCGCGCTGCCACCTGGGCACGGGCATCGACCGGTGCAGCGGTATCCGTGCTCGCTAGCGTTTCGGTATCGATGTCCACGCCGTCACCAAACAGGCTCGATTGCTCCATAGCGGCACTCCTTCGCTCGATTTCAAACGGATACAAGAGTACCACCGGTCACCATGGGGCCGAATAACCCTTTCGAACCGCACCGAATCGGCAGCCGCCAGACTGGGGTGGACAGTTAGTTCAGATACGTATAAATCCTAGAGCTGGATCAGGCACGAACACCCCTGTTTCAACTAATTTGGGCTCCTCGAGACCATGTAAACGTCCCGCTCTCCCTTCCAAACACCCATTCGAGCCCCATCCCAATCAAAAATTGCTCAAAACGCATCCCAAGCTGCCCCAGATTTATACGTATCTGAACTAACTGTCCAGACCATTCCGAACCAGGCCTCTTGTCAGCCCCAAGTGATCCATTTTCCTCCGTCCCCAACGGATCAATAAGAAAAGAGGGGACTGCCCCACGTTGATGGGACAGCCCCCTCTGGCCTCGATATACGCGATACGGCTCGCTAGTAGCCCTGACCGTAGCCTTGACCCTGGCCCTGCTGGCCTAGCAGCTCCTCCAGGTACTGGCGCAGCTGCTCGTCGGTAATACCGCCGTTGCCGGTGTCGGTCGCGCTGTCGTCCTGCTGCTGGTTCTGCAACTCTTCATCGGAGCCCAGCTCGACGGTGACCTTCTTCTCTTCCTTGCCGCGCATGAGCGTGATTTCGACTTTCTCGCCCACCTCGTGGCTGCGCAGCGCAATGATCAGGCCATCGGCGCTCGTAATCTCATCGTCGTCCAGCTTGGTAATGACATCGCCCTCTTGGATGCCAGCCTTGGCGGCAGGACCATCCTCAACGACGCTCGCCACATACGCGCCGCTATCGGTGCTCAGCTTGTTGGTGCGGGCGTTGAGCGCGTTGACGCTCGAAAGCGTGGCGCCCATGTACGGATGCACCGGCGTCTTGCCGTCGATGATCTGGTCGGCAATGTTCTTGGCATAGTTGACCGGAATGGCAAAACCCACGCCCGAGCTGGAGCCCGAATAGCTCTCGATGAGCGAGTTGATACCCACGAGCTCGCCATTGTCGTTGACGAGCGCGCCGCCGGAGTTGCCCGGGTTGATGGCGGCATCGGTCTGAATCATGTTGGCATAGATGGTGTTACCGCTGGTAGAGCTCATGGCCGTGGAACGATAGAGCGCCGACACGATACCCGTGGAGACAGACTGCTCGTTGCCGAACGGCGAGCCGATCGCCATAACCCACTCGCCAACGTTGAGCTTGGAGGAGTCGCCAATTTCGATCGGCGTAAGCTTGGAGGCGTCGGCGTCCTTGAGCTTGATGACGGCCAGGTCGCTCGAGGCGTCGTTGCCCACGAACTCGGCCTCGTAGGTGGTGCCGTCGTCCATGGTAACCACGTACTGGTCATAGCCATCGACCACGTGGTTGTTGGTGAGGATGTGGCCCTCGGTATCGAGCACCACGCCCGAGCCGACGCTGCCCGAGCTGTCCGACTCGTCGGCAGACTGCGAAAGCGAGCCATTCTGGCTACCGCTCGAAGTGGCGGTGATGGAAACGACGGAGGGCAACGCCTTGGCAGAGACGGCCTCGGCCAGCGTGGTATCCTCGGAGTCGATGGTGATCTTTTGCGCCGATGAACCCGAAGCACCCGCCGTCACGGCGTTCCTGCCGCCGCCGATATCGAGCGTGCCGCTCATAATGAGCGCGATGACCAGCAGGGCGCCACAGGCACAGCCGGCAAGCGCCGTAATAAAGATCGGCAGTTTTTTGGTCTTGGTCTTGACCACCGTGTGCTTGTTTACAACCTGCTGGCCGCCCAGCGGCTTGCCGGTCTGCGTGTCGTAGGCTTGCACGTAGGGAATGTTGCCGTCGGCAGGCGTCGACTCCACCTGTACGCGCGGCTGCTGCTGAGTATCGCCGGCATTGCCCGGATCCTGGGGGAGCTGGGAATCGTTCTCGCTCATAGCTGCAATCCTTTCGTCAAATAACCAAAGGCCCGCCAAACATGTGGCGGGCCATCATTGTTCACGTTGAGTTGTACCCCAATATGCGGGCGAACGTGTATGAGAACGCAATCTTTTAGGAAGGCTTAAGTTCTGCTGCAAACTCGAGAGGAATCCACGCATGCGGCAAAACCACCACAAAGTTGCCTGTCCCCTTTGCGGTGAAAAGCTAGTCCTTAAACAGATAACCCACGCCGCGGACGGTGGTGATATGAGCCGCGATCTGCGGACCCACCTTGGAGCGGATGCGTCGGATGTGCACGTCGACGGTGCGCGTGCCGCCGCAGTACTCAAAGCCCCACACGCGGTGCAGCAGCACCTCGCGGCTGTAGGCGCGGTTGGGGTGCGTCGCCAAAAAGCTCAACAGCGAGTACTCCATCAGCGTCAGATCGATGGGTTCATCATCGAGCGTCACCTGGTAGGTGGCCAGGTTGATCTCGAGGTTGTCGATGTTGAGCACATCGTCGGCGGCGACGGTCTCCTCCTCGCCCATCAGGCGCTGTGCGCGAGCCTTGAGCTCGTTGGGCGTCGCCGTGGGGCATACAAAGTCGGCATGCGCGTGATTCGGCAGGCGCAGGGTGCCGAGCGCCTCGTCGTCGACAATCACCAACATGGGGACACCGCCGCGGTCGTCGAGCCATTTGGCAATCTGATCGATGCGGTCGCTGCGGATGCCATCGGAATCGAGGATCAGCAGGTCAAAGTCGTGCGCCGCTGTCGGCGAATCGGGGGTGGCCAGGCTCACCTCGACACCCAGGGTGGTCGTCAAGCTGCGGGCAAACTCGTGGAAGCGCGTCGTGCGCGCCATGAACAGGGCACTCTTTTCGGACATATCGGCCTCCAAGGAAATGAGCTCAATCGTACTGGAACAAGTCAGCGCGATTAGGAGTTCGCCAGGTAGTGCTTGATCTCCCACTCGGTGATCGTAGACTCAAATTTATGCCACTCGTCGCGCTTCTTTTTGAGGAAGAAGCTATGGATGTGCTCGCCGAGGGCATCCTTCATAAACTGCGAGTCCTCAAACACGTCGAGCGCCTCTTTGAGCGAACGCGGCAGCGGCGTGTAGCCGGCCTCGACCATCTGACGGTCGGTAAGCTTGAGCGTCTCGGCCGTTACCTCGGGCGGGAGCTCCAGCTTGCGCTCGATGCCGTCCAGACCAGCCGCCAGCGTGACGGCGTTGACCAGGTACGGATTGGCCATGGGATCGGGACTGCGAAGCTCGATGCGCGTGGACAGCTGCTTGCCGGGCTTGTAGACCGGGATGCGGACCATGCTCGCGCGGTTGCGCAGGCCCCACGTGGCGTACTGCGGCACGGAGTCGCCGCCCGTGGTGATGCGCTTGTACGAGTTGACCGTGGGGTTGGTGATGGCGCTGATCTCGCGCGCGTGCGCCAGGATGCCGGCCATGTAGTGCTTGGCGATATCGGAGAGGTGGTACTTCTCGTCGTCCTCGCCCCAAAAGACGTTGTTGCCGTCGTGGTCGAACAGCGACTGATGCAAAAACATGGCGCTGCCGTCCTCACCCGCCAACGGCTTGGGCATAAAGGAGGCGTGGCAACCGCTCTCGTAAGCCTGCTGCTTAATGATGAGTTTGGCCGTGGTGATGGCGTCGGACATGCTCAAGGCCTCGGCGTGGCGCAGGCTCATGCCGTGTTGCGAGCGGCCGGCGGCGTGGAAGGTGTACTCCACGGGCACGGACATCTTCTCGAGCGTGAGGACCGTGTTGCGGCGCAGGTCGCGGGCGGCATCGCTTACCGAAAGATCGAAGTAGCCCACGTTGTCGAGCGGCTCGGGGGTGTGCTCGTCGGGGAAATAGTAATACTCCAGCTCGGCGCCCACGTTGAGCAGATAGCCGGCCTTCTCGGCCTTGCGGAACATGCGGCGCAGGGCATCGCGCGGGTCGCCGGCAAACGGCTTGCAATCGGGAGTGCACACGTCGCAGAACACGCGGGCGACGCCGTTGTGGCTCGGGCGCCACGGCAGGATCTGGAAGGTCGAAGCATCGGGAAACGCCAGCATGTCGGCTTCCTCGGGCGTGGCAAAGCCCTCGATGGCGGAGCCGTCAAAGCCAATACCCTCCTCAAAAGCTACCTCGAGGTCCTCGGGGCTAATGGCAAAGTTCTTGAGGCGGCCGAGAATGTCGACAAACCACAAACGCACAAAGCGGATGTCACGCTGCTCTACGGAGCGGAGTACGTAATCGATGTTCTGCTGGTTCATGTCGCTCCCCTTTCTTTCGGGCGGGTTTCGACTGGTCTATATCGCAGATACTATCGCAGAAAAATGTTTCCGCAGGGTTAAAGCGTATCAAGCGCTCAAAAAACGTGTGCGAACAGGCAGTTGCGAACGAGCGGCTAGCGTTCAGATTCGGAGACAATTTGTCTACAGGCTCGTTCCAGCGCAGGGAACTCCATCGTCACTGCATCCCAAACAACCGAGCGGTCGACATTGCCGTAATCATGCGCAAGATAATTTCTCATGCCGATAATTCCACGCCATTCAATTTCGGGATGAAGCCGCTGCGAGCGTTCCGACAATTTGCCCGCTTCTTCCGTCACCCTAAGCGCACACATCAAAAGGGAGTCCGCCAACGCCCTCGTCCGCACGTCATTCGCATGCAGAAACTGGTCCTCGGTGATATCAAAAGCCTTGATGCGCTCGTTCGTTTCGGAGATGGCCTCCAAAACCTCTTGGGCGCGAAGGCTGTCTGACTTACGCGCGATCATAAAGGATCACTCCTTCGCGCTCGATTACCGCGGCAAGTTCGTCATCAAGATGATCACTAGAGACGAGATCAACCTGCCTCCCGGTTTCTTTGCGCACCGCCTCACCAAATGCCGACAGCGCGAAAAGACCAAAGCCCTGCTCGCGATCGACTTCGAGACGCAAGTCAATATCGCTATCGACATGTGCCTCGCCCCGGGCATACGAACCAAAAAGAATCACGGTTTTGATGGCGGGAATCGAGCTGGCTGCCTCGCGGACGGCGGACTCAATCTGGGCAGTATCCAAAATGCCCGTCGCGGCGCTTTCGCTCGCAGAGCTTTTACCAAGTGAGGGAACAAACGGCAGAGAGCGCTCGCGCAGCATCTGCCTCATAAACATATTGACCGCAACAGACGAAGTCATGCCAAGCTCTTCGCACAGCTCGGCAAATGAGTCTTTAATTGACGAGTCCACTCGCACACTCAGCACAGACACAGCCATGGATACCTCCTGTATGACATTGTCTATATATTATCACACAGACTAGCGCGAAGTCGAAGCGCGGTGTTCGATGTGGCCGGGAATCTCGATGCGCTTGGGGGCGAGCTTTGCGGCCTCGCCCACGGTGGTGGTGACAACGTCGATGCGCTCGGAAAGGCGCTCGACTACGCGCTCGGCAATGGTGAGGGTGTCCTGCGCGGCCGTGGTGACGCCGCCAAAGAGCACGTGGTTCCAGGGGTAGTCGTCAAACGTCGCGATCTTGAGGCCAGCCGGCAATGAGGGTCCCAGCTGTGCTAGCGCCTCGGTCAGACGCAGGAAGACCAAGCCGTTGACAGCAATGAGGCCGAGCTTTTTGCCTGCATAGCCGCGGATGGTCTCGTCCAAGCGACCGACACCCGTGGCGCCACCGTCGGCCAAGGTGACGACCTCGCCCGCAAGGCCGCGTCGCGAAAGCTCGTCGGCAAAGGCCTCGGCGCGCTCGCGACGGACGGGGCTGTCGTCGCTTGCCTCGGTGAGCAGGCACAGACGCTCGCTGCCCGCAGCGGCGAGCTCGTCTACCAAGCCGGCGACGAGCTCACGGTTGTTAGATGTCACCAGATCGACACCGCCGTCGGCAACATCGCGGTCGAGCAGCACAACGGGCAGACGTCCCGCTGCCGCGGCGATCGCCTCGTCATTACCTCCGCAGGTGTTGACGACCAGGCCGTCCACGCCAGCATCGATAAGTCTGGTGAGCGACTCCGCTTCCTTGGCGGGGTCGTTGCCACTAATGGCCGTCATGAGCGAGCAGCCGCGCGCGGCGGCGCTGGCGGAAAGCCCTTCGAGCATGGCGCTCGAGAACGGGTTGGCGATGTCGGCCAGGATCACGCCGATGAGGTTGGTGCGCGAGCTGCGCAGATTGCGCGCGGCGGCACGAGGGCGATAGCCGGTGCGCTCGATGACCTCGGCAATGCGAGCACGGGTTTCCTCGGTCATTTGCCCGGGGCGGTTGTTGAGATAGCGCGAGACCGTGGCCGGGCTCACGCCCGCCTCGGCGGCAATGTCCTTGATTCTCATCTGCGCCATAACGCACCCCGTTTCCCAATTGTCGGCGATCTGAGCCATTTTAGGCATTTTTAAAAATCTCGGTTGCAAAACGCTGTAGGTGAGCCGCATCGTTTTTGCGTCTCGAGCAGATGCGATGATGGGCTAGATAGACGAGTCTTTAGGCAGCTCAAAGTAGTCGGGATGCAAGGCGATAACCGGGCCCTGCTCTTCGGGCATCAGGTGCAAGTGCGTCTCTGCCAGATAACTCGCCGCATCGGTATCGCCCCTCTTAATGGCCTCGAGAATCCGGCGATGCTGCCGACGAATCGGCTCCCAATCCAGATCCTGTGACACCATACGCAACCAGTTGTATCGCTCAAAATGCGTGTTGATGCTCTTCATCCAATCCCACAACATGTGACGATCGGCAATCTCAAAACATGTCTCATGGAACAAGTTGTCCAGATCGAAAAAGCGACGTGTTTCGCTATGGTCGAGTGACTCGGACTCGGCAAGAATCTGCTCAAGCCGCTGCTTTTGCTCGGGCGTAGCAGCCGAACAACATTTAATGAGCACGCTTCTCTCGAGCTTCTCGCGCAAGAAACAGGCGTTCTCGGCGCGCTCCATGCTGATTTTTGAGACATAAGTGCCGCTTTTGGGACGCGTTTCCACCAGCTCCTGCTCACGCAGGCGCACAAAGGACTCGCGAATGGGCGTGCGCCCGATTCCCGTCTCCTTTTCCAGACCAATCGCCGAAAGGCGCGTGCCAGGCTTGAGCTCGGCATAGATGATCTTGGAGCGCAATGCGTTGTATGCCTGGTCTTGCAGGCTCTGATAATGCTGGTGTTGTTCCATAAAGCCCTCGGATGAAGCCCACGGTTTGTCGAATATCACCACGTAATACTATCGCATCCCCCGCCCCCTCATAAGTTGCGGTGGAATAGTTCCTGCTCAAAGCCTTCAGCAGCAAAAACAGGAACTATTCCACCGCAACTTCCAACAGTCTTTTTGGGACGGGGCTTTTTTGGCTACCCTGAGCCGCAGGTCGGCCCCTTGCCACAAAAGGGGCCCATCTACTACGTTAACGCGGAGAGCCCAGACCATGCTGAAAAGTGCAAAAACAAAACCGCTGGTAGAAAACTTATCGATTTTCAAAATAGCCGGCTATGGTTGACCTCTGCGGCTTAAACGTAGTAGATAGGCCCTATTCGTGGCACAGCACTACTCCATCCCAAATTGGCACCCCGAGCCCTCGTGAGTTGCCAACAAGCTGTTCGCCCAGCGCTTTATCCGCGCGGCATTTGGAAAATAGCACCACCGCAAAACCCGCGAGTAGCGCTTACTTTGCTATATCTTGCTATACTTTGCTATATCTTGCTATACTTTGCTATATCTTGCTATATCTTGCTATATCTTGAGCAAAGGTGGCTCACATGCAAACAAACCCTTTTAAGCCCACAGCAGGTAAAACACCTCCCACGATTATCGGCCGCGAAGATGTGCTCGAAGAATTCAATGAGGGCCTCGTCAACGGGCCTGGTGCCCCGGGGCGCCTAATGCGCATAGCCGGCGTCCGTGGAACGGGCAAGACGGTCCTCCTTGACGAGTGCTCACGTTTGGCGCAAAGCCGTGGCTGGACGGTCATAAAAGAGGTCGCAACCGAGGGACTTTGCCAGCGCATTCTCGAACAGCTGCAGCCCAAATTCCAGGCCAAACACGCCAGATTTGAGCCCACCGTAGCTGGCATATCCATCGGCAGCATAGATATTGAGCGAATCGGCCCATCGCTACGCGACGCCATGAGACAGACAATATCTAAGAATGGAAATGGCCTGCTCATCACTCTCGACGAGGTTCAAGACGCAGAGCTCGATGAGGTCCGAACGCTCTCCATTGCGATTCAGCAGGTTATCGGCGAAGACCTTGATATCGCCTTTGTTTTTGCTGGGCTGCCTTCGATGATTGAAGGCATCATCAACGGAAAGACACTTACGTTTTTGCGCCGTGCCCTCCCCTTTGATCTGAAGGCTGTAGCAGTAACCGAAGTGTCGTACTCCCTCGAGGAAACCATTGAAGCGTCTGGCATGGAGTTGCAGCCAGGTATTGCCGGCCAACTTGCCGAGGCAACGCAAGGCTATCCTTTCATGATCCAACTCGTTGGATACTACGCATGGCAGTTGGCAAGACGTGCACATACAGCGATTATTGGAGAAGAAGAAGCCGAGCGTGGCATTGCAACGGCACGCGAACGCTTCTGCGCCATGGTGATTGAGCCCGCGCTGCAGCGCATTCCGCCCACGTGCATCGCTTATCTGCTGAGCATGGCGTCTTTGGGGCAGACGAGCTCGACCAGCATGGTTGCCGATGCCCTAAACAAAACGCCTCAACAGGTGAGCTCCGTCCGCAGCCGCCTGTTAAGAGAATCGATTATCGAGGCTCCTTCGTACGGCAAGGTCTCATTTGCCATCCCCTACATGCGCGACTACCTCTACGAGCACAAAGCCGAACTGGAAGTTGAACTGTAGAAACGACAACTGCCCTGCAAGACGAAAACCGTTTTCGTACGGATTTAAAGCAGACGTAAACGGTTTTCGTCTTGATTTGCGTCCGAAATCAGAACCACCCTTAAAAAGGGTGGTTTGCTCTTAGGGTATAACCCACGGGCC
>CABQJU010000006.1:0-79092 GCA_902464575.1 uncultured Collinsella sp.
GCGAGCAAGGTGACGTGAAAGAGGAGGGCATAGGCCTTTTGGCCATGCCCGACGATTGAACGTCAGATTGCCGCTCTGGCGGGCTCGCAGCGTCGAGTGGTTCCGGCGTTTGTTAAAACGCCGGAACAGATCCCCTAATGCTCGATCCAGCAGCGAAGCGTCTCGCCAGCTTGCAAGTGGCGCAGGTTTTCCGCGGCGATGTCTACGACATTGTTGAGCGTGGCTGCCAGGTGGAACCATCCGGAGACGTGTGGTGTGACGAGCATGTTGGGCGCATCCCACAGGGGGCTTGCCTCAGGCAGCGGCTCGGGGTCGGTGACGTCGACCGCGGCACCGGCAAGGTGTCCGGACTCCAGAGCGGCAACCAGATCGTCGGCAACAACAAGGTCACCGCGGCCGCCATTGGCAAAGAAGGAGCCCGGCTTCATCGCGGCGAAGAACTCGGCGTTCGCCAGGCCGCGAGTCTCGGGTGTGCTGGGCATAAAGGCTGCGACGATGTCAGCCTCGGCCAGGCGCTCGGGCAGGGCGTCCATGCCGTCCATATCCTCAAACACAATGGGGTAGACGAGCGGATGGCGCTTGATGCCGCGGACGTGCGCACCCATGCTGCGGCAGAGCGTGGCAAAGTGGCCGCCGATATCGCCCGCGCCCAGCACCAGCACGTTGGCGTTTTTGAGCGAGGTGACCGCGCCCAAGTCCTCCCAGCGATGCTCGCGTTGCAGGTCCTGGTAGCCGGGCAGGCGTTTCATCATAGACAGCACCATGGCAAACATGTGCTCGCTTACTGCCTGGCCATAGGCGCCCACCGAGCAAGACAGTTTGGCGTCGGCCGGCACGGTGCCGGCGGCAAGGTAGTCGTCATAGCCGGCGGTCTGCAATTGCAACAGCTGGAGATGGTCGCATGCCGTGAGCATGCCAGGGTCGATGTTGCCCAGGATCACGTCGGCATCGGCGACCTGTTCACGTGTGGCGGCGTCGGCGCTCGTGTAGATAAAGTCCTCGCCTGGAGCGCTCGACTCGAGGATCGCACGATGGCGGTCATTGACGGGCAACAAAACCAGGATGTTCACAAGCAGTCCTCTCCGCTCGACCTGCCAAAAAGGGACAGGTTTATTTTGGCAGGTTTTATCAGGCAAAACGTTCAAATAAAACGCCGGATACAAGACGAGCGTGCCCGTCAGCATCCGGCGTCCGCACGGCTACCAGCTCAGCAGCTCGTAGCCGTCCTCGGTCACCACGAGCTGTACCTCGCACTGAGCCGAATCGCTGCCGTCCTTGGTGCGCACACACCAGCCATCGCCCTTGCTAATCTTGATGTCGGGCGCTCCGGCATTGACCATAGGCTCGATGGTAAAGACCATGCCCGGAGCCATGATGGTGTCCACATCGGGCGCCTCGGTGGTAAAGCCCACAAACGGGTCCTCGTGGAATTCCTTACCGATGCCGTGTCCGCCGTACTCGCGCACCACGCTAAAGCCGGCATCCTCGACCGTCTTTTGCACGGCTTCGGCCATCACGGACAGTGGCAGCCATGGCTTGACGGCTGCCAGACCCGCCTCCACGCTGGCGCGGGTGACGTCGACCAGGCGCTGGCGCTCGGCCGAGACCTCGCCGATGCAGAACATGCGGCTCGAGTCGCTAAAGTAGCCGTCTAGGATCGTGGAGCAGTCCACGTTGATGATGTCGCCCTCGTGCAGCACGTCCGTATCACAGGGAATGCCGTGGCAGACGACGTCGTTGATCGAGGTACACACGCTCTTGGGGTAGCCCTCGTAGTTGAGGTCGGCCGGCGTGCCGCCATGCTCGACGGTGTAGTCGTAAATCATCTGGTCGATCTGGTTGGTGGTCATGCCCGCGGCGATGTGCTCGCCTACGTAGTCGAGCACGCCCACGTTGATGGCGGCCGAGCGCTTGATGCCCTCGATATCGGCGGGCGTCTTGTAGAGCGTGCGGGGCAGAACCTCCCAGCCCTCTTCCCACAAGCGCTCGAGGCGCTCGTCGAAGGCGCTATGGCATTTCTTATATTTTTTGCCGCTGCCGCACCAGCAAGCGTCGTTGCGGCCAGGAACGGGTCCGTTGTCAAACATGGCTAACTTCCTTTCATTCGCAGCTAGTATAGCCCACCCACGCGTCCGTAAAAGTTGCGGTGATATAGTTCCGATTTAAGCGGTTTAACAGCATAAACAGGAACTATATCACCGCAACTGATGGGGCGGGATAGCGGGTACTAGCTGCTGCGTGGTTTTGCTAGTAGCTCACCTGGCAGGGGATGCCGAGGACTTGGACGCGCGCGGCAATCGTGTCGAGCACCTCGGGCGCCGCTTTGGCAAGGCCGGCGACCGGTGTCTCGCGCGCCACCGTGTAGATGGTCGCCTCCTGCGGACGAATGCGCTCGAGCGCCGCGAGCCAGGGGGCAACGTACTCCTCGCCAGTGTTGTCGATGAGCTTGCCCTGATACTCGCCGGTCAAAAAGATCGTCTGGATAATGACGTGGCCGTTAAAGCTCGTGAACGTCTCGATCTGGTGCTCCACATCGTAGGGGCCAACGGGTTGATCGAGCAGCTGGATAAATGCCAAGTCGACCGTATCGAGCTTGAGGATATTGTCATCAACCATCATGAGCGCATCGTGTACATGGGGACGGTCGGCGCGTGTGCCGTTGGAGAGCACGGCAATCTTGGTGTTTGGGGCAAGCTCGTCGCGCAGCGCGACGGCGCCGGCGATGGCCTGCGGAAACTCCGGTGCGGCGGTGGGCTCGCCGTTGCCTGCGAAGGTGATCACATCGGGGAGCTCGCCCTCGGCTGCCATCTCGCACAGCTTTGCCTCGAGCGCGTCGAGTACCACGGTAGCTGTGTTGTACGGCTCGTGGCAGGGGCGCTCGGCGTTGAGGCCGTTTTCGCAGTAAATGCAGTCGAACGTGCAGATCTTGCCGCTGGCCGGCATCATGTTGACGCCGAGCGAGAGACCAAGGCGACGGCTGCGAACGGGCCCAAAGATGGGGCTGGCATTCAAAAACGTAGACATAGGCATATGCTCCTCAAGACAATTGTGCCTAAGCATAGCATCGGCTCCAAAGCAAGGTGCGGGCTCTTGCTTTACAAGTTTCGTTTTTTCACGTCGCTCATTATGCCGTGCCATGAAAAGCCTTGGGTCGGGTACAGTTAATCTGTTAACAAGCTGTAAGGCAATGCGGGTCCATCTAGCCGTACTGACGTGCAACTGGATGGGCGTTGACGATGGGAACACAGTATGGATTTTACGGTCGAGAATGCGGGCACTACGATCGCCTGCCGCGAGTATGCCGGCCCGGTTGTATCGTCCGATGCACCCGCCTTGGTGTGCGTGCACGGCGCCTGCGTCGACGGTGTCTTTTTTGACGGTATCGCCCGCGAGCTCGCCTGCGACTATCGCGTCATTGCCTACGACCGCCGCGGTTGCGGCGAGAGTGGCGACGCTGCAGACGGACGCTACGACCTCGCCGCCCAAGCCGCCGACCTGCAAGCTGTTATCGAGCATATTGGCGCTCCGGTAAACGTGCTCGCGCACAGTGCCGGTACGCTGGTGGCCCTGGAGCTTCTCCGTGCAAACCCCGCCATAATCTCGCGTGCGATTCTGCATGAACCCGCCGTGACGGATGAGGGTGCCGGTCTGGGCGCGGCCCCGGTTTTGCTCGAGATGATCGCCGCAGGAAAGGTCTCCAGGGCATTACGGGCCTTCCTGGGCGCCATCGGCGATTCGGACCCTGAGGCCCCCAAGTTAACCGAGGCAGAAGCCAAGCATGCCCTGCGCAACGGCCGCAGTTTCATGGCGAACGAATACGGGATTACTATGACCTGCGTTCCCGATTGGGATAGCGTTCGCGCGTCGAAAACGGTGGCCGCCGTGCTTTTGGGCGAGCTCTCGATTGGTACGCCCCGCGAGGCGGGAACGAGGATAGCGGCTGAGCTTTTGGACTGTCCACTCGTAATGGTTCCCGGCGCGCACAACGGCCTGCGCGATCGCCCGGCAGCGGCTGCTCAGACTGTCCGTGGTATCCTGGGGCTCTAACACCCGCAATAGCCAAAACAGGCTTCACCCGCAAACGTTTCGGCTGTGTTAACAAATGTGCTCAAAACCTTACGTTTGCGGCTCCAGTTGCGCCGTCTGCCAACTCATAAAAATGTAACAGCATTCACGTGCCTACCTGCATCGACAAGGTGTTACCCTTGTAACATTTGGAACCCACCGCTCCATGCGAAACTATCGAAAGGGCCCCGTATGCTCAATAATCACGAGGTCAATCTAACCGACGAGGAGGCCGCCGCCGAGGTCGCCCGTGTCGCAAGGACCTACCCCGTGGTACGTTTGCTGTCGGCCGATCAGATTAAGAGCGAGCCTAACTGCCTGCTCGTCGGCGATCGCTGCCCTTGTCTGCGTCAGTCGAGTCTTGAGGCCTTGACAGATTCCGATGAGGTGTCGGAGCAACTGCTCAACGATGGTGTTGAGTACCGCGCCCGCCTGCGCCCTCTAAAGGTCGAGGGCGAGCCTCATGTCTTGCTGATGGTGCGTCCGATTGATGAGCAAGAGGCTGCAGAAGAGGACCTTGTCTACACCGACGTGCTGACGGGCGTGTGCAATCGTCGATATTACGAGGAAAAGCTCCGTAGCGCCCGCATGAAGGCCGGCGTTGCGATGATCGACCTTGATGATTTTAGGGTCTTCAACGATACGTGTGGCCGCCATGCCGGCGACCTTGCGCTCGGTGCTGTGGCAACAGCCATACGCAGCGGTATTCGTTCGACTGACGAACTTGTGCGCTATGGCTGCGACAAGTTTGTAGCTGTCATGCCCAATATTCCCTCCGATGACTTTGCCCGTCGTCTGCGTCAGGTATCCGATGCCGTTCATGCCACGATTATTCCGGGCCATGAGCACGTGAGCTTGACGGCATGTGTTGGTGGCGTTCGCATTCATGGCGAGACGGTCGATGAGGGCGTTGGCCGCGCTGTCCAGTTACTGAGCCGTGCCAAGGCAAAAGCCGGTACGGTCGTGACCGATGGCGATTCCATCGAGGCCTTCCAAAGCGAAAAGCCTTCGGTGCTTATCGTCGATGACTCCGAGATGAACCGAGCCATTCTCAGCGAGATGCTCAAGGACGAGTATTGCATCCTCGAGGCCGATAACGGTCGTACGGCGCTCGATATGGTCGACCGTTATGGCGATGAGTTGTCGCTCGTGCTGCTGGACATTGTCATGCCGGGCGCGAGCGGCTTTGAGGTACTGGCCGATCTGTCGCGCCGATCGGGTATCGACAATCTGCCTGTCATCATGATTTCGAGCGAAGATTCCGATGATATGGTTCTGCGCGCGTACGAGCTGGGCGCCTCAGACTATATCAACCGCCCGTTTGACTCCCGTGTCGTGCGCCGCCGCGTAAGCAACACCATCCGCCTATACGCCAAACAGCGCCGCCTGACGAACCTGCTGTCCCAGCAGTACAACGAGCGTGTCAAGAACAGTCGCATGCTCATCGACATCATGGCCGGCGTCATGGAGCTTCGCAACGGCGAGAGCGGCAGGCACGTTACGAACATCGAGAAGCTGACCGAGCTGCTGCTTGGCTGTCTGGTCCAGCGTAGCGGCACGATCTCCCTCGACAATGAGGAACGCTCCACGATCGCCCTGGCTTCGGCGCTGCACGATATCGGCAAGATGTCGATTGACGATGCGATTCTCAACAAGCCCGGACGCCTTACGCCCGAGGAGTTCGAGATTATGAAGACGCATACCACGATCGGCGCCGACATGCTACTTGAGCTGGGTAGCCATCACGCCGGCAATGCGCTTATGGAATATGCGTACCAGATTGCGCGTTGGCATCACGAGCGCTGGGACGGCAAGGGTTATCCCGATGGCCTTAAGGGAGACGAAATTCCCATTGCCGCACAGGTGGTTTCGGTGGCCGACGTGTACGATGCGCTGACGAGCGTGCGCGTGTACAAGGACGCTATCCCGCACGAGGAAGCGATCAAGATGATTCTGGACGGTAAGTGCGGCACCTTTAACCCGTTGCTGCTCGACTGTTTGCTCGAGGTGCAAGACCAAATTGCCGAGACGTTGGCACGCCCCGCCGATGTCGTCGCGTTTCCTACGATTTAGTTTGACCAAAGGAGTTTTTAATCCATGATTTCCATGCGTGAGGCGTATGAGAAGATCGGCGCTAATTATGATGACGCGTGTGCTCGGCTGATGGGCGGGGAAATGCTTGCCCGCTTTGCCCTCAAGTTTTTAGATGACGAGAGCATGGACAGGTTGGAGGCTGCCATGGCGGCAGGAGACGCCGAGGAAGCGTTTATGGCAGCGCACACGCTCAAGGGCGTGAGCCAGAACCTGGGATTCGATAATCTGTACGAGCCGGCGGTCGTGGTGACCGAAGCGCTGCGCGGCGCCGATGCCGTTGACGGCGCTCGCGAGGGAATGCATGCGTTGCAGCAGCAATATGCGGCTACGATGTCGGCCCTGCGCGAGGCGGCCGAATAAGAGCTTGCGAGCCTTGATGACTATGAGAGTGGATAATCTCCCGTTTTAGGCCCGGTGGTGGCCTCGAAGTGGGAGATTATCCACTCTCGTTCGATACGTGTCCAAAAATCCACTCTCACCCCTTCTGATTAGTGAATGGGCTATGCGCACTGGCGGGGCTTTCCGCATGCAATCAATATCGTTGTTCGATAAACTGTTCGAATAACGATAGAGTCGATGAGGGTGAGTGTATGTCTAACAGCGTTCAGCGTATGGCCAAAGCGGGCGAAAATATCAGGAAGCTTGGCTTTTGCATGGCAGCCGTTTTTGCAGGGATGCTCGTCGCTTTTGCCGCGTTGGTTGTTTACGTGATCTGGTATGCGGTTGCAAACGTTGCTTCTGTCGATTCTTTCGGCGTCGTGACGCTTCTCGATGGCGGGTGCATCGTTATCCCAAGCGGACTGTGCCTGGCACTCGTCGTGGGTATTTCGCTTGTCGTTCTGTGTGGGATCAGCCGTAACATCTCGCGAGGCGTCTCGCCCTTTACCAAGACGCATGTGCGGCTTATCCGTGTTCTTGCGCTTGCCTTTGCTGTTAACGCCGCGGTTTCGCTTATTGGTGCCTACGGATCGGTCAATCTTACCATTGGTGGGCTGGAGCTTTACGTCGTGCCTCATTCCTTCGTTATTGAGATTTGCCAAGGCGTTGCCTTTGATGCGGGGTCGCTTATCGGCGCGGCTGTCTGTCTGTGTATCTCGGTGATCTGGAGTTATGCCTCGCTGCTCCAAGAGCAGTCTGACGAGCTTGTGTAGGAGGAAGCATGAGCTATCTCATCATCGAGCTTGAGACGCAGCTACTTAAGACCGGAAAGACCAGTGCTGATCTGATTCGTGCCACGGGGCATACTCCGGCTAATATTTCTAAGCTAAGAAACGGAAAAATTAAAGCTATTCGCCTTAAGACGCTTCTCGATATTTGCGATGAACTTGACTGTCAACCGGGAGATATTATTCAGCGCGTGAGCGAGAAAGAGCTTGAGGAGCTTATTGTTGAGCGTGCAAAAAATGTCGTGAGGCAGATGCGGGACGGCGGAGGCAATGAGGCGTTGCTTCCGACATCAGTCTTTGCTGTAGATTTGAGCGACGAGTAGCATAAAGCGAACAACTATAACGAAATATCAGCGTAAAGGGGCCCGTGTCTAACACGGGTTCTTTCTTTTAGATTACCTTGACAAATATGAGTTATCGAAAAACAATAACAACTATGAAAAACGATAAAGGAAAGAAGGAACGATATGAGCGGTTTTGCTATCAAGCAGAACGGGAGGCCGATGAACGCATCAGCGATAAAGTTATCAAAGGTGTCAAAGCGCTACGGGAAACGGCGCGTTTTGCATGACGTTTCCTTCGAGGTGCATCAGTCTGAGCTCTGTGCCCTTGTCGGTGCAAACGGTGCGGGCAAAAGCACGCTTATTAAAATCGTCTTGGGCCTCTGCGAGCCATCGTCGGGGAGCGTGGAGCTCTTTGGAGGCAAATCAAAAAGAGAGCTTGGCTTGATGCGGACGCGTGTCGGCTATGTGCCAGATTCCAGCGGAGCATACCAATCCCTCAGTGCGGTTGAGAATCTCCAAATCCGATGTTTGGAATGGGGGCTTGATGCGAATCGTGAGATTCCTCGCGTTTTGAGCCTAGTCGGGCTGGACATCGAAGAGAAAAAGAGCGTGAGCAGTTTTTCTCTGGGAATGAAACGGCGGCTGGATATAGCTACGGCTTTGTTGGGTGACACTGATCTGCTTATTTTTGATGAGCCAGCAAACGGGTTGGACCCGCTGGGCATCGAGAGTATATGGGCCCTTATCGGTCGATTGAATCGAGAACAGGGTAAGACCATGCTCATCTCTAGCCATGATTTGGATGAGTTGGCATCGGTTGCAACAAGCTGCCTGTTTCTTCATGACGGCGAACTGCTGAAAAAGGAATCGATGGACGTCATAAGGGATGAGGCGTCGTCCCTAAAAGAGTATTACAGGCGCTTGATGAAGGCGGTCTCGCTATGAAGCGGGCGATCCATCCCGTAAAGGCAGATATGATGCGTTTGCACAGGATGTTTCCGGCGAAGTTTGGTCTTGCGCTTATGCTGGCGTTCGGCCTTCTCTTCGGCATCTTTCTAAAAAACGGAACAACGTTGCTCGCCTTTGGCAATAGCGTTTTTGGGGAGGATATTGGCTTCTGCTGGAATGTAATTGATCCTTCTGCACCCGATGAGTCCCTTGTGCGCAGTGCTTTTGCCGGCACCTCTCTGTTCGTTCCGCTCGTCGTTTGCCTGGCGATTTTACAGGAGCGCGGCTATGAAGAGGGATACCGAATTTCTTCAGCAAGAGGTCTTACCCGCTTTAATGGGGTCCTAGCACATGTGTTTTCGTCTGCTTTAATAATTGGCGCAGCATATAGTGCGCTTTGCCTTCTTCTTTTTGCAATAGCCATAATACGTGGTGGGCAAAGCTGTGCGCACGACATGCTGGCTGCATTTTTGCCTGCGATGATAATCAACGCCGTATTGGTGATATCGGTTGCGTTGGAGACGGTGACCATCTATCGGATTACAAGCAGCGCCGTATTTAGCGGGGCTGTGGCAATAATCGGATTTGTCACGAGCTTGACGCTCTACGGAACTTACCTTCAGACGCCCATACCATCCTTGCGATGGATCTTCCTCCTTCCAGGGCCGTACCTTGGAGTCGGATGTGCCCTTGGGTATAGCGATATGGGTCAGCTGATACTTCTGGAATATGGCGTGGCAGCCAGCTGTCTATCGGTATTGATTTACGCTCTCGTGAGCTTTCGCGCTGGGGGTGTGCTCAATGGCTCGTCAGATTAAAAGACTTCTCCAGTCAGAATTGAAGCATGTGAGCAAATGGGTGTACGCCTTAATCTTGGTAATTTATGCGTGCATGGTGGCATTGCAGCTTAATTCTTTCCCGATGTGGTTCTGTAGCCTCCGTGAGAACAGTTTCTTGGGCTTTTTCCCAGACCCGACGCTTCGGCTATCGGCAGAGGATGTCCTTCTATTTGGTAATGCAGAGGTCTTTCGCGGTCTGCTGTTCAACGTAGCCCCGTTGGCTCATGCATTGTTCTTTCCGTTCATCGCGGCTTGCATTGTGCCGCGCTTTGTCAGTTCGGGCTTTATTGAGGAACCGTGGGGGTTGTCGGCGGCTCGGGGAGGGAAGCGGGTGTGCGCTACTGTTGCGCGGGCGATACTGTCATCCCTCGCCCTTTTGGTCGCGTTTATCCTGTCGAGTGTCGTTTTGTACTGTCTTAACTGCGCAATCGTTCTGGATGCTCAGCAGTATTTCAACCTGCATGTATTTTGCTATCGACTTGTTCTTGCTGCCGCTGCCTGCCTTGCATACGTGGTCTCTTGCGTGATCGCTGTTTCCTATTTTGGGTCCGGCTTCGGTCCGATTGGCATGCTGTTGCTTGTCAACGTTGTAGCGATCTACATACAGATCGGGGCCAATTCCATGCTTCCGCTTCCGTCCTCGATGCTCATGTGGATTTGTGGCGTGACCCCGTTGGGGAATAGTCAATGCATTTCGATTCTAATTGACTGCCTAATAAACGTAGCAAGCGTTTTTGCCATTTGCTTTACCGTCGACCGATTGCGGTCGAGATTTCTTTGATTGCTTGTGAGGGATAAACATACCGAGCAAACCAAATGCAGGCGGGCGGGCACCGTGGCTGGTGTTCGCCCGCCTGGCATAGGAGGCTTTAACCTGAGTGGTTTGCGGGCTAGCGGGCCTGCTTGACCTTTGCCGCTGCCTCGACAAACGACTTCCACAGGTTAAAGTCGGTCTCGAGCGTCTTCCACGTGTACTCGGGGTGCCATTGCACACCCAAGCAGAACGGCTGGCCTTCGACCTCGATGCACTCGGGAACGCCGTCGGTTGCCTTGGCGACCAAGCGCGTGCTTTTACCCAGACGCTCGACGCAGCAGTGGTGTGCGGAGTTGGTCTGGATCAGCCTGTGCCCGCCAACCGCGCGCTCCAACAGCGAACCTGGCACGACCTCGACGGGATGCACGGGGTCGTTGAGCACGTGGGTGTGGCGCCACTGCGTGCGGCCCTCGCGAGCGCCCAGGCTCGGCACGTCCATGCACAGGGTGCCGCCAGTGGCGACGTTGAGCAGCTGCGTGCCGCGGCAGGTGGTAAAGAGCGGCTTCTTGGCGCGAAGCACCTCGTTAACCAGCTTAAACTCAAAACGGTCGCGAATCTCGCAGCACAGCGTGGGATCGTAAGGACGCTCGTCGCCCCAACGTTTGGGGTTGACGTCCGGGCCGCCGGGAATAGCGACACCATCGGCGATTTCCACGTAATGACGGATGACCTCAATGTCCTCGGTGATGGACATCTGCAGTGGCAGGCCGCCGGCGGCAAGGATGGCATCGACAAAGACGCTTGCGATTTCCTCGTTGGGAGAGAGCGTCTCGCTTAAAAACGGCTTTGCATCTTCCCAGCGCGGCGCGACGAGGATGAGTGGGCGGTCGGCGGGGGCGACGTCGACGTGCGGGGTATAGGACGAGGAAGTACGTGTTCCGATCATAGGTGTTGCTTTCGAATCCGGGTGGACATGGCACAGGGGTGCGCGGGGCAAACGCTGGTGATGAATTTGCCCCGCGCGGCAATTGGGTTAGTGGCCCTTGATGGAGTTGAGGAAGTCCTGGGCGCGCTTGGTCTGGGGATGGTCGAAGAACTCGTCGGGCGTGCCGGTTTCCACGATCTGGCCGTCGGCCATAAAGACGACGCGGTCGGCTACGCGGCGGGCAAAGTTCATCTCGTGCGTGATGACGATCATCGTCATGCCCTGCTGCGCCAGACGGACCATGACCTCGAGCACCTCGTTGATCATCTCGGGGTCAAGGGCGCTCGTGGGCTCGTCAAAGAGCATGGCCTTGGGCTGCATAGCAAGTGAACGGGCGATGGCCACGCGCTGCTGCTGGCCGCCCGAAAGCTGTGTGGGCACCTTGTCGGCCTGCTCGGCCACGCCCACGCGGCTCAGCAGGTCCATGGCGCGCTCACGAGCCTCCTCCTTGGACACGCCCAGCACGTCGACCGGTCCCAGCATGACGTTCTGCAGCACCGTCATATGTGCGAACAGGTTGAACTGTTGGAACACCATGCCCAACTCGGCGCGCATGCGGGCAAGATCCTTGCCTTCCTGCGGCAGGGGCTCGCCCTCGATGAGGATTTCGCCCGAGTCAATGGTCTCCAAGCGGTTGATGGTGCGGCACATGGTCGACTTGCCCGACCCCGAGGGGCCAATCACCACGACGACCTCGCCGCGGTCGACCGAGAGATTGATGTCGTTGAGGACGTGCAGGTCGCCATAGTGCTTATCGACGTGCTTGAGCTCGATAAGCGGCTGGTTGCCAGAAGTAGAAGTGCTCTGTGCCATGGTGCTCGGCTCCTTATGACTTGAAATGGTAAAGCGTTAGCGGATGATGGTCGCGCCGGTCTTGTGCGAAACGTAGACAGCGGCCTTGTTGATCGCGACGTTGATGAGGATATAGATGACCGCGATTACCAGGTAGACCGACACGAGAGCGTCGTAGTTGGTAATGAGCACGCGGGCGTTTTGCATGAGGTCGGGGTAGCTCACCACATAGGCGACGGTGGTGTCTTTGACTACGACCACGAGCTGCGAAATCAACGACGGGATGATAAATCGAATAGCCTGCGGCAACACGATTTTAAAGGTGATTTTAGCTTTGGAGAGACCGAGTGCCTGGGCCGCCTCGACCTGCCCACGTGGCACGGCGTTGACGCCGGCGCGGAAAATCTCAGCCAGCACGCCGGCTGCAGCGAGCGCGACAGGGAGCGCGAGCATCCAGAACGACGGCAGCGCGATCTTGTACTGGGGCAGCACCAAAAAGAAGAAGTAGATGAACAGAAGGCTCGGTACGCCGCGGAAGAAATCGGTGAGCACGCGGCAGACCAGCTGCAGCGGCTTAATGTCGCTGGTACGGCCGAGCATAAGGGCTAAGCCCAGCACCAGCGCGATTGCGCCAGCGGTGAGTGCGACTTTAACGGTGCCCTCAAAGCCGGCAAGCAAGAACTTCCATGTGGTGAGGTGCGTAAAGAAATACCAATAGTGGACCGAAAGCTGGCCGGTCACATAAAAGCGCTGCAGTACCAGGACGACGAGTGCGGCGACGGCAACAAGCGAGATGGCGGTGCCGATGCGAATCTTGGCGCGCATCTTGGGGCCGGGAGCCTCGTAGAGCGCATCGCGCATGGTAAGCGCAGGGGAGGAGTGCTTGCTCATCGGAGGATCCTCACCTTCTTATCGATATAGTTGCCAATGTGGCTCACCACAAATGCCGTGCCCAGGTAGCCGAGCGCCGAGATAAAGAATGCGGCGACGCCGCCGAGCGAGCGCGTGTTGATGTAGCTCACCACGCCGGTGAGCTCCTGCGGTTTAAGCGGCACCTGGCTGCCGAGGGCGGTGGTGAGCATGACGGCGATAAAGAGGTTGGTCATGGGCAGCACGCTTGAGCGCAGTGCCTGCGGAATCACGATCTTGGCGAGGATACGGCTGAAGCTCATGCCCAGCGAGCGGGCGGCTTCCACCTGGCCGACGCCGACGGTGTTGATGCCGCTCATAAAGTTCTCGGAACCAAAGGCCGAGCCCAAAAGGACCGTGGCGACGATAACGCAGGTGCGGTAGGGCAGGACGACCTTGAGCGGCGGCAGCGCGTAGACGACGATGATAAGCAGCGCGATGCCGGGGATGTTACGGAAGACCTGGACATACAGGTCGCCAAAGACGCGCAGCGGCTTGAGCGGCGACACGCGCATCACGGTGACGGCAACGGCCAGCACCATGGCGATGGCAAACGACTCAAGCGTCATGCCCCAGGTTGCGAGCAGCGCGTCGATATAGTTCTGGCCATAGAGCGACCAGAGCTCGGAGAGACTCATGCGGACCTCCCGCCGGTAAGGAAAGGGGCTCCCGCGTGTACGGAAGCCCCGACAACTCAGTGAGGAAACAGTTTAGCGCAATAAAGCGCATCGTGCGTTTCCGTATGGTTTCGCAACGGCCGTTACCAGGCTCGCTGTCTAGGCGCCGATCTCGGGCAGCTCGGGTACATTGGTGTCGCCCGTACGGTCGCCAATGCAGATCTGCCACAGCTCGGTCCAGGTGCCATCGTCCTCAATCTTCTTAAGGAAGTCGTTGACGAAGGCGACGCCGTCGGAATCGAGCGGCAGGCCGATGCCATAGGGCTCCTTGCTGCCGAAGGGCTTGCCGGCGATCTTGTACTTACCGGGTTCGCGGACCAGGGCGCTCTGCTGCATGTTGTTATCGATGACGTAGGCGTCAACGCGGCCCTGCTGGAGTGCCTGACGGGCCTCCTCGTCGGTCTTGAACTCCTGCTGGCTGGCCTTGGGGGCGAACTCCTCCAGGATGGCGGGGCCGTTGGAGCCGGACTGGACGGCGACGTTCTTGTCGGCCAGGTCGTCGACGCTCTTGATGTCGTCGTTATCGGCGAGCACCAGGATGGCCTGCTGGGTGTAGTAGTAGGGACCGGCAAAGGAGACGAGTTTCTTGCGCTCGTCAGTGATGGTGTAGGTGGCAAAGACAGCGTCGACCTGGCCGTTCTGCAGGACAGACTCGCGCGTGTCCGAGGTCACCTGGGTGATCTCGACCTTGTTCTCGCCCAGAATGTAGTTGGACAGGAGCTGTGCGATACCGGCATCGAAGCCGCGGGTCTTGCCGTCCTTCTCGTTGAGGAGGGAGAAGAGCGTGGAAGTCTGAACGCCACCGATCTTAAAGACGCCGGCGTCCTTAACGGCCGTGGCCCAGGTGCTGGCGGCGATGGCGTCGTCATCGGCCTTGGGGCCGTTGTCGACGAGCTTGTCGAATGCCTTAGCGTCGAGTGTGGCGGAAGCCTCGGTATCCTCGGAGCTCTTGGAGGAACCGGCGGCGGAACCCTTGTCGGCCTCGGCGCTGGTGTCGGAGCAGCCGGCAAGACCAAGGCCGGCGACGGTTGCGAAGGTGGCGGCAACGAAGCCGCGGCGGTCGAGAACGACCTGCTGGGAGAGGTTCTTGCTCATGGTAGAACACCTTTCTCAATAAAATCCCTAGCGGTTGAGTAGAGTTATACCCTATCGCGCTCAAATGGGTCAACACGAAATAACTCAGAAACATACCTACCTTATGGGTTATTGTACCTAACAAAAAGGGACAGGCACCTTTGTGGTGGTTCTTGCAGATGTGACGGCCTGCCTCGCTGCTTTGTCTCAATCTGTAACAGGTAGACGAGGAAATGGGTTCTAACTGTTACAGATCGAGATTTTCTCTTCAGGGGAATTCGAATGTCTCAATCTGTAACATCTGGACGGCCAAAAGGTCTCTATCTGTTACAGATTGAGACAAAGGTCTGGGACTAAGACGTCTTATCTAGATCTGTAACAGTTGGACGGGAATTCGGGCTCTAGATGTTACAGATTGAGATAATCGCGTCGCGAAAATTAAAACCTCCGCAGGGGCGCTTCCCTTGCGGAGGTTTTCTTACTCGTTGAGTAGCCTCACGGCTTCGGCGGCCATGTTCTCGACCGTCATGCCGTTCTGGGCGAGCAGCTCGTTGGGGTCGTAGCGGTCGGGAAAGCCCTTGGCGATGCCGAAGGTGCGCGTGCGCAGCGGCGTGCAGGCCAGATAACATGCCACGCGCTCGCCCCAGCCGCCGTCCAAGATGCCGTCCTCGAGGGTGACGACGACGCGATGCTCGGCGGCAAGGCTGTCGAGGAACTCGCGGTCAAGCTCGGCTGCGAAGCGCGGATTGACGAGCGTGGCCTCGATACCGTACTCGGCAGCCAAGCGGTTTGCCACGCGCTCGCCCAGCTCAAAGAAATCGCCGAGCGCGAGCACGGCAACGTCGTGACCCTGACGCACCACGTTGTAGCGAACGGCGCTGTAGTCGGTGTCCTCAGCGGGCGCCAAATCGGGGCGGCTTACCAGGCCGATGCCCGGTACACGGATCGCCACGGGATGCTCGCGATGGTCGAGCGACCAGCTCAGCATGGACAGGTATTCCTCCATGCAGGCCGGCGCTAGGTAGTGCATGTTGGGAAGACCGCCCAGCATGGAAATATCAAAGAACGAGAGGTGCGTCTCGGACGTGGTGCCAAAGATTGACGCACCAAACACCAGGATGGTTGCAGGGGCGTCGTTGAGGCACAGGTCGTGCCACAGCTCGTCGTAGGCGCGCTGCAAAAACGTGCCGTACACACCAAAGACTGGTTTGGCGCCCGAGCGCGCAAGCGCGGTGGCAAAGGTCACGGCGTGCTCCTCGGCAATGCCCACGTCGACAAACTGCTTGCCGGCGGCAGCGCGAAGCTCGGGTGTAAAGCCCATGATGTAGGGCGTGGCGGCCGTGATGCCCACGACCTGCGGATCGCGCTCGATGGCGGCGCTGAGCGCCTCGCCCGTAATGTCGGCATAGGTGCGCGGCGCAGGCTCGCTCGGATGGCCCGGGCAGAGCTTGCGGCCGGTCGCCATGTCAAAGGGGCCTACGTGATGCCAGCGCTCGGGGTCGTTTTGGGCTGGCTCAAAGCCCTTGCCCTTGGCAGTGGAGACGTGCAGCACGATGGGGTGGTCGATGTCGCGCAGCTCCTGCAGCGCGTCGACGAGGGCCAACACATCGTTACCGGCGTCCAGATAGCGGTAATCGAGCCCCATCGCGCGGAAAATGTTGCGCTCACAGGCGCCGTTGCTGGCACGCAGCTCGGCCAGATTGCGATACAGGCCACCATGGTTCTCGGCAATGGACTGGTCGTTGTCATTGACGACGATGATCAGGTTGCTATCGAGTTCGGCGGCATTGTTAAAGCCCTCAAACGCCAGGCCGCCCGAAAGCGAGCCGTCGCCAATGATGGTGATGACGTTATACGTGTCGCCCGCTAGGTCACGCGCGTGCGCCAGACCGCAGCCCAGGCTCACCGACGTGGAGGTATGGCCCATGGCGAACAGGTCGTGCTCGGACTCGTCGGGATTGGCAAAGCCAGAAGCCTCGCCAAAACGTTCCGGATCGATATAGGTATACGCGCGCCCGGTCAGCGCCTTGTGGGCGTAGGTCTGGTGCGAAACGTCAAAGACAATTTTGTCGGTGGGGGAGTTAAACACGCGATGGAGCGCGACCGTGAGCTCAACGACGCCCAGGTTGGGGGCAACGTGTCCGCCGACAGCGGCGGAGCTTTCGAGGATGGCGTGGCGAATCTCGTCGCAGAGCTGCGGGAGCTCGGCGCGATTAAGAGCCTTGACGTCCTCGGGCGTTGTCGTTTGCGTAAGCAGCATCGTTGTGGGTTACTCCATGCGAATCGAGCGCCGGCGCTCCCTCGGCCGGCACAATTGCACAAAACAGTCTCGCACATTTTGGCGTTTGATATGTGACGGCGGCGCGGTAATTCGCCAACTGGCGGGGCAAAACGTTTTGTCCGATGCCATACTAGTAAATTCGATGATGATTTTATTCAATGCGTGCAGTCCGTGGTTTGCCGCCGTGAGCCGCTGGAAGGAGGCAGCATGTCCAGTGCCGTTCGTGCCGAGAAAATCGCGCGCGAGGTCGACGATGCCGCCCGCCAGCTGGTCCAGGCAGGCCGCTTGGACCTGACGCACGAGTTTATCCAGCATGGTGACGTGACGGTCTATGCACATGTGACTTCGGTAGCGCGGGCGAGCCTGTCCTTTGCCGAGCGCTTGGGCCGTGCTGGCATTTCGGTCGACCGTGCCTCGCTGCTGCGCGGAGCCCTGTTACACGATTACTTTCTCTACGATTGGCACGACCCCGACCCGAGCCATCGACTGCACGGATTTCGGCATCCGTTTTTTGCCCTGGCACGTGCGGAGGAAGATTTTGAGCTGACGTCGCGCGAGCGGAATATTATCGTGCGGCATATGTTTCCGCTGGTGCCGGTGCCGCCGACGTGTCGTGAGGCTTGGATTGTATGCCTGGCAGATAAATGGTGCGCGCTGCGCGAGACGGTCGCCGGCCGTCTGCCGCGCAAAGACGACGCGAACGATTTGAGCGAGGGCTCGAGCGACGGCTCGAGCAAAGATTCGAGTGAAAAGAGGAGAGGGTAGACGGTGGGGACCGCGATCGACATGGCATTTGACGGCGCGACGCTTGCCGCCTGTCCGCTTTCGGCACTGGTGCTCTCGTTCGTCTTCTACGGGTTTTGCGGCTGGGCATGGGAATCGACGGTCTGCGCCATGCTCAACCACGGACGCTTTGCCAACAGCGGCTTTTTGCTGGGACCGTGTTGCCCCATCTATGGCGCGGGCGGCATTGCCTGCTGGCTGCTGTTGCGCGGAATTCCTGACGCGTCGAGCCAGTTTGTCGCTGCAGCGCTCGTATGCAGCGTGATTGAGTACAGCGTGGGCGTGCTGCTGGAAAAAACAACAGGCGCTCGCTTTTGGGACTATTCGCACCTGCCGTTTAACCTGCACGGACGCATCTGTCTGTACTGGGCATGCGCGTTTGGCCTGGGTGCGTTGTGCATTTGTCGCGTGGTGGAGCCGGCGGTGTTGGGCCTGCTTGCCCATCTGCCGGTGCTGATTGCGCGGCTGTCCGCCTTTATCGTCGCGGTCGCGATGATGGTCGACGCGGTGTGCTCGTTGGCGAGCTGGCGGCGTCTGTCCGATCAGTTGGAGCGCGTCCGGGCCGACCTTGCCGACCGCATCAATGAGTCGCTTGCCGATGCGTCAGACTCCATGCTCGAACGTATTCCCGATTCGGCGATCGACTCGGTGGCACAGACGCATATCCGCAGCCGTGCCGTTAACGCGTGGCTGGCCGAGCTGGGCGATGCGACGCTCGATGCCCTGCGCGAGAAGGCTTCGATGCCGACGTTTATCTCGGATGGTGCTCGCGGCTTGGCGCTCGCTGCCCGCCGCGTGGCCGATGCCGCGCCGAGCATGCCACGTCCGTCGCTCAGTCGTCGCCTTGCCGGTAAGTGCATGAGCCGTCCGGTACCGAGCGTGTCACTCAGCCGCCGCGACCTACGCTTTTTCAATGCCTTCCCGCGTCTGCGCATCAATCGCTACGAAGGTGTCATTCGAGCAACTAATCTCCGCGACCGCGCCCACGAGCTGTTTCGGCGCTAGCCGGGATGGGCGCGCTCACGGCTCCCTTGCTCGCGTATTTCCCGTTCGTTTCGCGCCCGTTGCCGCGCCGTTTCCAAGATTGCGGCACCGTTTCCATTCGACAACGCCGCGTTTAACAACGCCGTATCTGGTCTACACCAGTTGCCCCTCGGCCGCATTATGGGCGCCGACAACGTTCATGCGATCAAGGGGGAGCGAATGTTCGATACGGGATCGACAACGTTTATGCTCATCTGCACCATGCTCGTGTTTTTAATGACACCGGGCCTGGCGTTTTTCTATGGCGGCCTGTCCAGGCGCAAAAATGTCATCAACACCATGCTTATGTGCTTTGGCGCCATTGGCCTGGTTGGTGTGCTGTGGATTGTTGCCGGCTGGTCACTGGCCTACGGCGGCGACGGTTCCAGCCCGTTTATTGGAGGCCTTGACCAGCTGCTGTGCCTGCCGGTGCTCGGCCAGGTGCTGCAGGCGGCCGAGGGCAATGCCGCGGACGGTGCCGTCTACCCTCAAATCATCAACATCGCCTTCCAAATGGCGTTTGCCATGATCACGGCAGCTATCGTCACGGGCAGCCTGGCCGGCCGCGTTAAGTTTGGTGCCATGACGGCCTTCCTGGGCATTTGGCTGCTCGTGGTCTATGCGCCGCTCGCCCACATGGTCTGGGGCGGCGATGGCTCCTTTATCGGCGACATCATCGGCGCACTCGACTTTGCCGGCGGCGACGTGGTGCACATTTCGTCCGGTCTCACGGGCCTGATTCTCTGCTTAATGCTCGGCCGTCGTCGCGGTTTTGGCATGGTGAGCTATCGCCCGCATAACGTGCCGTTTGTGGCGCTGGGCGCCGGCCTGCTTTGGTTTGGCTGGTTTGGCTTTAACGGCGGCAGCGAGTTCAAGGCCGACGCCGTGGCGGCGCTCGCCATCCTCAACACCGTGACGGCCAGCGCGGCGGGCATGGTCTCGTGGCTTGCCGTCGAGCGCGTGCGCACCGGCCGCCCCACGCTGGTGGGTGCCAGCACCGGTCTGGTTGCGGGCCTTGTGGTGGTCACGCCGGGTGCGGGCTTTGTCGAGCCGTGGGCGGCGCTGGTCACGGGCCTGATCGTATCGCCCGTCTGCTACCTGGCCATCAGCCATCTTAAGACCAAGTTTGGCTACGACGATGCGCTCGACGCGTTTGGTTGCCACGGCATCGGCGGCATCTTGGGCGGCGTGCTCACAGGCCTGTTCTGTGTGCCGGAGCTCTCGTGGACTGGTAAGGGCGGCCTGTTCTACACGGGCGACGTGTCGCTGCTCATCTCGCAGATTTTGGGCATTGTGGTGACGGTCGCTATTGTGTTGGTGCTCGATTTGGTGATCGCCGCGGTGGTCAAGGTGCTGTTCCACGGCAGTCTGCGCGTGGACGAGGCCGACGAGGCGCTGGGCCTGGATGCGAGTCAGCACGGCGAGAGCGCGTATCCCTCCTTCTCGGGACTTGACTAGCGGCACGGCTTCCCAGGCACCCGACCTTGCCCCTCAAACCGTCGCTTGCGTACCGAAGTACGCGGCGCTCCTCTTTCGGGGCAATCTCGGGCACCTGGAAAACCCGTGCCATGTGAAGAACAATCAATTTCTTTTATTAAAGAGAGGAATTCACTATGAAGAAGATTACGGCGATTGTTCGCGCCGAGAAGCTTGAGGTTCTTAAAGATGCGCTGTTTGCTGCTGATGTTCGCGGTATGACTATCAACCAGGTGCAGGGCTGCGGTGCGCAACATGGCTGGAAGGAATACGTGCGCGGCAACGAGTTGCTTGTTAACACGATCCCTAAGGTGCAGTTCACGCTCATTTGTGCCGATGAGCATGTCGACGGAATTGTCGACATCATCTGCAACGCCGCTCGTACCGGTGCCGTTGGAGACGGCAAGATTTGGGTCGAGTCGGTCGAGGAAGTCATCCGCATCCGTACCGGCGAACACGGCCCCGCCGCGGTGTAGAATCGACCGTCTACCATCCGCAACGTTAAAATGCTGCAATGAGGCACAAGACTTGCGTTGTGGATGGACGGATTATGGGTCGTAATAAATATCCCGAGGAGACTGTCGCGAAGATTCTCGACGCGGCGCTGGAGCTATTCTGCGTACAGGGTTATGAGGGGACGAGCATCCAAGACATCGTCGACCGCCTCGATGGCATGACCAAGGGTGCTGTCTATCATCACTTTAAGAGCAAAGAGGAGATTTTCAACGCCGCATTTGATCGGGCAACGGCTCCGATTGCTGAACACCGTCGCGCGACGCTCGGTGCTGGCAATATGACGGGAGCTCAAAAGCTCAAACGACTTTATGCGCCCGAGTCCGTCGTTCCGCAAATCGAGCTATGGGCTCGCATGCATCCTGCGGCAGATCCGGTAAAAAGCTCGCGGCTGCTGGCGATGCAGTACCAAGGTTCGTTTGACGAGTCGGCCGATGGCAATCTCTTGCCAGTAATCGAGGAGGGCATCGCCGACGGCTCCATTGCGTGCGAATGCCCGCGCGAAGCAGCGGAGGCCGTATCGTTGTTAGCGAATCTTTGGCTGCTGCCATTGTTCCGTCCGCTCGAGCCCAAGGAGCGAATGCTCGCTCGCGCGCAATGTTTGACGCAGATGGCGGCCGCAGTGGGTCTCGATTTGGGGGAAGAAGTGCTTCAAACAACGTGCCAAATTTGGGACGTTTGGAACCGTGTCGGGTGGTAATATACATACTAACGGTATGTATATTGATGTAAGAGGGTGGCTACGGCCGCCCTTTTCGAGCCGTTAAATACATACCAATAGTATGTATAGGAGGCAAAGCTCTATGGACGGGATGAGAGACTTCGATGCCGTATCAGCATCAAAGACAGCGCTGCCTATAAGACTCGTCGGTCTTCTCGTTGCGCAGCTGTGCGTGTATTCGACGTTGTCGGCGCTGTGCTTTGCGTGCCCGCTTTACTTGCTCGACCGCAGTGGTTCGTCAACGCTATATGGTGCCGTCGCGGCTATAGCGTTTATACCGGGCGTGCTTGCGACTCCGGCTGGCGGAGTATTAGCTGATCGAGAGGGGCATCGCGGCGTTCTAGCAGCTCTCGGTATTGCTTTAATGGTTGCAGCGATGCTATTTGTTCCCATGAAGTGCCCGTTGCCCCTTGCGGCTGTTGTGGCGGTGATGCTGTGCGTCCAATACGCCGTTCAATCTATTCTGAAGCCGATACTTCAAATTGAGACGCTGCACATGGTCGGCAAGGAAAAGGTCGAGCGGGCCACCGCGTTAGTGTCGCAGACGACCATGGCGAGCAATATTCTAGGTCCCGTGGTTGGAACAGCCGTCTACGGATGCTTTGGAATCGACGTCCTTTGCGCGATCGCGGCGGTGGCGTTTGCAATGTCGACGCTGCTGTTTTGGGCCACACTCAAACAAAATGTCCCCTCTGAAATGACGGGGGATAGCTCGACTCGTATGGCATGTCAAAGCGATTTTATGTCAGCGATTCGGTGCCTGCTCCAAAACACCTCGTTGCTCGCCGTGATTTTGCTTGCGGCTGTTTTGAATCTTGCGTTGGTTGGGTTAACGATTGGTGCACCCGTTATTGTTACCAGGCATCTCGGCATGCAATCTTCCTGCATTGGGATTATTGAGGCAGCTATGGGGCTGGGCGGTCTTGCAGGCGGCGGTTTGGTCGGTATTAGGCCGAATCGTTTTTCCTTCAATGACATATGTCGATACGTTGCGATGATCTGTTTTGGAGTCGTGCCGATTACTGTCACGCTGCTGAGCGGCGCTGGCCAAATTGTGTTTGCTGCGCTTGCGGTCGGTTCGGCATGGGTCATGGTGTGGGCGAGTATTGCGTCGGTCGAAATCGTTGCATTCGTTCAGCGGGCGGCGCCGGCGGAACTCTGCGGAAAGGTGCTTTCGGTCGTATATATGGCTCTTTCCTGCGCAACGCCTATTGGCCAATTGACATACGGATTTGCATATGATCGATGGGCGCCGGCGGCTGTGTTCGCAGCTATGCTGGTGGTACTGGTGCTGACGACGGTGCTGTTTTATCGCTTGAAAAGTCGCTCACCACAAACAATGTGACGTTCGCAGTGCAGCGGTTTAACAGAAACGATTGCTGCGGCGTGGAACGCCCATACGAGAACGAGCCTCTCCTTCGTCTACAATATCGTGCAGACGAAGGAGAGGCATGCCCATGATCAAGATGTTTGCGAGTGACTTAGACGGAACGCTGCTGAACGCCCTGCACGAGGCGGATGGGACCATCCGCCGTGCCATTCGCGAGCTGACCGAGGCTGGCTTGCATGTGGTTCCCGCGACCGGGCGCTCGACGTTGCCAATCGGCGAGCATGGCTTTACGGGGCTGGCACTCGACGCCTGCTGCTCCAACGGATCCATCGTGCGCAACAGCCATGGCGAGGTGCTCAAGACCTGGACCATCGACCCGCAGGTTACCGAGGAGCTGCTCAAGGCGTTCCCGGACATTTGCTTCGACTGCTCCACGCCCGACGGCATGTTCTCGAGCGGTTCGTTCGAGATGCACCAGGCGGGTTTTAAGAAGGACAGCCCTATCAAGCGCATCGTGATGCGCGGTATGCGTGCACGTGGCGGGTATCACGAGGAGCAGTATTTCGGCCAGTCGATCGGTGACATCCTGCGCCACGATGTGTGCAAGATCAACTGCCGCGTGACCTCGCCCGAGCTGGAGCGCGACCTTAAGGCGTATTTGGCCGAGCGCTCGGACCGTGTGGTCAACGCGCCGTTTGACCCGGTGATGTTCGAGATTACGGACGTGGCGTGCAACAAGGGCGAGAGTGTGGCCTGGCTGGCGGGCTACTACGGTATTGCCGAGGACGAGGTCGCGGTCTACGGCGACGGCGGCAACGATATCGCCATGCTCAATCGTTTTCGTCACAGCTACGCGACCAAAAACGCAAGCGATGCAGCCAAGGCCGCCGCGAGCGCGACCATCGGCAGCTGCATGGTCCACGCCGTCCCCAAACACATGCTCGCCACCATGCGCAAGCAAAACTCCCGCACCGTCATCGAATAATGTGACAAAGGGACAGCCCCTCTGTCACATGGGAGATGCCGGCTTTTGGCGTATAGGACTGTCTCGCTTTCGCCGCCAACAAATTTCGAGTTATTCGGCCTGTCGGAGGTCGTTGAATGGCTAAAGATGCCCTCTCGGGAACATTCATACCTCTAATGGTGTTTGATTCGGTGTCGTAAGTGCGCAAATGGGCATGTATGCGCTCAAATAAGGACAAAAACCCTCAGATAATCCCGGCGGTGCATTTATACAGAACTAGCAGCGTGGCCGAATAACTCGAAAAATGTAGGTGGCAGTTCGGCGACAAGCTCGGGCACGGCAAAGGAACTGTTCCTTCGCCGTGCCCGAGCTACGATCTTCTGAAATACGAACAAATATTCGCATATATAACTGCGCTTTGATAGAATCGGTATCGTTGACGGCAGTTCCATGTGCCGGGTAGCGCCCTCCATCTGATGGGAGGTGATGCCCATGACCGATTTGATTGATTTCGTGAGACTTCTGACCGCTTTGGCTCGTTCTTCACAGCGCTTGTCGGCCTTTCCGAGGCACTCAAGCAGCGTTCGAAGCGCAATAGAAGGGGTCGCCGCCGCTAAGGCGTTGACCCCCTAATGCAAACAACGGCGCTGCCCAGCTAGCTACAACTTGGGCTGCCGTAGACACTATTCTACCCACGAATGCCATTTCGGACAATCGGTAATGCCGCTTCAAAAGCCAGGCACAACTGGCACAACCTAGGCGGTCGCTGGATGTGACAAAGGGACTGTCCCTTTGTCACATCCAAAATATTGCCTTTACGTGTTGATGCACACGGTGTGCAATAATACTCGCACTGTGCAATAGCGCACAGGCTGAGTAACAAGGAGGACGCTTGTCCCAGCTTGAGAAATGCGATCGCCGGTCCCTTCGCTCGCAGCGTGCCCTTCGCCAGGCACTTGCCAGCGAGCTTGCCGAAAGCGGCGACCTTTCGCGCATTAATGTCGCGTCGCTCACCGAGCGTGCCGGCCTTACACGCCGCACGTTCTATTCGCACTACCGCGATATCCCTGACTTTATCAATCAAATCGAGGACGGCTTGCTGGCCGAGATCCGTGAGCGCATTGAGCTCATCACCGCAGCTCAGCTGTCCGATCTCTATCACAACATCGATGAGCTCGAGCCAGCGCCCGGTTCGGTTGAGCTGCTGCGTTATCTTGCGGCCAACCGCGACTTAATCGGTGCGCTGTTGGGTCCGGGCGGCGACCAGGCCTTCATTAAAAGGATCATCGACACCGCTCGTGAGGCTGTGGTGCCGCGTGCGCAGACGGGCATTTTGGGCCTGGCGCTGGGCACGTTCTTTGACTACTACGTCACCTACGTCGTGAGTGCCGAGGTCGGCATGATTCAGCGCTGGTTTGAGCGCGGGCTTACCGAATCGCCCGAGGCCATGGCACGCATTATGACGGTGCTCGCTTTTGTGCGCCCTGGTGACCTGTACGGCCAACCCATCGATATCAACGTGCCGGAATACGGCATGAAGCTATTGAACCTACAGCTCGAGGACGCGGCCGACACCGCCGCAACCGTCGAGTCCAACAACTAAGAGGAGAGACAATGAGCAAACTCGTCGAGGGCATCAAGGACCGCATGGTCGCTGCCGCGCGCGAGGCCGCGCCCGCCGTGGTGGATGCCGCGCAGAAGGCCGCGACCGCAGCTGCCGAGAAAGTTGCCGAGGCAGTTGCCGATGCCAAGAACGCGGCAGGGGAGACGTCCGTCGCTAGCGAGCCCGCCACCGCCGCTGAGCCCGTAGCCGCCGGCCAGGCCCCCGAAGGCGCGATCTTCAACCCCGAGAACGCTCGCGGCAGCCTGCATCTGGGCATCGACGTGGGCTCCACCACCGTTAAGCTCGCCGTGCTCAACGACGACAACCAGATCGTCTACGCCAAGTACCAGCGCCACCACACCGACGTCCGCGCCTGCGCCCGCGACCTGTTCGAGGGCGCTGCGACCGTGCTGCCGACGGCCCAGATGACCTGCGCCATTACCGGCTCGGGCGGCCTGCTGCTGTCCCAGTGGCTCGACCTGGAGTTTGTCCAGGAGGTCATCGCCAGCAAGCGCGCTGTCGAGACTCTTATCCCGGCCACCGACGTTGCCATCGAGCTGGGCGGCGAGGACGCCAAGATCATCTATTTCGACAACGGCATCGAGCAGCGCATGAACGGCACCTGTGCCGGCGGCACGGGCGCGTTCATCGATCAGATGGCCACTCTGCTGCACACCGACGCCAGTGGCCTCAACGAGCTCGCTGCCAACGCCACCACCATCTATCCCATCGCCAGCCGTTGCGGCGTTTTTGCCAAGACCGACGTGCAGCCGCTGCTCAACGAGGGCGCCCGCCCCGAGGACGTCGCCGCCTCCATCTTCCAGGCGGTCGTGACCCAGACCATCTCGGGCCTGGCATGCGGTCGCCCCATCCGCGGCAACGTCGCCTTCCTGGGTGGCCCGCTGCAGTATCTCTCCGAGCTGCGCCACCGCTTCTACCTCACGCTCAACCTGGACGAGGAGCACCGTATCGTGCCCCAAAACGCTCACCTGTTTGTGGCGAGCGGCGCCGCCATGGCGCACGAGTCCAACAAGCTCAGCACGTTCCCGCAGCTCATCGAGGCCATCGATGCCCTGGGTGACACGCAGGGTGCCGAGGTCGAGCGTCTGGATCCGCTCTTTGCCACCGACGAGGACTTTGCCGAGTTCAAAACCCGCCACGACCAGGAAGTCGTTCCCAAGGGCAAGCTCGACGGCTACACCGGCCGCGTGTTCATCGGCATCGACGCCGGTTCCACCACCATGAAGGCCGCGCTCGTGGGCGAGGACGGTCAGCTGCTGCACACCTGGTACGGCAACAACAACGGTGACATCCTGGGCACGGCCAAGGTCATCATGGCCGATTTCTACAACCACATCCCCGCCGGCTGCACCATCGGCCACGTGACTACCACGGGCTACGGCGAGGCACTGCTCATCGAGGCCCTCAAGGCCGATTCCGGCGAGATCGAGACCGTCGCGCACCTGCGCGGCGCCAAGGCGTTCCTGCCCGGCGTCGAGTTCATTCTGGACATTGGCGGCCAGGACATGAAGTGTCTGCGCGTCAAGGACGGCGTCATCGAGCACATCATGCTCAACGAGGCTTGCTCGTCGGGCTGCGGCAGCTTTATCGAGAGTTTCGCCGTGTCTATGAACATGGACGTGCGCGCGTTCGCCGATGCCGCCATCCATGCTGAGGCTCCCGTCGACCTGGGCAGCCGCTGCACGGTCTTTATGAACTCGCGCGTCAAGCAGGCGCAAAAGGAAGGCGCCACGGTGGGCGACATCGCGGCCGGCCTGTCCTATTCCGTCATCAAGAACGCCCTGTTCAAGGTCATTAAGCTGCGCGACCCCAAGGAGATTGGCAGCCAGGTGATCGTCCAGGGCGGCACCTTTATGTCCGATGCCACGCTGCGCGCATTTGAGCAGCTCACCGGCGTTCACGCCGTGCGTCCCGACATCGCCGGCTGCATGGGCGCCTACGGTGCGGCCCTGCTCGCCCGCGATCGCGCCGGCGCCGACGGCACCTCGACCATTCTTTCTGCCGAGGACATCGCGCACCTTACCGTGACGCAAAAGCATGTCCGCTGCGGCCGTTGCTCTAACAACTGCCAGCTTACCGTCAACGACTTTGGCGGCGGCAGGCGCTTCATTACCGGCAACCGCTGCGAGAAGGGCGCCGGCCACAAAAAGCAGAAGACTGAGGCCCCCAACCTTTTCAAAAAGAAAAACGAGCTGCTCTTTAACCGCGAGATCCTGAGTCCCGACGAGGCCCCGCGCGGCACCGTGGGTATCCCGCGCGCACTCAACATGTACGAGAACTACCCCTTCTGGCACGCGTTCTTTACGCGCCTGGGCTTTAGCGTGCAGCTGTCCGACCAGTCGAGCAAAAAGACCTACCAGGCGGGCATCGAGTCCATGCCGTCCGAGAGCGTGTGCTACCCGGCAAAGATGAGCCACGGCCATGTGATGAACCTCATCGACCGCGATGTCGACTTCATCTGGATGCCGTGCGTGCGCTGGGAGCGCAAGGAGGATCCGACCGCCGGCAACTGTTACAACTGCCCCATCGTCATGAGCTACCCCACAGCGCTGGCGCTCAACATCGACGAGATTCGCGAACAGAACATCGAGTTCCTGTATCCGTTTGTGCCGTATCACGATAAGACCGAGCTTAAGCGCCGTCTGTACCAGGTGCTCGCCGTCGACCGTGTGGCCGATGCACAAGCCGGTCGCGGTCGCGTGCGCGGTCCCAAGATCACGCGCTCCGAGGTCGATGCCGCCGTCAACGCTGCTTTTGAGGCCGATGCGCGTTTCCACGAGGATATCCAGACCATGGGCGAGGAGGCTCTTAAGTGGGTCGAGGACCATGGCGGTCACGGCATCGTGCTCGCCGGTCGTCCCTACCATAACGACCCCGAGATCAACCACGCCCTGCCCGAACTTATCTCGAGCTTTGGCTTTGCGGTCTTTACCGAGGATTCGCTTGCGCATCTGGTAAAGCCCGAGCGTCCGATTCGCGTCGTCGACCAGTGGATGTACCACAGCCGCCTGTACGCCGTCGCCCGTTTTGTGACGATGCGCAACGACCTGGACCTGATCCAGCTCAATTCCTTCGGCTGCGGCCTGGACGCTCTGACCACCGATCAGGTGCAGGAGATTCTGGAAGCCAGCGGCAAGATCTACACCGTGCTTAAGATCGACGAGGTGTCTAACCTGGGTGCCGCGCGCATCCGCATCCGCTCGCTCATGGCAGCGCTCAAGGACCAGGAGGCCGAGCGCCTGGCCGAGGCCACGGCCGCGGGCGAGGCCTACGAGCAAGGCGATGCCGCGCCGGTGGCGCCCTCCACGGATGCCCCCGCGTTCGCGAGCCGCAAGTACACGTTTGAGGCGCAGCGTGAGAGTGCTTCGACCGCGTGGCCCAAGGTGCCCTTTACCGAGCAGATGCGCGAGGAGGGCTACACCATCCTGTGCCCGCAGATGGCGCCGATTCACTTTGACCTGGTCAAAGAGGTGTTCCGCGGTGCCGGCTACAACTTGGAGCTGCTGCCCTCGACCGACCACGATGCCGTCGAGGCTGGCCTGCGCTACGTGAACAATGACATTTGCTATCCGTCGATCCTGGTGACGGGCCAGATTATGGAGGCCATCGAGAGCGGTCGGTACGACCTGTCCAAGACGGCCGTGGTCATCAGCCAGACCGGCGGCGGCTGCCGTGCCACCAACTACATCGCGCTCATCCGCAAGGCCCTGCGCGAGAGCGGTCACCCCGAGATTCCGGTGATCTCGCTTTCGGCCGTGGCGCTCGGCGAGGACAACCCCGGCTTTAAGATTACGCCGGCGCTGCTTAAGCAGGCAGTCTACGCAGTGCTCTTTGGTGACGTCATGATGCAGATGCTCTATCGTTGCCGCCCGTACGAGGCCACGCCCGGTGCCGCCAACGCACTCTACGAGGAGTACATGGCGCGCGCCCGCAAGCTGGCGCCTAAGTTCAACAGGCACAACTACACCAAGTTGTGCCGCGAGGCCATCCGCGCGTTCGACACCATGCCGCTTGTGGGCGAGGGCACCAAGCCACGCGTGGGCGTGGTCGGCGAGATCTTGGTCAAGTTCCACCCTACGGCCAACAACCACGTGGTCGATGTCATTGAGCGCGAGGGCTGCGAGGCTGTGGTGCCGGGCCTACTCGACTTCTTCCTGTACTCCATGAGCAACGCCGAGCTGCAGAAGGACGAGTTGGGAAGCTCCGCTACCACGCGCGCTGGTATGCAGGCGCTTATTAAGCTGGTGGACTGGATGCGCACGCCGGTGGAGGAGATGCTCGAGAAGTCCCGCCGCTTTGAGGCACCCGAGCGCATCGGCGCCATGGCCGATAAGGCTCGCACGGTGCTTTCGGTGTGCAACAACATGGGCGAGGGTTGGCTGCTCACGGCCGAGATGCTCGACCTGATCGACCACGGCGCGCCCAACATCATCTGCACGCAGCCCTTTGCGTGCCTGCCTAACCATGTGGTGGGCAAGGCCGTGATCAAGGAGCTGCGCCGCCAGCACCCCGAGAGCAACATTGTCGCGGTGGACTACGACCCCGGTGCATCCGAGGTCAACCAGCTCAACCGCATTAAGCTCATGATCAGCGTGGCTAAGGAAAACATGCGCGCCGGTAAGGGCTTTAAGCTCGAGAAGGTGGCGCCGCTCGCGATGGATGAGGTCACCGGCCAGATGCGTGCCCACGACGGCTGCGTGAGCTGCGGACCTGCCAGCGAGGAGGCCGTGGTATCAGTCGCCGAGCGCCTGGGACGCGGCATTAAGAAGTAGTCGGCCTACTTTGGGCTAGATGTGAGGCAAACGGGTGGTAGCCGTACCGGCTACCACCCGTTTTTGCTGGACATATGTTGCGTAAATGACCTTGCTACAGCCTTCCGTGGACTTGCCCGATTTTTGGGCCGGCTCGGGCTTAGAGGACAAGTTGCTGCAGGCCCAAGGCGATTTTTCGCTCAACGCAGGCCAGCACAGTGTGACCTATCTGCCAAACGACGAGACGACCGCTACGGTCTGGCCATCACCACCTACGAGATGGAAGCCGAAAAGTACATCTACCGCGTGTACAAGTACGAGCTGTAGGGCCGCGCTTAGGTTTGACCAATGGAGTATGAAAACACGCCGTTCGCCGATGCCCCCTCCGCGAGTGGCAGCCATATGTTTTGATATCAGAAACATATAGTTGTCGCCAGCCTGCTGGCGACGTTCCCCCTGATATCAGAGGCTCCAGGTATGTTTCGCGCTCCGTTAAACAACTATCGATTGGGCTAACATGGACCGCCGTGCTATTTCGGTAACCCTTGCAGTGGTCTGTCTGACTGTGCTCCTGGGCGCTACAGGGCTGTTTGCTATAAGCCGAGAAACGTCCTATATGCAGGAATGCGCTTCCGAAGGGTTTGCCATTGATGGTTACTACCGGGATGACAAAACGAGTCGGGAAATCCTGGCCTTTCTTGAGGAGGATGGCTGTCGATGGCAACTGGTCGACAAAGACGGCAGCTGCGTTGACGGGCAGTTTAAGCGTACGGATGACCCCAACATCCTGATATTAAAGAAGGAAAACGGCGAAGAATTCGGCACGGTTCACGTTGCGTATATATCGCGCCGACGCAATCAGGGGCAGATTTACCTAATTAGAAATACTAAGGTGACCCGATTTTATCTTGTGAGCACCGATCCAGCGTTTACGGTGGGGTCTGGCGATGTCGATGCGGACGTCTGATTCACGGCAATAAAACAGCGAGCGGGGCGCGGACGTGAACTACGTCCCGCTTTTTGCTTGTGCCTGCGTCGCGTCTGAGCCTCGCCGCGACTTGCGCCTGTGCGCGGGAGCCATCCCATGCTCCGCATTACTCCACATCAAACTCCACGCGATCGAGTTCGGGCACGTTGAGGTCAATGAGCTTGCGGGCGACGTGACGGTCGTGTGCCCCAAGTGCCTCGCTTGTCGTCACATGGGCGACAATCTCGCGCTCGACGATGCCCTCCTCGTCGCCTTCGGTGGCCGAGGTCTCGACGGCGACGGTGTGATCCTTAAAGCCCGGCAGCACCGCGGCAAGCTCGCGCGTGGTTTCGGTGACACCGTAGCCGTCCTGCACGCCGGCCTGCGCCGAGCCAATGGAACCCGCCGTCATGACGATGCAGGGGATGGCAAAGACCACCGTGCCCACAATAATGCGGCGGCGCACCTTGCGTGACAGCTCATCGACCTCGGCATTTTCCTCGGCTGTCACAATGCCGTCGCCGTTGAGGTCGCGCTTGAGCGGTACACGTAAAAGAAGCAATACGGCTTCGGCCGCCAGCGCGATAAAGACCACGTTGATGCCAAACTCATAAAGCGCCGAGAGAAACAGTGACCCGCTTGCGATGGCGATGCCGTAGCCCGCCGCGCACAGGGGCGGCATGAGCGCGGTCGCCACGGCCACGCCGGCGATGAGCGTGGCGGGTTCCTGGTCGCGCGAGTTGCCCAGCCCGCCTGCAAAGCCGCCTGCGAGTGCGACGGTAAGGTCCCAGACGGTGGGTGTCGAGTTGTCGATGATGGCGGCCGTGGTGGTGCCAAGGGGCGAGAGCTTAAAGTACAGCGTGGACGTGACCAGGCAAAAGGCCATCTGCAGCGCAAGGCTGGCGACGGCTTCGACGGTAATCTCGCGGTCGAGCGTGGCAATACCGTATGCCATGGCAAGGACCGAGCCCATGAGCGGGCAGATGAGCATGGCGCCCACGATGGCGATGTCCGAATCGATATCGAGGCCGATGCTTGCGATCAGCATGGCGATGATGAGGATGCATAGGTGGGAGCCAGTCAGACGCGCCCCGTTTACAAAACGCTTGCGGATCACGTGGTAGGGCGCGCGACCCTCGCGAATGTTGAATGCGCGCTTGAGGAAGCGGGTGATGTTTTCCATGGCTTCGCTATGGGCAGGGCGGATGCCGTGGCGCCGGTGGTGGCGTTCGCGTAGTCGCTTGATCTGTTGTTTGTCGAGTTCCATGTCCACCTCGTTCCAGCGCGGTCCGCGCAACGCGCCCGTTGTCATAACTCTACACCGTGGCGGGCGGGGTGTCTGTTGGATGCGGAATCCGATAGGGCGGATGACGCGGGAGCAAATGCAAATCACAGGCTCAATTCCATCCCGCGAGAATATGATGCACCAGCTCCTTCAAATGTGACGAAACTGTGAAGCACGAGAGCGTGAATTTCAAAAAATACGCTGGTCGCCAATGTTGCGCAACAGAATTCAAAAATCGACAGCTACCGTTTGATACGTATGGATACATCCGTGTCAAAGGGAGAAAGCCATGGCAAACTACAGTCCACAACACTTTGAGCCTCGGGCCAAGGCCGTCAACGTCAAGGGCGTTGCCAACCGCGCCGTCGCAACCGTTTTGACGGCGGGCCTCATCGCTCAGCCGCTCATGTCGCCGCTGGCGGCAATCGCTGCACCGTCAACCGATAACGGCGATTCTGTTCAGGGGGGGGTAGTTCTGTAGAGAACACCGTTGCCGCCGGTAACCAAGCGGTCGTAAAGACGGCTGCCCAGCTGGCCGAGGAGTCGGCAAAGCAGCTCAAGGACGCTCAGGCCGCCTACGATGCCGCCCAGAAGAAGGCCGACGCGGCGGGCCAGTCTCAAAAGCAGGCACAGCAGCAAAAGAATCAGGCCTCGCAGGCCGTGACCGATAACGCCGCCGAGCAGAACGAGGCCGAGGCAGCCGCGCTTCAGGAGAAGATCGACGAGCTTAAGGCGGCTGTTGACAAGGCCGAGCAGCAGCAGAAGAAGCTGGGCGACCTGAACGATCAGCTCGATCAGGCCAACAAGAGTGTCGAGGATAAGACCCAGGCGCTCAAGGACGCCAAGGCAAAGCAGGATGAGGCCAAGAAGGCCCTCGACGATGCGCAGGCCAAGCTCGAGGCCATGGGTATGGACGAGTACGAGGCCGCCAAGAAGGCCGTCGAGGACGCGCAGGCCAAGCTCAATGCGGCGAATGCCGATGTGAAGACGGCCGAGGGTGAGCTCGATGCCGCTAAGACCGCCGCCGACAATGCTGAGCAGGCAAAGAGTGATGCCGAGTCTGCTCTGACGACTGCCCAGGCCAAGAAGCAGGAGACCGCCAATGCCCTTGCCGCTGCGACCACCGCGTGCGGCAACGCCCAGGATAAGCTGAACGACGCCCAGAAAGCGCTCGATGCCGCCATCTCGGGCACGGGCATCGATCTAAAAGCGCTTGAGGCCGCCAAGGAAGCTGCTGCCGGTGAGCTCAAGGACGCGCAGACCGAGCTTGATGCCGCGAAGGCTGCCGACGCCACCGCACAAACGAACCTCCAGGCCGCACAGACTGATGCCAGCGCCGCGCAGGAAAAGGTCAACGCCGCCAACGCTGCCGTTTCGTCAGCGCAGACTGCATACGACGAAGCCAACGGCAAACTCGGTGATTTGACCAGCAAATACAACACCGCCAAGGCTGCTTACGAGCAAGCTCAGCAGACCGAGGCCGACAAGAAGACAGAGTACGACCGTCTAGCAGAGGTCGCAAAGCAGAAGAAAAGCGCTCTTGAGAATGCTACCAGCGACTACAACAAAGCGAATGATGAATACAACACGGCCAGCGCAAACGTCAAAGCTCTTGAGCAGCAGATTTCTGAGCTAAAAGCAAACATGACGGTGGATACGGATGCTGTCAAGGCTGGCCTGCTTGGCTTTATGAATCACATCGCAAGTAGTACGTCGTTTACTGCTGCTCAGCGTGCCAACGCGAGCGATGCGGCGAAGTTACTTGATGGGTCTGCTAGCAAGGCGGCATGGTATGACGACTATGTCAACTTGGATGCATCTGACGCTGACAATGCTTTTTCGCTCGTGAATCTGCAGAATACCTTGACCTACATGAATGCCGTCAATGGAATTCGTCGCGCAAATGGCTTGAGTGACATGAAGGTCAGCATTGTCTCTATGGCGCAGTCGGCGCTCGATGTTTGCTATTCGTCGAATGTTTGGGACCACGCGGGGAACAGCGGCGAGGGCTTTTATATGTCCTATAACGAAAACCTTGCCGGACGTGCTGGCGCCTACAAGGGGTCAGATAATCCTAAAGATTGGGAAATATCCTTCGATAACGGCGACAAGTACGGCGATGATTGGCCGTTTATCGGTTGGTATACTGCGGAAAAGCGTGACTATGACAGGGGTGACTATAGCAACACCGGCCACTATGAGAACTTTATTGATTCAGGTGCTAATTCCTTTGGGTTCGCCGTCGGCTACGGTAAGGATGGCAACCGCTCAACGCCCGAGGATGACGGTGCACCCAGTCCTGTTTCAATTTATCAGGGAAACTGGGCCGAAGGCGATTTTACGGTTGACGAGTTCAAGAACCTGGTAAACACGTACGTAGACTCCGTTTATCATGCCGGTGGTACCGCCGCGCAGAAGGCGCAGCTGGCGCAGCTGCAAGATCAACTTGCGGCAGCACGGAAGGCGCTCGATGTGAAAAACGATGCGCTTGGCTCTGCGGAGTCATCCCTCGATGCTGCCAAGAGTGCCGCGAATGAAGCGAACGGTAACGTTGCTGCTGCCAAGAGCGACTATGAAGCTGCGCAAGAGGCCACCGCTATCGCGAAGGCGGCATATGGCGCTGCCGATGTCAATTTGAAGAATGTTGACATCGAAACTCCTAGGGCAAATCTCAACGCCGCCAAGGACGAGGCGACCGTCGCGCAGGCCGCACTTGACGACGCTAACTCCAAGCTCACCGAATGCCAGACGAACGCCTCCAAGGCTTCCGCCCGCAAGGCGAAGGCACAGGGCGATTACGATACCGCCAAGACAAAGTCCGATAAGGCCAACGAGGCGTATGACAATGCCACGGCTTCGGTCAAGGACCTTACTGCCAAGCGCGATGCCGCTAATGCGAACCTTGCGAGCAAGCAGGGCGCGCTTGACGGGGCCAAGAAGGCCGACGACGCCGCTCAGGCTGGCGTAGATAAGGCTCAAGCCGCAGGCGCACACGCCGCGACCGCTCTTTCGGATGCCAAGCAGGCAGTTGCCGCCAAGACGCAGGCCGTGTCCGACGCACAGGCGAAGGTCAAGGCCGCCGAGGGCGAGCTGGCCCGCGCAAACAAGGCCTTCGAGCGCTTCGCCGGCGCCCAGAAGGCGGTCGATGACGCCACGGCCGCCTATGATGCCGCCGTTGCCGGTGTCGCCGATGCCCAAAAGCAGCTCGAGGCCGCCAACAAGGCCGTTGTCGATGCGAACTTCGATATCATCAAGGCCAAGGCCGAGCTTGCCGGCGACGAGGCGCTCAAGGCCGATCTTGAGGCCGTCGACCACAAGGCCTCCCTTGCCACGGGCACGACGGGCAACGATAAGCTGACCAAGCTGAATGCCGCCTACGCTCGATACAAGTCCGCCGTCGATGCCGCTGCGGGCCTCAAGACTGCCCTGAGCGATGCCGATGCCAAGCTGTCCGATGCCAACGACGCTTATGCCGCCGCATTGGCAGAACTCGGCGATGCCAAGGACGCCCTGGCTGCTGCACAGGCCGAGTACGACAAGTATCATCCCAAGGCCGAGCCGCAGGCTAAGCCTCAGGTTACGCAGGCTGCTGCAAAGGCCCCTGCCGCTAAGAAGAAGGCTGCGTCGGGCGCGCTTGCCCAGACCGGCGACAACTCCGCGCTTGCGGGCGAGGTGTTCGTCATCGGCGGCATTACGCTCGTTGCCGCGGGCGTGACGCTGAGCGATCGTCGTCGCAAGCAGATGTAGCGTATTGAGCGCTGGCCTCGCGACATACCGCAATTCGTCGCGAGGCCGACTCGATAACTCAACCGATAAGGCCGGCGCGCTGTCATACGCGGCGCGCCGGCCTTTCTTTGCGGTGGTATCAAAAAGCTCGGTCGGTAGCCGCGAAAGCTGCCGACCGAGCAAATCGTAGACAATATGGTTGCTGTCGAGCAGCTGCTCAGCTTAGCCCAGCAGGCTCAGACCCACGGAGACAAACGCCAGGATAACGCCGACGATAGACTCGCCACCGAGCAGGCCGCTGGCGACAACCAGACCCTGCTCCTGGAAGGCGGCATCCTTGGCGGCCTTCTCCTCGTCCGAAAGACCGGCGGCGGCGTCGCGGTGTGCAGCCCACTTGTCGTAGGCGAGCTTGACGCAGGAGCCCAAGAAGGCCGTGAGCGACATGTAGAACGGCAGGTACACGCCCAGACCGATCATCATGGCCGGAATGCCGAGCCAGTACATGACGATGCCGGCGATAAAACCGCCCGCAAACCACGGCACGCTCGGGATGCCCGAGACCATGGTGGCGACCACGCTTGCCTGCGCGGCCACAAAGCTCTTGTCGGGGCCGAAGGCGTCCGGACCATAGGCGGTGACGAGCGCGACCATGACGGCGGCAGCGACCAGGGCGCCCACGATGCCGCCGATGGCCTGGCCGACCCACTGTGCACGCGGGTTGGTGCCCAGCACGGCGCCGGCCTTGAAGTCGTTCATGACGTCGCCCGCAAGGCCGCACGCTACGGCCACGATGCCGGCGATAAAGAACAGCTTGACCTGAGCGAGCTGCGCGAAGGCGGCAACGATGAGCATGACGATGAGGCCGAAGATCTCCATGGGGTCGATGCCCGTCTGGCCGCAGCTCTGCGCGCTCATGATGGTGGTGACAAAGGTGAACAGCGTGACGATGACGGCCGGGACGGGGCCAAGGTCGAGCACGATGGCGATGATCACGGCGATGGCGGCAGCGCCCAGGCCGATGATACCGGCGTCGAGTTTAAGGGAGCCCGAGATGAGCGACTGCTCGTCGGTGTCGGTGGAGCTGTCGGCGGCGAGGCCGCGGACGATACCGGCGACCTGCGGCAGGATGTCCTTGAGGACGACGGCGACGCCAAAGCCCATCATGAGGCCCATACCCAGGGACTTAACAATGCCCTGTGCGGTCACAACATCGAACAGACCGGCAGCGGTGCCGCCCACGATGATGCCAAAGTTGCCCAGCAGCGCGCCGGCAAACCAGAACGCGACGGGGGCGAAGCCCACCAAAAAGCCGATGGACAGCAACATGGGCGAGTTGTAGATGGCAAAGGTCACGCCGGGGATATTGAGCGTGCACAGCATGCTGGGCACCACGCCCAGAGCGTCGCGCAGCACGCTGTAGATGCCGGCGATGGCCATGGAGCCAAAGAGCTGCTTGCCGGTTTTGCCGCCGGCCTCGGTTGCGCGCAGGGTCTGAGCTGCGGCGTTGCCGGTGGGGAACTCAAGCGCGGCGTCCACGATAAAGTGACGGTGGATGAGCGCGGTGGCCAGCAGGCCCAGGATGGTGCCGGCGAGTGCCACGATAAACATGTCGAGCCAGCTGATCTGGTCGGCATATCCCAGCATCCAGGCGCCCGGGATGGTAAACGCCAGGCCGCCGGCGACCATGGCGCCCGCGGACATGATGGTGTGGGTGACGTTGGCCTCGTTGAGGCTGGCATTGCCCATGAGCTTAAGGAAGAACAGCGAAATGACGGCAGCGAAGACGATCGGCCAGGGGAGAGCGCCCATCTTGAGGGCGGTGTAGGCCGAGCTTGCCGTGATAATCACGCAGCCAAGGACGCCGATGACGACGCCGCGCAGCGTGAGTTGCCCGCGCATCGAAGCGCGGTTCGAGGGATTGCTCATATAGAACTCCTTTGCGTATATCCGCTTCCCCCGGGAGCGCCGCTACGGATACGGCGCGGGAAGTCGGGTTACCAAGGGCCGCCGCGTGAGCTCGCGCGCGACCGCGCACCAGTATAACCGCAAGCTAGTCATTTCGGGATGACTGGTTTAGGTAGGCGATATACTGCTGGGCAGACGAAAGGAGCGCCGACGATGCTTAATGGGTGCGCATATATATTGACGGTCGACGTGGGCAACACGTTCATTCGCTTTGGCCTGTTTGCCGAGGATTCGGCCGCGGCGCAGGAATGCCCGCTTGCGACGTGCGAGATCACCACGCCGTCGAGCATCACAGCAGACGAGGCGCGCATGCGTCTCGCTCAAGTCATGGCCGCGCTAGCGGCCGATGCGGGCATGCCGGGTGCACTCGTTCCCGCGGCCGCAGTGCTGAGCTGCGTGGTGCCGGCGCTCGAGCGCCCGTGGAAGACGGCGCTTTCCCGCATCTGCACGGGGCGCGTGCTCACGGTGGGGCCGGGACTTAAGACCGGCATGCCCGTCCACTACGACGACCCGGCCGAGATCGGCCCCGACCGCATCGCCGACGCCGTGGCGGCCCGGGCCGTTTACGGCTCTCCGTGCATCGTGATCGACCTGGGCACTACGACCAATATCGAGGTCATCGACGCGTGCGGTACCTTTGTGGGCGGCGTCATCGCGCCGGGTCTGGCGCTCGGCGCCCGCTCGCTCTCGGCCGCTGCGGCGCGTCTGCCGCAGGTCGAGCCTTCGGCGCCCACGCATGTGATCGGCCGCAACACGCGCGAGGCCATGCGCTCGGGCGTGGTCTTGGGCGAGGTGGCACGCATCGACGGCATGCTCGACATGGTGCTCGCCGAGATGCGCGCGACCAAGGCTGCGGGGGAGGGCGATGTGCCCATCGTCATTACCGGCGACGACGCCGAGGCGCTCGCGGCCCTTGTCGGCCATAGCCTGACGGTCGACGACGCGCTGACGTTGCGAGGACTCGCCGAGCTCTACCACATCAACCAAAAGCCCCGCCGCGTGTAAAAGTGAGGGCGCCGGCGGGACAAACGCCCTCACCTTTCACCTGCTACAATGGGTCAAACTATTGCGATTACGGAGGTGTCTGCCATGTCGGACGATCTTCATCAAACTTCGTCAGGCAAGCGCCTGGACGTCATTAGCTGGGACGAGTTCTTTATGAGCGTGGCCATTGCCGCGCAGCGTCGCAGCAAGGACCCCAACACGCAGGTGGGCGCGTGCATCGCCAGCACCAACCACCGCATCCTTTCGGTGGGCTACAACGGTACACCCTCGGCGCTCAACGACGACTTTTTCCCGTGGGGTACGAGCGACGACCCGCTGCAGGACAAGCACAACTACGTGGTCCATGCCGAGGCCAACGCCGTGCTCAACTACCGTGGCTCGCTCAAGGACCTCGAGGGTTCCACGGTTTACGTTACGCTGTTTCCGTGCCACGACTGCGCCAAGATTTTGGCGCAGGTGGGCGTGGGCGAGGTTGTCTACCTGGACAACAAGTACGCCGACACCGATGATGGCCGTATCAGCCGCCGCATTCTCGACTCCTGCGGCATCAGCTACCGCCAGGTCATCGTCGATGTTCAGATTGGTACCGGGGGACAAGCTCAGCAGTAGTGCGTGCCAACGCCAGCTGGCGGCAAAACAGCCAAAAGAGCCCCGTCCCAAATTGACTACTCGTGAAAGTCGCGTCTGCGCGCATGGACGGCTCGTGAGCGGGTACATGGCTGTAGTAACATAGCTTCTGTCCGCGGGCGTGCCCGCGTTATTGTGAGAAAGGAGCCCCTGTGGCTGTTAACGAAGAGCTGCTTAAGAAGGTTCTTGAAGAGATTCGTCCCAACCTGCAGGCCGATGGCGGCGATATGGAGTATGTGGGCGTCGACGACGAGGGCGTCGTCAAGCTGGAGCTGCAGGGCGCCTGCGCCGGCTGCCCCATGAGCTCGCTGACCTTGTCTATGGGCATCGAGCGTATCCTGAAGGAGCACGTGCCCGGCGTTACCCGTGTCGAGCAGGTCAATGCCTCCGGCGAGACCGACGACCTGTACGACGAGTACGCGCCGTTCTAAGATGCGAAAGCTGCGGACGGTACGCTCCGCATAGACGTTACGCCCAAATATGCGGCTGCGAGCGTAAGGCCCGCGGCCGCATTTGTATGTAGGGAGTAGGAGGGTCGACATGCTCAACGACTTCTACCATATGCTTGATCCCGTCGCGATTTCGGCGGGGCCTATCACGATTTACTGGTATGGTCTGGCCTATGTGGTCGGCGCCCTGCTCACGGCGGTTGTCATGTACCGCACACAGCGTCGCTGGGGCTTTAACATCACGATTGATGACCTGACGAGTGTCGTGGTCGGCGTGGTCTTTGGCCTCATTATCGGTGCGCGCCTGTTCTACGTCATCTTTTACGGCGACGGCTACTACTGGGCGCATCCGCTCGAGATCTTTGCCACCAATGAAGGCGGCATGAGCTTCCATGGCGGCCTGGTGGGCGGCATCATCGGCGGCGTGCTCGTGTGCCGCATGTATAAGCTCGACGCATGGACTTTGGCAGACCTTGCCGTCATAGGCGCGCCGCTGGCCTTGTGCCTGGGCCGTTGTGCCAACTTTGTCAACGGAGAGCTGTGGGGCAAGCCGACCGATCTGCCCTGGGGTGTGGTTTTTGGCGGGACTGCGGGCGATATGCCGCGTCACCCCTCCCAGCTCTACGAGGCATTTCTTGAGGGCATCGTGCTCTTTTGCATTCTGCAGGTGCTCAGCCGCAAAAAGCCGCTGCTGCCCCAGGGTACGTTTATGGGCGTGTTCGTGATGGGGTACGGCATCGTCCGCTTTCTCGTTGAGTTCGTGCGCGTGCCCGATGCGCAGCTGGGCTATCTGCTGGGTGGCGTTATCACCATGGGCCAGTTGCTGAGCCTGCCGCTCGTAATCGCGGGCCTGGCGCTCATCATCTTTGCTCGTCGCCGCAACCGGCCCCAGCGCATCTACCTCGACGCCTAACTACCACAAAGGGGACAGGCACCTTTGTGGTGGTCTTGCCGAGTTTGATAGGTTTCTAGAAAGGCTTTCGGACTGTGAAGGATTCCGACCTCTCCACAACGGCTGCGCGCGACGCTGCCCGCATCGTCTGGTTTAAGCGCTACCCCGCCAAGCAGACGCTCATCGCATTTTTGCTCGCGCTGTTGGCGACCACGGCGTTTTCCATCGATCCCGCCCCGGTGTCGAGCAACGCAGTCTTGGCGATTGACCCCAAAGCCTCGGGCATGCTGTACGTGTGCTACGAGGTGCTCCTTTCGTTTGCCGGCCATACCGACGCGGTCATGCTGCTTGCACTTGCCTGCCTGCTCACCTTGCCGTTTCGCTACGTGTTCTTTGGCCGTGGCGACACCTGGCGTCCATCGATCATTCTGCCGTCGCTGTTCTTCGCCATCTGCATGGTGTTCGGCCGCAGCTACGACCTCACCGACTCGGCCGAGATTGTCCTTGGCGACAAAGCCCGCATCGTCTGCGCCTGGATTGGCGGCGCGGGCTGGATGCTCTTAGCGATCGTGGCCTTCTATTTGGCTTTTGAGTGCCTGGATTGGCTGAGCTCTCGGCGCATTCCGTTTTCCGAAGCGCACTTTGGCCGCGTATGGCGTGTGACTCACGCCGTGCTCTCGGTCCATCCCTTTGCCGGCCCCTTCCTGGTGCTTATGATCGCCTGGGCGCCCACGCTTATCGCTTCGCTGCCCGGCTTTTTTATGGGAGATACGGGTGCGCAGATTCGCCAGTGGTTCAACTACCCCAACGGCACGAGTGACTACCTGCGTCTGCTCAATCCCAATGTGTTGCTCAACGGACATCACCCCGTGGTGCACACGGCTATCATCGGTTCGTGCGTCCAGCTGGGGCTTTCACTGTTCAACAGCGCCAACGCAGGTCTTGCCATCTACACCTGTGCTCAGTTCGTCATTACGGCCGCCTGCATGGCCTATTCCATTTCGTCGCTGCGCAAACTGGGCGTGAGCCTGCCGGTTCGCGGTGCGATCCTGCTGTTCTTTGCGTTTATGCCGATGTTCTCTAACTACGCGGCGTTGCTCACCAAAGACGTGCTCTTTGCCGACGCGTTCTTGGTGCTGCTGGTACAGACCGTCAAGCTCGTGGCATGTGGCTTGCCCCGTCGTGATGCCAATGTCGAGCGAGCGGGCGAGAAAGCCCCCGTGCTCTTTGCGCGACATGACTGGCTGCTGCTCACTCTGGGCGCCATGGGTTCCACGTTTCTGCGCAACGGCGGCCTGGTGTTTCCCCTGGCGGCATGCGTAATCGCGGCGGCGTTTTGCGCATGGGACGCGCATGTGGCTCATCGTGCAGCCAAGCAGGCTGGTGCTGCGCCTTCGGGCGGCATCCCGCGTTTCCGCTGGGTGGGAGTTCTTGCGGTGCTTGCACTCTGCCTTGCCTCTAATATGTACTTCACCAAGGTCTTTATGCCAGCGCACGACATCACGCCTGGTTCCAAGCGCGAAATCCTTTCGATTCCGTTCCAACAGACGGCTCGTTTCGTCCAAAAGCACGACGGCCTTAACTCGGGCGTCAACCCTACGGTTAAGGAGGACGGCACCATCGTGGAAGCTCCTTGCGACGGTTCGGTGACCGACGAAGAGCGTGCCGTGATCGATCGTGTACTCAAGTACGAGAACCTGGGCCGCCGCTACAACCCCGACAAGTCCGATGCCGTCAAGAATTGCTTTAACGAGTACGCCTCGCAGGAGGACATCAAGGCCTATTTTGAGGTGTGGGCCCAGATGTTCAAAAAGGACCCCGGGTGCTATATCTCGGCGCTCATCAATAACTACTATGGGTATTTTTATCCGAGCGCTCGCGACGCATGGGTCTACAGCACGGCGCGCAGTGCCGAGATCATGGCGAAGCCCGATAACCTCAAGTACTTCGACTTCCATCCGGTCGATAGCAAGGTTGTGCGCTGGTGCGACCACCTGATCAACCTGTATCGCGTGGCAGTACAACGCATCCCGTTTATCTCGCTCACCATGAGCTCGGCCACCTATGTGTGGATCATGATCGCCGTGGTGCTCTATCTGCTACGTCGTCATTCGTGGCGCGGGCTGGCCATTTGGGTGCCGCTGCTGGGCGTGCTCGCCGTGTGCCTGATCGGTCCCTGCAATGGCTCGACCTACATGCGCTACCTGTATCCGGTCATCGCCTGCATGCCCTTTGCCATCGGCGCCACCATCACCCGCAGCGACCTCCTCTGGTCCTAATTTGGTGCATTGGGGTCAGGTTGCTTTGCACCAAAGGGTGGCATCATCACGACGCCTTCATTTTGGGGTTTATCTCGCAGGCCAGTAGGTATATCATAACGACGTTTGTTTATATTGCCCGAGCATCTGCGCTGGGCTTTAGGTCGAAACCGATAGGAGACACGTATGTCCGGACACTCTAAGTGGGCCACAACCAAGCATCGTAAGGGCGCGCAGGACGCCAAGCGTTCCGCCCTCTTCTCCAAGCTGAGCCGCAACATCACCGTTGCTGCCCGTCTCGGCGGTGACCCGCTGCCCGAGAACAACGCCAGCCTCGCCGCTGCCGTTGCCAAGGCCAAGGCTCAGTCCATGCCCAAGGACAAGATCAAGTCCGCTATCGACAAGGCTTTTGGTTCGGGTGCCGACGCTGCCGTCTACGAGAACATCGTGTACGAGGGCTACGGCCCCGCCGGTGTCGCCGTCTACGTTGACTGCCTGACCGACAACCGCAACCGCACCGCCGCTGATGTCCGTTCCGCCTTCTCCCACGCTGGTGGCAACCTGGGCACCTCCGGCTCCGTCGCCTTCCAGTTTGAGCGCAAGGGCCAGATCGTTGTTGCCAAGGAGATCCTGGACGAGAACGCCAAGAAGGAGACCATGATCGCCAACGGTGCTGCCGGTGACGAGGATGAGTTCATGATGGCCATCGCCGAGGCCGGTGGCGAGGACTACGAGGATGCCGGCGAGGAGTGGATCGTCTGGACTACTGCTAACGAGGTCATGGCTGTCTCCAAGGCGCTCGAGGAGCAGGGCGTCCAGGTCAAGGGCTCCGAGACCACCATGGTCCCGACCACCCCGACCGAGGTCTCCGGCGCCGACGCCAAGAAGGTTCAGCGCCTCATCGACCGTCTTGAGGAGCTCGACGACGTCCAGGATGTTTACAGCACCATGGACATGACCGACGAGGTCATCGCTGCCCTCGAGGAGGAGTAGCGCCCGCACGGGTTAAGCCGTGCATATCTGGGCATAATGAAGCGAGCATGCAAGCCTCGTGGAATAGATGAGCCGGATCCGCGTGCGTAGAGCACCGGACCCGGCTCTTTTATAATGATGCGAACCGTTTTGCATTTCGAGAGCCGAGATTTGAAGGGAGCGCCGCGTGCGCGTACTCAAACGAGCCCTAGCGATCGTGTATCTTGCCGCCACCATCGTGGCGCTGGGTACGCTTGTCTGCCAGTTTTGGGGGCCGTATACGTATCGCTTTATGCTGCTGATGCGCGACCCCATGCCGCGCATTGTCGTGACGGCATGCGGCGGAGTTGTGGCGATTGGCGTGCTGGTTAGCTTCTTCCGCCTGATGTTTGCTCGTCGCGAGCCGTCCTGCGTGCATCCGGCGGGGGAGCGCAATATCGAGGTCACGCTCGCGGCGCTTTCTTCGTGCGCCAGGGCTGCTGCAGAGCGCGACGATCGCGTGATGATCGAGCATGTCGAGGCCCGCGTCCAAGGTTCCGACGATTCGCATGTCCGTTTTAAGGTCGAGGCTATCGCGCTTGACGATAAGGACGTGGCATCTCTGGCTACCGCGATGCAGCAGCGCATCGAGGAAGCTTGCGACACCATGCTCGGCACGCCGGGTACGACCACGCGCGTCCGTTTTTTGCCGTCCAAGACTACCGTCCAGACCGTGGAGGTTTCCGGTGAGTGATACCAATCAAGATAAGACCGCTCGTACGCCGCGCCTGACGATTGACCAGAGCGCCACGCCGGCGAACGAACCTGTTGATTCCAAAGCAGAGGCAACTGAGTTACAAGACGCGGCGGCCGCGGATTTTGACGAGGCTATGGGTCTCATCAAGGGTACGGGCGCTGCCATCTGGAGCTATGCCGTGCGTCATCCCAACACCACGCTTGGCGCCGTCGCTGGCTTTATCCTCGCCGTGTTGGTGCTCACGTTGGGCCTGTGGGACACGCTCGTCATTGCATTCTTCGTGCTGATCGGCGCCGTGATCGGCCAAATTCGCGACGGCGAAAACGGGATCGTCAACTTCTTCGGCCGTCTGTTTAGCGGCCGCTAATATGTATTCGACTGTCGCATCCGCGGCAGGCATAAGGAGGAACCATGGCTTTTAATACGAAGGTCGATGTGGCCGATACCGAGCTCGAGGAGAACGAGGCGGCCGTCGCCGAAGCCGAGGATGTGACGCTCGAGGATGAGGCGCTCGTCGAGGCCGAGTCCGCCGATGATGCGGACGAGGATGATGAGGAAACGGACGAGTCCGAGGACTCGCTGACCTATTCCAACGGCGTGATCGAGAAGATCGTTGCCATGGCCACCCGTGAGGTTCCGCACGTTCTGGGCATGAAGGGTAACCTCATGCATTTTGTGCAGGAGCAGTTTGGTGCCGAGAATCTGACCAAGGGCGTGACGGTCGAGGTCACCGATGACAATCGCGTGGTCGTCAACATCTCCGTCATTATCGAGTACGGCGCCTATGCGCCCGCGATCTTCGACGATGTCAAGGCACGTGTCACCGAGCGCCTTGCCGCGATGACCGGCCTTGAGGTGGCGGGTGTCAACCTGCGCATCGAGGACGTCATCACCCCCGAGGAGTACGAGCACCGCACCAGCCAGCACGAGTAACCTTCCAAAAAGGGACAGGTTTGTTTTGGCAGGCTTTATCTGCGAAAACGTTAAACGGCCGACCGCGCAAGCAAAAGCGTGGCCGGCCGTTATTTGTATGCCCCCCGATGTGGGCATACCGCTCGTCTAACTAGGGGTTGCAATCGTCGCGTTCCGCGTTACCCTAATGGGCGCATTGTTTCCAAATTGTTAACGAGGGGTTGCCGTAATGGCCGACGAGCACGAAACAGAAAGCAAGGCATGGGCGATTGAGGCCGCCGCGGCAGAGGCGGCATCGCGTGCTGCCGAGGAGGTGCATCGTCCTCCCGTGGTGCCGATGGAGCGCGTGGTTGATCGCACCGATATCGAGCGCGGCGAGCGTGTCGGTCAAAAGCGCAGCCAGGAGCCGGGCTTCCCGCGCTTTTTTGCCGAGCTCAATCTGGGTCTGATTCTTACGGCCTTCGCCATCGTTGCGTTTAAAACCCCTAATCACTTTGCTTTTGGCGGCACCTCGGGCGTGTCGGTCATTCTGTCCACGCTGTTCCCGACCCTGCCCGTCGGCGTCTTTATGTGGATTATCAACGCGGTTCTCGTCGTTTTGGGCTTTATCTTTTTGGAGCGCAAGGCAATCCTGTGGAGCGTCTTCGCCTCGTTTGCGTTGTCCGCCTATGTTTCGCTGTTTGAGCTCTTTATTCCGACCGATGTCTCTCTGACGGGTGATATGTGGCTCGACCTGTGCTTTGCCGTCATCTTGCCGGCGCTCGGCAGCGCTATTGTCTTTGACATCGGCGCCTCGACGGGTGGCACGGACATTCTTGCCATGATCCTCAAGCGCCGCACGACGCTCGAGATTGGCCGTGCCCTGCTGCTGGTCGATATCGGCATCGTGACCATCGCGGCCTTTTTGTATGGCCCGCGTGTCGGTCTGTATTGCGTGCTTGGCTTGTTTGCCAAGACACTCGTGGTCGACAAGGCCATCGAGAGCATCCATCTTCGTAAGGTCTGCACGGTCATTTGCTCCGAACCCCTTAAGGTCGAGGAGTTTATCGTCAAGCATCTCAACCGCACAGCGACCATCAGTCGCGGCTACGGTGCCTTCTCGGGCAAGTGCGTGACGGTGATCATGAGCGTGCTGAGCCGTCGCGAGGCCGTGCAGCTGCGCCGCTATGCGCGCGAAGTCGATCCGGGTGCCTTTATCACGATCGTCGACAGCTCCGAGATCGTCGGCAAGGGCTTCCGCGGAACGAACTAGCACAGACGTATCCAACGAACCGCCTGCTGGCGCCGTGTATCTTGCAAATCGGTCATCTTTGAGTATTTGACCCCACATTGGGCAATAATGATGCTAAAGACATCGTTTGCGATCCAAGTGATTTGTTCAAGATACGAAGGGATGATTCTATGTTCTGCTCGCAGTGTGGCGCCCCCATGGGCGATAACGACAAGTTCTGCGGCGTGTGTGGTGCTCCTAATGCCGGTGCCGCTGGCCCCGCTCCCCAGGGACAGCCTCAGCCCCAGCAGTTTGTTCCGCAACCGCCCGTGGCGAATGCGCCAAAGGGCTGTGTGGCTCAGGCGTTCCAAGATATGACTAAGACTCCGGGCGTGCTTCAGCGTGTATGCCAAATCGCGTTTTTGCCGGCGCTGATTTGCGTTGTGTCGGTGCTCGTGTTGTTTATTCCCGTTATTGGCGGCATTGCGGCTGCCATCGGCTTTTTGGCAGCTTGCATTGCGAGTGTGTGCGGTTCCGGCTTCGGTATCGAGTGGGGCCGCGATCTGTCGCTCAAGGTCGATGACGGCATGGACCGTCCACTCATGCGTTCCACGTCGTTTGGTCTCGGAGTCTTTTCGAGCGTTATCTCGGTCGCGCTCGAGGTTATCGCTGCCATTCCCGTTATCGGTGTAGTGCTTTCGCTGGTGGAGGGCGTGGTAATTGGCGCCGCGGGCTCGTATTCTTATTACGGCTCTTATGCGCTCGAGGCTGCGCTGTTCGGTTCGCTCGGCCTGCTTGTCCTGGCGCTAATTGCCTCGGCGATTCTGGGTGTCTTCTTTAAGATGTTCGCCGACATTGCCGTGATGCACTTTGCGGTGACCGGGCGTGTCGAGAGCGCGTTTTCGCTCGATAAGGTCTGGGCGGCGTTTAAGCACAACAAGACCAAGCTGTTCTGTGCTTCGTTCCTTCCCGAGTTTTTGACGGGCCTGGTCGCCAACGTTGTCACATGGATCTTGACGGTCGTCTTTGGCGCCATTGCCTCTGTCGGTATGTATAGCTACTACTATCGTCCTACGGGTATTGAGGCAATTGTTACCGGCGGTGGCGTCACGCTCGCGCTGTTCTTGGTGCTGGTCGCTTTCGTCACCGTATTTCTTACGGTCTTTGGCAAGATACTCAAGCACCGTGCCGTTGGCTATTGGGCGGCACGTCATGCCAGTGAGTGGGCCGACGAGGATGCCGACGATGTCCTGACGTTTGTGCTTCCGGGCGAGAAGAAGCCTACACCTACGGGCTTTAATCCCATGGACGCTGGTGCTGCACCTGCACCCGCACCTGAGCCTGCAACGTCGCCCGCGCCGACGTCTGCTCCGGCACCGGCCCCTACACCCGCACCGGCGCCCGAGGCGACGCCTGCAGAACCCGATTGGAATGCCGTTGACACGCCGGCGGATGAGTCGGGCGATAATCCTGCTGCCGAAAACAATCAAACCGAATAGTCGGTCGAGGCGCCCTGGGCAACTGAACCCGGGGTGCCTTTTTCTATGGCGAAAGCAAGAAAATGCCTGGAAAACGGTTGCGGCAATATTACTCGGAAATTGATCAATGTTGCGCAACAACGTCGCGGCTATTGTTGAGGACATAGACGTGTAAGGTTTGAAGGCGTGCGACGCCTTAGGAAAAGGAGAAGCTTATGTTCTGTACCACTTGTGGTTCTCCCATTTCGGATGATGCCAAATTCTGCCCTGTTTGCGGATCTGCCGTTGGTGCCGCTTCTGCCGCTGCGGCCCCGCAGCCCCAGCCCGCTCCGGCCCAGGCTATTCAGCCCGCGCCCCAGCCTCAGCAGCAGTACACCGGTCAGCAGCAGTACACCGGTCAATACGCCCAACAGTCCGCATCCGCTCCGATGGACTATGGCCCCGTCAAGGCTGACCGCAGCCTGATCGGCTGGCTGCTGCTCTCTCTTGTGACCTGCGGTATCTATTCGTTCTACTTCCTGTATTGCTTGGCCCGCGACATCAATGTCATGTGCCAGGATGACGGCGATTCCACGCCGGGTCTGGCGGCATTCATCCTGCTGTCGTTTGTGACCTGCGGCTTCTACGCGTACTACTGGTATTACAAGATTGGCAACCGCCTGCAGGCCAACGCTCCTCGCTACGGCCTGGTGTTCCAGGAAAACGGCACCACCGTTCTTCTGTGGCAGATCATCGGCGTGCTGCTGTGCGGCCTTGGCCCCATCTTTGCCATGAACATCATCATCAAGAATACCAATGCCATGGCAACGGCTTACAACATCCGTCTTGGCGCTCATGCCTAACAATAAGGGCGGCGTGAACAGCTCCCAGGGACATAAGGGCACGGCGGAGCTCCTTCGCCGCGCCCTTTCTTGCACCGGCGCGCTCTTTGTTGCCTGGCTCGCGCTCTACCTGCTCGACATCGGCTGCATTTTTCGATTGATGACGGGCATTCCTTGTCCGGGATGCGGTATGACGAGGGCGTGGCTGGCGGCACTGCGCCTCGATTTTGCGGCGGCCTTTGCCTACCATCCGCTGTTTTGGGTGGTACCGTTTGCGTTCGTGCTCGCGTTCGTGCGCGAGGAGGTGGCATCGAGCAAGCTAAAGCGTGGTATCGACATTGCGGTCACCATGTTGTGCGTGCTGGTCGTCGCCGTATGGATCGTGCGCCTTATCAGCCCGGCAGACGCGGGCCTGCTCTTTGGCGGCTATGCGCCCGCCGGAGTTCCCGACGATATCATCCACCTCGAACCCCCACGCTGGCTCACCATCCTTCGCTCTTACCTGGCGTGACGGAGGACGCGCTAGAAAAACGGTCGACACATAAGCGGGGGCGAACGTTGAGATAACGTCCGCCCCCGCTTTGCTTTAGCCAGGCTGTTATGGATGGGCGTGACGGCTACTCGTCGCGCTTTTCCTCGTGGCGAGCGGCAGCCCGCGCATCGTGGATGCCCTTGATTGCAGCATGGCGGGCGGTGCGAGCATCGTGCATGGCGTCGCGCGCCTCAGCGGCCGTGGCCTTGGCAGAGCGCAGCTTGGCGGCCAAGTCGGGGTTGGTCTCGGCAACCGCGGCGATCGTGGGGCCGTCGAGCTCCTCTTGCGTGGGCTCGGCCAAAAAGTCGATAGCATACTGGGCGGCCACCATGGAGCCCTTTGCCAGCACGGTCTCGTCAATCTTGTAGAAGCAAGAATGTTGGGCGTACGTGGCGCCAATCTGGGGGTTGCGCGTGCCAACAAAGGCGAGCACGCCCGGCACGCGGCGCAGGTACTCCGAGAAGTCCTCGCCCGAAAGCGTGCCGCGATAATGGCCTTCGCCCGCGGGGCCCAAGCACTTGACCACGGCCTGACGACAACGCTCGCTCGAGGCGACGTCGTTTTCGACCTTGTAGTTGGCGATGGTGTAGTCGGTAAGTTCGGCCTCTGCGCCCAGGGCTGCCGCGGTGTGCTCCACGATGCGGCGCATAAGCTCGGGCATTTCCTCGTGCGTCTTGTCGCCATAGGTGCGCACCGTGCCGGCGAGGTAGGCCGTGCCGGCGATAACGTTGCGCGCGGTGCCGCCGTGCAGCTCGCCGACGGTGATGACAGCCGGCTCGTAGGGGCTGATCTCGCGCGAGACGATGGTCTGCAGGGCGTTGACGATCTCGGCAGCCACCATAACGGCGTCGTGGCCGCGCTGGGGCATGGCGCCATGGCACGAGGTGCCGCGGACATCGATGCGGAACCAGTCGGTGTTTGCCATGCGCGGGCCGGGCTCACAGCTCACGGTGCCGGCGTCGACTTCGCTCCAGATATGCGCGGCGTAGGCACCATCGACGCCGTCGAGCACGCCCGTGCCGATCATGAGCTTGGCGCCCTGGCCGTTTTCCTCGCTGGGCTGGAAGACGATGCGGACCTCGCCGTGGATGTCGTCGGTCATATGGCGCAGGATCTGCAGCGTGCCGAGCATCATGGCGATGTGGCAGTCGTGGCCGCAGGCGTGCATGCAGCCCTCGTTGACGCTGGCAAACTCCTCGCCGGTCTGCTCGGTAACGGGCAGGGCGTCGATGTCGGCGCGCAGTAGGATACGGCGGCGCGGCGTGCCGTCCTCGCGATAGGCGTCGGGCGCGGTGCCGCGAAGGGTTGCCACCAAGCCGGTCTTGAGCGGACGCTCGTAGGGGATATTCATGGCGTCGAGCTGGTTGGCGATGTCGGAGGTCGTGCGCTCCTCGGCAAGGCTCAGCTCCGGGTGCTTATGGAAGTGCCGGCGCTGCTTGATGATATAGGGTTCAAACTCGGTAGCGATATCTTTGATGGCTGCGGTGACGTCGTCAGCCGCGCGAGCCTCGGTCGCCGCCATAATCTGCTGTGCCTTGGTCTTCGTCATGGTCGATTTGCTCCTTGCTGGGTTGATCGCAAAATCGTACAGGCTCTCTCCAGTATGCCACCTGCCGCTAGGGCTGGTAAAGTTGCCGTTTGCCGCTTGGGGTTTTGTTACAAGGGCGGGGGAGTACACTCGGGGGTGTTGAATTTCCTGCCAGAGATGGGGATGCCCATGCAACATATCGATCGGATTATCCGCTCCAAGAACGTCTTTACCGCGCAAGACGGCATCGATACCGCCCGCGAGCTGGCGATTGCCATCGCAGGCGACCGTATCGTCGCAGTCGGTGCGCCGGATGACGTGATTGCCGCCGCGCCTGCCGCCACGCCGGTTATCGACTACGGCGAGCAGTTTGTCTGCCCCGGTTTCCATGACGCTCATCTGCACTTCTTCCATACCTCGGTCGGTTCCTCGCCGTACATGCTCATGGATATGGGCACGTCCGAGGCGGCGCTGGTGCAACATGCGCTCGAGTTTTCCCAGGTCCTGCCCGACGACGCTTGGGTTGTGACGCAGGGCTGGCGCGACTACCGTTGGGACCCGCCCGAGCATCCTACCAAGGCGTCGCTCGATGTGGCATTCCCCGATCGTCCCTGTGTTATGTACTCGGGCGATGGACACACGCTGTGGCTCAACAGCCGCGCACTCGATGCACTCGGCGTCACGCGCGACAGCGAGCCACCAGCGGGCGGTAGCTACGACAAAGACTCAAACGGTGAGCTTACGGGTATCGCCCACGAGGCAGCTGCTATGCAGCTGCTGCCGCGCTGTCTTGAATGGCTGGGCGAGGATCGCATTGCAAGTGCTTACGCCGATCAAATGAGGCGTATGGCCGAGCAGGGCATCACCTCGATATGCGATATGTCGCTCATGCCCATGCCGGGCTGCGATTTTATCCGCGACGACGTCTACGACAAACTGCAGGCAGCCGGCAAGTTGGGCATCCGAGCCCATTTGTTTCCCACGCTGCTGGATGACCAATCGCGCTTGGAAGAGCTGCAGGTACGTTACGCGAACAACGCGCTGCTCTCGGCGCCAGGCTTTAAACAGTTTTTCGACGGTGTGTCGAGCGAACACACGGCATATCTCACCGAGCCCTATACCAACCCGCGCTTCCCGGGCGATCAAGGTCGCCTGACGGTTCCTGCCGAGCGTATGCGCAAGCTGGTCCTCGCTGCCGCGGAGCGCGGCCACACTGTGCGCATCCACGTCATCGGCGACGGTGCGATTCATGCCGCGCTGGATATCTTCGAGGAAGCGGCCGACCTGTACGGCCTGCCCCAGCACGGCCATAACACGCTCGAGCACCTGGAGAACCTCTTGCCCGAGGACATCGACCGCCTGCGCAAGCTCAACGTGGTTGCTTCGAGCCAGCCCTGCCACATCACGCTCGACCCGGGTGGCCCGGAGCGCGACCTGGGCCTGGAACGCAGCCGCATCATGTGGCCGTTCGCAACCTATAAGCAGCGCGGCATTCGACAAGCCTTCGGCACCGATAGCCCCATCACAGCTGTTACAAGCATGAACGTGCTCTACACGGCTATCACGCGCCAGGACCCCAAAAGCAACTGGCCCGAGGGCGGCTGGTTGCCGAGCGAGCGCATCGATGCAGCAACAGCCCTGCGCAACTACACCCTGGGCAGCGCCTACGCGGCAGGCGACGAGCAAAACCTCGGCAGCCTGGAACCCGGCAAATACGCCGACCTGGTAGTCCTGGACCAAAACCCGCTTACCATTGACCCCCAAGAGCTCCAGGCCACCAAAGTCCAAGCCACCTACCTGGCAGGCAACTTGATTTACGAGCGCTAGCCCCGCATCCCACCCCTCAGTTGCGGTGAAATAGTCCCTAAAATCGGCCTTCAAGCCCAAAAACAGGAACTATTCCACCGCAACTTAAAAGAGCGCGTCCCAACAACGTGCCCCTATCTTGTGCATCCCATCCGCATCGCCATTTTGCTGCACTGACTTTTCTGAATGCCGGGCCCGAATTAGTTAACCTGGCTCCCGTGTGGCTCCGGAGGGGCGGGGCATAAGGTTTATCGCGAGTTCCGCACGAGCCGAAAGCCGCTTAATGTGGCCTTCGTGCGAGCAGGACTGCCCGAGCAGGAAACCTTATGCCCCGCCCCTCCGGAGCCACACGGGAGCCACTGCTAAGTTATCCCCCGGCATTCAGAAAATCTAAGTGCCAAAAAATAAGATTTTTTGACTCCGTGTTGTATAACCCGCCATTCGTGGGTACCATTCAACGCGTACGCAAACAAAAAGGGTTAATTCGCGTGGCATAACCACGCGGCCCAAAAAGGAGGAGACAAGCATGTCGTCTTTGAAGCCGCTTGCAGATCGTGTTCTGGTCAAGCCCGACGAGGCCGAGCAGAAGACCGCTTCTGGTCTGTATATCGCCAGCAACGCTCAGGAGAAGCCGCAGCGCGGCACCATCGTTGCCGTGGGCGCCGGCAAGGTCAACGACAAGGGTGAGCGCATCCCCATGGACGTCAAGGTTGGCGACGTTGTCATCTACGGTAAGTTCGGTGGCAACGAGGTCAAGGTCGACGGCGAGAAGTATCTGCTGATGCGCGCCGACGACATCTACGCTGTCGTCGAGGCCTAGTCTCGTCAGAATCTCTGATTCGTCTTTGAACGCGGCCGCCGCATAGGACTCGGAAGCGGCGACGCGAGTCACATTTCTTTTGGAGGATTACCTACCATGGCAAAGAACATTACGTTCAACACCGATGCCCGCGCTAAGCTCGCCAAGGGCGTCAACACTCTGGCCGACGCCGTTACCGTCACCATGGGCCCCAAGGGTCGCTACGTTGCGCTGCAGCGCACGTTCGGTGCCCCGACCATCACCAACGACGGCGTTTCCGTCGCCAAGGAGATCGAGCTCGAGGACAACATCGAGAACATGGGCGCCCAGCTGGTGAAGGAGGTCGCCACCAAGACCAACGACACCGTGGGTGACGGCACCACCACCGCAACCCTGCTCGCCCAGGCCATCGTCAACGACGGCCTGCGCAACGTCGCCGCTGGCGCCAACCCGCTGGCCATTCGTCGCGGCATCGACAAGGCCGTTAACGCCGCCGTCGCCGAGATGAAGAAGCAGGCTAAGCCGGTCGAGACCAAGGAACAGATCGCTTCCGTCGGTACCATCTCCGCCGGTGACCCCGAGGTCGGCGAGAAGATCGCCGAGGCTATGGAGGTCGTGGGCAAGGACGGCGTCATCACCGTCGAGGATTCCCAGACGTTCGACATCACCATCGATACCGTCGAGGGCATGCAGTTCGACAAGGGCTATGTCTCCGCTTACTTCGTCACGGACAACGACCGCATGGAGGCCGTGATGAAGGATCCGTACATCCTCATCACCGACCAGAAGATTTCCAGCGTTCAGGACATCATGCCCGTTCTCGAGGCTGTCCAGCGCGCTGGCCGTGGCCTGCTCATCATCGCTGAGGACATCGACGGCGAGGCTCTGCCTACCCTGGTTCTCAACAAGATCCGTGGCGCCCTCAACGTCTGCGCCGTCAAGGCTCCGGGCTACGGCGATCGCCGCAAGCGCATCCTCGAGGACATCGCCGTCCTCACCGGCGGCCAGGCTGCCCTGGACGAGCTGGGCGTGAAGGTCGCTGACATCACCGCCGATATGCTCGGTACCGCTAAGTCCGTCACCATCTCCAAGGACAACACCGTCGTCGTCGGCGGCGCTGGCTCCAAGGAGGCCATCGACGCTCGTATCGCTCAGATCAAGGGTGAGATGGAGAACACCACCTCTGACTTCGACCGCGAGAAGCTCCAGGAGCGCCTGGCCAAGCTCTCCGGTGGCGTTGCCGTCATCAAGGTCGGCGCTGCTACCGAGTCCGAGCTCAAGGAGATCAAGCACCGCGTCGAGGATGCCCTGCAGGCCACCCGCGCTGCTGTCGAGGAGGGCATCGTCGCCGGCGGTGGCGTCGCCTTCATGGACGCTGCGCCTGCGCTTGATGCTGTCGAGATCGACGACCCCGAGGAGAAGATCGGCGTCGACATCGTCAAGAAGGCTCTGACCGCTCCGGTCGCCACCATCGCCAAGAACGCTGGCTTTGAGGGCGCTGTCGTGGTCGACAAGGTTGCCGAGCTGCCCGCCGGCCAGGGTCTCAACTCTGCCAACGGCGAGTGGGGCGACATGATTGAGATGGGCGTCCTCGACCCCGTCAAGGTCAGCCGCGTCACCCTGCAGAACGCTGCTTCTGTCGCCAGCCTGATCCTCATCACCGAGGCCACCGTCTCCGATGTGCCCAAGAACACTCAGCTTGAGGACGCAATCGCTGCTGCTACCGCTGGTCAGCAGGGCGGCGGTATGTACTAAGGCCGACAAGGTCTAGAACTCCCACCGGGAATCCGGGGGCGGGACGGGGACTTCTCTCCGGAACGTCCTCGGACATGCAAAGAGGCTCCGCATCGCGCTTCGCGCTGCGGAGCCTCTTTGCGTCCTGCGGAATATTCCGGAGAGAAGTCCCCGTCCCGCCCCCGGATCCCCTGCGTTTACGGCCTTGAGGCCGGCGGGCGGAGAAGGATGTGGTCGATAGGGATACGTGTCCCCTTCGCTGTTTCGCGCTTTGCGCGAAAGGCGCGTTGCTTTGGGATGGGTGGGGGACGTGGTTGCTTTGGCAACTGATCTCCGCCACAAATTACCCTTGGCATACTTGCGCGAGAACCTGCTCGTGCTACACTTGCAATTGCTGTTTCAGGGCGGGGTGGAATTCCCCACTGGCGGTAAATCGGGCGGTGCCAAAGGGGCGCCGTGGAGCAGGCGAGGTGCCTGCGACTGAGCCGATGAGTCCGCGACCCGAGCGTGTGTTGGTTCGCATGCCGGCTGAACTGGTGAGATCCCAGTACCAACGGTTAGAGTCCGGATGAAAGAGGCAGGTGATCTTATGTCTGAACAGTCGCAGCATATCCATTTTGAGAACACGAATAGGTGGAGCACCAAACAGCTCGTTACCATGGCGCTGATGTGCGCCTTGGGCGCCCTGTTTATGTATGTGCAGCTACCCATCCTTCCCTCGGCGCCGTTTTTGACGTATGACCCGTCGCTGGTGCCGGCGATGGTGTGCGGGTTTGCGTATGGTCCCGGTGCCGGTACTGCTGTTGCCGCCATGGCGATCGTTATCCATGCACTCACTACGGGTGACTGGGTCGGCGCGCTTATGAATCTGGTTGCCACGCTGGGCTACATTCTGCCCGCGGCTATCGTCTATCAGAAGATGCACACCTATAAGGGTGCCGTGATTGGCCTGGTGCTCGGCGTCATTGCCGCTACGGCGCTGTCTATGGTCGCAAACCTTACTATTGGCGTTTGGTTCTGGTATGGCTCGGTCGATGTGATCGCCCCGCTCATGATTCCTGCCGTACTGCCGTTCAACCTTATCAAGACCGTGCTTAACTCGGTGTTGACGCTGGTGGTGTATAAAGCAGTTTCCAACCTCATCACGCCTAAAAAGGACCAGGTCAAAGGGCGCGCATGATTGAGTGTCGGGGCGTTTCCTTTAGCTATGACGGTGCCGTGTCGGCACTCGATGGTGTCGATCTGAGCATCGAGGACGGGGAGTTTTTCTGCATCCTCGGTGGCAATGGGTCGGGCAAGTCGACGTTTGCCAAGCATCTGAATGCGTTGTTGCAACCCGATGCGGGCACGGTACGCATCAACGGCATGGATGCGTCCGACCCCGAGCTGGTTTACGACATTCGTTCGACCGCGGGCATGGTATTCCAGAATCCCGACGACCAGCTGGTGGCAACGCTTGTCGAAGATGACGTTGCGTTCGGTCCCGAAAACCTTGGCGTGCCATCGGCGCAAATTGCGCAGCGCGTACGCGAGGCGCTGAAGGGCGTGGGCCTGGTGGGCTTTGAGCGCCATGAGACCCATGCGCTTTCGGGCGGACAAAAGCAGCGCGTGGCGCTTGCCGGCGTGCTCGCCATGGAACCGCGCGTGCTCATTTTGGACGAGGCGTCCTCGATGCTCGATCCGCGCGGACGCAAGGGCCTTATGAAGGCCTGTCATGCGCTCCACGATCGCGGCATGACTATCGTGATGATTACGCACTTTATGGAAGAGGCCGCCGAGGCCGATCGTGTCGCGGTGTTTCGGGCGGGGCGCGTTGCCATGCTCGGTACGCCCGAGGAAATCTTGACGCGGGCGGACGAACTTGCGCAGCTCAACTTGGATATGCCGGCGTCGTGCTGTCTAGGTAGGGCACTTCGTGCGAAGGGCGTGTCCGTTTGCGCGCAGGTGCGTGAGGCGGATATGGTCGCCGAGATTGCGCAGGCTTATGCCGAGCGGAGTGGGGCAGGCACCGCGGGGCAGTCTTCCGCATCCCAGTTGGAAATCGCTGACGGCACTGTTCCGGTAGACAACGAGGGCAACGCGTCGGAGCCCGTCATAGAGCTATCCCATGTTTCGTACAGTTATTCGCTCAGTCCGCGCGAGCGCCGCCGCTGGCATAAGCGCTCGGCCACTGCGGGCAAATCGAGCAAACAGGCTCTCTGGGGAAACGACCCCAGCAGTCCGTGGGCACTGCGCGATGTATCGCTGATGGTGCGTCGCGGCGAGTTCCTGGGCTTGGCAGGTCATACTGGTTCGGGTAAGTCGACGCTGGTCCAGCATCTCAACGGTTTGATTCGCCCCCAGGAGGGATCCGTTCGCGCGCTGGGGTTCGATCTGTCAAACAAGAAAGACGCCGCCGCGGTTAAGGCCAAGGTCGGCGTGGTGTTTCAATATCCTGAGCGTCAGCTGTTTGCCGAAACCGTGGCGCAGGACGTGGCGTTTGGTCCGCACAACCTTGGCTTGCCGCAAGATGAAGTCGACCGTCGTGTCGAGTCATCGCTCTCGCGCGTGGGCCTCGACCTTTCCACGGTCGGCGACAAGAGTCCCTTTGAGCTTTCGGGCGGTCAGCAACGGCGTGTGGCATTCGCCGGCGTGCTCGCCATGGAGCCCGAAGTCCTGGTGCTCGATGAACCCATGGCGGGGCTCGATCCGGCTGCGCGCAGGGATTTCCTAGGGCTCATCGGTCGACTCCATCGCGAGGGCCTGACCGTTGTCATGGTTTCGCACAGCATGGATGACCTGGCCAATTGCTGCGACCGTATCGTCGTAATGAACGAAGGTGCGGTGTTTGCCGAGGGAACCCCCGCGCAGGTGTTTGCGCATGCCGATGAGCTCAAGTCGATCGGCTTGGGCGTTCCCGCCGCCCAGCGTATGGCGCTGGCGCTTACGGAGGCGGGCGTGCCGCTGCGTCGCGGCGGGCTCTATACGGTTGAGTCGCTGGCAGACGAGTTGGTGGACCTGCTAATCGGTCGCTCGGGCGGTTCTTCTAACGTCTCGGACATTGCTAAATCCAAGACGGTCGCGCGAGAGGAGGGCTGCTGATGGAGGCGTTTTCGTTTGGCAGCTACTATCCCGGCGATAGTGCAATCCACCGCCTGGACCCGCGAACCAAGTTGCTCTTGGGCTTTGTGTTTCTGATCACGACGCTCACGGTCAGTGGCTTCCGCGGACTGGCCCCGGTCGCAATTTTCGTTGTGCTGACCTATGCCGTGTCTCGGGTGCCGGTTCGTCGCGTTCTGTCGTCGATGGCGCCGCTGCTGGCAATCGTCGTCGTGGTCGCGGTGCTCAACTTGTTTACCGATCAGAGTGGGCGCATCCTGTGGCAGCTCGGCTTTCTGCAGATAAGCGAGGGCTCACTGCGTTCTGCCGCCTTTATGGCGTGTCGCCTGACGTTGATGATGGCCGGTATGAGCGCCATTACACTCACCACGCCGACGCTCGACCTCACCGCGGGCTTTGAGCGCCTGCTCGCGCCGCTTGCGCGTGTGGGACTTCCTGCGCACGAGCTCGGCATGATCATGGGTATCGCGCTACGCTTTATGCCGCAGTTTGCCACTGAGATGAAGCAGACGGCCGATGCACAGGCAAGCCGCGGTGCGCGCGTGACGGGCGGTCCGCTCGGTGGCGTACGCATGCTCGGCAGTGTGGCGATCCCGCTGTTCACCGGCGTGTTCCGCCATGCCGAGACGCTGTCTGCTGCCATGGATGCACGCTGCTATCATGGCGAGCAGGGCCGCACGCGCCTGCATGCGCTTACGTTTGGCCGCGGCGATGCGTTGGCGGCGGTGGTGACGGCGTTGCTGCTCATCTGCGTCATCGTCATCAACCTTCAACTTGTTTAGGCGCGATTCGAGCGCAAGAAAGGGGTCCCTATGACCGACAACGACCGCACGGCTCAGCTTGAGCGCGCCTGTTCGTATCTCAGGCGCATTCCGGCGTGGTATCTGGCCACGACCGATGTGGCCGACGGACATCAGCCCCGCGTGAGACCGTTTTCGTTTGCCATGGTCGATGACGGTAAGTTGTGGTTTTGCACATCGCGCGACAAGGATGTGTGGGCGGAGCTGAGCGCGAATCCCAAGTTTGAGCTCTCGGGCTGGAAGCCGGGGGAATGTTGGATCGTATTGACCGGCGAAGCCGCACTTGAGGACGACGCAGTTGCGAGCGACAAGGTGCGTCAAGCGGGTTTTAAGCACATGGTGGGCATTGGCGAGGAACACGAGAGTGCCAACGACGGCCGCCTTGCTTTCTTTTCGGTCCGCAACATTGCTGCGCGCTTCTGTGATATCGACGGCAGCGAGGAGCGCCTGGAGCTCTAGCTCGCACAAACCAGGTTCCCAAACTAGCTAGTACAGGAGGAAACGTGGACGGATTGAATACGGTTTTGGAGTATCTGACGTCGGTGCCGGCGTGGTATCTGGCGACGAGCGTGGATGGGCAGCCGCATGTGCGTCCGTTCTCGTTTGCTCAGATTCAGGACGGTAGGCTGTGGTTTGTGACGGCGCGCACCAAAGACGTGTGGCAAGAGCTGCTGCAAAATCAGCGCTTTGAGGCCACGAGTTGGTGGCCGGGCCATGGCTGGCTCATCTTGCGCGGGCGTGCCGGCTTGGATGACCGGGCTTTAGACGAAATGCGCGAAGCCGGGTGGAAGCATCTAGAGCACCTGGGCGAGCACTATGAGGGGCCTAACGACCCCACGCTCGTCTTCTTTAGCGTCGAGGATCCCGAGGCTTTTATCTGCAATCACGACGAATGGGTGCCGGTCGAGCTCTAGCCAGCTGGCTCATCCTAACAACTTGGTTTTCGCATGGGCGGGCCCCGTATTGCCCGGCGCCGTTAGGAGCGCCGGTCAATACGGGGCCCGCTCCATTTGTCAATTCCTTCAAGCGAATGTGTCGGGAATGTTTCAATGCATGAATATGCAAGCCATTTACGTGTTCATGCATTTTTTGGTGCTAAAGTTTCAACACACTTCATAACGAGCGCTGTGAAATGCGCATCGGTGCATAAATCGCAGACAAGGAGTCTGATATGTCTTTAAAGGTTGGAATCGTCGGCGCGGCTGGATATGCCGGAGCCGAGCTCATTCGCCTCGTGCTCGGCCATCCCGAGTTTGAACTTGTCGCCATTACGTCCAACGCCGATGCTGGCCAGCCGCTGTCTTCGGTCTATCCGAGCTTTGCCGGCGTGAGCGATCTGCTTTTTACCACGCACGACGCCCCCGAGCTCAAGAGCTGCGATGCGGTTTTTCTTGCCGTGCCGCACACGGCCGCCATGGCACAGGTGCCCGCGCTGCTTGCATCGGGCGTCTCCTGCTTTGATCTTTCGGCCGATTACCGTCTGAGCGACGCGTCTGTCTTTGAGACATGGTATGCCGCCGAGCACACGAGCCCCGAGTTGCTCAAGACCCGTGCCTTTGGCCTGCCCGAGCTATTCTGCCGGGACTTGGAGACCGCCGCATCCGACCATGCCGACGGCAAACCGGTGCTGGTCGCCTGCGCCGGTTGCTATCCCACCGCAACGAGCCTTGCTGCCGCTCCCGCCGTGCGCGCCGGCTGGGTTGCCCAGGGTGGCCCTGTGATCGTTGATGCCATCAGCGGTGTGACGGGTGCCGGCAAGTCCTGCAACGCTCGTACGCATTTTTGCAGCGCCGACGAGAATTTGGAGGCCTACGGTGTGGGCAAGCACCGCCACACGCCCGAGATTGAGCAAATCCTTGGCCTAACCGATCGCGTCGTCTTTACCCCGCATCTGGCACCGCTCAAGCGCGGCCTGCTCTCCACGGTGACGATGCCGCTTACGCCGCAGGCTATCGATACCTTGACCCTTGAGGACGTTGTCGACTATTACAAGCAGTTCTACGCTGGACGCACCTTTGTGCGCGTGCTCGATGCCGGCCAGCAGCCCAAGACGGCTTCGGTCGTCGGCACCAACGCCGCCCAGATTGGCCTTGCGTTCAACAAGCGCGCGGGCGTGCTGGTGGCGACGGGCGCCATCGACAATCTGTGCAAGGGCGCTGCGGGCCAAGCGGTCCAGTGCGCCAATATCGTCTTTGGCTTTGACGAGCGACGAGGCTTGCCCACAGTGGCGTGCCCGGTGTAGCACATTCGATTGTTAACGATTTGGTAGTCGGGCATCGAGTGGGGCGCCACTCTTAAGCTGGTCTCATGATCACGACTGGCATGGCGCACCAACCGATGTCCGTTTTTTGTTTGACATAAGGAGTCATAAAGACGATGAATACCGAGCTGTTTGATATCAAGATTCGCGCCGTCGAGGGTGGCGTTACGGCTGCGGCTGGTTTTAAAGCTGCGGGCATCCACGCTGGGTTCCGCAAGAACCCCGAGCGTTTGGATTACGCGCTCGTCGTGCCCGATAAACCCTGTCCCGGTGCCGGCGTGTTTACCACCAATCGCTTTTGCGCGGCGCCCGTGCAAGTGAGCCGTGCCAACCTGGGCGGTGCCGACAAGGGTTACGGTATCATCGCCGGCGTTTCGGTCAACTCTGGCAATGCCAACGCCGCCACGGGTGAGACCGGCCTTGCATGCGCGCGCGAGACGTGCAGCATCGCATCGCAGGTCATCGGCTGTGAGCCCCAGCAGATTCTGGTTGCCTCCACGGGCGTGATTGGCCAGATTCTACCGATCGACACGTTTGAGACCGCCATTCCTGCTGCCTACGAGGCGCTCTCCGCCCACGGTGGCGCCGATGCCGCTCGCGCCATCATGACGACTGACACGCACTCCAAGGAGTACGCCGTGTCCTATGTCAGCGAGGCTGCGGGTCATGCGGGCAATGTCTATACGGTAGGCGGAATGTGCAAGGGCTCGGGCATGATCATGCCCAACATGGCCACCATGATCGCGGTTATTACTACCGATGCCCCCGTCGAGCCTGCGGCACTTCATGCCCTGCTGCTCTCGACCGTCAAGCAGACCTTTAACAAGGTAACGGTCGATTCCGACACCTCGACCAACGACACCTGCATCATGCTTGCCTCCGGCGCCGCTGCCGCAGATGCCGAGCCTATCGTCGAGGGCTCCGATGCTTTTGACGAGTTGGCATTTGCCGTGCACGAGGTGTGCGAGAGCCTGGCGCGCAATATCGCCGCCGATGGTGAGGGCGCATCCAAGCTTGTTACGGTCAACGTTACCGGCGCCGTGAACGACGAGGAAGCTGATATCGCCGCCCGTGCCGTCGCCAACTCGCCGCTCGTTAAGACCTGCATCGCCGGCCACGACTGCAACTGGGGCCGTGTTGCTATGGCGCTTGGCAAGTGCGGCGTGAAGTTTAATCAGGAAGACGTTTCCATCGACATGATGGGCATGCCTGTCTGTCGCGACGGTCTGACTGTTCCCTTTGACGAGGACGAGGCTCTACGACGTTTCGAGGCGCCCGAGATCGTGATCTCGGCCGACCTGGGCGCAGGCGACGCGGCAACGACCGTGTGGACCTGCGACCTCACGCATGAGTACATCTCCATCAACGGCGATTACCGTTCCTAGATTCCAGGCACGCTGCGCATCTTGCCGCGATTGCGGACAGCGGAGCACGGCGCGATAACGATACGAAAGACGAGGCAGATTATGAAATTCGCACGCGATTGTCGTTCGAGCGAATCCAACGAAGCAACCGCGCAGCTGCTGTTCGAAGCGCTGCCGTGGATTAAGAACCTGACCGGCAAGACGGTTGTTATCAAATATGGCGGAGCCGCCATGGTTGATGAGCAGCTGCGCCGCGACGTGATGAGCGACATCGTTTTGCTCAAGATCATCGGTATGCGCCCCGTCATCGTGCACGGCGGCGGCAAGGCCATCAACGAGGCGCTCAGCCACTATGACATCCCCGTCGAGTTTAAGAACGGCCAGCGTGTGACCACGCCTGCCACCATGGATATCGTGCGCGAGGTGCTGGGCGGTAAGGTCAACCAGGAGCTGGTCGCAGCGCTCAACCACCACGGCAACCTGGCCGTGGGCGTGTCGGGCAGCGATGCCGGCACGCTCATCGCCGAGTCGCTCGACCCCGAGCTCGGTCGCGTGGGTAAAGTGACGCACGTCAACACCGACTATATCGAGCGCTTACTCGATAGCGAGTACATCCCCGTCATCGCTACCGTCGCGGCGGGGGAGGACGGCGGTTTCTTCAACATCAACGCCGACACCGCCGCCGGTGCCGTTGCCGCGGCGCTCCACGCGCATAAGGCGATCTTTTTGACCGATGTCGATGGCCTGTACAAGGACTTTAGCGACAAGGACTCGCTTATCTCCAACCTAACGCTCGACGAGGTTAACGAAATGCTCTACGGCGGCGAGGTCGATAAGGGCATGATTCCCAAGCTGCGTGCGGCTGTCGACGCGCTTACCGCTGGCGTGTTCCGAGCCCACATCATCAACGGCACGACGCCGCATTCGCTGCTCCTGGAGCTGCTGACCGATGCCGGCGTCGGCACCGTGATCCATTCCACCGAGACGGCTTACGAGTTCGATACGCATCCGCATCCGCTTTCGACGTTTGCTGCGCGTCTGACCGAGAACCTTGACGAGGTCGAGAAGCTTCAGACGGTCTAGCTGACTCGCAGCCGCCCCATTCCTGCACCCATAGCCCCGCGCCGTCTGGCGCCCAACGAAAGGCATCCCATGTCACTTGCAGCTCAGCAATCGCTTGAATCCCATTACGTTATGCATACCTTTGGCCGCTCTCCGGTCGAGTTTGTCGAGGGTCACGGCATGAAGCTCACCGGCGACGATGGCCGTGAGTACCTCGACTTTCTTGCCGGCATCGGCGTGTGCAGCCTAGGTCATGGCGACCCGGCTGTGCTCTCGGCGCTCGAGGCACAGACCAAAAAGCTCATGCATGTCTCCAATTACTTCTACATTGAGCAGCGTGGACAGGTCGCGGCGCTGCTGTCCAAGCTTGCTAACGACGACGTAGATGGTGCGCGCGTGCTTGCCGATGCCATTGCCGCCGGCGATGAGACCACGGCAGCTGCTCTTGGTGCCCCGGCTGCGGGCGAGCAGGTGTGGGAGACCTTCTTTGCCAACTCCGGCGCCGAGGCCAACGAGGGCTCGATGAAGCTCGCGCGCCTGTACGCCAAGCGTGCCGGTAATGGCGGCAACACCATCGTGTGCATGCGCGGCGGGTTCCACGGCCGTACGCTCGAGACCATTGCCGCCACCATGCAGGATTGGCTGCAGGACAGCTTTCGCCCGCTGCCGGGTGGCTTTGTGGCCTGCACGCCCAACGATGTCGATGAACTGCGTGCGATCTTTAAGCAGCTGGGCAGTGAAATTTGCGCCGTGATGCTCGAGCCGATCCAAGGTGAGAGTGGCGTGCACCCTATGACCGAGGAGTTTATGGCGGCAGCGCGCGACCTGGCACACGAAGTGGGCGCCGTGCTTATCGCCGACGAGGTCCAGTGCGGTATCTTCCGCACGGGTAAGCCGTTTGCGTTCCAGACTTATGGCGTGGAGCCTGACATTATGAGCCTTGCCAAGGGCATTGCTGATGGCGTGCCCATGGGTGCCGTCGTGGCGAAGAAGGAGATTGCCGACGTGTTTAAGCCGGGCGACCACGGCTCGACCTTTGGCGGTAGCTGCTTGGCCGTCGCGGCGTGCGCCGCGACGCTTTCCGCGCTTGTGCACGGCGACTACGCTGAGCATGCCGCCAAGGTGGGCGCCTATATGGAGCAGGCGCTGGCTAAGCTTCCGCATGTGGTAGAGGTGCGTGGCCGTGGCCTGATGCTCGGCTGCGATTTGGATGATGCCGCGGGCGACGCGCATGATATTGTTGCCCGCGCGCTGGCTGCCGGTGCCGTGATTAACGCTACGGGTGCCCATACGCTGCGTTTCTTGCCGCCGCTCGTCTGCGAGGAAGCCGACGTGGACAGTCTGATCGAGATACTGTCGGGTGTTTTGGGCTAGCGCGGCGCAATAACTCAATTTGGACCGGGTTCCGGACTGCGGACGTGCCCTATGCGGCATGATTCAGCGGTCTGGAACCCGTTTTGCCTTAGATTTGCTAAGGCAGGGAGACCTGCTGGTCAAAAAACATCAAATATGAGTACTGTTACAGATTTGGTAGCAGCAATTTTGGACTAATAAGGCCAGATGGCAAGTCGAAATGGCGATGAATACACGATTTTGATCTGACTGTTAGTCCTTATAATGGACATATGTTGCGTAACCTAAGCAAACACTATCTGTTTATATGTTGCAAGCAAAGTAGCAGTACTCATTTTTGCCATTATTTGGCCACGGCCTTTGTGACAGACGTGCTGGCGGGTTCGAATCCCATGCGCTGGGCATGAAAAAGGAAAGGCCTCCATCGCTGGAGGCCTATCAAATCAGTGGTGGGCGATGAGGGATGTCCGCGTGCGGCTCCGCCGCCCGCATCCGCTTCGTCGCTTCGCTCCTCGCGTGCTGCGCTGGAAAACGCTTCGCGTTTCCTCAGCTCCGCACCCTTGCGGGTTCGAATCCCATGAAATGGGCCCAAACAAAAACGGTCCCCTTTCGAGGACCGTTTCCAATTTAATGGTGGGCGATGAGGGATGTCCGCGTGCGGCTGACGCCGCCCGCTTTCGCTTCGGGCCTACGGCCCTCGCGTGCTGCGCTGGAAAACGCTTGCGCGTTTCCTCAGCTCCGCACCCTGTCGGGTTCGAATCCCATGCGCTGGGCCCAAAAAAGAAAGGCTTCCATTGCTGGGAGCCTATCAAATCAGTGGTGGGCGATGAGGGATTCGAACCCCCAGCCTTGTGCGTGTAAAGCACCTGCGCTAACCGTTGCGCCAATCGCCCGTGCGGAGAGAGTATAGCAAAACAATCGCCTCATTCATCTCATATCCATTAAAGGTAACTGGCACGTGTCACAGCGGAGCTGATTCAGTTGAGATTGCCTGAACATTCCGCCCCTCTTTACGCCCTCGGGTATACTCAAAAGCTACTGATTCGATTTGATGCCCAGCAACAGCAGAGGGGATAGTATATGTGCGGTTTTGTCGGTTTTGTCGGTGGGACGGATAACCAATCCGAGGTGCTCACCAAGATGATGGACCGCATCGTCCATCGCGGTCCCGACATGGGCGGTCAGTTTATCGACGGCCGCGTTGCCCTCGGCTTCCGCCGCCTGTCGATCCTCGACCTGACCGAGGCTGGTGCCCAACCCATGGCCAACGAGGACGGTAGCGTCGTCATTGTCTTCAACGGCGAGATCTACAACTTCCAAGAACTCCGTTCCGAGCTCGAGGCAAAGGGCTACAAGTTCCACTGCGGCGCCGACACCGAGAGCCTCCTGCACGGCTACGAGGAGTGGGGCGAGGCCGTTCTCGATCGCCTGCGCGGTATGTACGCCTTCGTCATCTGGGACAAAAAGAAGAACAAGCTTTTTGGCGCCCGCGACATCTTTGGCATCAAGCCGCTCTACTACTATCCCATGGCCGATGCGGGCGACGGCGCTCCGGGCGTGCTCTTTGGTTCCGAGATCAAGAGCTTCCTGGACTACCCGCACTTCCACAAGGCGGTCAACAAAAAGGCTCTGCGTCCGTACATGACGCTGCAGTATTCGGCAACCGAGGAGACCTTCTTCGAGGGTGTCTACAAGCTGCCGCCGGCGCACTACTTTACCGTCGATATCCCGACCGGCAAGATGAACATCGAGCGCTACTGGGATTGCGATTACTCTGCCGTCGAGAAGCCGTTCGAGGAGTACGTCGATGAGCTGGACGAGGTCGTGCACGAGAGCGTCGAGGCCCATCGCATCGCCGACGTCAAGGTCGCGTCGTTCCTCTCCGGTGGCGTCGACTCCAGCTACATCGCCGCTTGCCTCATGCCCGACAAGACCTTCTCGGTGGGCTTTGACTACAAGAACTTCAACGAGACCAACTACGCCAAGGAGCTTTCCGATAAGCTCGGCGTCGAGAACGTTCGCAAGATGATTACCGCCGACGAGTTCTTCGGTGCGCTCGAGGACATCCAGTATCACATGGACGAGCCGCAGTCCAACCTGTCTTCCGTGCCGCTGTGGTTCTTGGCCGAGATGGCCCGCAAGGACGTTACCGTCGTGCTTTCGGGCGAAGGCGCCGACGAACTCTTTGGCGGCTACGCCTACTACGAGGATACGGTCCCGGTGCGCAAGTACAAAAAGATGGTGCCGCTGCCCATCCGTCGCGCGCTCGGTAACCTGGCGCTGCATATGCCGTACTTCAAGGGACATAACTTCCTGGTCAAGGGTGCCGAGATCCCCGAGAAGTCGTTCCTGGGACAGGCTCTGGTATGGCCGGAGCGCGAGGTCGACGGCGTGCTCAAGCCCGAGTACAACACCGGCGACGGCGCCTTTGAGCTCGCTGCACCCATCTACGCACGCGTGAAGGGTCAGCCCGAACTGGTCAAGAAGCAGTACCTGGACATGAACATGTGGCTCCCGGGCGACATTCTGCTCAAGGCCGACAAGATGTGCATGGCACACTCACTGGAGCTGCGCGTGCCCTTCCTGGACCGCAAAGTCATGGAGTTCGCCGAGCACATTCCCGACCGCTACCGCATCAACGAGAACGGCAACAAACAGGTACTCCGCCACGCTGCCAACAAGTCGCTGCCCGATGAGTGGGCCACCCGTCCCAAGGTGGGCTTCCCGGTGCCGATTGTCTACTGGCTGCGCGAGCAAAAGTGGTACGACTATGTCAAGGAGTACTTCACCGCGCCGTGGGCAAGCGAGTTCTTCAATACCGACGAACTCATGCACCTGCTCGATCTGCACTTTGCGGGCAAGGGCGATTTCCAGCGCAAGATCTATACGCCGCTCGTGTTCTTGGTGTGGTACAAGCGCTTCTTTATCGACGAGGACCAGCCCGCTGTTCGGGCTGCCTAGCCTCGGCTGACGAACGCCTGCGCGTAACGGCTCCTCCGGGAGCCGTTTTTGCGTGGGTGCGTTTCAGTTACTATAAAACCGTCCCTGCCAAATGGCTGAGAAAGGTGAAAGATGCACCATTCGGATTCCGCGACCGTGACCACGGTCGATACGCTTGCCAAGCTTCTCGATGTGTGCGGCGAGCTGCGCGCATCAGAGCAGGTTGACGAGCGTGCCGTGACCGGCTGCTCGTTTGATTCGCGCGCGGTCTCGGCAGGTGACGTGTTCTTCTGCAAAGGTGCTGCCTTTAAGCCCGCGTTTTTGAGCATGGCGCTCGATGCGGGCGCCGTCGCATTTGTGTGCGAGGAGTCACTGGTCGAGTCTCTGGAGCCGCTGGCGCAGGAGAGCGGTGCTGCGATGCTGGTTGTTGATAGCGTTCGCACGGCCATGGCCCTGTTGCCGCCGGAGGTCTACGACCGTCCCGACCACGACGTCAAGATCGTGGGTATCACCGGTACCAAGGGAAAGACCACGGCCGCTTTTATGCTCCAGTCGATTATCAAAGCGGCGGGCGAGTCCTGCGGCATGATCGGCTCGGTGAGTACCGACGATGGCATCGAGTGCTACGAGAGCACCAATACTACGCCCGAGGCCCCCGAGGTCTGGCGCCATATCGCCAACTGCCGCACGTCCGGTCGCCAGTCCATGGTCATGGAGGTTTCGAGCCAGGCGCTCAAGTACCAACGCGTCGAGAATCTGCCGTTTGACGTGGCGTGCTTCCTCAACATCGGCCGCGACCACATCTCGCCGATCGAACACCCCACGTTTGAGGATTATTTTGAGAGCAAACTCAGGATCTTTGACCAGGCAAAGACCGCCGTGGTGAATCTAGGCACCGAAGAGGTTGACCGTGTGCTAGAGGCAGCGTCGACGGCCGATCGCTTGGTGACCGTTGGGGTCGAGCATCCCGAGGCGAGCCTGTGGGCAAGCGACGTACGCATGGTCGGCTTTAGCATCGAGTTCAACTTGCATGGCCTGTGTGCCGACGAGTCCGAGACGGGGGAGAAGGTCCTGCTGGGCATCGCGGGCGACTTTAACGTGGAAAACGCGCTGGTCGCTATCGCCGCTGCGCGCGAGATCGGCATCGGTATCGAGGCTATCAAGAAGGGCCTCTCCAAACTGCGTGTGCCGGGCCGTATGGAGGTCGTGGAGTCGAAGGACGGCCGCGTGATCTGCGTCGTCGACTATGCGCACAACCAGCTTTCGTTCCGTTCGCTTTTCTCGTCGGTGAAGCGCGCGTTTCCCGCTAGCCCCGTCATTGCGCTGTTTGGCGCTGCCGGCGGCAAGGCGCAGGAGCGCCGCGAGCAGCTTCCGCGCGAGGCCGCACCGTATTCCGACCTGATGATCTTTGCCAACGAGGATCCAGCTCACGAGGACCCGATGAAGGTCTGTCGCGAGCTTGCCGAGCATGTTCCCGACGATACGCCGAACAAGATCATCCTCGACCGCGAAGCCGCTGTGCATGCGGCGTTCAAGGCGGCGCGCGAGGAGTACGTCAACCCTGATGCTCCCACCATTGTCTTGCTGCTGGCAAAGGGTGACGAGGAGCTCATGCACGTGGGCGACGAGTTCGTGCCCATCGAGAGCGACCTTTCGTTGGCCAATCGCCTGATCGATGTTACCCAGTTTGACTAATGAACCATGATGGCGGCGGCGCCCTGAGTGCGCTGTCGCCATAAGCGTGTTCCCTCAATCAAAACATGCCGTCCAAGTCCAAACCCTTCTACGTAAACGGAGTAACCATGTCCCACAACACCCTGCCGACCGTTGCCGAGCTTTCGGGCGAGATGCGCGAGCGCTTGGCCAAGGTCAAGTACGTCTTTACCGACCTGGATGCCACGATGCTCGCACCCGGCTCGTGCGTGCTACGCGACAACGACGGCAACCCCTCGACCAAACTCGTCGAGGCCGTCGTGGCGCTCGCTCGCGCTGGTATTCAGGTGGTTCCCACCTCGGGCCGCAACCGTACCATGATCCACGAGGACGCGCGCGTGCTCGGTCTCAACTCCTACATCGGCGAGATGGGCGGCCTGGTCATGTACGACCTCAAAGCCAACGATTGGGAGTATCTGACCGGCGACATGCCTTACGACCCCGCCTGCGGCCTTACTCCGCACCAGGTGATCGAGCAGACCGGCGTGTGCGAGAAGATCCTTGCCCGCTGGCCGCACAAGATCGAGTACCACAACGACATGTCGACCGGCTACAAGTACCGTGAGGTCACCGTCGGCATGCGCGGCGATGTGCCCGACGATGAGGTCCAGGCCATCCTGGACGAGGCCGGCTGCGGTCTGATCTGGGCTTGCAACGGCCATCTGACTCACCTGTCCAAGCCGACGACGCTCGAGCTCGATCGCGTCGAGGACGGTCGCGCCTTCAACATCAATCCGGCGGGTCTTAACAAAGGCGTTGCCATTGCGCGCTTCTGCGAGCACCTGGGGATCGAGCGCGAGGAGACGCTTGCGCTCGGCGACTCCGAGTCCGACTTCTACATGGCCGACCATGTTGGCATGTTCTGCCTGGTCGAGAACGGTCTGACGAGCGCCGGTGCCCCGGAGTTCTTGGACGCCTGCGACAATGCCTATATTACGCGCGGCAAGATTGTCGACGGTTGGGTGGCAACGGCCGAGCTGCTGGTCGCAGCCCGTTCGTAGCGCGACGCATCACGATTGGTTGCATTTTTCGAGAGAGAATCTGGTGAGGTAATGTCCGATATCGATAATATGGCCGGGGACACGCGTCCGATCGGCGTGTTCGACTCGGGCCTGGGCGGCTTGACGGTCGCGCGCGCGATCGCAACGGCACTTCCGCACGAGTCCGTCTACTATTTCGGTGACACTAAGCGCTGCCCTTATGGCACCCGCACCGAGGACGAGGTTCGCTCGTTTGCGCTGCAGGCGGGCCGCTGGCTATCGAGGCACGACGTTAAGATCATGGTCATCGCCTGCAACACGGCGACCGCCGCGGCCTTGCGTTTGGCTCAGCAAGTGCTCGACGTTCCCGTGATCGGCGTGATCGCCCCGGGCGCGCGCGCCGCCATCAACAGCACGCGTACGCGTCGCGTGGGCGTGCTCGCCACCAATCTCACCATTCGCTCGGGCGCCTACACGCGCGCCATTCAGGACCTGGATGCCGGCGTCGATGTATACGGCTGTCCTGCCTCGAGCTTTGTCGAGGTTGTCGAACACGAGCTCGCCTCGGGTGCACATCTGCAGGAACAGTGGCTTGAGAACGAGGACATCTTCGATACGCCTGCCGTGCGTGCGCTGGTGGGTGCCACGGTTGAGCCGCTGCGCGACCACGGTATCGATACCGTGGTGCTCGGCTGTACGCATTTCCCGCTGTTGGTGGGACCTATCCGCCATGCGCTGGGGCCTGGGGTGCGCGTCGTGAGTTCCGCCGAGGAGACCACGCGCGAGCTGACCGATATCCTCACGCGCCGCGAGCAGCTGGCGGGCGACGCCGCCGAGCCGCAGCATCGTTTTGCCACGACGGCCGATAACATTGCCGAGTTTGCGGTGGCGGGCAGCTTTATCTTTGGTCAGCCGCTCAAGAGCATCGAACATATCGATATCGATGAGCTGAAATAGATGTAAGGCAGCCGCCAAAGCCTTCGCCACATCTTTTGCCGAAAGGAAATTTCTATGGAGTACATGCAGGTCAACCGCGCCAACGATCGCGCCGCCAACGAGTTGCGCCCCGTTAAGCTCACCCGTGGCGTCATGAAGCACGCCCACGGCTCGTGTTTGGCCGAGTTCGGTGACACGCGCGTGCTGTGCGCCGCCACTATCGAGGAGGGCGTGCCGGGCTGGCGAAAGGGAGCTAAGGCCGGCTGGGTGACCGCGGAATACGCCATGCTGCCGGCGTCGACCGGCAAGCGCTGCAAGCGCGAGCACGCCAACCGCAAGGGTCGCTCCATGGAGATCGAGCGCCTCATTGGCCGCAGCCTGCGTACCGTTGTCAACATGAAGGCGCTCGGCGAGTACACCGTCACCGTCGACTGCGATGTGATTCAGGCCGATGGCGGCACGCGTACAGCGAGCATCACCGGCGCCTGGGTGGCGCTGCACGACGCCCTCGCCATGTGGGTCGAGGCGGGCAAGATCGAGCGCATCCCGCTTATCGGCCAGGTGGCTGCCATCTCCATGGGCGTTGTCGACGGCAATACGCTGCTTGACCTCGATTATTCCGAGGACAGTCACGCCGAGGTCGACATGAACCTCGTCGCCACCGACACCGGCGAGATGATCGAGCTCCAGGGCACCGGCGAGCAGGCGCCCTTTGACCGCAAGCGCCTCAACGCCCTGCTCGACCTGGGCGACAAGGGTATCGCCGAGCTCATCGAGCTTCAGCGCCAAGCCATCGCCTAACCTGCCAAAAGGGACAGGTTTATTTTGGTAGGTTTTATCTGCTGAAATGCTGCGTTGAAAGGTCCGATCGCCTGAGAGGGGAGGGGTCAAGTGCCCAAACGCCCCTCACGCGGCTTGCTATAGAGACAAGGAGGCCAGTTATGGCACTTGAGAAGATTGACATCGACACCCTCGACCCGGCGGCGACCATCGTCGTGGCAACGGGCAACGCCCATAAGCTCACCGAGATCGAGGCCATTTTGGGCAAGGTCATGCCCGAGGTGCGCTTTGTGGCGCTCGGCCAGCTGGGTGATTTTGAGGATCCCGAGGAAAACGGCACGACGTTTTTGGAGAACGCCATCATCAAGGCCCAAGCCGCGGTTGAGGAGACGGGCCTTATGGCCATTGCCGACGATTCGGGCTTGGTCGTTGATGCCCTGGACGGCGAGCCGGGCGTGTATAGCGCGCGCTATGCGGGCGTGCATGGCGACGATGCCGCCAACAACGCCAAGCTGCTCGTTAACTTGGAAGGCGTGGCAGACGAGGATCGCACCGCGCGTTTTATGAGTGTCGTCGCGCTCATCGACACGGATGGTCTGGTCACCTATGGTGAGGGCGCCTGCGAGGGCGTTATCGCGCACGAGGGCCGCGGCGATCACGGCTTTGGCTACGACCCGCTGTTCCTGCCGGTCGACACGCCGGGCAAGACCATGGCCGAGCTGACGGCGGACGAGAAGAACGCCATCAGCCATCGATTCCATGCGCTCGAGCACCTATCCGCCAAACTGACGGGCGAGGAGTAGGCCGTGCGTGCGGTGGTGCAGCGCGTACTCAACGCCGGCGTGACGGTCGACGGCGAGTGCGTGGGCCGCATTGGACGCGGCTACCTGGTGCTGCTGGGTGTGGGCCATGGCGATACGCGTGCCGAGGCCGATAAGCTGTGGGGCAAGCTCCGCGGGCTGCGCATCAACGAGGACGAGAACGGCAAGACCAACTTGGCGCTTGCCGATGTCGACGGTGAGGTGCTCGTGGTGTCGCAGTTCACGCTGTTCGCTGACTGCCGCCACGGTCGCCGCCCATCGTTTACGGATGCCGGCGCGCCCGATGTTGCCAACGAGCTCTACGAGTACTTCCTGACGCTCGTTCGCCAAGATGTCGAACACGTGGCGCACGGCATTTTTGGCGCCGATATGAAAGTCGACTTGGTCAACGACGGCCCATTCACCATCGTCTTGGACACCGATAACCTTTAGGTTACGCGGTTTTACCAAACCGCGTAACAACTGGTCATGCGAGATTGTCGTCTGGTACGTATTCGAGACCGGGCTTTTTTAGCTACTTGCGTATGGCCACAACAGGGTGCTATAGTATTAGAGTTTTGTCTATCTTAGGGGTATTATCCCCTTTTTGAATTGCACCTTCTGGAGGCCCTGTTCATGGAAGAGATGGAAGTCAATCACGTCGACGACATCCACGAGAAGCTGACCGATATGGTGGGCGATCGCGTCAAGGTTAAGGCCAACATGGGCCGTACCCGCGTCGTCGAGCGCATGGGCACCATCAAGAGCGTCCACCCGGCCGTCTTCATTGTCGAGGTTGACGAGCGTCGTGGCCGCAAGTCGCGTCAGTCCTACCAGTATATCGATGTGCTCACCGGTCAGGTCGAGCTGTTCGACCCCGAGAGCGGCGAGCATATCTTTACCCCGCTCGGCAATCAGCTCGAGGAGCATTAACGGTGACCGATCGGTCCCTGACTCTTTCCGCGCCGGCAAAGATTAACCTCTACCTGGGGGTTCATACCGAGCGCGATGACCGCGGCTACCACAGGGTCGATTCCCTGATGGCGGCCGTCGGTCTTTCCGATACCGTGACGGTCACGCCGGCGCAGGCGCTGACCGTCCAGACGGTTCCGGCATCAGATTTTCCCATGCAAAAGAATACGGCGTATCGGGTTGCGGTTGCTATGGCCGAGCATTATGGTCGCGAGGCAAACATCTGCGTGACGATTGAGAAGCGCATTCCATTGTGCGCCGGCTTGGGCGGCCCCTCGACGGATGCGGCCGCGGTCATTGTCGCCTTGGCAGAGCTCTGGGGCATTGATCGCACCGACCCAGCGCTCGACGATATTGCGCGGGGCATTGGTGCTGACGTCCCGTTCTTTTTGCACGCGAGTCCTGCGTTCTACGTAGGTGGGGGAGACGTGCTGGCAACTGAGTACCCCGCGCTGCCCGCGACGCCCGTCGTGCTGGTCAAGCCGCGCGAGGCAAGCGTTTCGACAATTGAAGCCTATCGACGTTTTGACGAGGCCCCGGTGCCTGCGGACAAGCCCGGCGCGATAGCTTCTGCCTTGCGTGCTGGTGATGCCGAGACGGCATATGCACTCATCCATAACAATCTGGGTGTCATTTCCGCACAGATGGAGTCGCAGATTCAAACGGTCCTCGACTGGCTGCGTAAACAGGACGGAACCGTTGCTGTAGATGTGTGCGGATCGGGTGCCTGCTCGTTTGCCATTTGCGACACCGCTGCCACGGTCGAAAGGCTTGCCGATGCTGCCCAGCAAAATGGCTGGTGGGCCTGCGCGACTGAGTTTATTCCCAACACGGTTCAAATCGACGCGCCAAAGAAATAAAAATTTCTCTAGCACGCGGCGAAAATCTTTGTTACTATAGTCGAGCTAACGGGTTGTGGCTCAGTTTGGTAGAGCACTGCGTTCGGGACGCAGGGGTCGCTGGTTCAAATCCAGTCAACCCGACCAGAGCATGAGGAGGGACCGCTTCTTGCGGTCCCTTTTTTTAGCTAGTGTTGTGATACCGCGATACCCGCGGTATACTCATTCGAGCTTGTCTCGCTGTATTGTGGAGGTCTACATGTTTGGACTGAGGGCTCCTGAGCTCATCATTATTCTCGTCGTTGTCCTGATTATCTTCGGGCCCAAGAACCTGCCGAAGCTCGGCAAGTCCCTCGGCTCTACCGTCAAGAATATCCGCGAGGGTATGGAGGGCGACGATAAGGCCGAGACCAAGCAGGCCGAGGAGGTCGTGGTCGAGCAGTCCGAGGAGGACAAGGAGATCGCTGAGCTCGAGGCCAAGCTCGCTGCTGCCAAGAAGAAGCAGGCAGAGGACAGCGACGCGGACGCAGAGTAGTCCCATCCCTTTGGGGTGAGCACCTGACCGGCTTGCCCGCAGGCTAGCCGGTCTTTTTCGTTTTGTTGACAGTTGATTGTTTGATCAGAGTTGGGGAGATATCCGTATGGACGCAAGCCAGATCGTACTGACCGCTGAGGGCCGCCAGAAGCTCGTCGAGGAGCTCGCCTGGCGTGAGGGCGATTACGCCAAGGAGATCGTCGAGGACATCAAGGAAGCCCGCGCGTTCGGCGACCTTTCGGAGAACTCCGAGTACGATGCCGCCAAGGACAAGCAGGCCCAGAATGCTGCTCGTATCGCCGAGATCCAGGCCATTCTTGCCAACGCTCAGGTTGCTGCCACCACGGGCGATCTGACCGTCTCCATCGGTTCCACCGTTTCGCTGATTGATCCCAACGGCGAGGTCATGGAAGTCACGCTCGTTGGTACCACCGAGACCAACTCGCTCGAGCACAAGATCTCCAACGAGTCTCCGGTCGGTCACGCCATCATCGGTCACGGCGAGGGTGATTCCGTCGAGGTCGTTACGCCTTCCGGCAAGACTCGCGTCTACACCATCGCCAAGATCGCACGCTAGACCACGGTCCCGCGTAAAGGTATGTTTTCGCTCCCTGGGACCGAATCCTGGGGAGCGTTTTAGTTTGAGGAGCTAACTTATGGCAGAGAACCAGAACGCCGCCGATCAGGCATCGACGCTCAACGACGAGCGCGCCACCCGCCTGGCCAAGCGCGCCGCCCTGTTCGAGGCGGGCCAGAACCCCTATCCCGAGCACTCTGAGCTTGAGGACTACGTCGCCGATATCGAGGCTAAGTACGCCGAGCTTGCCGATGGCGAGGACACCGAGGACGTCGTGAAGATCGCCGGCCGCGTGGTCGCCAAGCGCGGTCAGGGCAAGATCATGTTCATCGTCGTGCGCGATGCGACTGCCGAGATTCAGCTGTTCTGCCGCATCAACGACATGGACGAGGCCGCCTGGAATACGCTCAAGGCCCTCGACCTGGGCGACATCCTGGGCGTGACCGGCGTGGTCGTGCGCACCCAGCGCGGCCAGCTTTCCGTTGCCCCTAAGAGCGCGACCCTGCTTTCCAAGGCCGTTCGTCCGCTGCCCGAGAAGTTCCACGGTCTTTCCGACAAGGAGACCCGCTATCGCCAGCGCTATGTCGATCTGATCGCCAACGACGACGTTCGCGAGACCTTCCGTAAGCGTTCGCAGATTCTCTCTACCTTCCGTCGCTTTATGGAGTCCGACGGTTACATGGAGGTCGAGACCCCCATCCTGCAGACCATCCAGGGCGGCGCTACCGCCAAGCCGTTCATTACCCACTTCAACGCGCTCGATCAGGAGTGCTACCTGCGTATTGCCACCGAGCTGCACCTCAAGCGCTGCATCGTCGGTGGTTTTGAGCGCGTGTTCGAGATCGGTCGCATCTTCCGTAACGAGGGCATGGACCTTACCCACAACCCCGAGTTCACCACGATGGAGGCCTACCGTGCCTTCTCAGACCTCGAGGGCATGAAGGCGCTCGCCCAGGGTGTCATTAAGGCGGCTAACAAGGCCATCGGCAACCCCGAGGTCATCGAGTACCAGGGCCAGACCATCGACCTTTCTGGTGAGTGGGCCAGCCGTCCCATGACCGACATCGTCTCCGACGTGCTCGGCAAGCAGGTCACCATCGACACGCCGGTCGAGGAGCTTGCTGCCGCCGCGCGCGAGAAGGGCCTGGAGATCAAGCCCGAGTGGACTGCCGGCAAGATCATCGCCGAGATTTACGATGAGCTGGGCGAGGACACCATCGTCAACCCGACCTTCGTGTGCGATTACCCCATCGAGGTCAGCCCGCTCGCTAAGCGTTTTGAGGACGACCCGCGTTTGACTCACCGCTTTGAGCTGGTCATCGCCGGCCACGAGTACGCCAACGCATTCTCCGAGCTCAACGACCCGGTCGACCAGGCTGAGCGCTTTGCTGCCCAGATGGCCGAGAAGGCCGGCGGCGACGATGAGGCTATGGAGTATGACGAGGACTACGTGCGCGCCCTCGAGTACGGTATGCCTCCCGCGGGCGGCATTGGCATTGGTATCGACCGCGTGGTCATGCTGCTTACTAACCAGGCTTCTATCCGCGACGTCCTGCTGTTCCCGCACATGAAGCCCGAGAAGGGTTTCCAGTCCGGTGCCGCTGCCGCCAAGGCTGCAGAGGCCGGCAACGCCGCGAGCCCATTCGTTAAGTCGCTTAAGCCCACGCTCGATTACTCCAAGATCGCCGTTGAGCCGCTGTTTGAGGAGTTCGTCGACTTTGATACCTTCTCCAAGAGCGATTTCCGCGCTGTGAAGGTCAAGGCATGCGAGGCCGTCAAGAAGTCCAAGAAGCTGCTGAACTTTACGCTCGACGACGGTACCGGTACCGACCGCACCATCCTCTCCGGTATTCACGCTTATTACGAGCCCGAGGACCTGGTCGGCAAGACCTTGCTCGCCATCACCAACCTGCCTCCGCGCAAGATGATGGGCATCCCCAGCTGCGGCATGCTCATCAGTGCCATCCACGAGGAGGATGGTGAGGAGCGCCTCAACCTGATCCAGCTCGACGCCTCCATCCCCGCCGGCGCAAAGATGTACTAACTAGTTACGCGGTTCTACGAACCGCGTAACGGCTCGACGCTGCGCGACGTCCAGGGCGACAATTTGTCATTCAAAAGGCAAGGCATGACCAGAAGGTCTATGCCTTGCCTTTTTCATGCCAACTTGTTCGCCCTGGACGTCGCTCGCTGTCCGTCCTCTACCTGCGGCGTTGCTCTGGCTGGCACTTAGGGACGTTCCTCTTGTGCCGGCACTTAGGGACGTTCCTTTTAATATGAGCAGGACATTGTCAAGAGGCAAAATCGGGCCTGGCCCCAACGATATG
>CABQJU010000007.1:0-74125 GCA_902464575.1 uncultured Collinsella sp.
GCCGTTGCCGCGCCCCGCAGTGCCCGCTTCCCCCGAGAACAATTATCAGTGCAGGAAACGACACCTTTAAAGTGTCGATGCTTCGGGGGTCCGTTTTAGCTCGTTCACTTCTCGGGAAAAGTATTAGACCTCGCTGCTAGCTATCCAGAAAGGCATCTCTCCCTTCCCCACCGCCACCCAAAAACTCATCCAACATTAATCTTGGCTCAAGAATCGCTTAATCTATAACCTGCACTATAGAGTTCGACCAAGGGCGGGGCGGCGCCACGCAGGTCGCCGAACGCAACGCTCGCGCCCGGGCAAATCGCCCGGCGTCGCGCCCATCGAACGAAAGGACAGGTCATGGACGACCTCGAAAAAGTTGAAACCATCCGCACCAAGTGCAACGTGAGCTACACCGATGCCAAGGCGGCGCTCGACGCTGCCGACGGCAACGTTTTGGATGCCATCATTTGGCTCGAGTCGCAGGGCAAGACCCAGACCACGTCGGCGCACGCCGCCACCGAGCCCGCGCCGGTCGACGAGCCCTCGGCCGAGATGGTCGCCGCGCAGGCCGCCTACGAAAAGTCGAGCGAAAAGACCGACTTTTCCAAGAAGATGGACAGCGTGTGGGAGTACCTCAAAAAGCTCTTCCGCCTGAGCCTGGACACCAAGTTTATCGCCACGCGCCGCGATGCGATCATCCTCAACATCCCCATCCTGATTCCCATCGTCGCCCTGTTTGCCTGGGGCGCCACGATATGGCTGATGCTGATTGGCCTGTTCTTTGGCATGCGCTACCGCATCGACAGCGACGGTGACGTGCCCGGCAGCATCAACAACCTTATGAATCACGCCGCCGACGCCGCGGACGACATCAAGCAAAATCTGAACGACGACAAGTAATCGCAGACGGGGGCACGCATGGCACGGATCCTGATCGTAGAGGACGAGGAGAAAATCGCCCGCTTTGTGACGCTCGAGCTGGAGCACGAGGGCTACCAGGTGGAGCACGCCGCCGACGGCCGCACCGCCGTGGACCTGGCGCTGGAGCGCAACTACGATCTGATTCTGCTCGATGTGCTGTTGCCGCAGCTCAACGGCATGGAGGTGCTGCGACGCGTCCGCAAGCACAAGGATGTACCGGTGATCATGGTCACCGCGCGCGATGCCGTGATGGACAAGGTGGCCGGGCTCGATGCCGGCGCCGACGATTACCTGACCAAGCCGTTTGCGATTGAGGAGCTGTTCGCACGGATCCGCGTGGCGTTGAAGCGCTCGGAGGCCGTGCGGGCGGCTTCGGGCGTTGGCGGCGTTGGGGCCGGGACGGGCGCTACGGGCGCCGCTGCGATACCCCCGGCTGGCGACTCGACCCAGGCATCCGCCTCGCCCTCCCCCGCCGCGCTCACCGTGAGTTCGGTCGCGCTCGATCCCGACCGCCGCGAAGTCACGGTCGGCGGCTCGCCCATCGCGCTCACTGCCCGCGAGTTCGACGTCCTCGCCCTGCTTATGGCGCACGCCGGCACCGTGCTCACGCGCGAGCGCATCGCGCACGAGGCGCTGGGCTACGAATACGTGGGCGACACCAACAACGTCGACGTGCACATCGCGCACCTGCGCGCCAAGATCGAGGACGCCGGCGGCGCCCGCATCATCCAGACCGTGCGTGGGGTGGGCTATGTCTGCCGCGCGTAACGCCGAGGCCAAGCGCGTCACATCCATCGCCCGCGCCATCAACTGGAGCTATATGTGGCGCCGCTTGATGAGCTACGTCTGGCTCGATCTGCTGCTGATGGTGATTGCGGCGGCGATCCTCGTCTATGGATACAACCAGATGCTGCCCGACGGCGCGTTTACCGCAGGATGGATCCCCGGCGTCGCCGTTCACGGCATGTCGCTGGCGCCTGCGCGCGGCTGGGACCTGGCAACGCTCACCTATACCGTCGAGCTTGCGCGTACCACCAAGACTTTCCCCCTCGCGCAGGACCTCGTCGCGCTATGGCCTCTCTACCTTGTCGTTGTGGGTTGGCAGGTCATCAGCGTGCTCGACATGCTCGGCGGCGCCCGTCGCGTGCGCCGCACCATGGCACCGCTCAACGACCTGGCCTTGCGCGTGGACGAGCTCGGCCGTATGCAGCTCTCCGGCGGCAAGATGGAAACACTGGAGCAGGCCATCGAGCGCGCAAGCGTCGACTCGCCGAGCGTCACTACCGGCGACGCCGACCTGGCAAGCATCGAGGTTGCACTCAACCGCCTACTGCGCCAGATGCAAGAGGCCAAACTGCAGCAAATGCGCTTTGTCAACGATGCGAGCCACGAGCTGCGCACGCCCATCGCGGTGATTCAGGGCTACGTAAACATGCTCGATCGCTGGGGCAAAGACGACCCGGACGTGCTGGCAGAATCTATCGCGTCCCTCAAGGCCGAAAGCGAGCACATGCAAGAGCTCGTGGAGCAGCTGCTGTTTTTGGCACGCGGCGATGCCGGGCGCACGGTCCTGCGGCGCGCAAATACCAACCTTGCCGCACTGGTCGACGAGGTATGCGAGGAATCGCAGATGATCGATACCGAGCACACGTATCGGCTGGCCTTTGACGCTGCGCTTGTCAGCGACCCGCGCTGCGACGCGCCCGTCGACGTGGCGCTCGTGAAGCAGGCTCTGCGCGTGATCGTGCAAAACGCCGCCAAGTACTCGGATGCGGGAACGACCGTCACATTTGGCGTAGCGCCGGATGCGGGCGCGGGCACGATCGACATAAGCGTTGAGGACGAGGGCATCGGCATGAACCAGGAATCCGCAGCTCACGCGTTTGAACGGTTCTACCGCGCCGACAATGCACGCGATGCCGGCGCACAGGGCTCGGGTCTGGGGCTTGCCATTGCCAGGTGGATCGTCGATAGCCATGGCGGCGTCATTGGCGTGACCTCAGTCGAGGGCGTCGGCAGCCGCTTTACGATTCGCCTGCCGCGCTAGGAAGCCCCTCGGCATAAATAAAGGGATAGGGCCACACGGCCCTATCCCTTTTTGCTAGCTATGGCAGCTTGTGCGCTACTCGCGGCACAGATGCACGGCGAAACCGGCGAACTCGCGCTTAAAGTACACGAGCTTGGTGCTACCGTCGGGCAGCAGCGCGCGCGACTCTTCGTTGACCTCGAGCCCGCGCTCGGCAAACCACTTCTCGGCCGCATCAATGTCGTTGACGGCAAAGCCAATGTGGCCCTTGGTGCCACGACCATTCTGCTTCATGACCTCGACCAGCGAATCGTTAAAGTACGAAACCGGGGTCTCGATAACGGGCAGACCCATCATCGTCGAGAACAGCTCCGCGATCTCCAGGGCGTCTGCCGGGTCGGTGGCGTTAATGCCCACATGGGCAACGCGCATGCCAAAGAGCTCGACCGGATTGGCGTTCTGCTCACTCATGCAGTCAGCGCCTACTGAGCCATGACGTCAAGAACGGCCTTCTCGGCAGCGACGCGGTTCATGCCGGTCATGAAGGGCACGCCGCTCACGTACGGGCAGGTAAGGCCCTCGGGGGCAACGGTGGTGGCAATCAGCAGATCGGCGCCCTCGTCGCAAACGTCCTTGGCCTCGGAGATGGCGCACTGCACGATCTCGTACTTGTCGGCGTAACCGTTGGCGTCGAGCATGGTGGCGACCTTCTGGGCAACGAGCGTGGAAGTAGCAGCGCCAGCACCGCAAGCCAAAACGATCTTCTTCATAGGTAATGTCTCCCTTCATGGTTTACTTTAGGTAAGTGTACCGCAGCGAGCGATGGCACTCGGCCTCGATGAGCTTTTATGCCAGTTTGCTTGCGCGCTGCGTATAATACATCTAGTACGTGTTGTCATACCGCTCGCTTTATGAGCGACTAAGGACCCTAATATGCCCGATTCCCGCACACTCTGGACCGCCGTCGTTATCATCTGCATCGCCATATCGGTGTTCTTTAGCGTAAAAAAACGCACCACGTTTAAGCGCCTGCAACAGCTTATGGCTGCCAAGCAGTGGGACGAGTTCGATCGTTTGCTCGATGGCAAACTCACCAGCATGCTGTACCCGCGCTATAACCGCGACTACCTGCGCCTGAACTCCTATCTGCTGCGCGAGGACCACAAGCGCGCCGACGAGATGTTCGATTTGCTGCTGGGACTCAATCTGCCCAAGATGCAGCGCGTCGACCTGGTGATTAAGGCCTTTAACTACTACGTTGGCCAGGAGGACCGCAAAAAGTCCAAGGAGCTGCTGCACGAGATCAAAGGCTTTGAGGGCGGCCAGGCCGAGGCAGTCGCACACGAATGCCAACTGATGTACGACACGATGATCCTCAAGCGCCACAACGACATTCCCGAGCTGGAGCGCATGCTCAAGGAGGCCGGTGACGACAAGGTCAAGAGCTGCCGCTTGGAGTATCTGTTGGCTCTGCAGTACAAGAACAAGGGCGACGAAGCCAAGTTCCAGGAGTTCCTGGAGAAGTCGGGCCAACACTCGATGGCCGTCAACGCGTAACGGACGACTTGTGCTAGACTTCTAGTCTCACGGGGGCGTGGCGGAATTGGCATACGCAGGAGACTTAAAATCTCTCGCCGCAAGGATTGTGGGTTCGAGTCCCACCGCCCCTACCATTTGGCTTTTACGAGCTCGTGTCCCCCGGGGATGCGGGCTCGTTTCTTTAAGATGCCGGCGGGACTCGAACCCGCGAGGGGGCGAGCGTTAAGCGGACGCGCAGCGTCCGTAGCGAGCCGGCGAGGGCGCCGACAGGCGGCCGAAGCCGGTGCGTATTTGCGCAGCAAATACGCAGACGTCCCACCGCCCCTACCATGTATTGTTTACGAGCTCGTGTCCCCCAGGGATGCGGGCTCGTTTCTTTTACACGCCGGCGGAGCTCTAAGTTGCGGTGGAATAGATCCTGTTTATACCGTTTACCAGCTTATTTAGGAACTATTTCACCGCAACTTATTTAGAGGGTGCTGAGCTCTGGGGTCCAGGAGATGGTGGGGGTCGCACCGTCGAGAGCCTCGTTGATGGTGGCGGCCATGCCGGCGAGTAAGCTGTTCTCGCTTACAGTGAGCGTCTTGTAGCCGCCGGCTCGCATAAGCTCGCGGATTACCACGGCACCAGCCAAGATCACGCCCGCGCGTTTGGGCTGTACACCCGGTAGAGCGGCGATGCCGTCCGCATCCAACGCAGACATGCGCTCGATAGCGGCCGAAACCTGATCCAGCGAAAGCTCGCGCAGGTGCACAAAGCTCGAATCGTACGGTTCCAGCTCATGAACGAGCGCCACGAGTGTGGTGACGGTGCCACCCACTGCGACCAAGCGTTCGGCGCGCTCAAAATTGCTCGGCAGGCCCTCAAAATAGGCAGCGAACTGCTCGCCCGCCCACGCGGCAGCGGCAGTAAGCTCGCCGCGTGCGGGCGGCAGTGCCGAGAAAAATCGCTCCGTCACACGGCGACAACCGATGTCCAGCGAGCGCGTGCCCTCCAGCGCGAAAACCCCGCGCTCCGGTGCGTACACGCCCGTCGCGAGCTCCGTGGACCCGCCGCCCGAATCGGCGACGATGATTCGCTCGCCGGCAAAGTCGTGCGCCACGCCAAAAAACGTCAGGCGCGCCTCGACCTCGCCCGGAATCACCTGCGGCTCGAGCCCCAGCTCGCGCAGGCCGTCCAGCAGCAGCGCGGCGTTGGACGCATCGCGCGCGGCGCTCGTGCACGTGGTGCAGATGCACGCGGCCCCAAAGGCGCGCGCCTCGTCCACGAACATGCGACACGCAGCGAGCACACGCTCCACAGCCACCTCGCAAAAGCGGCCCGTCGCGTCGACGCCCTCGCCCAGATCGGTAATCTCGGTATGCTTGGACGATTCCACAATCGCCCCGGCCTCGACCTGCGCCAACACCAGCCGCGACGACACCGTTCCCAGGTCGATCGCTGCCACCTTATATCGTTTGCAATTCGTCATTGCGGGCTCCCCTCCGGGCGCTACTCGCCGTTGGACACGACCGTCTGGCCCTCGACGCCGTTAAACCCAAACAGCATATCGAGCGTCTGGATATACCACGGCGCGTCCTTGCCGACTTCCTCGATCTCCTTGGCCACCTCGCTGGCCTTCTTGGCGTTCGACGACTTCTTGCTCGAAGACGAATCCGAATCGTCGTCCAGGCCCAGCACGTCGATCTTAGTCTCACCGGGCATTACCAAGCCCAGGTCCTCGGTCGCCGCATCCTTAATGCCCTCCTCCGAGAGCAGCTTGTCGACGCTTTTTTGCAGCTCGTCGTTGTATTGCTCGCGAATCTCGACTTGCTTGGCCAAGATATCGCTCGAGCGCTTGGCCACGTACAGATCGCGCACGGGAAAATACAGGCTCACGAGCACCAGCGCCACGACGATACCGATGAACAGCCCTCGCTGGGGTCCGTGGGTAAAGTCGTAAATCGCCTTGACCACCGCGTTATCGTTGGCGTAATGCATAAAGTCCGAGCCCGAAAGACGGCTCGACGGCCTACTCGACCTATCGTGCGTCTGAGCCGTGGGGCGCGAGGCATGCGCCGAGCGCGACGGACGGTCCGGACGATGCGCCGGCGTATTCATTTGAGCATTGGGGCGCGAGGCACTTGCCGCACGATGCGTAGGACGGGCGGCGCCAGCATAATCGGACCCACCGAGCTGCACCGTATGCGCGCGGCGAGGTGACGGCTCGCGCGAACCGGCGGAATAGTACCTGTTGTCGTAAATCTGATCCATGTGCGCCTTGTGCGGTTGAGGTTTGTTTGCGCTAAGTATTCTAGTTATAGCACGAGCACGCGCAACGCCTTTGCCAGCCTTTGCTCGACATAAAAAAGGCGCTGAGCCACACGGTCCAGCGCCCAATGACAGCAAGCAGAAGTAGGGCGGGCCCGAGTCAACCCCGCCCCGCGAGAACCACTTGCCTTAGCGGATGTTGTAGAACGCGGCCTTACCAGCGTAGCGCGCGCTGCCCTCGAGCTCGTCCTCGATACGGATGAGCTGGTTATACTTGGCGATGCGGTCGCTGCGGCACGGGGCGCCCGACTTGATCTGGCCGGCGTTGACGCCCACGACCAGGTCGGCGATGGTGGAGTCCTCGGTCTCGCCGGAGCGGTGGCTCACGATGCAGGCGTAGCCGGCCTCCTTGGCGGTCTCGATGGCCTCGAGCGACTCGGTGAGCGTGCCGATCTGGTTGACCTTGACCAGGATCGCGTTGGCGGCGCCCAGCTCGATGCCCTTCTTGAGGCGCTCGGTGTTGGTGACAAACAGGTCGTCGCCCACCAGCTGCACCTTGCTACCAATGCGCTGGGTAAGCTCGACCCAGCCGTCCCAGTCCTCCTCGGCCATGCCGTCCTCGATGGAGATGATGGGATAGGTGTCGACGAGCCTCTCCCAGTAATCGACCATCTGGGCGCTCGTGTACTCAACGCCCTCGCCCTTGAGCTCGTACATGCCGGTCTCGGCGTTGTAGAACTCGGTCGATGCCGGGTCCATGGCGTACATGAAGTCGACGCCGGGCTTAAAGCCGGCCTTCTCCACGGCCTTGGTGATGTACTCGAACGGCTCGGCATTGGTCTTGAGGTTGGGCGCGAAGCCGCCCTCGTCGCCCACGCCGCCGCCCAGACCGGCCTCGTGCAGCACGCCCTTAAGGGTGTGGTTGACCTCGGCGCACCAGCGCAGGCCCTCGGCAAAGCTCGGGGCGCCCACCGGCATAATCATGAACTCCTGGAAGTCCACGTTGTTGTCGGCATGCACGCCGCCGTTGAGGATATTCATCATAGGCGTGGGCAGCAGATGGGCGTTGACGCCGCCCAGGTACTGGTACAGCGAAAGACCCGCCGACTCGGCAGCGGCGCGGGCGACGGCCAGCGACACGCCCAGGATGGCGTTGGCACCGAGCTTGGTCTTGTTGGGGGTACCGTCCGCGGCAATCAGCGCGGCATCGACGGCGCGCTGGTCGAAGGCGTCGAGGCCCACGACGGCGTTAGCGCACTCGTTATTGACGTGCTCGACGGCCTGCGAAACGCCCTTGCCCAGGTAGCGGCCCTTGTCGCCATCGCGCAGCTCGCATGCCTCAAAGGCGCCGGTCGAAGCGCCCGAAGGCACCATCGCGCGGCCGAAGCTGCCGTCCTCGAGCACGACCTCGACCTCGACGGTGGGGTTGCCGCGGCTGTCGAGTACCTCGCGACCGTAGACATCCAAAATATCGCTCATGTTGTCTCCCTCTCACTTGGAAACGGGTTGAATGCTTGGCGACACGGCTTGCACGCTACAGTGGCGCGCAGGTTCATAAGTTAGCCTTATCGCACTTTTTGCATTATGCCCTAAGTTAGCCAAGGGATACAATCTTTTTGAAAAATAATGGGGGCGATGAGAAAGTCCGTCCCGTCGCCCCCGCAGTCTTACTCCTCTGCCTTTGCGGCATCCCAGAGGTCATTGAGGCCGTGGGTCGAAAGCTCGGCCAGATCCACGTGGGCGTCGGCCGCCATCTGCTCCATCGCGGCCCAGCGGCGGCGGAACTTTGCCGTGCTGGCACGCAGGGCGCTCTCGGCGTCGATTCCCTCCTTGCGCGCAACGTTGACCAGGGCAAAGAGCAGGTCGCCAAACTCCATCTCGCGCTCGGGCGAGCCGGGAGCCTCGGCCTCAAACTCGGCACGCTCCTCAGCGACCTCGTCCCACACGTCCTGGACCGTCTCCCACTCAAAGCCCACGGCAGCCGCCTTGCGCGACACCTTCTGAGCTTGCATCAGCGCCGGCAGGTGCGTGGGCACACCGTCGAGCAGACCCTCGGGTGCGGCCCCGCCTGCCGCCACGGCCTGGTCTTTGGCGGCCTTCTCGGCAAGCTTGACCTCGTCCCAAATCTTGAGCACCTCGTCGGAGTTGTCGGCATCCGCATCGCCAAACACGTGCGGGTGACGACGGATGAGCTTGGCGTCGATATCGCGCGCCACATCGGCCAGCGAAAACTCGCCGGCATCCGCCGCAATCTGCGCATGCAGTACGACCTGCATGAGCACGTCGCCCAACTCCTCGCGCAGGTGTGCCGCGTCGTCGGCCTCGATGCAGTCGAGCGCCTCGTAGGCTTCCTCGATCATGTTCTTGCCAATGCTGCGGTGCGTCTGCTCGCGGTCCCACGGGCAGCCGTCGGGCTGACGCAGGCGCCAGATGGTCTGCACCAGATGCTGCAGCTCGGCCGACGCGTCTACCAGCGTGGACAGGTCGCGCGAACCCTCGGCATTTTGCTGAGCCATATGCTCGGCCATGGTTAGTCCTCCCCCATGATCACATGGCGGAACGCGCCGCCCTCGTAGACGCCGTAGCTATGTGTGCCGTCCTTGGGGATGCTCACGCTGCCGGGATTGAAGAGCCACAGACCCGGGTGCGCGGCGCTTTCCTCGTTAACCTTGATGTGCGTATGGCCGTAGACGAGCGCGGAGCCCTCGGGCAGCGCGGGCGCGTGGTCAACGCTGTTATGCATGCCGGCGCCAAAGACGTGGCCGTGCGTCAGGAACAGTTCACGTCCGGTCTCGTCGAATAGTGTGGCGTAGTCAGCCATGACGGGGAAGTCGAGGACCATCTGGTCGACCTCGGCGTCGCAGTTGCCGCGCACCGCGATGATGCGGTCGGCCAGGGCGTTGAGCAGCGGAATCACGCGTTTGGGGGCGTAGTCGCGCGGCAGGTCGTTACGCGGGCCGTGGTAGAGCAGGTCGCCTAGCAGCACGATGCGGTCAGGCTGCTCGGATTCGATGGCGGCGACCAGGCGCTCGGCCCAGTATGCCGAGCCATGGATGTCGGAAGCGATGAGGTATTTCATGGGGAGTCCTTTCGGTGGGGTTAATTGGATTGGCGCGGCGCGTCACTCGCCCGCATCACTCAAATCGCAACGCCGCGGCTTGGGCCGCTTGCATCACGCGTTGGAGCGGCACGTTGTGCTCGCGGGCAAGGCGAGCACAGTCCTCGTACTCGGGAGCCGCACGTTCACTGCCATCGGGCAGGGTCGCCACCTTAACGGATACCTCGCCCCAAGGCGTTGTCACCTGCTCGAATCGGCGCGGCAGGCAAACGCGTTCCATCACCTGGCGACGAATGGCGTTGGTCGTGGTCTCCAAAAAGATAATCGTCTGCAGGCGCTCGATATCCTCGTGTGAGCAGATCACCTGCAACTGCCAGCCGGGGCGGCCTTTTTTGCAGTAGAGGGGCAGCCAGTGCACCTCGCGGGCGCCGGCCTCGCGCAGGCGGTCAGCGGCATAGGCGAGTACCTCGGGCGACGCATCATCGATGTCGCACTCCAGCTTGACGATAGTTTCGGGCGCATCGGTCTCGCGGGACAGCGGAGATGTACTTCCACGTTGCATACGGTCCGAATCCTTTCCGCACGGGCTCGTTTTATTCACCCAAACGCTAGCACATCGGACGTGGCACAGGCGTGACTTTCGTCCGTCGCCGCCCTCACCCCTATCCAAACGTGTACGTCAGCCTCCAAACATGTCATTTTTTGTCGGTTTTGGAGGCTGACGTACACGTTTTGGAGCGAGGCCGCACACGATCAGAATTGCGCCCGCACTCCGTCCACCACAAAGTTCGCCGCACTCAACAATTTTGGACTTTCTACGCAGTTCATCGACCAAAAATTACCCTCGGCATACTTACCCGCTGCACGATGTTACTCTAGTTGCATTTGGCTAACTAAGCGGCTGCCGAGGACCCCGCCCGGCACCGTTACGGCATAGGAGGTTTCATGTTCGAGAAGCGGCTCTTCTCCCTGGTTCCGCAGGCAACGCCCTACATTATGGCAAGCGTCCTGTTTAAGTGGATCGCGCTCATGGCAAACATCACGGTGATGTGGGTGCTTGCGCGCATCTTGGGCGGCATCGTCACGGACGGCCTTTCCGCCGCGCTCGCCGTCGATGCCCTCGCACAGGCGGCCCTGCCGCTCGCCGCCGCCATCATCGTGCGCGCCGCCTCCATCTACCTGGCCCAACGCGCCGGCGACAAAGCCGCGTTCGAGGCCGTCCGCCGCGTGCGCTCGTTCGTCTACGACAAGCTCACCGCACTCGGCCCCTCCTACACCGAGACCGTCCCCACCGCCGAGGCCGTCCAGACCAGCGTCGAGGGCGCCACGCAACTCCAGGTGTACTTTGGCGGCTACCTGCCGCAGCTCTTCTTTGCCGGCTTGGCACCCATCACGCTGTTTGTACTGCTCGTGGGCCAGGCGGGTCTTCCCGCCGCGCTGCTGCTCGCCTGCGTTCCGGTCATCCCCGTCTCCATTATGATGGTCATGCGCAACGCCAAAAAGATCGGTGCCGAGTACTGGGGCAGCTATGTCGATCTTGGCGGCATGTTCCTGGAGGCCGTGCAGGGTCTCACCACCCTTAAGGTCTACCAGGCCGATCGAAGCTGGCACGAGCGCATCAACGCCGAGTCCGAGCGTTTCCGCACAGCGACCATGCACCTGCTGGTGATGCAGCTGCGCTCCATTTGCGTTATGGACCTGGTCGTCTATATGGGCGCCGCGCTCGGCATTATCGTGGCCGCACTGCAGCTCGCCACGGGCAAGATCGGCTTTGAGGCTGCCTTCCTCATCGTCTTTCTGTCACAGGAGTTCTTTTTGCCTATGCGCCGCCTGGGATCGCTGTTCCACACGGCCATGAACGGCATGGCCGCCTCGCGCCGCATGTTTGGCATTTTGGATACGCCCGAGCCCGAGCGCGGCGATGTTGAGCTTGATGGTCGCGGCGATATCGAGCTCGCAGGCGTGAGCTATGCCTACGGCGACCGCACCGTGCTGGACAGCGCCAGCGCGACCATTGCGCACGGCTCGCTCGTGGCACTCGTGGGCGAAAGCGGCGGCGGCAAGTCCACGCTCGCGGGGATTATCGCGGGCCGCAAGGACGCCTACCGCGGCAGCGTGCGCATTGGCGGCGTCGAGCTGCGCGATGTCACGGCCGCCTCACTCATGCGCGCCGTCACGCTGGTGCCCACCAACGGCTACCTGTTTGCCGGCACCCTGCGCGACAACCTGCTGCTCGCCCAGCCCAACGCCACCGACACCGAGCTTTTGCGCGCGCTCGACCGCACGCGCGTGGCGGCCTTTGTGCGGGCCAACGGCGGGCTCGACATGGTGATTAACGAGGGCGGCACCAACCTTTCGGGCGGCCAGCGCCAGCGCGTGTGCATGGCCCGCGCCCTGCTGCACGACTCGCCGATCTATGTGTTTGACGAGGCGACGAGCAACGTCGATGCCGCAAGCGAGGCCGCGATCGGCGAGGTCATCGCGTCGCTTGCCGGCGGGCACACTGTAATTGTGGTGGCACATCGCCTGTCGACAATCGTGGACGCCGATCAGATCCTGGTGCTGGAACGCGGCCGCATTGCCGAGCACGGGACTCACGGCGAGCTCTTGGCCGCCGCGGGCGCCTATGCGCGCATGTGGAACAGCCAGAAGCAGCTCTCGGCATATGCGTATGCAGAGGGTGATGCTGAGGATGCCGGCGCGGTTGAGGCTGTTGACGGCAGCGCCGCCTGTGCCGATGGCCTCAACGGTACTAGTTCGTCTTCCGCTGCCGCGGCGCCTGACTCCGGCCGCGCCCGTCGCTCGGCGCCGTCCATCATGTGGCGCATGATGGGGCTCGTCCGACCGCTTGCTGGCTGGCTTGTGCTAGCCGTCGCGCTGGGCAGCATCGGCATGCTCACCGCCGCGTTCGTGCCGGCCTTTGGCGCCCTTGGCCTTATGGCCGCGCTGGGCCGCAACGCCTTGGGGCTTGGTCTTATCGCAGCATGCGCGGCCTGCGCCGCCTGCGGCATCGCACGCGGGCCGCTCCACTACGGCGAGCAGCTCTGCAACCATTACATCGCATTCCGCCTGCTCGCACACATTCGCGACCTGGTGTTTGGTGCCCTGCGCCGGCTCGCCCCCGCCAAGCTCGAGGGCCGCGGCAAGGGCGAGCTCGTGAGCCTGGTCACCTCGGATATCGAGCTGCTCGAGGTCTTCTACGCGCACACCATCTCGCCCATTGCCATCGCTCTGGTCTGCACCGCCGTCTTCGAGGGCTTCTTGCTGGCCGTAAGCCCCGAGCTCGCCGGCATCGCGCTTGTGGCCTACGCGGTCCTGGGTGTGCTGCTGCCTCTGGTCTCGGCCAAGGCATGCGGCACCACCGGTCGCCAGAGTCGCGAGGGAGTAGGCAAGCTGGGTGCCTTTGTGCTCGACAGCCTGCGCGGCGCGTCCGAGACCATTCAGTTTGCCGGCGGCGCCGATCGCAGCCGCGCTCTGGGCGAGCTGACCGAGCAAGTCGGCGCCGTGGATGCACGCCTCAAGCGCCGCCAGGCAGCCAGCGAGGCGGCGGCCGACGCGCTCATCCTCGTTGCCAACCTGGTGATGCTCGGACGTGCGCTGCAGCTGGTGGCTGCGGGGACGATTGATTTCGCCGCGGCATTTGTCGCCGTTTTCACCTTTGTTTCGTCCTTTGGCTCGGTAATGGCCGTGAGTCGTCTGGGTGCCTCGCTGCAGGAAACGCTCGCCTCGGGCACGCGCGTGCTCGATCTGCTCGACGAGCAGCCCCAGTGTGCCGAGGTCACGGACGGCCAGAACGTGGAGTTCGCCGGTGCCGCTGCCGAACATGTGAGCTTTAGCTATGTGGGTGGCGCGGGTGCCGACGATGCGGGACAGGCGGCGGGCGAGACGGCCGCAAGCCTCATCCTCGACGACGTGACCTGCACCTTTGCGCCCGGCACCATGACCTGCATCATGGGGCGCTCGGGTTCGGGCAAATCGACGCTGCTCAAGCTGCTCATGCGCTTTTGGGACCCCACCGCCGGCGCCATCACGGTAAGCGGCGTCGATGCCCGTCGTATCAACACGGCGAGCTTGCGCAGCCACGAGGCCTATATGACCCAGGACACGCACCTGTTCTGTGGCACCGTGCGCGAGAACCTGCTCGTCGCGCGTGCCGACGCCACCGATGCCAAGCTGCTCGACGCCTGCCAGTCCGCCTCGCTCACCGCGCTCATCGACCGCCTGCCGCAGGGCCTCGACACCCCCGTCGCCGAGCTGGGCGACTCGCTCTCGGGCGGCGAGCGTCAGCGCATCGGCCTCGCGCGCATCTTCCTCAGCGACGCGCCCTTCATTCTGCTCGACGAGCCCACCAGCGCGCTCGATGCCCTCAACGAGGCAGCCGTGATGCAGGCGGTCGATGAGCTCAAGCGCCGCGGCAAGACCATCGTGCTGGTGAGCCACCGTGCCAGCACCTGCGCGTTTGCCGATCGCTCGCTTTCGGTCGAACACGGGAGGCTCAGCTAATGGCGCGCCCGGCCGACACGCCGGAGCTGGCGGGCAAGCGTGCGCGCGAGGCCCAGATGGTGTCGCAGATGATCGCGCTGTGGTGTCGCGGGCATCATGGCCGCGGGCGTGCGGATGAGCAGGCTGCCAGCGGCGATGCGCACGCGCGCGTGAAGCTTGGATTCCGGGCCATCACCCTCTGCCCCGAATGCGCTGAGCTGCGAGAATACGCCGTCGCACGCATTGAACGCTGCCCGTATATGGGCACCAAGACGTTCTGCTCGGCCTGCCCCTCGCATTGCTACCGGCCCACCATGCGCGAGAAGATCCGCGAGGTCATGCGCTGGTCGGGCCCGCGCATGATCCGCTATCGCCCCATCACCGCCATACGCCACGCGATGGTGACCGTGCAATCCAAACGGGCGGCGAAGCGGAGGAAGTAGCGCTGGAGCCGGCGCACGCCGGTGCGCCCCTCGTCTTCGTCTCAAACGTGTACATCAGCCTCCAAACATGTCATTTTTTGTCGGTTTTGGAGGCTGATGTACACGTTTTGGAGCGGGGCCGATGCCGCGCGACAAACCTCATGCGCCGCGCAGCCTTTCCACTCGATTTCGACTCGCAGCGTGCCCGGCGCGTTAGACGCCGCGCCGTTACAATGGAGCGGATTCGCCAACTGCAAAGGAGCCGCCATGTCCGCATGCCCGCTGGTCGATTGCCATACCCACACCTCGTTTTCGGACGGGCACGCCTCGTTTGAGGAGAACGTTCGTGCGGCTGCGGCTGCGGCTGCCGGCTGCCAGGTCATGGTCTCGACCGACCACCTCACCCTGCCCGCCAGCATGGATTCCAACTGCGAGGTGCAGGTTGTCGAGGACGACCTGCCGGCGCATCGCTTGGCTTTTGAGGAGGCCCGCAAGCTCGCTGCGCAGATTGCACCGGAGCTCGAGCTTATCTATGGTTTTGAGTGCGATTGGTATGAAGGCTGCGAGCCCTTGGTTGAGCGCTGGTCCGATGGCGCCGTGGTGCGCCTGGGCAGCGTACATTGGATCGGCGACCCCGGCGACATCATGGCCGGCGCCGCGGGCACGCCGGGAACGGAAGACGTCGCTCGCCCCGATACGCCCGATTCACTCTGCGGTTGGATCGACGATGACACCAACCTGCACGTTTGGGAAAACCTGGGCGTGCGCGGCGTGTGGGAGCGCTACGTCGACGACTGGTGTCGCGCCTGCGAAAGCTCGCTTAACTTTGATGTGATGGCTCATCCCGACCTGGTCATGCGCTTTTCGAAGGAAGGCTTTGCACCCGATTTTGACCCCGCGCCGTTCTGGGGGCAGATGGCAGAATGCGCACACGACACGAGTCGGCGCGTTGAGGTCTCGACTGCCGCGCCGCGCAAGGGGCTTGACGACTACTACCCCGCGACCGGCCTTTTGCGCTGCTTTGCCCATGCCGAAGTGCCGATCACCTTTGGCTCGGACGCGCACCGCGCCTGCGATATCTGCTGGAACATCCGCGAGGCCCAGGGCCACGCCTACGACTGCGGCTATCGAACCTTCGACATCCCCCACCTCACCGGCGAATGGGAGCCCACGCCCCTCGCCTAAGACTAGTCATTGAGGACACTCTTCACAAATGACCCCTTGGGGACGGAGGAAAACAGGTCGTTTCGCTCACCACCGACGCCCGTGCAACACCGCCCGCCAAAAAGAACGCCCGTTTACTACGATGAACCGCAAACCTCCGACCATCGGCTTAATGCGGAAAATAAAACCGCAGGTAGAAGCGTTGACGATTTGTTCAAAACCGACGTGTGGTCAGCAGATCCAGTTTCATCGTAGTAATTGGGCATGTTATTTGGCAGCGCCGGCAAAGACTGCCCCAAACGACTAGTCGTTTAAGAACGTCCCCAATGACTACTGTCCCCCTTGCACCAAAAGCTTGACTAGTGGCGGCGAGCGTTGAGTTCGCCGGCCAGTTCGTCGAGGGTGATGCCGTAGCGCTCAAGCGTCACGAGCAGGTGGTAGACCAGATCGCCGGCTTCGTAGCGGATGTGGTCGTGGTCGTTGTCCTTGCAGGCCATGATGACCTCGCTCGCCTCCTCGGCAAGCTTCTTGAGCAGTTCGTCCTCGACGTCGGTCAGCAGACGAGCGGTGTAGCTCTCCTGTGGCGACGCATCGCGACGCCCGTGAATCACCTCGGCCAGTCCCGTCAGCGTCTCGCCGATATTTCCCGGCTGCACGTTAGCTGTTCTGACTCCCATGGTTATTTCCTCTCGTTACTGCAGCGTAAAGTAGGTACCGGTCTCATCGAACCGAGGCTTTGCGCCCTTTTTCTCAAAGAACTCGACGATGACGGCATGGGCCTCATCAAGCCTTTCCTTCTCGGCCTCGAGCCAAAGCGACTGCGCCCCGCAGGCATCAGTCAGGTGCACGCGGCATGGCACGCCCGCGCGGAGGAGCTCGGTGTTGCAGTCGGCGACCTCGAACGGCGTCACGACTTTCATCGCACTCCCCCTTCCACGCGCTTAAAGAAGCAGGTACGGTTGCCGGTGTGGCAGGCCGGACCCGGCGAGTCGACCTTGACCAGCAGCGTATCGCTATCGCAGTCGGCCCAGAGCTCCTTGACCGCTTGCATATTGCCGCTCGTCGCGCCCTTGTTCCAGAGCTCCTGGCGGCTACGGCTCCAAAACCACGTGGTGCCGGTCTTGAGCGTCAACCCCACCGACTCCTCGTTCATCCAGGCAACCATAAGCACCTCGCCGGTGTCATACTGCTGAACAACACAAGGAATCAGCCCCTTGGCGTCGTATGTAAGCTTTGAAGGATCGGTTATCTCTTCCATTTCTCTTCCCAAATTCAAACTTCGCAGGTCGGCGAGGGTTGTCCAGGTGCCCGAGATTACGAGCGACAAGCCCGACGACGCGTACTTAAGTACGCGAGGAGGGTTGGAGCCGAAAGGTCGGGTGCCTGGGCAAGCCGCAGCATTAGAAGTCCAGCCTCACAGGAATGCCTTGGCTGGCCATATACTCTTTGACTTCGCGGATGCTGAAGGTTCCAAAGTGAAAGACGCTAGCCGCCAGCACGGCATCGGCCTCGCCCTCGATCACGCCCTCGGCAAAATGCTCGAGCGTGCCCACGCCGCCGCTCGCGATGACGGGAATCGGCACCGCGCGGGCCACGGCGCGGGTGAGCGCCAGGTCAAAGCCGGCCTTGGTGCCGTCGCGATCCATGCTGGTCAGCAGGATCTCGCCGGCGCCGCGACGAGCCGCCTCCTCGGCCCACGCCACCGCATCGATACCCGTGGCGTTGCGGCCGCCCGCCGTGAAGACCTCCCACTTATCGGCGCCCGGCTCCCCGGGCAGCCCCACGCGTTTGGCATCGATCGCCACGACCACGGCCTGGCTGCCAAACGCCGCGGCAGCTTGGCTGATCAGCGACGGGTCGCGCACGGCGGCAGAGTTGAGCGATACCTTGTCGGCACCGGCAGCCACCATGGTCCGCATGCCCGCCAGGTCGCGAAAGCCGCCGCCCACGGTGTAGGGAATGGCCAGCTCCTCGGCCGCGTGCGCCGCCATCTCGATGGTCGTCGCACGGTTGTCGCTCGTCGCGGTAATGTCCAAAAATACGACCTCGTCCGCACCCTCGCGGTCGTAGGCGCGGGCCAGCTCCACCGGGTCGCCCGCATCGCGCAAGCTCACAAAGTTGACGCCCTTGACCACACGGCCGTCCTTGACGTCCAGGCAGGGAATTACACGCTTGGTAAGCATGGTCTACTCCTCCCCTCGGGCGGCGGCCAGCGCCTGTACCAGCATAAAGTTGCCCTCGTAGAGCGCACGACCGGTAATGGCGCCTTCAATCGCGCCCTCGCCCACCGCGGCCAGCGCGCGGATGTCGTCGAGCGTCGAGATGCCGCCCGAAGCCACGACGGGAAAGCCCGCGACCTGCGCCACATGGCGATACGTCGTCACATCGATGCCCGTCTGCATGCCATCGCGCGCGATGTCGGTATACACCAGATGCTTAAAGCCTAGCTCGGAAAGCTGCGCCACGGCATCGTCGAGCGCCACGCCCGCGCCGTCGCGCCAGCCGTTCACCTTAACCTGGCCGTCGCGCGCGGCAATGTCAGCCACCAACAGCTCGCCAAAGCCGCGAGCCGCCACCTCGGCAAAACCCGGCTCGGTCACCAGCACGGTGCCCAGCGCAATGCGGCGAGCACCATAGCCGGCCAGCTCGTCGATGCGCGCGAGCGAGCGAACGCCGCCGCCCACGTCCACAGACAGACCGTCGACGCCGCAGATGGCCTTGATCGCTGCCGAGTTGGCAGCGCACGCGTCCTCGTCCTCGCCAAAGGCAGCGGACAGGTCGACGACGTGCACCCAGCTCGCGCCCTGCTCGGCAAATGAGCGGGCGACGGCCACGGGGTCGTCGGAATATACCTTGCAGCGGCTGCGGTCGCCGCGCTCCAGGCGCACGACCTTGCCGCCGATCAGATCGATTGCGGGAAACAGGATCATCGGCCAACCCCCTCGACGATGCTGACGAAGTTCTTAAGGATGCGCTGGCCCAGCGCGGAGGATTTCTCGGGATGGAACTGGCAGCCCCACACGTTGCCATGGCGCACGATGCACGGGAAGCTCCGCGTATAGTGCGCGCGCGCCAGCACATCGGCGGCATCGGCGTCGTCGGCCACCGCGTAGCTGTGGGTGAAATACATGTTGGCACCCTCGGCAAAACCGGCAAGCAGTGAATCGGCCGCGCCGGCGGGCGTCATGTGCACCTGGTCCCAGCCCACGTGCGGCACCTTCAGGCGGCTCGACTCCAGGCGCGTGCACGAACCGCGCATAATGCCCAGGCCATCGACCCAGGGACCGCCGACCTGCTCGGAGGCATCGTCGTCCGCGTCCGCACCCTCGTCCGCCGGCACACCCTCGTCGCCGCGCTCAAAAAACAGCTGAAGGCCCAAGCAGATGCCGAGCAGCGGAGTTCCGGCGGCAACGGCGTCGAGCACCGCGTCCGCCTCGCCGCTCTGGCGCATAAAGGCGATCGCGTCATAGAACACGCCCACGCCCGGGATGACCAGGCCGTCGGCGTTACGGATCTGCTCCGGATCGTCCGACGTGCAGGCGGCAGCACCAGCGCGCGCAAGCCCGCGCACGACGCTCGACAAGTTGCCCTTGTGGTAGTCGACCACCACGATCTTCGGTTCGCCCACGCGACCCTCCCTTTTCCCATCCTCCAAAACCACCACGAAGGTGCCTGTCCCCTTTGTGGTGGTTTGCGCGATCCGTCAGTTACAGCGAGCCCTTGGTGCTGGGGATGCCCTGCACGCGGGGATCGAGCTCGCAGGCGCGGCGCATCGTGCGGCCCACGGCCTTAAAGGCCGCCTCGATAATGTGATGCGAGTTGCCGCCCGCCAGCTCACGCACGTGCAGCGTGAGCTTGGCGTCGCGCGCAAAGGCATAGAAGAACTCGACGGCCAGCTCGGTATCAAAGGTGCCCACGCGCTCGGTCGGTACGGGCAGCTCGCAGTAGGCCTGCCCGCGGCCCGAGATATCCACGGCGGCCATCACGAGCGTCTCGTCCATGGCGATCGCCGCGTCGGCAAAGCGCGTAATACCCGCTTTATCGCCCAGCGCCTGGCAAAACGCCTCGCCCAGCACAATGCCCGTGTCCTCGACGGTATGGTGCGCGTCGACTTCCACGTCGCCTACCGCATGTACTGTCAAATCGAACAGACCATGACGACCAAAGGCGTTGAGCATATGGTCGAAAAACGGCACGCCGGTCGAGATATCGCACACGCCGCTCCCGTCCAGGTCGAGCTTGACGACAATGTCGGTCTCCCCCGTCTTGCGGGTCACCTCGGCATAGCGGCCCATCTACATCTCCTCCTTCACCAGTGCGACAAACGCAGCCAGCACCTCGTCGTTTTCCTGCGGGGTACCCACGGTAATGCGCAGACAGTCCGCGAGCCCCGGTGCATAGCTAAAGTCGCGCACCAAAATCGAATACTCGTCGCGCAGGCGCTCGCGCACGCGCGTGGCATGCGGCGTGCGCACGAGCACAAAGTTCGCCGCGCTCGGCCATGCCTCCACGGGCATGCCCTCGGCAGCCATCGCGCGCAGGGCGCACAGCTCGCGCTCGCGCTCGGATGCAACCTGTGCCACCACGGGCGCATACGCATCGCGAGCGCGCACGCAGGCGAGCGCGGCGGCCTGGCTCAGCACATTGACCGAATAGATCTGGCGAATCGCAGCGAACACATCGATGACCTCGGGCGCGGCGATCACATAGCCCAGACGCGTGCCGGCGGCGCCAAACGCCTTGGACAGCGTATGCAGAATCACCAGGTTGGGATGCTCGGCGATAAGTCCCTGCGCCGTGGTGGCCGCGCCAAACGAATCGTCGGCAAACTCAACGTAGGCCTCGTCGACCATCACCATGCCGGGGCACGCATCGCACAAGGCCGCGACAAAGTCGAGCGGTGCCACGTCACCCGTGGGATTGTTAGGCGAGGTCACGATCGCCAGGTTGCACTCGGGCGCGGCCGCGAACATAGCCGCCTGGTCGAGCTCAAAGGTCGCCGGGTCGCGCCACACATCGCGCACTTCAGTCTGGCAGAGCGACGCAAAGAACGCATACTCGCTAAAGCACGGCGGGCAGTTGAGCAGGGTCCGCCCCGCGCCGCCAAACGCCAGCAGGTAGTTATAGAGCAGCTCGTCACCGCCGTTACCCACGCAGACGTTCTCGCGCGCTACACCATGCCAAGCGGCCAGCTCGTCGCGCAGGTCACAGGACATGGGATCGGGGTAGCGGTTGAGCGGTGTGGCAGTCAGGGCTGCATCGATTGCCTCGCGCACGCCAGCCGGCACGGGATAGGTGTTCTCGTTGGCCGAAAGGTTGATGCGCGTGGGCGTAAAGTTGGAATCATAGGGCTCAATGCCGGCCAAGTAGGGCTGGACGAGCTCCTTCATGCGGGGAGTGAGTTCGGCCATTTTAGGCCTCATCGCCAGTCGGGCCAACGCCATCCGCGCTTGCAGCCGCCAGGTCAACACCCTCGGCGACCGTCGCCACGGCGTCGCCCGGCCAGGCGACCTTGGTCAGATCGGCCGCGGCCAGCGATGCGGCACTCACGGCATCCTCGCCCTGCTCCAGCACGCGGCGACGCAGCGCGGCGGATAGCGCGTGCGCCCACAGTCCCTCGGCCTCGGCCAGGCGCTGCGTAGCGGGAGCGTCGGAGAGCAGGCCCTCGGGTGTATAGCAAATGACGCTCGAGCGCTTGACGAACTCTTCGACCGAAAGCGGGTTGGAGAACATGGCCGTACCGCCGGTCGGCAGCGTGTGGTTGGGGCCGGCAACGTAATCGCCAAGCGGCTCGGAGCTCCAAGCGCCCACAAAGATGGCGCCGGCGTTGCGAATGCCGCCAAGCAGGCCCATCGCATCCTTGCAGTGCAGCTCCAGGTGCTCGGGCGCCACGGTGTTCACCGCCTCGACGGCGGCAGCCATGTCGGCGGCCACCACGATGGCGCCCTCGTTATCGAGCGAGGCGCGCGTAATCTCGGCACGCGGGGACTGCGCTACCAGAATGTCGATGCCGGCCTCGACCTCGCGCGCAAACTGCTCGTCGCAGGTCACCAGATAGCAGGCTGCCAGCGGGTCGTGCTCGGCCTGCGCCATCAGGTCGGCCGCGACCACCATGGGCTTGGCCGTGGCATCGGCCAGCACACAGACCTCGGAGGGGCCAGCGACCATGTCGATACCCACGTCGCCCGAGACAATCTGCTTGGCCGCAGCGACAAAGGCGTTGCCCGGGCCGGTGATCTTGTCGACGCGCGGAATGGTCTCGGTGCCGTACGCCAGCGCGGCCACGGCCTGAGCGCCGCCCACCATATAGATCTCGTCCACGCCGCCGAGCTTGGCAGCCGCGAGCGTATAGGGGCTGATCAGACCATCCTTTTGCGGCGGCGTCACCATGACCACGCGCTTGACGCCGGCGACCTTGGCGGGAATGGCGTTCATGAGCACCGTGGAGGGATACTGCGCACGACCGCCCGGCACATAGATGCCGGCCGCAGCGAGCGGGGTCACCTTAACGCCGAGCATCGTGCCGTCCGCACGCGTGGTAAACCAGCTCTGCTCGACCTCGCGCTGGTGGAACTCGCGAATCTGACGTGCGGCCTTCTCGAGCGCGGCGACAAAAGCCGGGTCCAGGCCCTCGAGCGCGGCATCGATCTGCTCTTGCGGCAAGCGGAAACTCTGCAGCTCAACGCCATCAAAACGCTGGCAATAATCGCGCACCGCGGCATCGCCGTTGGCGCGCACGTTGGCCACGATATCGCGGGCGGCGTCGACGATGTTTTGCGGCAGCACGCCCTTGCGGTTGAGTTGGTTGGTAACGAGGCGCTCACCGGGAGCAAGCTTGATGGTCTTCATATCGGTATCCCCTATCGGTCGAGGTTGTGTTCGAAAAACGAAAGGCCGGGCGGCGGCGCCAGTCGACCCGCAACCCGGACGTTGGGGCGCCCGTACGTGCTCGCGCTATTGTGCCGAGCCCGCGACGGGCTCAAAATGCTTGTCCTTCACGGCAGCGGCCAGGCGATCTGCCAGATTGCGTACGCGCGGATCCAGGCGCGCGGCACCCGGGTTGACAAAGAAGCGGGCCGTGCAGTCCATAATGCGACCAGTAATAACCAGGTCGTTATCGCGCAGGGTGGCGCCCGTGGCGGTAATGTCCACGATGCGATCGGTCATACCGACGATGGGGCCCAGCTCGATGTTACCGTGCAGCGAGACAATATCGGCATTCACGCCGCGCTCGGCATACCAAACGCTCGCGATGCGCGGATACTTGGTGGCCACGCGAAGCGATCCGCGACGGGCGTAGTTGCGCTCGGCCTGGCCAGCGCGCCACGCGGGCTCCGCCTCAATGAAAGTGCACAGGCCGTAGCCCAGGTCGACCAGCTGCAGCAGGTTGAGGTCAGCCTCGATGAGCGAGTCCCAGCCGCAGATGCCGCAATCGGCGCCGCCGCAGCCCACAAAGGCGGGCGCGTCGCTGGGGCGCACGATGACAAACTCGATATCTCCGACCGCGCCCTCACCGGCACGCGTGTCGCGACCGCGCACGATCAGGTGACGACCGGGATCGCGCAGCTCAGCGACGTCTAAGCCCGCTGCCTCGAGCACGTCGAGCGTGTCGGCCTTGAGCGAGCCCTTGGGCACGGCAATGCGCAGCGGACCCTCGGCGCCACGGCCCACAGCGTGATCGCCGTCGGAAGCGGCGTCCTCGGCCGAGGTGCGCGCGGCCTCCAGACGCTCGAGCGAAAAGGCGAAGCCCGCCGCCGGCACCTCGATGCCGTCGCCGAACGCGCCGGTAAAGATGGAGTCGTAGCGGCCGCCCGAGCCCACCGGATCGGGCAGGCCACCGGCGTAGGCCTTAAAGACCAGGCCCGTGTAGTAATCAAAAGAGTTCATGATGGAGAAGTCGAACGACAGCACCTGGGCGTCCTCGGGAGCCAGGCCCTCGACCAGAGCACGCAACTCGCGCGTCAGCGGCGCGACGATACCGGCGGCCTCCAGCAGCGTGTCCACGCGGTCGAGCACCTCGGCACCGCCGTGCAGACGCGGCAGCTCGCAAATGGCGGCCTTGACGGCATCGGACTCGACGCTTGCCGCCACGCGGGCATCGAGGCCCACAAAGTCGTTGGCGTGCACGCAGCACAGCGCCTCGGCAGCCAGCTCGCGATCCTCGCACGCCGCGAGCAGCTCCTTAAACGGGCGTACACTACCTGCGATGATGCGTGCATCGGGCAGCGCCAGCTTGCGCACCGCCTCGGCCACGAGCGAGACAATCTCGACATCGCCCGCGGTATCGCCCGCACCGATAAGCTCAAAGCCCAACTGGGTGAACTGACGCGAGCCACCGGCATTGCGCTGGCACTCGCGGACCACCGGTGCCTCATAGCGCAGGCGCAGCGGCAGGTCGGCCGCGCGCATACGGGTCGAGACCAGGCGTACGATGGGCAGCGTGTTGTCGGGACGAACCACCAGCAGGCGACCATCGTCGTCAAAGAGCTTAAACGGCGTATCCGCGATACGGCCACCTTCCTCGAGCGAACCCTTGTCCTCGAGCAGCGGCGTTTCGACCGGAAGGTAATGATGCTCCCTAAAACAGCCCTTCACCGTCAGCGCAATCTCCTCGCGCGCCTGAGCCTCCTCGGGCAATATGTCCCGGAATCCCCACGGTGTGGCCGTCATCTGGTGAGCCTCCTCATGCTGTGCTTCGCGTAGAACAGAAGACCGGCATAGCTCCGCCGGTCTTCTGGGTACTTTAGCATACTAGAGTATTTGCGGGGAAAATCGTCCTCCTCGGCTCACAGCGTATTCATTTGGAAACATAGGGGAAAGCACGTCCCATTTCGAGCGGCCATTCCGGGACACGCTTTCCGCTTGAAGCCTCAACGGGAAACCGCATCCCAGAATAGACGCTCAGAATGGGACACGCTTTCCGCTTGAAGCCCAACCGGAAAGCCTGTCCCGCTTCCAGCCACGGCTGAGACCCCGAACGGCGCCCCATCCCGCCTAGGCGCCGGTCGCGCGGCGATACACTGCTATCACCTGAGCATCGGCTGCCGCGGGATCGGCGAAATAGCGCCCGTCGTACGTCTCTGCCGAAACTACGCCGCGATAACCGCGCGCCACCAGCCTATCCAGGTCGGCCCGCATATCGCGGTCGCCGTCATCCCAGGCAAGATGTGTGGTGCCATCTGCCGCAACATCGACAAAGTGCACGTGGGCGACGTCATCGCCAAGCAGATCGAAATAATCGTCGATGGTATCCCCTGCTACCGCCATGGCACCCATATCAAGGCACGCCTTGAGCGCCGGATGGTCAACCGCGTCAATCATGCGCTTCGTGTCGGCCGCCGAGTTCACGATCATCGACTCAACCGGCTGCAGGGCCTCAAGCACCAGCCGCACGCCGCGCTCGCCCGCATACTCGGCAATCGAACGAAGCATCGAAGCACTACGGCCCCACGCGTCCTCGATCGGCTCATTCAAAAACGCCCAACCGCTCGACACCATGACCTGCTCGGCCCCAAGCTCCACCGCGATGTCCACGACATTCTTAAAGTATGCGAGCGTACGGGCACGCGATTCCTCCCCGCGCGCCGCGATATTCCACGGCTTGGGATTGTTCTGCTCGGGGCAAATGCCGACAATCCGAACCCCATACCGCTGCGAAAGTTCCTTCACCTGTTCGAGCGAATCATAGCCATGGCAATCGACATACAGGTGCATCGCGCCCGTCCAAAGCTCGCAGCACGTATAGCCCGAGGCCGCCGCCGAGGAAAAGAACTCCTCAAGGTCAAAGTAGCGATGGCTGATATTCATAACGGCAAGCTGTGGATACTCCATCTTGTCCACCTTTCGGCAAAAGGGCGCCACAGCACAGTGTGCGCGACGCCCCCTCTTACATTGTTTTGATTATGACGGATGCCCTACTGAACATCAAGCACTCCAAAGAATGCGCCAGCGATACTCACGAGCAAGATCACCAGCATAATGAGCAGCGGATTCATCTTCTTCTTGAGCATGAGATAGACGATTCCAAACAGCCCCATCGTGACAAAGCCCGGGAAGATTCCGTTGAGCAGCTCTGCCAGCGTCTGAGCACCATCGCCCGCGCCAACCATGAGCGGAATGTCCACCGTGACCATCTGCATGGTCATGGCACCGATCACCATAGCGCCCATGATGGAGGCCATCTTGACGATCGTATCCATGATGCCCGACTCCTGGACCTTGCTGATCATGTCCGAGCCAAAGCGGTATCCCACAAACGTCAGCAGGTAGCGGATGATGTAGTGGGGAACGTTGAACACCAGCAGGAACAAAATCGGACCGAGAATAGAGCCCTGCAGGGCCAGCGAGGTGCCGACGCCCGTGGCCAAAATTCGCAGCGTACCCCAGTAGAACGCATCGCCCACACCGGAAAGCGGACCCATCAAAGCAAGCTTGACGTTGGAAATCGCGCTCGTATCGAAGTTGTCCTCGGTAGCGTTGACTTCCTCCATTGCGGCGGCAATGGACATGGGGAGCGTCGAGATATACGGCGTGACGTTATAGAGCTCCATGTGGCGCTTGAGCGCGGCCTTAAAGTCCGCATCTTGCGGGTAGAGCTTACGCAGGATCGGCATGAGGGCCCACATAAAGCCAATATGGCCCATGCGCTCGTAGTTCCAGGAGTGCTCATAGGGAATCGAGCGCCAGAACAGCTTCTTAAGATCTTCGCGGGTAATCAGCCCGTCGTAGGAAGACTCAAACTTAAAACTCATCGAACCCACTCCCAATCGCAGGATCCTCGGTCGCCACTGCGGGCTGCTCCGTCTTTTTCTTCTCGCCCAAAACCGTCATTGCGACGACGATGATCGCGGCAAAAATCGCCACGCCCGTCGTGCTAATGCCAAAGTAGGCAACGAGGAAGAAGCCTGCGAAGAAGAACGGCGCCACGGTCTTGTTCATAATCATTTGAGCCAGCATTGCAAAGCCGAGTGCGGGCAAGAAGGCGGCGGCGACATCCATACCGGTCTGAACGAAATCGGGAATGATGTTGAGCAAACTGGCCACGGCATCGGCGCCAAAGAAGAAGGCAGTGGGAATGATCAGCAGACCGCACCAGCTCTGCGCGTAACCGGCGATGAGCATGTTGCGCGTGATGGCCTTGGTGTCTCCATCCTCGACGTTCTTGTCGATACGGTGCACCAGCAGCAGCATGACCGGCTGGCCCAGAGCCGTATCGAGCGCCAGAACGATCGTGGCGATAGGGATACCCAGGGTCAGCGCCGCCGAAGCGTCCGCGCCGGCCTGCATGGCAAGGGATACACCCAGGATGGTTCCGGAAATCGTATCGGGCGGGTTGTAGGCGCCGACCGAAATGGCACCGACCATGGCAAGCTCCATCGTGGCGCCCATAATTGTGCCGGTCACCACATCGCCCATAACAAGGCCGACCAGAGGTCCGAGCACGATCGGGCGCTGGAGGTAGCTCGTGCCCGTCAGCCACTCGGAATAGCCCAAAAGGGCAATAAGGAAAATCAGGATTGTCTTGATAACCATGACAGCCCCTAACCGATGACCTTTGCGGCGTCAGTCTTCGCATCCGCCGGAATCATCTGAATGAACAACTCATAGCCCTCGCCGAGCAGCTCCTTCACGTATGCCTCGTTCTCGGGCGTAAGGAACACGCTCGTCGAGACTTGGCGGGCGTCCTCGCTAAAGGCGACGTTACCCAGGTTGATCTTCTTAACGCCCATCGCCTTTGCGACGGCGCCGGCCTGCTGAATCGTCTCGCAAACCACAAAGAGCTTGTACTTGTCGGTCACACCGCTCTGGAGCGCCTTGACGGCATCCTCGGTGTTTTTGACGACGACCTTGCACCCTTCGGGCTTTGCAAGGGACAGGGCCTGCAGGCGCAGCTTGTCGTTGAGGACCGTATCGCTCACCAGCAGAATGCAGTCGGCACCCAAAGCCGAGGTCCAGCTCACGGCAACCTGGCCGTGAAGCAGTCGATAGTCTACGCGAATCATCTGAATCATGATGTGCTCCCTAACGATTAAAACTCATCGAGTTCGGCCTGGCCCAGCAGGTCGTTGACGTACTTGACCTTGGTGTCGTCCGCCTCGACGATCTGACGAATGGCCTCGTCGATCGGAGTCGAATCGGACACGAACAGCAGCTGGATTAGAAGCGGCAGATTCATATTGGTCACCAGATGCGTGTTGGGGCGCGTCTGGACAACCTTGGTGAACTCGTTGTTGACGCTGCCGCCAAAGAGGTCGGTACAAACGACGACCTCGTCGTCCGCGGCAAAGCCATCTAGAATCGCTGCGGCTTCCTTGGCCAGGTCCTCGTTTCCGTCGACATACATAGAGAGCGCATGGACGTTTTCGCGCTCGCCGGAAAGCAGGCCGATGCTCTCGACAATTCCAGACGCGAAATGAGCATGGGATGCCACGATAAACTGCCTCATTCGATTCCCCTTTCTAGCGAATTTCGGCATAAAAATGCCCGGACGCATGCGCCCGGGCAGGGTGCTTCTTACATGAGTGGTCAACTATTAGTAGTCGAACTGGTGATAGTAGCGACGGTAGTTGAGGTTATGCTTGGTGACCGTCTCGTAGTAAGCGGCGAGTCGATCGGTAACCAGCGAGGACAGGATCCACGGAGACACAATGACGCGGAACTCGTCGTCAAGGCCGGGGATGGCGAACTCGGCGGTGTCGATGATGTTGATGTCGGTGTCGCCGGTCACGCCGCGGTTGAGGAAGGCGCGGACGCGCTCATCGAGCTTGCGGTTCTCGTCCTCGCCCATGAACAGGAACACGGGCACGCCCGGCTCCACGAGCTCAAGGGTACCGTGGAAGAAGTCGGCAGAAGTGATGTAGCGGGTGCGCTTCCACTGCATCTCCTCGAGGATGCACATCGAGAAGAGGATGGTCTCGCCCCAGAGTGCTCCGGAGCCGATGAACATGGTGTAGGGCGCGAGGGCGTACTTCTTGGCGAGCTCCTCGGCGCGCGGCTCGAAGCGCTTGCGGATGTCGAGCATATCCTTCCAGATGTCCTTGGTCTGCTCGATGAACAGATCGAACTTGGGGAAGCAGCCGCGGCGGTTGAGCAGGCGCAGGCCGAAGCAGTCGGCGAGGTAGTAGCCCTTCTCGCAGCCACCGGAGCCGTGATCGGACGCCATGGCGACGCAGTTCTCGGCGCCGACAGCCTGGCCGATGAGACCCTCGGGCTTGGTCATGGCGTAGACGCGGACGCCCATGTCCTTCATCTTCTTGACGGCCTCGAGGACCTCGGGGGTGGTGCCGGACTCGGAGGCGGTGAGCACGACGGACTTCTCGGTCATGCGCTTGTGGCCCATGACGTTCCACTCGGCGGCGTGGATCAGGTAGACCTCGAGGTCGCGGTCGCCGAACTTGTTCATGAGGTACTCGAGCTGCATGAGCTCGTCCCAGGTGCCGCCGACGCCCATCAGGAACACGGCGTCGTAGCCCTCGTCGGCGACCTTGTCGGCGAGCGCGGTCATCTTCTTCCCGGTCTCGTAGACGTTCTTGCCGTCCTCGACATAGCCCTCCTGGCTAAAGTGCATGATCTCGATCTTCTCAGTTTCCTTCATGGTTTGTCCTTTCTGTCCTGGACGCGACTCTATACATCGCGTTTCTTTTCGATACCAATTATAGACATACACCCGTCGTGTTTTTAATACCACTTTGTAATCTGTGCCGATCCTCGGTGAACGGTCGAAATTCTCGGCTGAGTGGTATTAAATTAGAATTAGATGTATATCTAGCACTCCTGACGCCTCCCCTGCGTGACAAAGAACAGCGTTCCTACCAACGCAATGATCGTCGATGCTCCAAACAGCACCGCTTGAACGCCCAAAGCCTCCGCCAAAAATGGAGCAGCCAGCAACGGCAGCACGCCGGCACTCATCAGGCCAAAACGCACAAAGCCGGTAATACGTCCCAGGTATTTGATGTCCGCACGCTCCTGAATCAAGATCATCTGCAGCGGCTCCAAGAAACCCCACGCCAAGCCGTTGATTGCCTGGCCGATAATCGCCACCCCCAGCATATCGGTGCCCACGTACACCATCGATCCAATGCCCACCGTCATAAGCGACCCAAGCAACAGGCGCAGGTTGACATGGCGAGCCGAAAGCTTAGTCAGAGCGAAAGCGCCAACCGACGAAGTGAGGCCCACGACCGAGGACAGCCATCCCAGCCAAACGATGTCGACGTTGAGTACGTCGCGGTAAAACAGCGACTCCAGCGAATCGAACGCGCCGAATGCGAAGAAGCCCAAAAAGCCCGAGATAAAGATGAGGCGCAGGTCGTGATTGCAAAACGTAAGTCGGGCACCCTCAACCATGCCGCCAAGGATGCCGCCCGCTTGCTTCTCCCCCTTTGCGGGGGTAACGCGCTCGTGACAGCCCAAGGAGAGCACGGCAGCCACTCCCATCATGACCGCCATGAGCAGGTAGACAGATTGCGTGGCAAAGCAGCTCACTATCGCACCGCCAAGCAACGGACCGGCGGTATAGGCGATATTGCTGTAGAAGACCATCAGACCGTTCACACGGGTGCGACCCTCGGTAGTCGACTCAAGATATCCCGGAAACGCGTGCGTACAGGTATTGATAAAACCACCTGCGAGCCCCAGAAAGCACGCTGCAAACACCAGCCCGGGAACGGACAGCGGCGCCAGGCCAATACCGAGCGACAGCACCGCCGTGACCGCACACGTCACAAACGACGTACGGCGCGGACCAAAGCGATCGATGACCGAGCCCGAAACCATATTGCCCACCGACGTCGTGAGGTTGCGTACGAGCGTGATGGCGGCAACCAAAAAGGCCGTACCAGCCAAGTCATACGTCGCCGCGCCGATAAGCCCCAAAAAGTACACCGCGTTGTTGGCGCACCACTGCAGGGACTCAATGAGAATCAGCCTGACTTCCGCCGGCGTCAGGCGCATTGCTTCGCGATCCTTCGCGAACATACGAACTCCTTCTAAACAAAAAGGGGACGGAGGGCATAGGCCGCTCCATCCCCTTACCAGGTTGCAATGACAATCTATGCAGCCGGATCCTATGCCAGCACGCCGAAGAACGCGCCGACGATGCCCACGGCCATGGTGGCCACGATCAGCACCATGGGGTTGATCTTCTTGGACAGCAGCCAGTAGTAGAGCCAGAAGGCGAGCATGCCGAGCATGCCGGGCATGATGCCGTCCAGGATGTCCTGGAGGGTCTGGGCGTCGTCGCCCGAGCCGATGGCCACCGGGATGCTGGCCCAGAACATGTCCTTGCACATGGCGCCCACGACCATGACGCCCACGATGCCCACGCAGGTCATGATCTTCTGCATGAGGCCGGTCCTCTGGGCCTCGTCCAGGAAGCCCACGCCCAGCTCGTAGCCCTTGACGGCGCCCCAGATGCGCAGCGCGAAGCCGGGGACGTTGTAGATGAGCAGGAAGGCGATGGGGCCGAAGGGGTTGCCGGCCTGGCACAGGCTGATGCCCACCGCGGCGGCGACCACGCGAAGGGTCGACAGGAAGATGGAGTCGCCGATGCCGGACAGCGGGCCCATGAGGGCGGCCTTGACGTCGTTGACGCTCTCGGGCTCGATCTCGCCGCGGGCGACCTTCTCCTCCATGGCCATCGCGATGCCGCCGACGAACGGGGCGAACTGGACGGTGATGTTGAAGAACGCGCAGTGGCGGTGAAGGGCCTCGGCGTAGTCGTCGGGGCGGCCGGCGTAGATCTTCTTGAGCATGTTGGCGACCATCAGGCAGAAGGCGATGTTCATCTGCTTGTAGTAGGTCCAGGAGAACTCCATGCCCAGGGCGCCGACGTTGACGGCGCTCCTGACGAGGTCGGAGCGCGTGATCTTGTTCTCGGGACTAGAAGTCATCGTCCTCATCCCCTTCCGCGGAGAGCTGGGGCTGGGCTCCGCCCAGGCCGAGCAGGTCGAACTTGTCGATGCCGATGATGATGGCGATCAGGGCGACGCCCAGGACGGGCACGTTGGCGTAGGAGCACAGCAGGAAGCCCAGGAAGTAGAAGGGCACGAGCTGCTTGGTGAGCACCAGGCGGCCGAGCATGGCGAAGCCCATGGCCGGCAGGATGTTGGCGGCGACACCGCAACCGTCGATGATAAAGGACGGGACAAAGTCGAGCAGGCCCTGGATGGCATCGGAGCCCAAATAGAAGGCGCCGCCGCACAGCAGGAAATACTCAAGGCAGCCCCAAAGGCCAATGCCCCAGTGCACCGCATAGATGCCCTTGAGGTTGCCCTTGAGGGCGTACTTGTCCGCCATATCGACGAACACCGGGAAAAGAGCGTTAGTGATATTGCCGATCGTCAGCGAGAGGACGGCGATGGGCATGGCGAGCGCGATGGCCGTCTCCGTGCCTTGGCCGAGCTGAATCGCGAAGGCGCACGCGAGCACGCCGCCAACCGTCTCGTTAGGCGGCACATAGGCGCCGATGGAGATCGAGCCCATGAACAGCAGCTCCAGGCTTGCTCCCACGGCAAGACCGGTCTGCAGGTCCCCCAGCACCAAGCCCACGAGCGGGCACAGGACAATGGGACGGAACGCATAGAGGGTGCCGAGCTGGTAGTCGAGGCAGCCAAAGGCTCCGACTAAGCCGACGAGGATTGCTTGGGTAAGCATGGTTCCTCCAAATAAAGGGTCTCGGGTCTATCCTGTTCCCGTCGCGCGCGCATCTGATATCAATCCGGGAACTCGGCCATACGACCCGAAGCGCACCTGGCGTGCTGCTAACACCCATACCAGGCACAAACGATTTAATACCAATTATAGATATGCAGGTTTGCCTTATTTAATACCACTCGCTCAGCGGGGTGTTTTTGCCCGTAAACGGCAGACATGCGACCTCAGGCGCGATTTTTGTCGCTGCGCCGGACAAGCGCCACCAGGAAACCGTCGCCAAACGCATCGGAAACCAGGTTGGCAACGATGACAGAGACGATAATCGCCGCGCCCAAAAGCTCGTTCCAGCTAAAGACCTCGCCAAAGAACAGCGCCGACCAGCAGGGCGCAAGCACAACCTCGCTCATGCAGACCAAGTTGGCGGCAAACGCATTGGTACGCGCGATTCCCTTGGCATACAGAACACTCGCCAGTCCGCTGCAAAACAGGCCATGCACCAGCATAAGGCCCCACTCAAAGGGCTTGACGGCCCCCAGATCACCGGCGAAATAAAAAATCGGCAGCATCGAAATGCCGCACGATATAAGCGACGACACCATAGGCGACGCATCGGGACGCGCATTCAGGAAAAAACACAGCCCAAACGTAGCGCCGGAAATGACCGCAAGCAGGTTGCCGAGCATGCCCTCGGCACTCAAATCGCCCAAAAAGAAGAGTCCCATACCCACAAAGGCGGCCATCACGGAGAGGATCTTTGCCGTCGAGGGCAGCGTGCGCGATGCAAGCGACTGGTACACGATGACGAAAATCATCGAGGTGTACTGCAAAACGATCGCGTTGCCGACTGACGTGAGTTGGTTGGCGAAGTTAAACGTGGTGCCCGTTGCAAAATTGCATACGGCGACAAGGGCAATCAAGCGGCTTATGCGCAGCTTTGGCCTGCCCACGCACAGGATGAACAGCGCCATGAATATCGCCGTGACGGCGCCGATCAAAAGGGCCGATTGTGAGTTGGCGTGAACGAGGATGCCGATAAAGCTCCACAGGAGCGCCGTGCCAAATAGATACATCGCACCGCTCACGCCATTGTCGGGTGGATTGTCAGATCGATTCACGAAGCACCTCCGCGTAATAAAAAACGGCGACCGCAGCGGGTCGCCGTTTCCCTTGGGGGCAGATAGATATGGCCGAACTTATGCCAGCACGCCGAAGAACGCGCCGACGATGCCCACGGCCATGGTGGCCACGATCAGCACCATGGGGTTGATCTTCTTGGACAGCAGCCAGTAGTAGAGCCAGAAGGCGAGCATGCCGAGCATGCCGGGCATGATGCCGTCCAGGATGTCCTGGAGGGTCTGGGCGTCGTCGCCCGAGCCGATGGCCACCGGGATGCTGGCCCAGAACATGTCCTTGCACATGGCGCCCACGACCATGACGCCCACGATGCCCACGCAGGTCATGATCTTCTGCATGAGGCCGGTCCTCTGGGCCTCGTCCAGGAAGCCCACGCCCAGCTCGTAGCCCTTGACGGCGCCCCAGATGCGCAGCGCGAAGCCGGGGACGTTGTAGATGAGCAGGAAGGCGATGGGGCCGAAGGGGTTGCCGGCCTGGCACAGGCTGATGCCCACCGCGGCGGCGACCACGCGAAGGGTCGACAGGAAGATGGAGTCGCCGATGCCGGACAGCGGGCCCATGAGGGCGGCCTTGACGTCGTTGACGCTCTCGGGCTCGATCTCGCCGCGGGCGACCTTCTCCTCCATGGCCATCGCGATGCCGCCGACGAACGGGGCGAACTGGACGGTGATGTTGAAGAACGCGCAGTGGCGGTGAAGGGCCTCGGCGTAGTCGTCGGGGCGGCCGGCGTAGATCTTCTTGAGCATGTTGGCGACCATCAGGCAGAAGGCGATGTTCATCTGCTTGTAGTAGGTCCAGGAGAACTCCATGCCCAGGGCGCCGACGTTGACGGCGCTCCTGACGAGGTCGGAGCGCGTGATCTTGTTCTCGGGACTAGAAGTCATCGTCCTCATCCCCTTCCGCGGAGAGCTGGGGCTGGGCTCCGCCCAGGCCGAGCAGGTCGAACTTGTCGATGCCGATGATGATGGCGATCAGGGCGACGCCCAGGACGGGCACGTTGGCGTAGGAGCACAGCAGGAAGCCCAGGAAGTAGAAGGGCACGAGCTGCTTGGTGAGCACCAGGCGGCCGAGCATGGCGAAGCCCATGGCCGGCAGGATGTTGGCGGCAACGCCAAAGCCAGCAAGAACAAAGTCGGGGATAAAGTCGAGCACGCCCTGGATAGCGTCAGCACCCAGATAGAACGACAGCGAGCACAGCAGGAACGCCATGATGATGCCGGTTAAACCGATCAGGAAGTGCATCGCATAGACACCCTTAAGGTTGCCCTGGCCGGAGAAGACATCAGCGCGGTCAACCAGGATCGGCAGGGCGGCGTTGAGGATGTTCTTGATGGCAAGGCACAGCGTGGCGATGGGCATGGCAAGCGCGATGGCTGCCTCGGTGCTCTGGCCCAGCTGGATAGCGAAGGCGCAGGCGAGCACGCCGCCGATCGTCTCATCAGGCGGCACGTAGGCGCCGATGGAGATCGAGCCCATGAACAGCAGCTCCAGACTCGCACCGATCGCGAGGCCGGACTGCAGGTCCCCCAGCACCAGACCCACGAGCGGGCACAGGACGATGGGGCGGAACGCATAGAGCGTACCGAGCTGGAAGTCGAACTTACCAAATGCGGCGATAAGTCCGATGAGGATTGCTTGGGTAAGCATACATCCCCCTTTCCTAATAGGACACTACGAAGAGCTCAGACTCTTCGAATTCAAACGCCTAGAGCACGCTGGCGCAGTCAACCTTGGGGTCATCGGCCAGGGGTCGAATCTCGACCTCAACGCCACGATCCAGCATCTCGCGCACATCGGCTTCCTCGGCTGCGGTCAGGAAGATCTGACGAGAGACCTGACGAGCATCGGGGCGCTTCTCGTCCTTGGGCTTGGTGTTGCCCAGGTTGACCGACTTAATCTGCGGGCAGCCCTCAACAAGCTGCTTTGCCTCAGCGATAGTGGCGACGCAGATGATCATCTTGTACTTGTCGGTCACGCCCGAGTTGATAGCCTCGATGGCGTTCGCCATATCCTTGATGACGAGCTTGCAGCCGGCAGGCTTGCCCATCTTGAGCGTCGTCTTCCACACCGGGTCGTTGGCGACCTTATCGCCCACGCAGAAGATGCAGTTGGAGCCAAGGCCCTGAACCCAGGAAACTGCGACCTGGCCATGAAGCAGGCGATGGTCAACGCGAAGTAGCTGAATCATAATGTGACCCCCCAAAGGTCTTGTGCCGTCATACGGCGTGTCAGTAGGTGCTGCGGATTAGAACTCTTCCTCCTCCTCGTCATCGACCAAAAGATCGTTGACAAACTTCACGCGCGTATCGTCCGCAGCGACGATGGCGCGAATCGTCTCCTCAACCGGCACCGACTCGTCAGAGAACAGCAGCTGGATGAGCAGCGGAAGGTTCATGTTGGTGACAAGGTAGGTACGGGGACGCGTCTGGACGATCTTGGTGAACTCGTTGTTGACGCTGCCACCAAAGAGGTCGGTGCAGACGACGACGTCATCGTCGGCAGACATGCCTGCCAGCAGCTTTTGGGCTTCCTCGGCCACGTCCATACGATCGTCGACAAACATCGAAAGGTCGTGGACGTTGTCGCGAGTGCCCGAGAGCAGCTCAATGCTCTCTTTGATGCCGGTAGCGAAGTGTGCATGGCTGGCGATGATGTACTGTCTCATTCTGTGGTCCTCTCAATAGCCCGGCACGTTCCCGCACCCGTTTTTCTTAGTAGTCGAACTGGTGATAGTAACGACGATACTTGAGGTTGTGCTTGGTGACCGTCTCATAGTAACGAGCCAGGCGGTCAGTCACGAGCACCGTCAGAATCCACGGGGAAACGATGACGCGGAAATCGTCGTCAAGGCCGGGGATGGCGAACTCGGCGGTGTCGATGATGTTGATGTCGGTGTCGCCGGTCACGCCGCGGTTGAGGAAGGCGCGGACGCGCTCATCGAGCTTGCGGTTCTCGTCCTCGCCCATGAACAGGAACACGGGCACGCCCGGCTCCACGAGCTCAAGGGTACCGTGGAAGAAGTCGGCAGAAGTGATGTAGCGGGTGCGCTTCCACTGCATCTCCTCGAGGATGCACATCGAGAAGAGGATGGTCTCGCCCCAGAGTGCTCCGGAGCCGATGAACATGGTGTAGGGCGCGAGGGCGTACTTCTTGGCGAGCTCCTCGGCGCGCGGCTCGAAGCGCTTGCGGATGTCGAGCATATCCTTCCAGATGTCCTTGGTCTGCTCGATGAACAGATCGAACTTGGGGAAGCAGCCGCGGCGGTTGAGCAGGCGCAGGCCGAAGCAGTCGGCGAGGTAGTAGCCCTTCTCGCAGCCACCGGAGCCGTGATCGGACGCCATGGCGACGCAGTTCTCGGCGCCGACAGCCTGGCCGATGAGACCCTCGGGCTTGGTCATGGCGTAGACGCGGACGCCCATGTCCTTCATCTTCTTGACGGCCTCGAGGACCTCGGGGGTGGTGCCGGACTCGGAGGCGGTGAGCACGACGGACTTCTCGGTCATGCGCTTGTGGCCCATGACGTTCCACTCGGCGGCGTGGATCAGGTAGACCTCGAGGTCGCGGTCGCCGAACTTGTTCATGAGGTACTCGAGCTGCATGAGCTCGTCCCAGGTGCCGCCGACGCCCATCAGGAACACGGCGTCGTAGCCCTCGTCGGCGACCTTGTCGGCGAGCGCGGTCATCTTCTTGCCGGTCTCGTAGAGTGCCTTGCCGTCCTCGAGATAGCCCTCCTGGTCGAAATGCATGATCTCGATCTTCTCGGTTTCCTTCATTTGTCTCTCCTTTCTGGGGTTGTTTCCACATCCCCCATGCCAACGGGCATCAAAACCCGCTTACATTCCGTAACACTCAGCCGCTTTGGCCTTAAGCGCATTGACTGACTCTTCGTAGCCCTCTGCCTTGACCTCCATTTGCTTGGAGACGGCATCGAGATACGGGTGCACGTCCCATGACTTCAGACGCTCGGCGATCATTGCCGCAATCGTCTGGAAGAACACAAGATTGGGAATCGCGCTGAGCAGCAGAGCCACCTGAGGCACCGCAACCTCGTGAGCCCTACCCCTGGGATGGGCCGTGAGCAGCACCGTTTTTGTCGTAACGTTCGATAGCGCATCGGCGATATTCGCAAGACGCTCCGACCCCTGCGGATCGTCGACAATAAACACCAGATAGCCCGGAACGATCTGCATCTCGGGACCGTGGACGAACTCCTCGCCTTCGTGATGCATGGCAGGAATCTTGATGGTCTCGCTCAGCTTGAGCGCTGCCTCCTCGGCAACACCGTAGTTGGGGCCGTTGCCGACGACCATGGCGGGCATGTGCTCAGAAAGCTCGAGCATGTGGCCTTGGACATATGCCTCGGCGGTCTTGCACATCACGGCATTGGCCTGGATAGCCTCGCGCAGGTCGTCAAGACGCTGGGCAACGCCCTTGGCGTCAATCGTTCCGCGCGCCTGACCGCCGTAAATACCAAAGAGCACCAGGTACTCAACGAGAACCTCGACGCCCAGAGTCACAAAGTCCACCGACTCGACGCCCACACCGTAGTCAAGAACGATGTCAGTGTGCTCCTTGATGGGTGCCTCGACGTTTGCCGTGAGCGCAACTGCAGCCATATCGTGTGCGCGCATGTAATCGAGCGCCGCAATCGTATTGGTCGAATAACCACTCTGCGAGACGGCGATGTTGAGCGCATGCTGCGGATAGGTGTGTTCAAAATCGACGAAGGCCTCGGGCGTCACAACGGACACTTGCATCTGCAGCGCATCTTGCAGGTAATCGCGGGCGCAATCGGCGGCATGGCGCGACGAACCCGAAGCAACGATGCGCAGCGCGTCAAAAGAACCGGACTGGAAAATATCAACGAGCTGCGCCACCAGCTCAGACGAACGCTCGAGGTTCTCTCCCATACGCACATGGGCGAGTTGAACGTAATCGAGCATCTTCATCGTCTCACCTCGCAACAAATCATTAGTATTTGATACCAATCACGATTACAGGTTACGGCTTTTTGATACCTCTTTGTCGATTAATTTATTCCCTTCGGCGAACGGTCGATTTTGAGCCCTGTAAGGTTGTATATACAGCTGACCCAACGATCAAAACTAGTTAGTTTCCCAGGCGTTATTCACAAAACACCAGCTAGTACGTATAGGTATATCCACCCGCATCACCGCGGTTAAACGACTTGACGTACTCGATAGCCTGACCGCTCGCGTCATAGCTCACGCATTCCAAAAGCAAAACAAGATCCCCTTGCTCCAAGCCAAGCAAGCCCGCGTCGCGTGCACCCACCGCCTCGATATCGAGCTTCTCCTGCGCCATGACCGGCTTTCGGCCCAGCATCTCATAGGTCTCGTACAAACTGAAGACCGACACGTCAATATTTTCGATTGTGGGAAACAGCGGGCACGGAATGAACGCCATCTCAATCGATACGGGATCGCCGTTGACGCAGTTCAAACGCCGAATCGAATACAGCAAATCGTCTTCGGCAATACCAAACAGGTTGGCATAATATGGGCCCGCATAACGCTTGGAACGCGCGAGGATGCGGACGGACGGCTCGCCGCCCGAAGCACGGACCGATTCACGGAAACCGCCCGTACGTTCAAAAAAAGCAGGTACTTTCTGTGCCACAAAGGCACCTTTTCCCCGAACACGGCGAATCTGCCCGCGCCGAACCAGCTCATCGACAGCGCTTCGGATGGTCAAGCGTGTCGTACCAAATTCCTCGGCGAGGTCTTTTTCGGACGGAATCATGGAACCCGTGGGATATATACCGCGCTCGATACGCTCCTCGATGCGGCGTCGAATGCGCATATAAACCGGGGTGGCATCTACTGTTTCAGCCATTGTTCACCTGCCACGCTCCTCATGCCGTTCTCTTCGCCGTTATCGGCAAAGCGGAACTTTGTGGGCAAAATCACCGATTTGCAATGCTCCACAAAACGCATGTCCTTATCCAATTCGATCGTGCTCTCATAGAACACCGGCGTTCCCTCTTCTTGCTGGAGCAGCTCGGCCTCTTCGGCGTTCAAACGCGAGATGGAGATATGCTCACGTCCATGCTCAACACGCACGCCACCTTCTTTGAGCAAGACATCGTAAAGGCTCTCGCACTCAAAATCGTGCTCGGGAAGCGATGGACACAGGGACAGGTTAACGTGAGCCGTCTCGATTGACGCTGGCTCGCCCTCAATAAGTCGAACGCGCTGCATGCGGAGCAAAGGGGCGCCTACAGACACCCCAAGCTTGTCGGCAAGCGCCTCATCCGCCTCGATAGTCCCGGTGGAAACCAGACGAGAAGAGGGGTGCAGGCCGGCAGTCCGCACAGCATCGGAGAAGTTATACGTTTCCTGGAAGATGTTCAGCGGCTTAGGAGGACACACATACGTACCCGATCCGCGACGGCTCTCGAGCGTTCCACACGAGATGAGCCGCGTGATACCAGCGCGCAACGCCGTACGCGAAACGCCGATCTCTTCGCACAGCACGCGCTCGGCCGGCAGGCGATCGCCGCCGGCAAGCTGATGGTGCTGGATATACCAAAGTATTCCCTCAACAGCACGATCTTTGGGGGGAATTGCATAAGATTCGCCTGCCATTGCACAGACTCCTCATTCAGAAACGTATGCCGCCAAAATTAGGCCAGCCCTCCCATGGCATCAAATTCGGCCTTAATCCTCTCGGCGACATTCCGATACGACTTATATAGACTTGAATCGCGTTTGACTTCGTCGGTCATAACGGGAATCTCTAATTTGGAAACCTCGTCTTTTCCCGTCTGAACCGCCACAACAACGCCCATACCAAGACACATATTACGCTTGGCAGCGTTCATTTTTGCCGCCTTAGCGGGATTTGCCAGAATACGCTGGGCAAATTCCTGTTTAGAGACCGCTTCATCGGCCTCCGGATCGCCCGCCTCGGCTACTTCGCACTGCAACACGTCCGCATAGTCAAAAATCTTCGGCTCGCCGCCGCGCTGATGCACGGCCCACTTGCGGCGCGTGGCATCCTGATAGATAGCCGGCAAAAATGTAAACCGCGGCGGGTCCAAAATCGTATCCGTGATGGTAAACACATCGGGATCAAAGGCATCCTGCGGGTTTTTCTTCTTGAACAGCCCCATATCAGCCTCCCGTACTAGCATTAAACAACTCAAGCCGAATATAGCACCAATTTCAAGCCCACGCTTTAGTAGATCGGTGCGCGGCGTCTATGGCTCGCCCAGCGGAAGAGTTTACGGACGAGGGCCGGGGCGCCTGCCGGCAAATAGCGGACACTCCGCATGCAATCTATGCAAACAAGTGCGCTTAGCTATATTCGGTAAGGTCAAGCACACTGCCCTTCACGATAAGCGCCGGCTCCAGAACGACCTCTTCGGCACGTCTACCGCCCCTACCGGCAAGACGCTTGGACATGCAGCCAAAAGCATGCTCCGCGAGGACACCGGGGTCCTGCTCAATCGCGGTCAGCGCCGGCTCAAAGAGAACGTCGGCCGCCGAGTTGTCGTAACTCACCACCGAGATGTCGCCCGGGATGCTCTTCCCCATCTCGTGCAAGCGCTTGAGCAAGCCGAGGGCAATGTTATCCGAGCTTGCGAACACGGCGGTGGCATCGGTTGCGAGCACAGCCTCCGAAGCCTCGTATGCGCTCGGAATGTAGTACTCGCTCTCAAACTCCAAACGCGCGTCGATGGGCAGTCCCACCTCGCGCAGCGCGCGCTCGTAACCGGCGAGTCGCTTGCGACCCGTATTGGAACGGCGCGCGTTAACCAAGCAGGCAATGCGACGGTGGCCTTGCTCGATCAGATAGCGGGTGGCCATGTAGCCACCCATCTCGTGGTCGAACATCACCTTGTCGCACTCGAGGCCCTCAATGGCGCGGTCGACCATCACGGCAGGGATAGGCAGATGGCTCACTTCCTCGCGCAGGGCGCGATCGTCGGAGAACTCGTCACCCACTACCAGAAAGACGCCGTCGACGCCGCGCGTCACCAGCTGGCGTAGCAGTTCCAGATCGTCATCGGCGCTTCCACCCGAGCTGGTAATAAAGAGTGCATAGCCGTCCTCGCGACAGCGCTTTTCCAAGCTGCCGGCGAGCGAGGCAAAAAAGCGGCTCTCGATGTTAGGGACGATAAGGCCCAGCGTGCGCGACTCGCGCATGACCAAACTACGCGCAATCTGGTTAGGAACATAGTGGTTGCGCGCCGCGACCTCCTTGATGAGTTTGCGGTTTTCTTCCGAGATGCGACAGGGCCGATTATTGAGCACAAGCGAGACCGACGAGGGGGAAAGCCCCACCTCCTGGGCGATCTGCTTGAGGGTGACTTTGTTGGCCATCTCGCTCCTTCCGGGTTTACGCGCAATCTCTTGAAAGTATAGCGACTACCCCTCTACCTCGGTGATAAACACTTTACCAATCCGGTAGACGGCTGTTTTATCGCCGTCAGCGCACCAAATCCGTCCGGGTGGGGTATATTGCAATCGATTGATGACGACGACCACCAAAAGGCGGATATTCATATGCACGAGAACGACTTTTTTAACGAGGACCTGCTGTGCGCGCTCGCTGGCGTTGCCGGCGAGGACAACGTGTTGATGAGCGAGCCCATGCGCGAGCACACCACGTTTAAGATCGGCGGCCCGGCCGACGTCTTTGTCACGCCCGATACCGAGCAGGGCCTCGTCGCCACGCTCGATACCTGCTATCGCTGCGACCTGCCGCTTACCATCGTGGGCAACGGCTCCGACCTGCTTGTCGGCGACAAGGGCATCCGCGGCGTCGTCGTGGCGCTGGGCGAAGGCCTCTCCGACATTACGGTCGACGGCACGCACGTCACGGCGGCAGCCGGCGCCTTGCTTTCCGATGTCGCCGCGGCGGCAGCCGAGGCCGGCCTCACCGGCATGGAGCCCATCTCGGGCATCCCCGGATCGGTCGGCGGCGCCTGCTACATGAACGCCGGTGCCTACGGTGCCTGCATGGCCGATGTGCTAGAGTCCGTGCGCGTCTACAAACCCGCTCGCCAGCTCGACGACGGCACCCGCGGCAGCGGCAACATCATCGAATTCGATGCCGACGAACTCAACCTGGGCTATCGCAAGAGCCGCATCGCCGACGACGGCTTTATCGTGCTTTCGGCCACTTTCAATCTCGCCCCGGGCAACGCCGCGATGATCAAGGCCGACATGGACGACTACCGCCAGCGCCGCGAGGACAAGCAGCCGCTCGACATGCCGAGCGCCGGCTCCACTTTCAAACGCCCCGAGGGCTACTTTGCCGGCAAGCTCATCATGGATGCCGGTCTGCGCGGCCATGCTGTCGGCGGCGCGCAGGTGAGCGAAAAACACTGCGGCTTCATCGTCAACGCCAACCACGCCACCGCCGCCGACGTCGACGAACTCATCCGCCACATCCAAGCCAAAGTCAAAGAGCAGTTCGACGTAGACCTAGAACCCGAAGTCCACCGAGTCGGCGAATTTTTATAGCCCGCTCGCCGCGGTCCACTTTAATTAATAACGGGACAAGTGACGTAGCTCACTTGTCCTGTTTTCATTTATTTGCGAAGAACATCGGCCATCCGCAGGATTGAAATCATCGACCGATAAGTGAGTTCCACCTTTTCGCCCGCAAGCAGTCGTTTCGAGCCAATCTCATCTAGCCCCACAAGCCGAGAAAACAGCGGGCCGCTCATCGTGCCCTCGTCAATTGACTCCCTTATGGTCTTCAAAACGTCCGTATCATGAAGCGATGCCGAGCTGTAGGGGGCAACACGAGCGGAACTCTCAATTAACGACGAGACAAAAGGATGGAGATGCTTTGGACATAGTCCATCAAACACCACATCCCCATTGTCATCCGAGCCGACCAGGCGCCAACTATAATGATCGACCCAGTCGTCTCCGTCATATATGGTGTCCATGAGCAACTTCCCGTCTAGAGAGAAACCTGTTTGAACATCGGGGCGCAAGACCGCAATCCATCTAGGACCCGCAGCAGCTCCGACCCAACGCACCACACGACAATTGTATATTGCGACTATTTTAGATCTACATGATCAGTTCGAGTTCGCAACAAGGCGATTATTGCAGCTAGGTTATATTTCATTTTCCACTTTGATGAGCCGTCGGCTCCAAATTCCAAAACCGAAGTCCACGGAGTCGATAATTTTATTTAAAAAGAAGGCCCCGAAAGGGGCCTTCGCCATCTTTATATCAGACAACCAGTCCGGTGTATCGCGCTCAGGACCCGAGAGGGCCGGGACAGTCCGAGAGGCATAAGGTTGATCGCGAGTTCCGCACGAGCCGGAGAGCACTTAATGTGCTCTCCGTGCGAGCAGGACTGCCCGAGCAGGCAACCTTATGCCTCTCGGACTGTCCCGGACCAAGCCGCAGTTACGACAGCGCAATACCGCCAAGCCAGCCCCAGCGCACGCCAGAGCCAGTGCCATAGAAGCTAATAAACGAATCAAGCGACTTAGACGTAATGGCACCCTCGTTGCTCATAACGATGCCGCCGCCAACGTAGATACCCACATGACCGTAGATAAGGCCCGGAGCACCCGTGCCGCTGTGCGAGGAATCGGCCACGATCATGCCCACCTGCAGCGCCGAGCGGTCGGAGCTATAGCACCATGCGTTAAACATGTCGCACGCGTTACCGCCAAAGTAGCCAACGCCGGCGTTACGGAAGACATTGGTGACCCACGCCGCGCACCAGTTCTGACCCGGCGAAGGCGTGGAGTAGCACGCGTTGACGACAGCCTGCTGCTTGCCCGAGCCGGCATTCTGCTGCGGAGTTCCGGGCGCGTACGATCCACCACCCGAGCTCGAACCACCCGAGTAGGAATTGTTCTTGTTCGCGGCAGCCGCGGCAGCGGCAGCCTTCCTAGCGGCCTCCTCAGCCTGGGCGGCAGCGAGGATCTCGGAATCGCGCTGAGCCATGAGCTCCTTGACGTCGTCGGAAAGACCGTTCAGCACGGTCTGGACTTCTTGCTGCTTGGCCTGCATGTCCTGCATCTGGGCAGTCTGCTGGTCCTTGAGCTTCTCTAAGTCGGCCTTCTGCGACTCGAGCTCGGTCTTTTGCGCATCGAGCTCTTCCTGGATGGTCTGAATGTCCTCGATGGCGTCGCGGTCGCTCTTGTTGATCTTCTCAACGTAATGCGCGTTGGCGACGAGTTCCTCAAACGAGCCAGAGGCCAGCAGCAGCGACAGGATGTTCGTGCCGCCGGACTTGTAGCTGGCGGCCACGCGATCGGAAAGGTCGTTGCGCTTCTTCTTGAGCTCGGCCTTCTTTTCATCGATCTGGGCCTGCGTGTCGTCAATCTTGCCCTGGACATTCTCGATGTCGTTGAGGGTCTGGGCATTCTTGTTGGCCAGCGCCGCATACTCATTTGCGATGCTGTCGAGCTGGGCCTGAACCTCGTCGAGCTGGGCCTGGGCGGCATTCAGTTTATCGGTGGTTTCTTTGGAAGCCTCCGCCGCATGGGCGCGAGCGGGCAGGCCAAAAAGAACTGCCGCAGAAGCGGCGCCGAACAGGGCCTTGAGGGCAGTGCGGCGCGAGAGCTCCTGGGAAAGGATAGAATCGCTGTTTGGTGACATATGTACTCCGTTACATGCTTATTTATATGTCGCTCAACTCATACATATTAGCGTACATCCGGCGCATCCCAACGATTTCCACGAACGGCAGCAAACCGTGTGGTCGGCGGCTCATATGCAAACGTCAAGGTCGAGGGTATGCCCACGCCAAACATTTCCATGAGTACGTTAGCATGTTCATCTGCTTTTCCTGCCCTGCACATTTTGGGTGCCCCTGCCTGCGCTATACTCCCCTGAAGAAGTGTTCCTGATTCGATAGGAGACTACATGTCCAAAGCACTCGACCCCAAAGACACCTGCGTCCTCGTAACCGGTGGCGCCGGCTTTATCGGCTCGCACACCGTCGTTCAGCTGCTCGAGGGCGGCTACCAGGTCGTCATCGTCGACGACCTCTCCAACTCCAGCGCCGTCGCCGTCGACCGCGTCAAGACCATCGTGGGCGAAGAGGCTGCCAAGAACCTCACCTTCTACGAGGCCAACGTGCTCGACCGCGAGGCCATGAACAAGATCTTCGACACCCATCAGATCGACCGCGTCATCCACTTCGCCGGCTTTAAGGCCGTCGGCGAGTCGGTGAGCAAGCCCGTCGAGTACTACCACAACAACATCGAAAACACCCTGGTGCTCATCGACGTCATGCGCAACCATGGCTGCAAGTCCATCATCTTCTCGAGCTCCTCGACCGTCTACGGCGACCCGGACAACCCGCCTGTCACCGAGGAAGACCCCAAGAAGCCCGCAACCAACCCCTATGGCTGGACCAAGTGGATGATCGAGCAGATCCTTATGGACGTTCACACCGCCGACCCCGAGTGGGACGTCGTGCTGCTCCGCTACTTCAACCCCATCGGCGCCCATCCGTCGGGCCTGATCGGCGAGGACCCCAAGGGCATCCCCAACAACCTGGTGCCCTATGTCGCGCAGGTTGCCGTGGGCAAGCTCGAGGCCGTTCAGGTCTTTGGCAATGACTACTCCACTCCCGACGGCACGGGCGTGCGCGACTATATCCACGTTTGCGACCTGGCCTCGGGCCACGTTGCCGCCCTCAACTGGATGAACGGCAAGACCGGCGTCGAGATCTTTAACCTGGGCACCGGCACCGGTACCTCGGTACTCGAGGTCGTCGCCGCCTTCTCCAAGGCCTGCGGCAAGGAGCTGCCCTACGTGATCCGCGAGCGCCGCGCCGGCGACATCGCTGCCAACTGGTGCGATGCCTCCAAGGCCGAGCGCATGATGGGCTGGAAGGCTCAGTACGACATCGCGGATATGTGCCGCGATAGCTGGAACTGGCAGAGCCACAACCCCAACGGCTTCGCCGACGCCGAGTAGCAAAAACCTACATACCGCTCTTGCCCCGATCTCACGTTGTGAGGTCGGGGCTTTTTCATGGCATGTAACCATTCGCCGAAAATCGACCAACTTTTTTATCTTGCCTGTACATGTTTAAACAACATGTTTTACAATAGGCGTATCGAATCAGAACATCGGAGGCGGACTGCGCACCCATCGGCAGACCGACCCCACAACAAGAAGGTTGGTGAGCGCATTCATGGAGCGTGCAAGCGGCGTCCTCATGCCCGTCTCATCTCTGCCCGGACCATACGGAATCGGCGGCTTTGGCTGGAATGCCTACGACTTTGTCGATTTCCTCGCCTCGTGCAAACAACATTATTGGCAGATTCTGCCCCTTACGACGACTAGTTACGGCGATTCGCCTTACCAGTCGTTCTCGGCCCGCGCGGGCAACCCTAACTTCATTGACTTTGCCGAGCTTATCGAGGCAGGGTATCTGGAGCAGCGCGATATCGACGGCGTGTACCTGGGCTCCGATCCCAGCAATGTCGACTACGGTGCTATCTTTGCTGGCCGCCGCCAAATCCTCGACCGCGCCGCCGAGCGCTTCGCCGCGAATAAACCAGCCGATTTCGACGACTTTATCCAGGCAAACGAGGACTGGCTCATTCCCTACTGCGAGTTTATGACCGTAAAGGAGGAGTGCGGGCTCAAGGCCTTTTGGGAGTGGCCCGAGGAGCTCCGCCGCCGCGGCGAGGCATCCAACAAGATCTGCGCCGCCCATCCCGAGCGCATGCTTTACCACCAGATGACGCAGTATTTCTTCGATCGCCAGTGGAGCCGCCTCAAGGCCTATGCCAACGAGCGCGACATCCTGATCATCGGCGACCTGCCCATCTACGTCTCGCGCGACTCCGTCGAGATGTGGGCCACGCCCGAGCTCTTTAAGATCGACGCCGCCGGCAATCCCGTCAGCGTCGCGGGAACGCCGCCCGACCAGTTCTCGGCCACCGGCCAGTACTGGGGCAACCCCATCTATGACTGGGATGCCATGGAAGCAGACGGCTTCTCTTGGTGGGAAGGCCGCATCCGAGCCGCCCTCGACATGTACAACATCATCCGTCTGGACCACTTCCGCGGTTTCGAGGCATTTTGGGAGGTGCCGTTCTCCTCTCCCGATTCGTCATATGGTTCGTGGACGCAGGGACCCGGCCTCAAGCTCTTCAAGGTGCTCGAGGAAAAGCTCGGCACGCTTCCCATCATTGCCGAAGACCTGGGCTTTCTTACCCCTGGTGTCATCGACATGCGCGACACCACGGGCTTCCCTGGCATGAAGATCCTGCAGTTTGCCTTTGAGGGCACCAACTCGTACTACCTGCCGCACAACTACATTGCCAACACCGTCGCCTACGTCGGAACGCATGACAACGAAACGGCACGCGGCTGGTATGAGGGAACGGCCACCCCGCGTCAGCGCGAGCAGGCGGCCCTGTATACCCACCAGCAGGCAGGCGAGTCCACGGCCGATGCGCTCAACCGCACCATCGCCGCCAGCGTGAGCGATACCTGCATCTACACCATGCAGGACCTGCTCAATCTGGGCAACGAGGCGCGCATTAACACCCCCGCCACCCTGGGCGGTAACTGGACTTGGCGCATGCTTGATGGCGCCATCACCCGCGAACTCGAGCACAAGCTCACCGGCTGGACCGAGACCTACTTCCGCATCCCATCGGAAGCCGAAATCGAGCTTCCTCAATAGGAGCCACCGCGCCCGACCCCGCCCCACCGTGCGGACGCGACCGCTTTTCCCGCGCGAGGCCACTCCAATCCCCTCGCGCGGGCTTCTTTTGAATTTCTGACATGTCGTCAACTCGCCACAGGAGGAAACATGCCCCGTATCAATCTTGCGGATCTTGCCGAGCAGTCCTTTGGAACTTCACTCGAGCAACTCGATGACCGCCGCATTTACAAACTGCTGGTCAAGCTCGTGCAGGAGCGCTCTGCTGCCTGCCCACTCAACAATGGCAAGAAAAAGCTCTACTACATCTCTGCTGAGTTTTTGATTGGAAAATTGCTGATCAACAACCTGATCGACCTTGGCATCTATGCCGAGGTTAAAGACCAGCTCACCGCTGCCGGCCACGACCTCAACAAGATTGAGGAGTTTGAGGTCGAACCGTCGCTGGGCAACGGCGGCCTGGGCCGTCTGGCCGCGTGCTTCCTGGATTCCATTGCCACGCTGGGCCTTACCGGCGACGGTGTGGGCCTCAATTACCATTACGGTCTGTTCCGTCAGCGTTTTACCGACAACCAGCAAAAGGCCGTCCCCGACGAGTGGCTTAGCGAGCAGGACATCCTGATCGATGACGACCGCTCCTACACCGTCGAGTTTGGCGATTTTGCCGTCACCTCCAAGCTCGTCAACATCGATGTGCCCGGTTACGGCCAGCCCACCAAGAACCGCCTGCGTCTGTTCGACCTGGCAAGTGTCGACGACGGCCTGGTCCCCGGCAGCTCCATCGACTTCGACAAGACGAAGATCGCCAAGAACCTCACCTTGTTCCTCTATCCGGATGATTCCGATGAGCAGGGCCGCCTGCTTCGCATCTACCAGGAGTACTTCATGGTGAGCAACGCCGCCCAGCTCCTGATCGACGAGGCCGTCGAGCGCGGCAGCAACCTGCACGATCTGGCCGACTACGCCGTGGTCCAGATCAACGACACGCACCCCACCATGGTCATTCCCGAGCTCATCCGCCTGCTCACCACCGAGCACGACATCGAGTTTGACGAGGCCGTTGCCATCGTGCGCTCCATGGTCGCCTACACCAACCACACGATCCTTGCCGAGGCGCTCGAGAAGTGGCCGCTCGCCAGCCTGCAGAAGGTCTCGCCCGCCATCGCCGACATCATCGTCAAGCTCGACGAGGTTGCCAAGGCCGAGCACGACGACCCGCGCGTCGCCATCATCGACGAGCACGACACCGTCCACATGGCCCACATGGACATTCACTTTGGCTTCTCCATCAATGGCGTCGCCGCACTCCACACCAAGATTCTGGAGGACACCGAGCTTCACCCGTTCTACGAGATCTATCCCGAGAAGTTCTCCAACAAGACCAACGGCATCACCTTCCGCCGTTGGATCCATGGCGCCAACCCCGCGCTCGCCAGCCTGCTCGACGATGTGATCGGCACCGATTGGCGCAGCACCGGCGACCTGAGCAAGCTCGCCGAATTCGCTAACGACAAGGATGTTCTTGAGCGCCTGGCCGCCACCAAGGCCGAAGCCAAGACCATCATGCGCCAGTTCATGGCGCTCGAGCAGGGCGTGACCATTCCCTCCAACGCCATCATCGACGTCCAGGTCAAGCGCATCCACGAGTACAAGCGCCAGCAGATGCTCGCGCTCTACATCATCTGGAAGTATCTCGACATCAAGAACGGCAACAGACCTAAGCATCCCGTCACCATCATCTTTGGCGGCAAGGCAGCACCTGCCTACACCATCGCCCAGGACATCATCCATCTGATTCTGACGCTGTCGCAGTGGATCGCCAACGACCCCGACGTGGCCCCCTACCTGCAGGTTGTCATGATCGAGAACTACAACGTCACCGCTGCTGAGCGTGTGATCCCCGCCGCCGATATCTCCGAGCAGATCAGCTTGGCCTCCAAGGAGGCGAGCGGCACCTCTAACATGAAGTTCATGCTCAACGGCGCTTTGACCCTGTGCACACTCGACGGCGCCAACGTGGAGATTGCCGAGCTCGTGGGCGACGAGAACATCTACACCTTTGGTGCCTCTTCCAAGCAGGTCGAGCAGCTCTACGCCAATGGCAGCTATAACGCCGGCGCGCTCTATCGCAAGCCCGGCATCAAGCTGCTGGTGGACTTCATCACCAACCCCGCCTTTATGGCGACCGGCAACGCCGAGCGCCTGCAGCGTCTGCACGACGACATCAAAGGCAAGGACTGGTTTATGGCCCTGCTCGACATTGAGGAGTACATCCAGACCAAGGAGCGCGTGCTGGCAGACTACGAGGACCAGGACGCTTGGATGCGCAAGGCGCTGATCAACATCGCCAACGCCGGCACCTTCTCGTCTGACCGCACGATCTCCCAGTACAACGACGAGATTTGGCACCTGAGCTAATTTCGTTTCCTTTACCCATCCTCTTGAAAGCGGAGTCGTGGCAACGCGGCTCCGTTTTTTTGCCCGCGTGTTGCCCGTGGCCCGCCTCGACCAAATCGTCTCAATCTGTAACACCCACTCGGCCAAAACGGTCCTACCTGTTACAGATCAAGACAAACCGATCCTTTCCCTAGGGTTTATCTCAATCTGTAACATCTAACGTCCGAAATCCGCCCTTACTGTTACAGATTGAGACAAAAGGATAAGCCGGCTAATACAATCTCGTTCTGTAACAGGTAGCTGCCGAAATCAGCCTCCCGTGTTACAGATCGAGATGAAAGGATAGGCAGCTCGATGCTGTCTCAATCTGTAACATCTAGACCCAATTTGGCCCTCCTCCTGTTACAGATTGAGACAAACTGACAGACGAACGGTCCCAACACAAAGAAAGGCTCCCCTCTCGCCCAGTGGACGGGAGGGGAGTCTTATATGTGACCGCGGCAAAAGGATGGCAATACCGCAGTCGCCCAAAGGGAGGGCCTGGATGCACCGGGCCTAGATAAGGTTCTTGCCAGACACCTTATCGAAGAGATGGGTCGCGTTCTTCTCGAACTTGAACCAGATGGAGTCGCCCGCCTTGAGCGCACCCTTGGCCTCAAGGTCGACAACGGGAATGATCAGGACGAACTGGCCATCGGGAGCGGTCACGTGGACATGCTCGGTCGAACCCATGAGCTCGGTCACCTCGACGGTACCCTGGAGCGCACCCTCCTCGCCCTTGTCGGCAAGCAGAATCTGCTCGGGGCGCACGCCGGCCGTAATCTCCTTCACGTCGCCGCCGTCCCAGTTGAGAGCAAGCTGAGAGCAGGTCTCGGGGGCGAGCGCCACGTTCATATCCTCGGTCTTGACGGTGAAGCCGTTGCCCGAGCGCGCCAGCTGGGCATCGAAGAAGTTCATCTGCGGCACGCCGATAAAGCCGGCAACGAAGATGTTCGCGGGATGGTTGAAGACCTCCTGCGGGGTGGCGATCTGCTGGACGACGCCGTCCTTCATGACCACAATGCGATCGCCGAGGGTCATGGCCTCGGTCTGGTCGTGGGTGACGTAGATGAACGTGCCCTTGATCTCGTGGCGCAGCTTGATGAGTTCGGCACGCATCTGGTTACGAAGCTTAGCGTCCAGGTTGGACAGCGGCTCGTCCATCAGGAAGACCTTAGGATCACGCACGATGGCGCGGCCGATAGCGACACGCTGGCGCTGGCCGCCCGAAAGCGCCTTGGGCTTGCGGTCGAGGTACTCGGTGATACCCAAGATCTCGGCAGCGGAGCGAACCTTGCGGTCGATCTCGTCTTTGGGGACCTTCTTGAGCTCAAGCGTAAACGCCATGTTCTCGTACACCGTCATGTTGGGGTACAGAGCGTAGCTCTGGAACACCATGGCGATGTCGCGGTCCTTGGGCGCCACGTCGTTGACGCGCTTGCCGTCGATGAGCACATCGCCCGAGGTAATGTCCTCCAGGCCGGCAACCATGCGCATCGTCGTGGACTTACCGCAGCCAGAGGGACCAACGAGAACGACGAACTCCTGGTCGTGAACGGTGAGGTTGAAGTCCTCTACAGCGAGCACGCCATCCTCGGTAACCTTAAGGTTATGCTTCTTCTCCTCGGTCTTCTTCTTTTTGCCAAAGAAGCCCTTCTTTTTGGACTCGGTGTTGGGATACACCTTCTGAACATGTTTGAGAACGATCTCGGCCATGTCTTTACCTTTCGATGTGCGGCGCCGCGCTGAGGGGCGCCGCAGAAACTTGCAAAACAGTTACGACATCAGCCCTTGACGGCACCTGCCACCACGCCGTCGATGATGTACTTCTGGCAGAGGATGTACATGATGACGATGGGGATAACGACCATCATGATGCAGGCCATCATGGGGCCGAGCTCGACGTGGCCATAGCCGCCGCGGAAGTACTGGATCAAGATAGGAATGGTCTTGTACTTGGTGGAGTCGAGGGTGAGGTAGGGCAGCAGGTAGTCGTTCCAGACCCACATGGTCTCGAGAATGCCGACCGAAAGATAGGTGGGCTTCATGATGGGAAGGACGATTTTAAAGAACACCTGGACCGGGTTGCAGCCGTCGATCATGGCCGCCTCCTCGATCTCGAGCGGGATGTTCTTTACAAAGCCGGCGAACATAAAGACCGCCAGGCCTGCGCCAAAGCCAAGGTAGATAAAGCAGATGTTGAACGGCGTGTTGAAGCCGATGCGGTCCGCCAAATTGGACAGCGTGAACATGAGCATCTGGAACGGCACGACCATCGAGAACACGAACAGGTAATAGAAGAAGTTCGAGATCTTGTTGTTGACGCGCACCACGTACCAAGCGCACATGGAGCAGCACACCAAAATCAGCACGACCGACGTGACCGTGATAATGAGCGAGTACATAAACGCCGAGGCAAAGCCCTGCTCGTTAAGGGCGTGCACGTAGTTTGCAAGGCCGTTGAACGTCTCGGGCGTGAGCAAATCGAATGCCGTGGTGGTGCTGATTGCAGTTCCCTTTTTAAAGGAATTGAGCGCAATCATGAACACGGGGTAGATCCACGCGAGCGACAGGATCGTAAAGAAAATCGAGAGCGCGCGGTTGATAACCTTATCGCGTTTCATTACTGCTGCACCTCCTTGGACCTCGTGGCCTTAAGCTGAATCATGGAGATGGCTACGACCAGGATGCAGAAGATAACCGCCTTGGCCTGACCGATGCCCTGCCATGCGATGCCGGCACGCGAGTAGAACGTGTTGTAGATGTTCAGGGCGAGCATCTCGGTGGAGTGCGCGGGGGCGCCGCCGGTAAGGGCGAGGTTCTGGTCGAACAGCTTAAAGCCGTTGGTGATGGACAGGAACAGGCAGATGGTAATCGTCGGCATCAGATTGGGGATCTTAACCTTCCAGAACGTCTGCCATGCCGTGGCACCGTCAACCTTGGCGGCCTCGATGTAGTCGGACGGAATGGACTGCAGACCGGCGATGTAGATGATCATCATGTAGCCGACCTGCTGCCACAGGGTCAGGATGATAAGGCCCCAGAAGCCAGCAGCAGAGTTAAGGGCGATGAGCTGGGCGCCGATGTTGGAGAGCAGGCAGTTGATCAAGATCTGCCAGATGTAGCCCAGCACGATGCCGCCGATCAGGTTAGGCATAAAGAAGATCGTACGGAAGATGTTGGTGCCTTTGAGCGCCTTGCGGGTGAGCGCCTGCGCAATTGCCAGGGCGATCACGTTGATGAGCACCGTCGACAGGAAGGCAAACGCCACGGTAAAGAAGAACGACGTGGCAAACTGCGGATCGGACAGCGCGCGCACGTAGTTCGCGATACCGACAAAGTGCGCGTTGTTAATGGTAATAAACTGGCAGAACGAGAGATAGAAGCCCTGGATAAAAGGGATCACGAACCCGATCATAAACGCCAGGCACGTGGGCAGCATAAAGAGCGGCCACCAGCGCTTGAGTGCTTTGCCCATAAAAGGGTCCTTTCAATATGCAGGGGGCGGGCAAACCAACGTCTGCCCGCCCCCTGTCGCTAATCAGATAGCTTGGGCAGCAACTGCTTACTCGGAAGCAGCCTTCTCGGTCTTCCAGCCATCGACGAAGGCGTTCTTGACGCCGTCCCACTTGGTGTTGTCGGCAGCATAAGCAATGAGAGCCTGCTTGAGGTTCTTCTTCCACTCCTCAGAGGGGATGTAGACGAAGTCCCAAGCAACGGTCTTCTTGCCGTCCTTGGCCATGGCAACGGCCTGCTGCGAGAAGACGTTGGTGGTTTCCTTGGCGCTCTTGAACGGGGCAGTCAGACCCATCTTGTCAGCGATGATGCTGGTGGCGGTGTCAGAAGTGACGCACCAATACATGAAGTCCTCGGTGGCCTTCTGAGCATCCTCGGAAGCCTGGGAGCTCACGCACCAGTAGTTCTCGCCGCCGGAGCACAGGCCCTGGTTCTCCTCGCCGTCAACGCCGATGTAGATCGGCAGCATGCCGAGCTGGTCGTCGGTCATACCGGCCTTGGTGAGGTCAGCGTATGCCCAAGAGCCGTTCTGATAGAAGACGGCCTTGCCGGTTGCGAACTCGTTGGTGGCGTCGTCGCCGGTCTTGGAAGCAAGCTGCGAAGGATCGCAGGTGGAGTCGGTGATGTACAGGTCGAAAATCTGCTTGAAGTTGTCGAGATACTCGCCCTTGATCTCGTCGTCCTCCTGGTTGTGCTCCTTCTCGAACTCGTAGTAGAGCGGGAGGTTGGCGAGGTGAGTGGTGTAGCGCCAGCTGGAGGAGTCATCCATGCCGGCAGAAGTGAAGGCACCCTCAACACCAAGCTCGTCCTTGCGGGCCTGGATGTCGTCAGCACAAGCCTTCAGCTTGTCGAAGGAGTTGATGTCCTCGGCCTTGTAGCCAGCCTTCTCGAGCAGCTGCTTGTTGTAGATGATGCCGTAGCTCTCCTGAACCCAGTCGATGCCCAGATCCTTACCGTCGGACTGCAGCGCCAGGGAGTCATCGATGAGCTCACCGCGGAGCTTGGTGTCGGACAGGTCGGCGCAGTAGTCCTTCCAGTTCTTAAGGCCGGTGGGGCCGTTGACCTGGAACAGCGTCGGAGCGGAGCTCTTGGACATCTCGGACTTGAGCTTCTCCTCGTAGGTGTTGGAGGCGGCGGTCACGATCTTGACCTCGATGCCCTTCTCCTCCTTGTACGCCTTGGCGATCTCCTTCCACTCCTTGTCGACCTCAGGCTTGAATTGGAGGAAGTAGACCTCGGCAGCGTCACCAGAAGCAGAGGAGCCGGAGCCGGCGGAGCCACCGCAGCCCACGAGACCCAGACCAAGAACCGCAGCCGCGGAACCAGCAAAGCCCAGGAACTGCCTTCTGCTCATTTCGTTCTTCATTACAATCCACCCTTTCACACCGTGGCGGCACCCTTTGCCGCCGCCTTCGGAGATTGGCTCGGGGACTTTGCCCCTTTTGCTGATTTGTACAATACGCTATTTGACTAGTTGTTTGAACAAGTATTACAAGAGCGGTAGAAAAACTTCGGTGAACGGTAATTTCAACTTGATACTTGACAAGTTTTGTATAAACAATTATTTGTTATCAAATGCAGCGAAAACGCCCGGTCAAACCGATGCATCGTCGGTTTGACCGGGCGTTTTCGCTTTGAGGGCATGAGTCTCGTCAGGCTGCGAGCTAGCCGGCTATCGCTTGGAGTTGACGCGGTAGTGGAAGATCTCGGGGTGTGTGCGAGCGTGCGTCACCTCAAATAAGATGCCATCCGAGGTGTACGACTGGCTCTCCATGACGGCAACGCAGTTGTATTTGCCGAGGTCAAGATAGCTGCAGTCCTCATCATTGGCAAGCTCGACGCTCACTGTACGGCGACTCGCCATCACCTTGACGCCGCGTTTGTGCTCCAGATAGTCGTAAATTGACTTTGCGGCGATCTCGGGCGTCAGGCCCTTGGCGATTGACTCCAAAAAGTAACCATGGTCTACTTGGCGCGCATTGCCGTTGAGGCTTCGGACACGCACCACGCGAATCAACTCCTCGCCCACCTTAAAGCCCAGGCGACGAGAGAGTTGCTCAGTGCAAATCAAATGTTCAAAAGACTTGACCTCGGTCGATGCGACGGCATTGTTGCGCTTTGCAAATTCGCCAAACGACTCGACTTCCTCGAGTGCGCCCAGCATGTCGGTTTCGCCCTTGAGCCAAATAACGCGCACGCCCTTGCCGTGTATAGGCTGCACAAACATCTGGTCGGCCAGCATGCTCAAGGCGCGTCGAACGGTATTGCGCGTGCAGCCAAACTCCGCGGTCAGCTCGGCTTCGGTTGGCAGCATCTCCTGAAACGCATAAGTCCCGTTAATGATGCGCGAACGGATCTCGCGGTAGATTCCTTCGTAAATCGCTTTTGGCATGACTTCACCTCTAATGAATATGTATGGTTAGGCACGATAGCATTTCTTAAAGTTGTTTAAACCGATTATCGGCAAAGCGACAGGATTTAACCGTTGACGGTTTCTGTCCCGCCCAAACCGGTTTCGATCAAAACTGCCGGTACGACAATCGTCTGGTCCTCTACAATGAATCCATTGTTTAAACGTTTCACCACGCGCAACGCGCCTCGATATTCGGGAGGCAGAACATGCTGCAAAAAATCCAACGCTTTGGCGGGGCAATGTTCGCGCCCGCCATGCTGTTTTCCATATCGGGCCTTATGGTCGGCGTCTCCGCCCTCGCAACGTCTGCGGATATCGTCGGCGACCTCGCCGTATACGGAACCCCTTGGTACGTTTTTTGGACTATCATTCAGCGCGGCTCGTGGACGGTCTTTAAACGACTTCCGCTCCTTTTTGCCGTAGCGCTTCCCATCGGCCTTGCCCAAAAGCAACCGGCACGTTGTTGCCTCGAGGCGCTCGTGGCTTATTTTGCCTATTGCTTCTTTTTGAGCGAGATCATCAAGCTAAGCGGAGACAACCTTGGACTTAAGTACCCGTCGTCTTTGACCCCCGCTAGCGGCATTACCATCATCGACGGCATCAAGACGCTCGACACCGGCATTATCGGCCCGCTAGCGGTATCGGCAACCGTCGTCGCCATCCATGACCGCTTCTACGATGCCAAGGTCCCCGATTGGCTCGGCACCTTCTCGGGTTCCTCGCTGGTCTACCTCATCAGCTTTTTTGCCGTGTTCGCCCTTGCCGCCATCTCGGCCGCCATCGTGCCCTTCGTATACGCAGCGACCGAAACGCTGCGCCACGCACTTGTGGGCGTCGGCCCCCTCGGCGTGGGTATCTTTGCGTTTTTGGAGCGAGCACTCGAGCCCATGGGGCTGCACCACCTGCTCTACATGCCTATCTACTACGACAATTTAGTTATTAACGACGGCATCTACGCCACGTGGACCAACTTGCTTCCCATCCTCTCGCACAGCACGCGCCCCCTCAATGAGCTTGCGCCGTGGGCCGGTTTTACCGCCACCGGCTGGGTCAAGCTCTTTGGCCTTCCTGCCATCGCGGCTGCGTTCTACTCCACCGCAAAGCCCGAGCGCCGCGCTGCCCTCAAGGTCATCCTGGTTCCCGCCATTGTTGCCTCAGTGGTCTGCGGCGTCACCGAACCGCTCGAGTTTCTCTTTATGTTCACCTATCCCGGACTCTTTTTGCTCTATGCCGTCCTATCTTCCTGCCTCGCCATGGCTATGAACTTCTTTGGCGTCGTCGGCATCTTCTCGGGCGGTTTTATGGAAATGGCTGCCTTCAACTTTATCCCGCTCATGCGGACGCATGCCGGCTCCTACCTTTTGGCACTCGGAATCGGACTCATCTTTAGCGTCATCTTCTTTCTGAGCTTTCGAGGTCTTATCCTGACCTTTGACCTTAAAACCCCGGGACGCGAGGACCATATCGCCAGCAACGCGGCGCTCTCGCGCTTGACGGGAGACGACGTTGACGAAAAGCGCACATCCAAAACCGGCGCTTCCGACGACCAGGCCTCACAAGATCATCTGCTCGCCGAGCAGGTTGTGACGCTTCTGGGCGGCGTCTCCAACATTGTGGGCGCAACCAACTGCGCCACGCGGCTGCGCGTCGAAGTCGTGGACCCCTCCATCGTCGCGGACAATGCGACCTTTGTCGCAGCGGGTGCCAAAGGCCTCATCATTACGGGCAAGACCGCCCAGGTGATCATCGGCATCTCCGTTCCCCGCGTTAAAGAGCATTTTGACCAGATCATGGGCCTCGAGCCGGAATTTGTGCCCACCACCTCGGCCTCCCCTGCCGCCAGCGCAGCCCATAAGCGCGGCGATATTTGCTTCTTCGATATCGACGGAACGCTCGCCTGGCAAGACCCCAGGCTCGCCCAAGACCTTCCCGAAGACGAGCGGGACCTCTCCCCCTATCCCAACGAGGCGGTTTCGCAGGCAATCCGCGAGTTTGTCGCCAACGGCAACATGGCCTTTATCTGCACGGGACGTACCCTGAGCTGCATCCACCCCAAACTTCTTGAGCTGCCCTGGACCGGCATCGTCTGTCTTGCGGGCGGTTACGCCGAGATCAACGGACACGCAATTCGCGATCTGTCGATGACACCCAGCATGCTGCAGCATCTTGCCCCCTATCTTGAGCAATCGGGCGAGGTCATCCGCTTTGAGGGCCTCAACGGCGTCGTGCGCATGAGTGCCGATGCGCCCGATGCTCCCGGATACGCGCGCACCCTGGGCGACGCAGTCACGCAGCTGCAACATTACAGTGTCTACAAGATCTTGATGTCTACATCACTCGCCAACCACATCGCTCAAGATAAGGCACTTGAGCCGCTACTGTGCTTTAACGAGCTCGAACTCGAGGTAACCGAAATCTCGCCCCGCGAATGCACGAAGCGCGGGGGCATCCAGTCTGTACTCGACGCCCTCGATCCCCACCACGGAACCGTATACGGCATTGGCGACGCCAGCAATGACGTCTCGCTGATGAACGCCGTCGATGTCGGTATCGCCATGGGCAATGCGCCGGACTATCTCAAGGATAAGGCCGATTACGTGACCGACACCGTCGATCACGACGGTGTCGTTGCGGCGCTCGAGCATTTTGGGCTGATTTAGGCGCGCTCCATCAAACGCACGCCCGTTGTCCCAAATCGCCAAAACTGCCGCGCCAAACGCCCTAATGTGGCAATATGTTGTCTGCATATTGCATCAACGCAACCTCAGAAAGAATGCGAGAACCCGTGTCCAGTCCGTTTACCAGCTTTTTAGCCCAGCACTTTGACCAGATTAACGACTATCTGGCCACGTTCTTTGACGGACAGGCGACCTCTGCCGATATCGAGCGCTACCTGTATGCGCCGCTCTCGGCTTTTACGGCCAACGCCGGCAAGCGCCACCGCCCGCTTATCTGTATGCTCGCCGCAACCGCAGTGGGCGGTAGCTTTGAGAGCGCCCGCAGCGCCGCGGCAGCCATCGAGCATTTCCAGTCGGGCGCGCTGATCCACGACGACATCGCCGACAACGGACAGCTTCGTCGAGGCAAGCCCTGCATGCACCTTACCGAGGGCACGGGCCTTGCCATCAATTGCGGCGACCTGGCGCTCACTATGGTCACCAAGACGGTTCTCGACGACCCCACGCTGGAGTCCGACGTGAAGCTGCGCGTGCTCCACGAGCTTACCGAGATGATCGTCCGCACCATCGAGGGTCAAGCGCTCGACCTGGGTTGGGTCCGTGACGGGCGCTTTGATATCTCGGTTGATGACTACCTGGACATGGCGACGCACAAGACCGCGTTTTACAGCGGAGCCACGCCGCTTGCCGCCGGAGCCATTATCGGCGGCGGCAGCGATGAGCAAATCGAAGCGCTGCGCGCCTTTGGCCTGCACACAGGCCTTGCCTTTCAGATTCAGGACGACCTGCTCAACCTTGTCGGCACTAAGGAAGCCGCCAACAAGGACTTCCGCACCGACATCACCGAGGGCAAGCGCACGCTTGTCGCCGTACACGCCCTCTCTGATGAGCGCCGCCACGACGAGGTCGAGGCGATTCTTTCCTCGGGCACCGATGATCCCGCGCAGCTCGCACGCGCCGTGGAGATCTTCCAGGAGACCGACTCCATCGATTACGCCCACACTTACGCGCTCGACCTGACCGCTAAGGCCAAAGCGGCCATCGAGAACGTTGAGCTTGATCCGCACGCACGCGAGCTGTTCCTCTCCATGGCAGATTTCTTTGTGGAGCGTCTTAACTAACGGGGGTTATAAAACCTGTCAGCAGCGTATTTAGGCACAACTTGCTACACTGTTGAGTGCATGTTTATGCATCCCTTTGCGTTGTCTATCCGACAGACGCTCAAATAGTACGAATGGTACGCCGAAAGGGGTTCGTTCATGGAACCTATTACAACGGGCATGCAAGGAGCAGCCGTCGAGGACGTGCAGTCTCGTCTCCTGCAGCTCGGCTACACGATTGATGCCGCCGAAGTCACCGACAAGTACTTTGGAGCCACCACTGAGCAGGCCGTCAGCACCTTCAGGCTCGACAGCGGCCTTGCTGCCGGTCATGCCGTCGATATCCCCTGCTGGAGCGCCCTTGTAGACGCTTCGTATAAGCTGGGCGACCGCACTCTCTATCTGCGCATGCCCAATTTCCATGGCGCCGATGTGCAGGCCCTGCAGCGCGCTCTCAACGTTTTGGGCTTTGCCTGTGGCGAAGACGACGGCTACTTTGGTCCGCATACCGAGGCCGCCCTGCAGCAGTTCCAGGAAAATGTCGGCCTGTTTGCCGACGGCATGGCCTTCCAGGACACCTACGCCTACATCAACCGCCTGCACCATGTGTGGGAGGGCAAGCCCTCGGTCACCGAAGCCGAGTCCCGTATCGGTTTTGCTCGCGCCGCCAACGTGCTCGAGCGCTTCCAGATTGCCGTTATCGGCGAGGACCCCATCGCACGCAGCGTTGCGTCGCGCATGTGGAATATCGCCACGGCAACGACCGACAACAGCGGCATGATGCTCTGCGACTCCGAGGTCCCAACCGACGTTGACCTGGTGCTCGAGATCGCAAGCGATGAGCTGCCCGCAGATGCAGCGCCGCGCGCCACGATCGCCCTCGCCGAGTGCCACAACCTGGCCCAGCGCATCCGCACCGCCAATGTCGCCGCGCAGCAGAAGCCAGCTCGCATTCGCATTGAGCTCACGGGCATGACGCGCTACAACGGCACTTTCACGGCCAGCGACGCGCAGACACTCGCCGTACGCCTGCTCGATGGTGTTTGCGATGCCCTCGCAGATTAGGTAAACTAAACGAGTTGCTTTTGGGCAACACCGCACATTGGGACGTAGTTCAACGGTAGAACTCCGGTTTTTGGTGCCGGCTGTTGGGGGTTCGAATCCCTCCGTCCCAGCCATTAAAATTGAGCGCCCTGAGCCCATAACGGCCCAGGGCGCTTTCTTGTGGGCAAGCGGAGGGATTCGAACCCGCAAGGGTGCAGAGCTGAGGAAACGCGAAGGCGCCCCAAGCCCATTAGGACCAAGAGCGTCTTACATCTTGAAATATCAGCCCAATTCCGAAAAGCGAGCCGCCTTCTACAACGTGCCGTGTGGCCCCGACGGGCCGGGCATTAAGTTTGTCGCGAGTTCCGCACGAACAGGAGGCCACTTAACCTCGATGTTTTGGACGTGACAGCGAGAGGGGCCCTGGTATGGCAAGGTGACGTGAAACAAGGCGGCGCTGACCTTCTGGTCGCGCCGCCGAAGTTGAACGTCAGATTGCCGTGCCAGGGCCCCTCGCAGCGTCAAGAAGACCGCCGTTCGGTAGAACGGCGGAGCTAATTGTTCAGCATGCGGTCGAAGCTTCCCGAGTCGCCATCCCGATAGTCTGCGGTCATCAGAATCTCCTGCGGAATGCGCCCGCCTTCACGTAGCACGTTGCGGAACTGCACGCGCGTAACCATGGGCAGATCCTTGATCGTCGCTGCCAGGTTCTGCGGCACGCCCTGGTTGGCAGCCGCGGGCTCGCACTCGCCGCCGGCCTTCACGCGACGCTTATGCTCGGCGAGCATGGCGCGGTACATGCCGGCATGCAGGCGAATCTCAACCACATTGGCATTGCGAGCCTGTTCGACGATGCGCGCGCCCTCGCGATCGATATCGCCTACGTAGTAGACGTAGTTAAAGCGATAGCCAATCTCGGCCAGATAATCGTCCAAGGCATGCGAGACGCTCGCCTTGCATCCGCCGCCAAAAATCACGCCGCCCACCTTGATGCCAAAGAGCTTGGCGTGCTTGCGGCCACGCAGCAGCTTGACGATCTCGTCGTAGGTGTCCAGGTTCTCGACCATAATGAACGGCTTGTCGGCTCCCAGCGTAAAGAAGCCCGTAAAGTGCACGGGGCGATTGGGGGCGACCTTGATCGCCTGCATGCTGATGCCCTTTTCGGTCATACGCCTGATCAAGCGCTCACCGTGCTTGCCGTCAAAAGCCTTCTCGTCGTTAAAGATCTGGTAGGCACGCTGGCGGCGCGAGGCAACCGGCGTATCGGCACCTCGGTTCTGCTCGATCCAAGCCTGGATGATTGCGATTTCCTCGGCAATCTTGCGGTTGGACATCTCGTTGTGCTGAGTGCGCTGCGGAGCCTTTTTGCCGTCCTTGCCCTCGACCTTTACGATCTGTGTCTGCTGCTCCTTAATCTTGGAGAGCGCCATTGGCGTGGGAACGACCTTGAGCAGCTGCCTGCCCAGGACACGGGCCAGAGCAAACGCCGAAACCTCGCCATGAGCGGGCTGCTCAGGCTGCTGGGCGGCCGCATCGTTTGCAGTCGGTTTGGGCTGCGCCTGGGATTTGTGCTTGGAATCTGCCTGAGCTTTGCGCTCTTGCTTTGGCGCGGACGAGCTCTTTTGCGAACGTTCAGGCTTGTCCCCCTTCGCCGGCTGGCGCTTGGGCTGCTCCACCGGGGTCTCAGCCTTCACATCCTTGTTTTGCGTTGTCGCCTTCTCGGCCACGGTTTCGGCATTTGAGCCACGTCCGCCACGGTGACGACGACGGCGGGGCTTGCTCGAAGCGCTCTCCCCCGCCTGTTTATCAGCGGACTGTTGAACTTTGACCTCGGTGTCAGCCGCAGGCTGCGACTCGGAAGGTTGCTGCTCGCGAGCCGCCGGCTCAACGGTTTTCTCGGTTTGTTCGGCCTTATCGGCCTGAGCGGTCGAAGCCGGCTCGCCCTTCTCCTGACGCTTTACGGGATACGCGCGCCCTGCAAAACCGCGGCCGGGACGACACGAACCCGGAGCCCTCTTGGCAGACTCCTCAACATCGTCTGCAACCTCGGAAGGCTCTTCAACCTCACGCGCGACATCCTGCTGCGCAGCCTTGAAGTGAGCACCGCGACGACGCTTGGGCTCTTGGGCCTCCACGGGCTTTTGTTCCTTCGCGGGCTCCTGCGACTCAGCGGCAACCTCGGTCTCAACAGCCTCAGCATCCGTCTCACCCTTTCGAGCAACGGCGCGACGGAAGCGCTCCTGCTGGGCGCGGCGCTGCGCATCGCGCTTGCCACCCCCGCCAAAACCGCCGCGTCCTGCCTTGGCCGTAAAGGCACGCACGACGTTCTCATCGAGCAACTCATCGGTATCGACATGCTCACGCGGGGCAACTTCTTCCACAGCAGGCACGTCAGCGGGATCCTCGACGACAAAATCCTCGACGGACTCGGCAGGCTGCTCCTGGGCATCGCGGATCTCGGCATTGATGGTATAGAACGCCGGGCGCCCGTTAATGCCGCTACCCTCGATCTTGGTCACGATATTTGCCGCGATAAGCTCATCGCGCATCGCCTTGGTGTCACATTCCTTATCGACGGAGCGGAAAATTTGCGCCAGCGCGCTCGACTTGATCTTGAGCGCCTTGCGGCAAAGCAGGTCGTAGGCAACCAGCTTGGCACGCTCAGCAGAAAGCGATGTCTGGCTGCTCAGACGCTCAGCCAGGGCATCGACATTATTTTGGTTATCGGAATATACCGTCTTGGCCACGGGGCCCCTTTCATATGTACACATATACGTCTATATGGTACAACGCGCGCCCTTATCCACGCAAAACATCTGCGAGAACACTCGAGCGTCACCCGCTTTTGCATGAAAAAAGACCGAGCCCGCGAAGTCGCGGACCCGGTCTTTCCGAGTCAAATGGATGGGAGATTCAACCCGTCCGACCGACTAGGCCTTGGCGGCCTCGGCGTCGGCAGGAGCCTCAGCGGCAGCGGCGCGACCGTACTCGGCCTTGCCCATATCGGACCACTCGGGCTCCTCATCAGGCATGGAGCCAGCCTCCTTGCCGAAGAACTCCTTGAGGCAGTTGACGGCAACGATGAGGCCCAGGACCATCAGCAGGACGGCAAAGACGAGCTGCAGGCCCTTGGTGGCGGCGACGGAGACGGCGGCCGTGGTGGCGGTAGCCGGGATGGTACCGAAGAAACCGTAGGCCTGGACGGCGGTCATGCAGCCCATGGCGCTCTGGACCAGCGAGGTGAAGGTGCAGCAGAGCAGGAAGACGACGGGCACGTAGAGCATCCAGCCCTTGCGGCCGGTGCACTTGCAGAACACGGCGAGGGTGATCATGGTCATGCCGCCGAGCAGCTGGTTGGAAGCACCAAAGAGCGGCCAGATGTTGGCATAGCCACCAAAAGCGAGAGCGAGACCGGGAAGCAGGGTAACGACCGTGGCGAACCAGGGGTTGCCGAGGACCTTCATGTAGCCGGCCTTGGACTCGATGGCCAGGGCGTCGTTGGTCTGGGCAAAGAACTCGGAGAACGAGGTGCGGGCGATGCGGGCGACGGCGTCGAGCGAGGTCAGGGCCAGAGCGGAGACGTTCATGGTCATGAAGACGGTAGCGAGCGTGCCGTCAACACCGAAGGCCTGCATACCGCGGGAGATGCCGGCGGCGAAGATCTGGAACGGGGTGGAAGCGACACCGGCGTTGAGAGCGCCAGTACCGGCGGTGTTCATATCGGAGAACATGATGCCGGCGACGATGATGGCAAGGATGCCAACGAAGGACTCGACGATCATTGCACCGTAACCGACCTTGACGGCGTCCTGCTCCTTCTCGACCTGCTTGGAAGAGGTGCCGGAAGAAACGAGGCTGTGGAAACCGGAGAGAGCACCGCATGCGACGGAGACGAACAGGACCGGGAACATCATGCCGGAGGCAGTGGAGAAGCCGGTGAAGACCGGAGCGGTGATAGTGGCCTGACCGTTGACACCCAGGACGACGATGCCGAGGACAGCGCAGACGATCATGACGATCATCATGATGGAAGTGAGGTAGTCACGCGGGGTCTTGAGCATCTGGATGGGCATAGCGCCAGCGAAGACCAGGTAGACCATGACGACGGCGAACCACTGGAACTTATCCAGGTAGACCGGGAACTGCATACCGACGGCGAACATGAGAACCATGAGGATAACGCCGGTGACGAACTCGGCAGCGCCGGTGAGGTTGAACTTCTTCTGGGCCCAACCAAAGGCGATAGCGACGAAGGTGAACAGGATGGAGATGGTACCAGCGCAGCCGGCGGCATAGGACTTGGTGAAGTCGATGGCACCGGTAGCAGCACCAGAAGCGTCAACGGCCGGGGTGAACATGAACGTCTTGCAGACCATGTCGGTGAAGGCGGCGATGACGATGATGCAGAACAGCCAGCAGAACAGCAGGAACAGGCGACGGCCGGTCTTGCCGATGTACTTCTCGATGAGCTGAGCGAGCGACTTGCCGTTGTTCTTCATCGAAGCGTACAGGGCACCAAAGTCGTGGACGGCGCCAAAGAAGATGCCGCCGACGAGGACCCAGAGCACGACGGGCAGCCAGCCAAAGGCCATGGCGACGATCGTACCCGTAACAGGGCCAGCACCGCAGATCGAGCTGAACTGGTGCGAGAACGCAGTGAAGGCGGAGACGGGCGAGAAGCTGTTGCCGTCCTTCATGCGCTTGGCCGGCGTGAGGGCCTCTTTGTCAACGCCCCACTTGTTGGCCAGCCAGCGGCCATAGCCCAGATAGCCGCAGGCGAGCACCGCCGCGGTCACAACCATGAGCAAAACTCCGTTCATGTCATTTCCTCCTCTAAAAAGAACTTCTCAGACATAAAAAATGAGGGCCGTCGGTTGCGCTCGACGGCCCTCATCTTCATCAGCCGCCCGTTATCGTACGGGCTAGCTGTATGTGCTAACCCGCATCAGATAATTACTACGCTGATAATGTTTAGCTGATGCGTGAACATGTCTAAGAAATCCTCTTCAATCATGATGCGAACGATCCGTGCGTGTTCACATCCCCCAGTGGTTGAAAAGGAGTATGAAACTTTAGTTACCTAAAGTCAACGCAAATTTGTAATGAATTTTCAACTTTTTTGGATTTCTCGGTATAAAACGCCACTGACCTCGGACTTTACCCCACGACAGTTTTTGCATGAGAGATGCCCCTGAGAGCCGCGGGAGCCGGGCGGCGCATATGAACTTTCCTGCTCTACAGTCCTGCGCAAGACGGAAAGCACATTAAGTGCTTTCCTTTGCGTGCGGAGCTCGCGATAAAGTTCATATGCGCCGCCCGGCTCCCGCGGCTCTCAGGGGCTCCCATCCCAAATGCGGGGCAAAGCTCCGCACGCCAACTTTTTCTTTCAGCTAAAGAACGCCGGAAATTCGACGCTGGCTTGTTAACCTTGCTGGACGTTGTCGACGCCAAACCAGCCCAGAAGCTATATCGATACAGAAAGGTCCCCGGACGGAGGGGCCGGATATAAGGTTTATCGCGAGTTCCGCACGCAAAGAAGGCCACTTAATGTGGCCTTCTTTGCGCAGGACTGTAGAGCAGGAAACCTTATATCCGGCCCCTCCGTCCGGGGACCGCGCCGTACCAGCTACAGCGTCATGTTTGGATCGGCGTCGACGTCGAACGGCGAGATTTCACCTCGGTCGAATTTACGGCGAGCGACCTCCGCGATCATGGCTGCGTTATCGGTACAGGCAGACAAGGGCGGCACCGTTACGCGAATCCCCTGACGTCCAAGCTTCTTGATCATCATCTCGCGCAGATGCGGGTTGGCCGAGACGCCGCCACCGATGCAGTATTCCTTGCATCCGGTAGCGTGCAATGCGTTTTTGGCCTTCTTGTACTGCACGTCAAAGACAGCTGCCTCAAACGAAGCTGCCAGATCGGGCAGGTGGATCGTGCGCCCGGCCTTGGTCTCCTGTTCAATGTAGAGCGTCACAGCGGTTTTAAGGCCCGAAAGCGAGAAGCGATAGTCTCCCCTGCTGTTAAGCGCACGGGGGAAATCGACCGCCTTGGGGTTGCCCGTCTCGGCCAGCTTGGAAATGATGGGGCCACCGGGATAGCCCAGACCCAACGCCTTGGCTACCTTGTCGAAGGCCTCGCCCACAGCGTCGTCGAGCGTCTCACCGAGCACCTCGTAGTCGCCCCATGCCTTCACGTGCACGAGCATGGTGTGCCCACCCGAGACAAGCGTGAAGATAAACGGCGGTTTGAGGTCGGGTTGCGCCAGCAGGTTGGCAAACAGATGCCCCTCCAGATGGTTGACGCATACGAGCGGCTTACCGGCAGCGTAGGCAAAGCCTTTGGCAAAGGCAACGCCCACCACGAGGGCGCCCACCAGGCCCGGACCCTGTGTCACGCCCACGGCGGCAAGCTCGCTGGGAGCAATGGCTCCACCCTCAAGACCAAGCGATGCTGCGGCATCCTCGAGCGCCGCATCCACGACACTCACAATCACCTCAACGTGTTTGCGCGAGGCGATCTCGGGCACCACGCCGCCAAAGCGGGCATGAAAATCAATCTGTGTCGACACCTGGTTGGCCAGCATATTGCCATCCGCATCGATAATCGCCACGGCCGTCTCGTCGCAGGAACTCTCGATAGCGAGCACCAGGCGGCGGCGCTCAATTTCGGCGCGCTCCCCCTCGGAGCGCCCAGGCGCAGGCAGCGGCCATACGCGTTGCTCGGCTGCCGTCGGCTCGGGCGAGGCGTTATCGACCGGAAGTACGAGGGGAAGTGGGGCCGTCATGACGATGGCGTCTTTGCCGACACCGTAGTAGCCACGACGACGACCCACCTCGGTAAAGCCCAGAGCGGCATAGAGCGCAATCGCGCCCTCGTTGCCGTCCTCGACCTCGAGCGAAGCCGTGGTGCAGCCGAGCATCTGGGCATCATAGCTCACATGCGACAGCAGCTTGCGGGCAATGCCCTCACGGCGATGTGCCGAGTCGACGGCGACATCCAGAATCTGCACATCACCGTCCACGACCATACCGCCGGCAAGGCCCAGCAGCTTGCCGTCGTCGTGTGCCACCCACCAACTGCGCGGCGCAGCGACGTCCTCGCCCAGTTCGGACAGGAACATGCCCGGCGTCCACGCCTCGTGTCCGGCACCTTCAAAGCAGGCAGCCTCTAGCGCGCTCGCGCCCTCGGCATCCGCCGCGCCCATGGGACGGAACTGCAGATGACGACCGGCGAGCTCATCGGCAACGCCCGTAATTTCGCTCTGCGCACTCTCGGCAAGACCAAGACGCTTGCGCTCGTTTTCCTCGGCATCCGAAAGGCGCGTGTAAATCGGCAGGACGCGAGCCGGATCGCCGTCACCCGCAGCGTGCGCGAGCAGCAAGCCCTCGCCCGAAGGCCACCACAGGTCGCGCTCCACGCAGCGGGCGGTCTCGTCCTCACCCAGCAGCTTGCCATAGCGCACGAGACCGTCACCGGTCAGCTGAACCTGGTCCCAGTCCGCTGCTCGGCGCCACTCATCGAGCGCCACGGCGGCCTTGACCACGTGTTCGCGCTCAAATTGACGCTCGGGACCCTCATCGCCCAGCATATATAGTGCCGGATATACCTCACCGCGCATGGCATCGGCCAAGATACCAAGCTTGCCGCGCACGCCAGCCTTCCACGCCGTCCAAGCGCAAGCGTCGAGCGTCGACACGCCCAGCAGTGGAACATTGGCACCGCGCGCGAGGCCCTTGGCAGTGGAGATGCCGATGCGCACACCCGTAAACGACCCCGGGCCGCGGCCGACCACGTAGTAACCAACATCGCTGCGATCCAGACCGGCTTGAGCCAGCACGCCATCAACGGTATTCACGAGCTCAACGTTGGCGTGACGGCGACACATGTGGTCGCCACTCACGAGCTTCGTCTCGCCCGTCTGCCCATCAATCCAGCTTGCCGCGCAGGCAAGCATGTCGGTCGAGGTATCGAGCGCCACCACCAGCGCGTTGTCGTTATGCAAGCTCATCTTGTACAGCCTTATCAATCAAATGGGAAAGCTCCATTGCGCGGTCACCGTGTGCCTCGAGCGTTATCGTTCGCACATCGCTGTCGCCCTCATCACGCTTGAGCGTCACCGAAAGATACTCATCCGTCAGCTCGTCCTGGAATTGTTCGCCCCATTCCAGCAAGCAAGCACCCTCATAGCCCAGCACATCGAAAATGCCCGTATCCTCGAGCTCGTAGGCATGCTCCAGGCGGTATAGATCAAAGTGAAACAGCGGAATACGACCTTGATCGTGAACGGCCATGAGCGCAAACGTAGGGCTCGTAACCATATGCTCATCGCCCAGCCCGCGCGAGACGCCCTTGGTAAAGTGAGTTTTGCCCACTCCCAGGCCACCGGTCAGGATGAGCACATCGCCGTCCTCAAGGCACGGTGCAATTAGCTCGCCAAAGTACTCCGTATCGGCAGCGCAAGTCGTTTTGTAAGTACCTACCCCCAGGCGCTCCAGGGACATATATGCTCCTTATTATTCCGAGGCACCCTCTGGCGCGGGATGCCGCTCCAGATAGTCGCCCAGCATCTTAAAGTCTTCCTCCAGTAGCTCCTGCCACGCCGGATTACGCAGCGCCGCCGCCGGATGGAACGTGGGCATTACTACAAAATGCCCCATCTGGTGGAACCTGCCGCGCAGCTTAGTAATGCCAATCTCGGTCTTAAGCACAAAGTGCGTCGCGGGGTTGCCGAGCGTCACGATAATATCGGGCCAGATGCTTCGAATCTGCTCACGCAAAAACGGCGAGCAAGCCAACACTTCCTCGGGACGCGGATTGCGGTTTCCCGGCGGGCGGCACTTAAGCACGTTGGCAATGTAGACGTCTTCGCGTTTGAGGCCCGCCAGCGACAAAATGCCGTTGAGGTCCTCGCCTGCCGCCCCCACAAAGGGCTCGCCCTGCAAATCCTCATTGCGGCCCGGCGCCTCACCAATAAACATCACGCGAGCGCGGGGGTTTCCCACGCCAAACACGACATTGTGACGCGACTGGTAGAGCTGGCAGAGGTGACAATCGCCCAGAACGGCCTCAATTTCCTCGAGTGCGACCTCACGTGGTGCCTGATGGGTATGGCCGGGGATGTGCATGACGCCCATAGCGGCTCCTACACGTAGACCTTGTCGAGACGCATGCCAAAGCCGCAGGCGACCTCGTAGTTAATCGTTCCGCGCAGTCGGGCCATCTCGTCCATAGTGATCTCGGCATCGCCATCGCGGCCGACAATGATCATCTCGTCACCATACTCGGCCTCGGGAATCTCGTGTGCCGGGTTGGACTGAATGGCGACCATAAACTGGTCCATGCAGATATTGCCAACCTGATGCACACGCTCGCCGCGATACAGCACATCCATACGATTGGAAAGCGTACGCGATAGGCCATCGGCATAACCGATCGGCAGCGTGCAGATCTGAACGCGCGTACGCGGTACGCGGTAGGTAAAACCGTAGCCCACGCCCTCACCCATCGCAGGGTGTGCCACGCGCGTCACGCGCGCATGGACGCTCATAACGGGATCAAGCTGCATCACGCGGCCACTCAGCTCGCACGGCTGCATGCCATACAAGCCAACGCCGGCGCGAATCATATCAAAATGCATCGAGGGGTCGAGCATCGAGGACGGCGTGTTGGCGCAGTGCACGATACCGCACTCAAAACCCGCATCCTTAATGGCCTGAACGGCCTCGGTAAAGCGCTGACACTGCAGCTTGTAGTCCCAGCCCGAAGGTTCATCGGCCGTGGCGAAGTGCGTAAATACGCCGTCGCACTGAATACCGCGATGGAAATTTATACCGCGGACAAAGTCGAGCACCTGCGTGTAGTGAACGCCGATACGATTCATGCCCGTCTCGATGGCGAGATGATACTTGCCCACTTTGCCCGCCGCGACGGCACATTCGCCATACGCAAGAGCAAAATCAGACGTATAGACCGAAGGCATGATATCAAACTCGAGCAACGTCGGAATGGCCTCGATAGGCGGCTCGCTTAGGATGAGGATGGGTTTCGTAATCCCGCCCTGTCGGAGCTCAACGCCCTCGTTAACCGTCGCCACGGCAAACATGTCGGCACCGGCCGAATACATGATCTTGGCGCACTCAACAGCTCCATGACCATAAGCATCGGCCTTGACCACGCAGCACAGGCGCTGACGTGGATTCAGCAAGTTCTTATAGGCCCTCGTGTTGCGACGGAGCGCCCCGCGGTCGATCTCGACCCAGGACCAGCGCGTCAAATCGGCTTTATTCATGATTAGTCATCCGACCCTTCGTCCATGATTCCCAGATCTTCGAGCACATCCTTTGCCGCCAGTTCCATGGCCGGACCGATCAAGTCGATAAGATCGGTCGCGATGACGCTCTTCTCACCATACTCCGTCGCCGCGGCAAAACCGGCGTAGCTGTGAAGTGCGACGGCGTACGAATACAGTAACTCCCAACGATCCATCTCGTCGCGCATGGTGGCAAGCGTGCCGGCCAAAATACCCGCGAGAACATCACCCGAACCGGCAGTTGCCAGAGAAGCCGGACCCGAGAGCGGCAGCAGCACACGCTCAACGCCACAGATAGCCGTCGTCGGCCCCTTGGCAATGACCACCAGATTGTCAGAGCCTGCAGCCCAGACAACCTTCTGCGCGGCCGCAATCGCGGTACCAAGGTCGTTCACCTCGTCACCGGCAACCAGACGCGAAAGCTCACGATAGTGCGGCGTCATAACCAACGGCTGCTCGCGACGATACATCTCGGGATTACTATCAATACCGTCAATGGCAATCTTAGCAAGGCAGTTGAGTGCATCGGCGTCCAAAATAAGCGGCACATCAAGCTCGAGCAAGCCCGAAACCACCTGCATAGCGCCGGCAGATGTCGTCATACCGGGACCGCACAGTACGCAGCTGTACTTCTTTGCAATCTCGCACACCGTCATGCGCGCAGCGGCGCCAAAGGAGCCGCGGGAATCAGACGGAATAGCAAAGACGGGAATCGAAGGAAGTGCCATGCGAATAAGATTGGCGCAGGCGTCAGGAGCCGCGACTGCCACGTAACCAGCACCCGCGCGAGCTGCAGACTTGGCCGCCATAATGGCAGCACCAGGATATTGCGCAGATCCGGCGACAATAAGCACAGAGCCACGGGAATACTTATCGATATTCGTAGGTAGTGGAGCAAAGTAATCAACTAAGTCACCGGGCTCGACAATCTCGGCGGCGTGGTCGACATCATCGATGACCTCGTCAAGACGGTCGTAAAGATTGCCGCAGATCAAATCGCCAGCATACTCAGGACCATCAGCGCTATACAGACCAATCTTGGGCGCAATCATCGTCACCGTATGCTCGGCACGAATGCAGTCGTCATCAACAACGCCCGTCTCGGCATTCAGGCCCGAGGGAACATCAATGGATACGACACAATCGGCGCATTCATTGACCGTAGGAATCCAGATGGAGAACGGCGCACGCAGATTTCCGTGGAAACCGGTACCAAAAATGGCATCGACAACAACATCGGCCTTATCGATCAAAACCTCGAGTTCGTCACGCGAGGGGCCGACGCAAACGTGCACATCGCGGCCGGCAGTACGACGAGCAACATGACGTGCCAGAGCAGCAGGAATCTCATCCGGCTCAACCGGAGAAACGATATCCACGTCCACACCCTTATGGCTCAGGATATCGGCGGCAACCCAACCGTCGCCGCCATTATTACCAAAACCGACCAGAACGAGAACCCGATCGGGATTGAGCTTCAAGACCTCGTTGGCGGCAAACTCACCCGCTAGCTCCATAAGCTCGGCCTTCGAAGTCCCTTCGCGTTCGATGATATCCTCGAGACGAACGACTTCTTCGGTACTCAAAACCGGTTTCATCTATGCTCCTAGCGTATCTTGCGAAGCATCGCCCAGGTGCTCCGTCAATGCTGAATTCTGCAGCTGCTCAAGCTCATCTAAAACAGAGCGAGCCTCTTTAAATGTCTGCGCTACGCGTTTCTTGGTGCTCACCTTTTCCTCTTTTGGCTTAGGCCGAGCATCTTCGGTAATCGCGATGGCATTCGCAACGGCCAAGTCTCCTGTAAGCGTAATGGAAAGAGCGACCTCAACAACACCCAGTTCTTGAGCGATCTCGAGAGCACGGCCCGAAAGCAGCGCCTTCGGTTTGCCGAGTTTATCACGCGTAACCGAAACATCCTTGCGACCCACGCCTTGACTAAAACCCGTGCCGAGAGCTTTAAGTACCGCCTCGCGCGAAGCAAAGCGGCTCGCATAGTGAGCAGCGGGACGCGATGATGCATCGCAATACGCACGCTCTTCTTCGGTAAACACACGCCGAGCAAACGACGGCGTCTTTTCAAGAATTGATTTCATGCGGGAAATCTCGACGATATCAACGCCGATACCAGCTTCAGCCATGTTCACCTCCATATCGCACAGACTAAGTTATTGTAGCCCGTTCGCAGAAGATGCGACAAACGAGGGTTATAAAACACAGCTACTATGTGAGACAAAAGCCCGGTAAACGCAAAAAAGGGGGAGGCCGCGAGGCCTCCCCCTTCTCAGTTCAAGCGCACGGCTCGGTGCCGTCCACCGGTCAGCGGCGCCCTGGCCTCCCACGGGCTGACCC